>NZ_JBHFQF010000009.1:0-175667 GCF_041949955.1 Geomicrobium sp. JSM 1781026 | reverse complement strand
CAAAACTTGCTTGTGATCGCCTGACGGAACGTATGAACGAACATCACGCTTAAATTTTTGAGAGCAACCTTATTCTGATAGGATTTATCTGTGCTTTTTTAAGAGGAAGACTTATGAAATTGATTCACTTAAATGAATTTATGAGGCATTTGGACTTCTTTCTATACATCGTGGCCAAGTAGTCAGAAAAATGAACCGTGTCGCTCTTGTGCTCTGGAGTGTCAAGAAAACACGGTGGGCGTTTTTTGACCACCGTTGTTGCCCTTATAGTCTGGACTGCATAGAAAACACGGTCGCTGTATTTGGGCCACCGATGTTGCACTTGTAGTCCGGACTACAAGCATCCAGAGAGGCATATTTACTTTTTTTAAAACGAGTAACCCCACTCCTTTCGGGGTGGGAGTTACCAGTTAGTAGATTGACGTATACGTCAGAGAGAGCCAATCGCTAAAATCTTTAGTCGATGTCTCTTTTTGTGGTGTTGCGATGAGTTGCCGCAGTCGGTCAACTTTTGCGGACAACGAATCGGTGTCCCCTTCTTTTTGTACGGTTTGATAGAGGGTGGCTGCTTGTAGATAGCTCTTTAGTTCAACGGCTTGGGACCCAAAGTCAGCCGTGGCGAAATGATACTCTTGGAGAATACCTCCGAGGTCATGTGGGGTGGCAAGAGACAAATAGTCGCCTGCTTTATCTGCCCATACGTGAGGCAAGTCACGTGTGGCAATTTCCCCATTCATGATGGCTTTTTCTAGTTCATAGCCAATTTGCAAATGCAGAGGCACCATGAGTTCGCTTGAATCATTTTTGACGATAGTGAAATCAACAGCGTTCATGCCAGCGTGAATTTCATCAATAGAGTAACGGTGAATGGCATCAGGTAAGTGCTCTTTGCACTGTAGAAAAAATGATTTGCTTTTGCTAATAAATGAGGAGAACAGCAGTCCGTATGCTTGTTGCATGCTGGCAGGTACTTCTGCTTGTAGCAAGTGATTGCTCGTTTGCGCGAACAAGCTTTGTCCACATGAATAAAGCGTTTCTTTCATCATCTTCTTGAACTCTTTTGCAGATGGAGCAGAAATGCCTACGCGTACGTCCTCTGGTGATAATGGAACGAAGAAAGGATGAATTGATGAATCGATGCGCCCACTCTCAAAGTCAAAGTTTGTAAGTTCAAATAAAGATTTTGCAACATCCATTTGTTCTTCAATTTCGATCTCTTCGAATAGGAAGCCAGTTTTCGGTTGTTTGTTTGATTGTTTCACGTGGGAGAGTAGTGGTAAAACGACTTCTTGCAATTGTTGGAACCACGCATCTACTTGCTCAGAAGTGAGACCGTCTTCTCGGAGATCTAAAATGGCACCGTACCGATCATCTCCGAAGCCTGCGTAATCGGCATAATCCATTTGCAATGCTACCAGCCGGTCAAAAAACGGCCGGAAAACGGAAAAGTCGTTTGCTTTTCGTGCTTCTGTCCACATTTGCATCGCCTTGGCAGCGTGTTTTTCATATTTGGTATACCACTCGTAAGGAATCTTTTCTAAACGACGTGCTTGTTTTTGAATATAAGTAAAACTCGACAACATTCCAGTAGGTAAATCATTTGGATCTAATTGTTCAACGACTTGTTTTACAGACTCTGATGTGAGATGTCTGTACGTATCTTCGGCTAATGTACCCATTAAGTTTGCTCTCATTTGAGCACCTTTCGTAGATCCATACATATAGCTGTCCCAACGCAAAAGAGCTAGGCTATGTTCATTGGCAATGAGTCGTTGCAAAACAACTTCGAATTCTTGTTCTAAACTTCTCGTTACAGGTGGCATCGTTTCACTCCTCAAAGGTAAGTTCTCTCTCAGCATTTGCCAAACATTGGTGAACTATTCCTTTAAAGTATGTTTTTTGGATTGCTGGGGATAGTAAGAACACTAGCAAAGAGGAGGGACTATACCGACGTGATGACGAATGAACAAATGGATAAACAACCTACCTTAGAACATATTACCGTGCTCAGAGGGGCCATTATCCGATCTTTAATTGTGTACGCGATTGCATTTATTGGTCTATTTATATTGCTGCGTTTTTATATGGATGTTCTCATTGGAGATGCAAATCTAGTGATGTTAGGGCCACTAGATGCGATTAAACTTTACTTCACACTTGCAGGTGTGCTCGGTCTAGGGTTTTCTGCACCGTACTTGGCTTTAGAAGCTTGGAATTTCGTAAAACCTGCGCTAAGCAAAAAAGAAGCAAGTATTCTTTTTAACTACATACCGGCGATATTTGTTTGCTTTATCATTGGATTAGCATTTGGTTTTTTCGTCATCCATCCGCTTGCTTTTTCATTTTTAATCGAATTGGGTGAGCTTCACTTTGATATGATGATTACCGCATCTGAATATTTTTCTTTCGTAGTCATGACAACCATTCCAGCTGGATTTTTGTTTGAGCTTCCGTTAATCATTATGGCGCTCACATCGTTTGGACTCATCGATCCTTATTCCCTCGGGAAAATTCGTAAATACGCTTACTTTGTGCTGTTCTGTATTTCTGTCCTCATCACCCCACCAGACTTTTTGACCGATATTCTCGTCGTCGTTCCGTTTATCATTCTTTACGAGATTGGAATTCTACTCGGAAAATATATTCATAAACGTAAACCGAATCGAGTTGCTGAGGGAACATAAAAAAACTGAAGGAACAAAAGTTCCTTCAGTCTAAGTCTAGGTCGGCGACACGTGTATAATAATTACAAATGGCGCGCAGTCCTTGGTCGAAGTTTTCAAGGTGAAAATGTTCATTGGGGGCATGGAAATTCTCAGATGGAAGCCCGAAGCCCATCAAGACAATCGGCACATCTAGAATCTCACTAAAGGTTTCGGCAATCGGCAAGGATCCACCCATGCGTGTGTATGCCGTTTTTTCATTGTAGACAGACTCGAGCGCATCACCTGCTGCTTGGATGGCCGGGTGATCATACGGTGTTAAAAACGGCTTGCCTTTATCAAATGGTGTCGTCTTTACTGTCACACCTGCTGGAGTGTGTGCTTCAATATGCGCATACAACTTTTCCAAAATGTCATCTGGGTCTTGTCCAGGAACGAGACGGCAACTTATTTTGGCAGATGCTTCGGATGGCAGAACAGTTTTCACGCCTTCTCCTTGAAAACCACCATGCATGCCATTCATTTCAAGCGTGGGTCGTACCCATGTCCGCTCTAAGAAGCTGTACCCGTCTTCACCGTACAATTCAGGGACGTCGAGCTCTTTAGTAAGGGCTAGTTCATCGAAGTTCAACGCATCATAGGCGCGACGTTCTTCATCAGTAAGTGCGATAACCCCATCATAAAAGCCATCCACAGTAATTTTCCCTTTTTCGTCATGCATGGATGCAAGCAGTTTCGTTAATGCGTGAAGAGGGTTTTGTACACCGCCGCCGTAAAGGCCGGAGTGAAGGTCCCCTTTTGCTCCCTTTAGGTCCACTTGCAACCCAGCAAGCCCACGCAAGCCATAGCATACCGTCGGTTTCCCTTTCTCAATCATCGTCGTGTCAGAGATAACGAGAACGTCAGACTGGAGCTTTTCTTTGTACGTATCCACGAACGCGTCCAAATTCGGACTGCCCACTTCTTCTTCCCCTTCAATCATTACTTTTACATTGATTGGCAATTCACCGTTGACATGCATCAATGTCTCCAACGCTTTAATGTGCATAAACGTTTGCCCTTTATCATCTGTAGCCCCGCGTGCATAAATTTTGTTATCACGGATACTCGCCTCAAAAGGGGGCGTTTCCCACAGTTCAAGGGGGTCGACAGGTTGAACATCATAATGCCCATAAATGAGTACCGTCGGTTTATCACTCGCATGGAGCCAATCCCCATAAACGACAGGATGACCGTTTGTTTCCATAATCTCAACGTGCTCCAGACCGATTGTTTTCAGTTGCTCGGCAGTCCATTCCGCGGCTTTTCTTGTATCCTCTTTATGCTCAGATAATGCACTCACACTCGGGATGGCAAGGTAGTTTTTCAATTCTTGCAAATGACGTTCACGATTGGCTTTTAATTGCTGTTCAATTTGTGACATAGGTGCCCTCCTCAGTTTTTCTTACTCTTTACTATTTTGCCATCGGTTTTATAAGAGCGCAAACATTCCTAAAGACACTTGTATTTATAGGATTTTCAGTAGTATAATTCCGAAAGCTTCTAAAGGAATTGTAAAGCTCAGAAAGGAACGATGAAATGAACAGATTAGGCAAATGGGTGCCTGTGTTATGCCTAACCCTTCTCCTAGTTGGCTGTGATTTTGAAGAGAGCGGGGGCGCAGAAAGAGATCCAGGTGGAGAAAGTGTGTGGAACCATGCAGAAATTGTATTTTATGACGTAGGGCAAGGGGATAGTACACTTCTCCGTGATGGTGAAACTACAATTCTTATCGATGCAGGTAGACACGATGATGATCGCATTCTTTCGTACTTAGAAGAGGATGAGGTTGGAACGATTGATCTTTTAGTTTTAACACACCCTCATGCAGACCATATCGGTAATGCCGATGTCATTTTGGATCAATATGACGTGTCAGAAGTGTGGATGAGTGGGGAAGAACATACATCTTTAACGTATGAAAGAATCGTTGACGCTATTCTTGAGAGTGATGCGGATTATGAAGAACCACGCGCAGGGGATGATACAAACGTTGGACAATTCCAAATTGAAGTTGTAGGGCCTGATCAACTGACGGGAAATCTTAATGATGGTTCTATTGCGATGCGCGTGGAGGTTGAAGGAGTGAAGATGCTGTTTACAGGTGATGCGGAAGAGGACGCCGAAGAACAAATGCTCGAACAGCCAGAACGTCTACAAGCCGACATTTTTCATGCAGGGCATCACGGTTCATCGACGTCAAACACGGCCCCGTTCTTAGATGCAGTAGATCCTGAAGTTGCGATCTATTCTGCTGGTGCAGACAACGAGTACGGTCATCCTCATGATGAAGTGGTCGAACGTATACACGAAAAAGGCATTGATTTGTTTGGAACCGCTGAACATGGCGAAGTGTATGTCATCATTGAAGATGGAGAATGGGAATTATATACCGAACGCTAAAATTCAATAGCCGGTGATCGCAGGTTTGGGCATAAGTTTTTATGAATGTGAGATTTACGCTCTAGCGTTGGCCGAGCGCAAGTCATCATGTTTAACCTTAGAGGTCACGAATAGAAATATTTGGGATTTTTAGGAGATCTAGATCGTGGGAAAACGTCGGTTTTTACCAAATACTGGGCGATCTATATAAGTTGAACTAAAGAATTTCTTCAAAAGCCAATGGTAAACCAACCGTTAACGTCAAAAATTCAACGTCATTGAAGATCAATGTTAATCGTTCACAGTAGACGTAGCAATGAATCGTTTCTATGACCACCGTTCAGTGTCACAATTAAGCTCCTCTAGCACAACAATGTCGCCTCTTCAGTACCGTTGATTGGAACGAAATGCGGTGAAAAAGGAACGAGACGAGGCCTCGCAGGTCGTCAGAGGTTCATTGAAAAATGTATAACAACGTTTCGTTTGCTATAAATAGAAAATCCCACGTAGACCCTGTCTATGATGGGATTTTCTTCAAGGAGGAACCATTTTTAGCCGGAATTCCCACATAGAAAGGCGATAACCCCACATAGACGGTTCTATGATGGGATAATGTACTATCGCAACGCTCCATATAGTTGAAATCCCCACATAGGTCATAGGTCGGACCTGCTTGTTCGCGTTAACGAGTAACTTAGAGAGTGAGACGTTATTTTTCAGTGACCTTGCCGTAAGACAGAGTCTAGGCTGGTCATAGTCCGGTACAATACCGAACTTTAACCAGCCAATCAGCCTCATAATATAAATTTTAACTTTTGGGGGGTCACTACCCAATCAGGAAAATCTAAAGTTCACACTATCTAGATCATTTTTCACGACTTTCTGCACCAGCGATAGCTCCTTAGTTTTGGGGATTTCTAGGTGAATGGCGATCTAGATCGCTTTGAAACTCCACAGCTTAAGAGACGCTAGTCCATCTCTGAACATTCGTTTCTACACCGAACGTCAACTTTGCTTTATCCTAGCAAGCATCAACACCTTCGGAGCCGAAGATAAACCGAACGGTCTATGGCATGACTTGTGCTGACGGCTTGTTGGCTTTTGAGACTAAAAGAAGTGGTGGAGTTTCTTAGACGAGTGTTTGAAGCGGAGGCTTCATGTAGTTACAACCTCAAGAACCTGTGAATTTCTTTCCTTCAACGGATCTTTATCGCTCCTAGTTCGAATACATTGTCTGTATATTTAAACTAGGAAAAAAATAACATCTTGTCTATCACGAGATAAAAAGCTACAATGATCTTGATCATATTATTGCAAGGATCGATAAGGGGGATAAAAAGTGAGAAAATTCAAAAGGGGAATTGTTAGTGGTGTTGCTGTTTTAACGTTTGCAGGCTTGATGGCAGCATGTTCAAGCGATCCTGTTGATGAAGACACGGTGGAAGAAGGCCCAGATACTGAGGAAACAGAAGATGATCCTGATGATGAAGCAGATGACGATGACAATGGGGATGACACTGCTGAAACGGGAGAGGCACAACAAGGTGGGAATTTGCAAATAGCTGTATTCCGTGATGCTGTATCTCTTGATCCGCATGGTTCGAATGACACGGCTTCTACACATATCCGAACGAATATTTATGAAAAGCTCGTCAATCATGATGAGAATATGGAAATTCAACCTGAATTGGCTGAAGACTTTGAACAATTGGATGAATACACATGGGAGTTTACTTTACGTGAAGATGTAACGTTTACAGATGGCACACCGTTTAATGCGGAGTCTGTTCAAGCGACATTAGAGCGTGTACTCGATGAAGAGACGGCTTCACCGAAGAATTTTATGTATGAAATGATTGATGAGATTGAAATTGTTGATGACTATACGGTTCAAATTATAACTGAATTCCCGTTTGCGCCATTAGCAGCAAACCTTGCCCATGACGGCGGGGGAATGATCAGTGCCCAAGCGATTGAGGAAGAAGCGAATGGTGAGCGAAACCTCGACCTTGAGCCTGTCGGTACGGGACCATTTATGTTAGAAAATTGGGATCAAGGCAATGAAGTCGTACTCACGAGAAATGAAGACTATTGGGGTGAGTTAACCTACCTTGATACCGCAACGTACAGCGTCGTGCCAGAACAATCGACACGGATTGGTCAGTTAGAGACTGGTGAAGCACACGTTATTGATGACATTGAGCCGATTAATATGTCACAAATTGAAAGTCTTGAGAACGCTGATGTATCAACTGTTGAGAGTTTACGTCTTGATTATATCGGGATGAACAATGAAGTGGAGCCATTTGATGATCCTGATGTTCGCCGAGCGATTGCAATGGCAGTGGATAAATCAACGATCGTTCAAGGTATCTATGAAGGGTATGGATCAGAAGCGATTGGTCCTTTGAACCCTCTCGTATTTGGGTATAGTGAAGGGTTGACGCCTTTGGAGTATGACCCAGAAGAGGCCCAAGAATTGTTAGATGCAGCTGGGTATGAAGATGGATTTGACGCATCGCTACTCGTGGATGAATCGAACCCACTAAGCATTCAAATGGCTGAGATTGTTCAAGATCAGTTGAGCGAATTTAATATTAACATCTCTCTTGATCAACAAGAGTGGAGTTCATTACTCGATAATTCAGCGAATGGTCAGCACGACATGGTCGTTCTCGGCTGGACGACAGTTACAGGAGACGCCGATTACGGGATGTACTCGTTGTATCATACTGATGAGCACGGGGCTTCAGGGAACCGTACATTCTATAGCAATTCAGAAGTAGATGACCTGTTAGACGAAGCTAGATATGAAGAAGATGACGATCGAAGAGTAGAGCTGTATGCAGAGGCGCAACAAATTATTATTGACGATGCACCAAAGATTTTTACGGTGCATGATGAGTTTAGAGTTGGTATTTCCAATGATGTTGAAGGATTTATCCAACTTCCAAATGGTGTATATGACATTAGTGGTGCGTATTTAACAGATGGAGATGACGCAAGTTATTAACCATAGGTAAAAAATGCGCTCCCCCATAGGGATCGGGGGAGCGCATTTTTTCTTTGGAAAAAAACAGTAAATTTTTTAAAAAAGTAGTTTGTTATTTATTTTGATCTGTTAAAATAAGTGGATCAGTGTCGGTAATGACGATGGTGTGCTCAAACTGTGCAGACCGTTTTCCATCCAGTGTCCGGACTGTCCAGCCATCTTCATCCAAGTACATATCAAAAGTTCCTTCGTTGATCATCGGCTCGATGGTGATCACCATACCTTCTTGGAGAAGATGACCGGTTCCAGGCTCGCCAAAATGCTGGAAAACAGGAGGCTCGTGAATGTGTCTACCTATGCCATGAGCGAGCAGATCTCTGGCTACGCTAAACCCATGAAGTTCTGCATGAGTTTGAATTGCACAGCCGATGTCACCTGTACGATTGCCAACCCGGGCCTTGTCAATCCCTTTATAAAGGCACTGTTTTGTAACGTCCAACAGCCTCTTGGCACACTCATCGACCTGGCCTATCGCATACGTCCAAGCAGAGTCCCCCTTCCATCCATCCACATCAAAAACGGTATCTATCGTGACAATATCTCCATCTTGAAGTGGGGTTGGATTTGGAAAGCCATGTGCAATGACATCATTAACAGCCGCACAAGTTGCAAACGGGTATCCTTTGTAACCAATTTGTGCACACGTTACGCCGTTCCGTTTCGCGAAATCACGAACAAATTTTTCAATGTCAGCAGTAGATGTACCTGGTATCATTATCGACCGCAATGACTGATGCATGAGGGCTACATATGCACTCGGAATTTTAAGCTTCTCAATTTCATCGTTATGTCGTTGCATACACGTGTACTCCCTCCTAGTGTGAACTGAGAGTTAGTGTATGAATACACATCGGAAATGGTGGCACCGGTTTTTACACATTCATAGTTAGGACAAATGTTGGCAACCTTAGAAGCAACAGCTCATTAAAGAGAGGCAAGTGGAGAAATGAAAAGAATCGACAATGTGTTTTTGATTTCAGTAATTATTATTCTTTTGCTCGTGATTGTCGGATCGGTCGTTCCGAATTGGTTGGAAAATGCAACAGCATTGGCGCAAGACTTTATTAGCAATACGTTTGGATGGTACTACTTAATTCTAGTCACAACATTCCTTATCGTGACGTTGTACTTTATGTTCGGCCCGATGGCAAAGATGAAGCTTGGAAAGCCCGACGAAAAGCCAGAATTTAGCCGTCTTTCTTGGTTGTCGATGTTGTTCAGTGCCGGTATGGGTGTCGGGCTCGTGTTTTTTGGGGCTGCAGAACCGGTTAGTCATTATGCAATTCAATCACCAACCGGTGAGTTAGGAACAGATCAAGCAGTGAGCAACGCCATTATGTTTACGGCCTTTCACTGGGGTCTACACGGTTGGGGAGTGTATTGTATTCTTGCACTAGCCCTAGCTTACTTTAACTTTAGGCATGATCGACCAGGCCTAATTAGTTCGACGTTGCATCCTATTTTAGGAGACCGTGTTAACGGACCGATTGGTAAAACGACGGACATAATCGCGGTGTTGGCAACGGTAACAGGGGTTGCAACAACGATTGGACTGGGTGCTACGCAAGTGAACGGCGGTATGGCATTTGTTTTTGGATGGGAAATGAATTTTTGGACCCAAGTAGGCATCGTTGCTGTTGTAACAGTACTCTTTCTCGCTTCCGCTTGGTCAGGTTTAGATAAAGGTCTTCGGATTTTAAGCAACTTGAACATGTCGGTTATCGGCGTTATTTTCTTGTTATTACTCGCTGCTGGACCGACATTGTACGTTCTCAACATATTCACGAACACGATTGGTGAATACTTGCAAAACTTACCAAGGCTTAGCTTTAGAATCGCCCCGTTCAATGAAGAAAATCGACAGTGGGTAAACGATTGGACGTTGTTCTACTGGGCTTGGTGGATTTCTTGGGCTCCGTTTGTCGGCATCTTTATTGCAAGGGTTTCACGCGGGAGAACGATCCGAGAGTTCGTAACAGCAGTGCTACTCGTGCCAACAGTCATCGTGTTTATTTGGTTCTCAGTATTTGGAGGGGCTGCGATCGCTCTAGAACATAATGGAGTTGCGGTTATCTCAGACTTCATAACGGAACAGATGTTGTTTGCCACCTTTGAGAATTATGGTTTTGGTACATTAATGTCCTACTTAACATTGTTTGCGCTGTTCGTATTCCTTGTAACGTCAGCAGACTCCGCTACGTTCGTGCTCGGAATGTTAACGAGCAATGGCTCAAATAGCCCGCCGAATCGCTTGAAAATAATTTGGGGCGTGCTTCTTTCTGCAACCGCACTTGTCCTGTTGTATTCAGGTGGTTTGCAAGCATTGCAAAATACGCTCATTATTGCGGCATTACCGTTTTCTGTCATCATGTTGCTCATGCTTATTGGGTTGATCATTGTGTTAACAAAAGAGGGAAAACAATTAACTAAAGAAGGAAAAGAATTTAAAAAGCCGAAGGCATAAAATAAAGCCACAACGTTCTTCTTTACGAACGCTGTGGCTTTATTCTTATTATGAAACGACCCTCAGGCCAACGACAGCAATAATAACGAGAAGGATAAAGAAAATTCGGGCCCGATCTTTGGATTCTCGATAGAAGATCATGCCTATGAGTGCACTACCAACCGTCCCAATCCCTGTCCATACTGCGTAAGCGATACCGAGTGGAATCGTATTCATCGCTAGTCCGAGCAAAGTAAAGCTAATGATAAAGCCGACGATCAAAACAGCGTACCCCTTTTTCTTTTGGCCAGCGGTGATCATTTGAATGCCTGTGACACCAACCACTTCGAACAACCCGGCAATAATTAATACGATCCAGCTCATTCAACGCCCTCCTTTTGCTCTTTGCTGTCTCCAGTCACGACTTTTAGGCCGATGACACCGATGAGTAAAAGCAGTAGAAACAGTAGCGTGCCCACGTTCATTTCGGCTCCGAAAAAGAAATAATCAACCATAACCGTACCCGCTGTTCCTAAGGCGACAAAAACAGCATAAACCGTACTCGTAGGAAGTTGTGTAGCAGCACGTATGAGTAACATGAAACTAACAATAATGGCGACGACGGTAAAGGACCATTGTGTGAACGTGTCAGCATATTTCAAGCCTGTCGCCCAACCGACTTCAAATACAGATGCTATAATAACGAGTAACCACTGAATGTTCATAAGAAACGTCCTTTCGATGTATTAACGAACGGTCGTTAGTGTATCATGGGGACATAGAAGAAGCAATACAATTGGAGAAGGTGATACAAGTGACAACGAAAGAGCGAATTATTCAAGCGGCACTGACTCATTTCGCAGAACACGGATATGAAGGAACAACATTAGCCATGATTGCATCAGATGTTGGCATTCAGAAACCTTCCCTTTATAACCACTTTAAAAATAAGGAAGAATTGTATCTGTATATTGCAGACAAAGTGATGTCAGAGCTAATTGAAAACATGAAAAGCAGTATAACAGCATATGAAAAGCGACCGATTGATGAAAGGCTAAAGCAACTGCTTATCTCGAGTTCTGACTTTATTATCCGTAAGCAAAAAGGGATGATGTACAAGCGATTTATGATTTTCCCTCCTGCGCCGTTGAAGGAATCAGTGAGAAATATTGCTATGGCTGGAGACGCTGAGATTAATGCGTTACTTGAGCAGCTGTATGAACAAGGGGTCGATGAAGGATTCGTGAAGATTAGTCAATCGACGTTCCTATCAAGTTATTACGTATTACTAGACGGCCTATTTACAGAAGGATTCATTTATGAGGAAGAAGATTTTAGAAATCGTTTTGAAGATGCCTGGCATGTATTTTGGAATGGAATTTCAAGATAGGCACACGTACGGTTTTCGATACATACGATGTCACAAATCCCTAGTGTTGGGAAGGAGTGGCACGATGATCAGAGTTAGTTTGTGCATGATTGTGAAAGATGAAGAAGAGGTACTCGGTGGATGTTTGGCATCTGTGAAAGATTGCGTAGATGAGATTGTTATCGTCGATACCGGCTCCAGTGATCGCACGAAAGAAATCGCTGCTCAATACACAGAAAACGTGTTTGATTTTGAGTGGGTAAATCATTTCGCCAAAGCAAGAAACTTCGCTTTTTCCAAAGCGACAGAACCATTCATCATGTGGCTGGATGCAGATGACATCTTATCTGAAGAGGACCAACTGAAATTAAAAAGACTGAAGGGAGACCTAGATGAGACGACCGATGCGGTTTCGATGAAGTATCATCTTACCTTTGATGCGAATGGCGAACCGATGTTTACTTATCGAAGACACCGCATCGTAAAAGCTGCCTGTGGATTTGAATGGCAAGGAGCCGTACACGAATTTTTGCAAGTGGGTGGAAATATTGTCACATCAGATGTTGCGATCACACACCGTAAAGAACAGAAAACTGTTCAGACCAATGCGGACCGCAACATTAACATTTATGAGAAAATGATCAACGACGATGAACCCTTCACCCCCCGAGATCTTTTTTATTATGCCAATGAACTAAAAGAAAGAGGCAGACACGAAGAAGCGATTAATAAATATGAAGAATTTATGCAAACGAAACAAGGGTGGGTGGAAGATGAGATTCGCGCCTGTCAGGCAATGACCCATTGTTATTTAGCCATTGATGAGCCAGACGAAGCTGTTGATCAAGCACTCAGGACATTGAAGCTAAAAGAACCCCGCCCTGAAAGTTGTTGTATGATCGGCAATCACTTTCAACAAAAGTTAGACTTTGAGAACGCCCTTTTTTGGTATCAAATGGCGGTTCAACAACGAGAAGGTGATTCTCTGAATTTTGTGAATCATGCTTATTCAACGTGGTATCCGTATTTGCAACAGTGTGTTTGTTATTTCAGATTGGGAGATATTCCGAAGTCCAAAGAAGCAAATGAAAGAGCAGCTGAAACGATGCCAGAACATGAAAGTGTTATCCAAAATCGCAAACTGTTTGCGGATTTGGAAGAGCAAAACAAGGCAGAAGCTGAATCTTAAGACAAGTAGGCTTATGCAGGTTCCAACCTCCACTGTTTGCATAAGATGTATGGAATCCCAAATAAACATCGATCACTTTGGAGGTGAAGAAGCATGAACTTTAATCTATTTAACCCGAACAGAGGAAACCGCAGTAGCGGTTGTTCTGGTATTGAAATAAATAACAACTTAATTAATGGTCCTGGATTCGTAGGTAATGGCGGAGGGTTCCCGACAGTGCCAACCGTTCCAACGGTGCCAACTGTACCAACAACACCAACGATCCCAACAACGCCTACCATTCCAACAATCCCTACTATTCCTACGATCCCAACAACGCCAACAATCCCAACGGGTGTTGTAGCCCCTACGGACACATTTGCTTTTGCTGCTAACTTGACGGCGCAAACGTTGACACTTATTGCTGCTGGAACGAACGTACCACTACCAGATGGCCAGAACTTAAGCAACATTACAGTGGATGCAGCCAACGAAGTCTTTACAGTGAATGATTCTGGACAGTATCTCATTAGTTACGATGTCAATCTTACAGCTGCAGTTCTTGTCAGCGCTCGCGTAACACAAAACGGCGCGGTCATTCCTGCATCTGAAGTATCCCCGTTAGCTGCTGTTTCAAACTTGTCTGCTAGCGTGGTTGTACCGTTGACTGCTGGAGACACAGTGTCCTTGCAACTAGCAGGACTCATTCCAACGGTTCTACAAACAGGTCAAGGAGCTAGTTTAACAATTGTACGTTTGAGTGCGACAGAAGGCTAAGTTTAAGCTGTTGAGAACGTCCCGTTCTCAACAGCTTTTTTCATGAAGAAATCCGCAATGTCGATCACTACGGATTAAGGATGGAGTCTTTTTAGCGCTTGCTTCAAGTCATTCCAAATGTCTACATAATGCTCAAGGCCGACAGATAATCGGATGAGGTTATCAGTAATGCCCATCTCCTGACGTACTCCTGCAGGGATACTGGCGTGTGTCATAGATGCAGGGTGTTCAATAAGTGTCTCTGCATCCCCCAAACTCACGGCAAGTGGAATCAGTTTTAGATGATTCAAAAAAGTGAATGCTTCATCTTTACCCCCGTTCAAGTAAAAGCTAATCATTGCGCCGCTTTTGTGCATCTGTTTTTTTGCGAGGTTGTAATCAGCGAATTGGGGCGTTCCAGGATATAAGACTCGGTCTACCGACGGATGCTTTTGTAGGCGATCGGCAATTTTCTTAGCATTTGAACAATGACGGTCCATACGAACGGCGAGTGTCTTCATCCCACGAAGCAATAACCACGCATCAAAGGGGCCGAGTACTGCGCCGAGATTTTTTTGCGCGTATGAGTGAATATCTTTCATGACAGGAGTATTTCCTGCGACAACGCCAGCAATCACATCGCCATGCCCGCTAATATACTTCGTTGCGCTGTGTACGACTAAATGTGCGCCAAGCTCTAAAGGACGTTGTAAATAGGGAGTAGCAAACGTATTATCGACAGCTAGTAGTAAATTATGCTTCTCTGCAATCTCAGCAACTGCTCGTATGTCAGTCATTTTCATCGTAGGATTAATTGGCGTTTCAACAAAAAGCATCTTCGTATTTGGGGTAATCGTTTCGACCAATGCCGTTTGGTCGTTCATATCCACATAACTGGATGCAATTTTGTAGCGACTTGAAAATTCTTCGAGCAATCGATATGTCGCGCCGTAAATCCCATCCGAAACAATCACATGCTCCCCGCTCTTTAAGTGTGAAAGTAAAACGGCCGCAATCGCCCCCATACCCGAGCCAAATGCAAGCGCTTGATCGGCTCCCTCTGCGGTAGCCATCCGATCCTCGAATGCTTTTACTGTAGGATTTCCCATGCGGGAATAGACAAAACCAGGATCGTTTCCAGCAAAACGAGCCTCACCAATTTCTGCTCGCTCAAAAGAAAACGTGCTCGTTTGATAAATGGGAGGAGTTAAACTACCATACTGATCTTTCGTCGTTTTATGTGAGCCATGTATATATTCGGTTTCTTTTCGCTTGCTCATAAAATAGCACACCTTCCATAAATTTCTATTCGGATGTATAAATTCAGAAATGTTCACCAAAACTAAAGGTAACCAAATAAAGGGAGGCCTATCAATGAATAAATCCGAACTCATCAGTGTTGTTGCTGATAAAAGTGACTTGACGAAAAAGCAAGCAGAAGTTGCGGTCAACGCCACCTTTGAAGCAATCACTGAGCATCTGCAATCAGGGGACCGTGTGCAACTTATCGGTTTCGGTCAGTTTGAAACGAGAAAACGTGAGGCGAGAACCGTGCGCAACCCAAGAACTGGCGAAGAGATTCAAGTATCTGCAAGTTTATCACCCGCGTTTAAGCCTGGCAAACGACTTAAGCAAGCCGTTAATGTTTAGAGTTTGCGTCTAAAAACAGTTTACGCTGAATAGGTATAATCTGTTCAGGGTGACCTCTGCTTTTTCTGTGTTTACTGTTCGACGTCGAAGGGTATAGTAGGTAGAACGTGAGTTCACCCTAACACCAAGAACATATTGAAAGGGTAGAAGAGTATGGCTGTTGAATATTACTCTCGGAATCAGAATTATAGTAAGGAATTCCTTGTGCAGAAACTATTGTCTTTAGATATTTATAAAGTCGGAGATAAACAATTATACGAACTAACCGCTCGAGAACTGAATGATGAATTCTCTAGACAAATGAATATAGGATAACTTTACGAATGCTCCCGCCTGTTGTGAAAACAGGCGGGTTTTTTCATGAGTACTGATTTTGACGATATCAGTTGAACTAAAGCATTTCACGCGATTAGAGGCGACTTCGTTAACGCCAAAGCGTGCGAAACAAATGAATAATTGATTGAGGGAATGAAGAAGGCTTTGGCAGTTGACGGTTCATTTTTTGCAAAGCGCTACATCTGCTTCCATAAACGCCTGATTGAAAGTAAATGACTAACGTTTGGAGGCAAAATGAAATCAAAGTGGCATCGATGGGTGATTATTTTTCCAATCCAAGCTCTTTGGAAACAAACAACCTTTTTAGCTACCTCCAACATCGATGGAAAACTTCGACCGGTTCTAAGGCCTTGGAAAGATGAGGGAAGTCTAATATCATACGTAGAATTCACACTAAATCAGGTCTATTCGTATCCTTGTTATGAATTTCTATGTTGTGTAATTTGACACTGCCAGAACCTATGAAAGTGATGGCAGAGAGTGAGCCGTGTCAACTTTACACAAACATCAAAGCTCGTTACATAAAGCTCCCGTATTTGCTCGTAGCCATATCTCATTTACACACTTTTTTTCCAAATGAGAAAGAGTTTATTTGCTCGAATCTTACGATGCGTTGTGCGAAAAATCAGCAGGAAAAGTCTTTAACACTGCAAAAGCAAATATCGATGATAAAACAGCGACAGAATATGGACAATTGTGCAGTGCATAGGTTGATTGAGGATGGGTGACTGCCTTCTTTTCACACGATGTGGGCATTTGTCATATGAATAAGGAGGTGGTGATGTAGATGGTAACGAGCATAGTGATTCTCACATACAACCAATTAGAGCTAACGAAGCAGTGTGTTGAGAGTATTTATAAGCATACCGATCGGTCGTTATTTGAACTTATTTTCGTTGACAATGGCTCAACCGATGGAACGGTCGAGTACTTATCAGCAATGGAAGACGTGAAGTGTCAGTTTAACGAGACAAATCAAGGATTTGCGAGAGGGTGCAACCAAGGCCTTTCGATCTCTGAAGGCGACGATGTATTATTTTTAAATAATGATACAGTCATGACACCCAGGTGGCTAGAGCCATTACAAAAAGAACTTCATGCAGATGAAAACGTAGGGATGGTTGGGCCGGTAAGTAATTATGTGAGCGGTGCTCAACTGGTAGGTGTTGATTATACCGACCTTGCTCATTTGGATGACTTCGCTGTACGTCATCAAGAACAATATGCTGGACAGACGAAACGGACACTGAGGCTCGTTGGTTTTTGTTTGCTTGCAAAACGTTCATTAATGGAATCACTTGGAGGATTTGATGAGCGATACAGCATCGGGTCTTTTGAAGATGATGACTTGTCGGCACAAGTCGTTCATCGAGGATACCAATTAAAAATTGTAAAAGAATCCTTCGTTCATCATCATGGGCACGCAACGTTTACCGGTAATGATGACCTGGATATCTATCATTTGTACATGACAAACCGCGTGAAATTTATTGAGAAGTGGCGCACGGATATATCGGCATACATGTTCCCGCGTAATGAACTTGTTAATCTTGTGCCCTTAACGGCAACGAAAGTGCTCGATATCGGGTGTGGTGCTGGTGCGTCCGGTTTAGAGATTGTCGGGCGCAACTCGCGGGCAGATGTTTACGGAATTGAAAAAGAAAAGTCTCTGTGTGACTTCTCAAAACATCATTACGCACACGTTCAGATAGTTGAAAAGTATGAGCATACCGACTTTTCCCAACTACCGAATGACTTTGACGCGATCGTCATTCAAGATGTGCTTAATCATACGGTGAATCCGTGGCAATTTATAATGAATATTGCCGAATATCTCAAACCTGGCGGCATGATGGTCATGAGTGTGCCCAACTTTATGCACAGTTCGGTCGTGATCCCGATGCTGGAAGGGAAATGGCAAGTGAATGATGGGGGAGTGACGAAGTGGAGTCATTTGCGTCATTTCACACCGTTTACTGTGGATGATCTCTTTCCGAGCGAACATTTCAACATGCGCGTAAAGACGTACACACAGCTACAACAAGATGAAAAGCAACAAGCGTTTTTGCAAGATATACAAGAGGCTGGAAAAAAACACGGAATTTCAGTCGATCACCTTGCCCAACTTTCATCGATGTACCAAATCATTTTGCAAGTGGAGTGGCTTGGGGGTGAAAAAAAATGAAGGGCATTATTCTTGCCGGTGGGGATGGAACCCGTCTTTATCCATTAACAAAAGCGGTTTCCAAACAGCTCTTGCCTGTATACGATAAGCCGATGATCTACTATCCTCTGTCGGTGTTGATGTTAGCGGGTATTCGTGAAGTGCTCATTATTAGTACGCCTATGGATACACCACGGTTTGAACAAATGTTAGGCGACGGGTCGTTTGTGGGCCTCGATATTACGTATGCTGAGCAAGCGGAACCTAAAGGAATTGCGGAAGCGTTGATCATTGGCGAATCATTTATCGGTGGAGAACCGGTCGCATTGATCCTCGGTGATAATCTGTTTTATGGAAGTCAATTTTCGAAACGATTGGAAGAGGCGGCTTCTTTAGAGGAAGGGGCGATCGTGTTTGGCTATTCGGTACGAAACCCGGAGCGTTTTGGGGTCGTGGAAATGGATGAGGATGGAAAAGCATTGTCGCTTGAAGAAAAACCAAAAGAGCCGAAATCTTCAATTGCTGTAACGGGGCTTTATTTCTATGATCATCGTGCCGTTCAGTTTGCTAAGAAAGTAAGGCCATCCGCGCGGGGTGAGTTGGAGATCACATCTGTAAATGAGCAGTATATGCACGAAGGCCGTTTGCGTGTTGAGCAGCTAGGCCGAGGGTTTGCATGGCTTGACACGGGCACACATCAGTCTCTTCTAAACGCGTCGGCATTCATTGAGACGATTGAGGAGCGGCAGAGCTTAAAAGTCGCATGTATTGAAGAAATTGCTTATCGAAAAGGGTATATCACGGCAGACCAACTCGTTGAGCTTGCTAAGCCACTCAAGAAAAATGCGTACGGTCAGTATTTGCTTGCGGTTGCTAACGAACGTTAGGAGGAGCCTATGAAAGTTCTTGTTACCGGCGGGGCTGGTTTTATCGGCAGCCATTTTATATTAGCGTTACTAAAAGAAAGGTCAAATGTGACGATCATCAATGTGGACCAACTCACATATGCGGCAAATCTTGAGCATTTACAGACGGTTGAAAACGATGATCGCTATCAATTTGTACGTGCGGATGTAACCGATCAAAGAAAGATGATCCAGCTAGTCACTGAACAACATGTCGACGCGATTGTACATTTTGCTGCTGAGTCACATGTCGATCGCAGCATCGCTCATACGTCACCGTTTATACGTACAAATGTTCAAGGGACTGATGCGCTGTTGCAAGCGGCGCTATGCGGTGAAGTGAAACGGTTTATTCAAGTGTCTACCGACGAAGTATATGGAACATTAACGAAAGAGGATGAAACGTTGTTCACAGAGCGCTCTCCGTTGCAACCGAACAATCCTTACGCGGCGAGTAAGGCAAGTGCTGATCTGTTAGCGAGGGCTTATCATCAAACGCATGGTTTGCCCGTATGTATTACGCGTTGTTCGAACAACTATGGTCCCCATCAACACGAGGAAAAACTCATTCCAACCCTCATCAAAAAAGCGATGAACAACGAGCCTCTTCCTCTTTACGGAGATGGACAGAATATACGCGACTGGTTATACGTTGAAGATCATGTACAAGCGATTTTAAAAGTCTTGGAATATGGGAAATCCGGTGAAGTGTATAACATTGGAGGCTACAATGAGCTTACGAATCAAACGATTGCAGAAAAAATCGTCGCAGCCTTTCAACTTCCTATTAGCCAGATTCATTATGTTGAAGACCGCAAAGGTCATGACCGTCGGTACGCCATACAAGCAGATAAAATTGAGAGAGAGCTAGGATGGAAGGCAACGACAGACTTTGATCGCGCATTTCAGTACACGATTGACTGGTATGTGGGGGTGAACAGATGACGAATAGGCGGATTCTAATTACAGGATCTAAGGGGCAACTGGGCAGCCAAGTGGCCGAGTTTCTAAAGCAATATGAACATGATGAGGTCGTGGCATTAGGGCGTGAACAACTGGATGTACGCGTGTTGGAGTCGGTAGAAAAAGTGATAAATGAACACGAGCCCGATGTTGTTATTCATTGCGGGGCATACACCGATGTGGACGGGGCAGAGAAAGATCCCGACCAAGCATTTGCGGTTAATGCCTACGGAACGAGGAATGTTGCCATTGCTGCTCGTCAAGTTGGCGCAAAGCTTGTGTATGTAAGTACCGACTTTGTGTTTGATGGGGAGTCTTCGACTCCATATATGGAGTTCGATCGACCAGACCCTCAAACGATCTACGGTCAATCCAAACGTGCAGGTGAAGTTTTCGTCCAACAGTTGCACAATGAATTCTTTATTGTCCGCACGTCTTGGCTGTATGGAGACCGAGGTCATCATTTTGTGCAAAAAATTCTCGATCGTGCTCACGCACAACCCTACTTGGAAGTCGTTGATGATGAAACAGGTTGCCCGACGTATACGTACGATTTGGCTGTCTTTATTGATCAACTAATCGGCACACGTGCGTATGGATTATATCATTTCTCCAACGCGGGTTCGTGTTCACGGTTTGAATGGGCAGAGAAGATTGTTCAGCTTTCAAGGTTAGAAACTGCGGTACGAAGAATTCAGCGCACACAGCTAAAAGTACGTACCCCACGGCCGATGTATTCTGTATTAAGTCATCAGTCGCTTGAGGCGAACGGTTTTCCAAAACCTAGACGATGGGAAGAAGCGCTATACCATTATTTACATCGTCAACTATAGAAGAAGGTTGTGTTTGTTTCTATAAAGCCGTATGATTAGGAGCAGATCATAAGTGGTACACAGGAGGCAGCGGTATGGACGGTAAGATGAGAAGTCAGGTGAAACCAGGGGCGGAAGTAGACATTGTGCTAAAGGCCGACCAGCGAACGGGGACGCTAACGAGGGGGACTGTTCAAAGTCTTCTAACGAAATCAAGCAGTCACCCTCACGGGATTAAAGTACGGCTAACAGATGGTCAAGTTGGAAGAGTCAAAAAGGTTCATGAGTAGAGTGATAGAAACTCCAATCGATTTCCGAAGGGATCCGTAGTAAAAAAACGCTTTGCATATGGCAAAGGAGTGGCTTCCTTTATCGGATACCCGGCTTTGGTAAGAACGGCTTGAAGCGCACCCAAATCCTTCACTTGGAAAGCGGGATGGGCTTTTTTGTTTGGAGAAAAGGGCTCCTCAATACCAATATGAAGGTCAATTGAACCTATGGTGAACCAACACCCACCGTTGTCACGTAGTTCCTTTGGTTTTTCAATTTCTTGAAGTTGAAGTAGGTCTCCCCAAAACTTACGACATTCGTCTTCGCGACCGATGGGTGCAGTGATTTGTATATGATCAAGCGTTAGAATCATGAGCGAATTCCTCCTGTTTTATTCCTTCCCAGACGGTCCAGCGATCTCGGTCAATGACGTCTGAAGTTTGAATATGTTTTTTCATGTGAGCAATGAGTGCATGAAGATTTTCGTCGCTTAACTTATGAAGAATTGACCTTCCTTGACGACGATGAAAGGAAGTGACCCAATTCTCTTGTTCGTACACCGCCCGAGTTTCCCAAAGTGTGTGAATGGACAGACTCGTAAAACCGCTCGCTGCCAACGCTTGGTACATTTGTTCTGAAGTAGGACGCCGTTTCTCTTCAATGTGTTTAAGCTGCGGGAAACATTCAAACAAATAGCCGCGCAAGTGGTGATTTGACCCAGGTAGCAAACAATCTTCGAGTGTTCGGTTCTGAATGATTAAGCGCCCGCCTTTTTTTAACACACGCCCGGCTTCTGAGAACCCAGGTTCAAGGGGGTCAATATGGTGTGTGAGCGCGCGCATAATCACCACATCTGCAAAGTTGTCTTCTAAAGGAAGTTGAGTGGCAGAGCCGTACAAAAACTTTACTTCAGGAATGTCTTGTCTCGCCGTTTTTAGCAATGCTTTTGACGAGTCAACACCGATAACGTGAGCTCCGTGGTTACTCATCTCCCGCGCATATAACCCCCCGCCAGATCCAACGTCAACGATGGTTTTACTTTTTACATCTAGAGTTCGAAAAACATTTGTTAGCCAGTCTGGGGCAACGCTGCGTTCACTGTACATTTTTTGGTACTGTGTATCGTGAAAAGAAAAATCCTCCATAATTTCACCGCCTTTAATGCAAGTATAGCGAAAAAGATATATAATAAGAACAACAGTTATTGAATTAACATGTATAAGAAAAAGTAATAGCATAGAGGTGGGCATATGAAAGATTTTACACTCATCGTAGCGTTAGATACATATCGTTCCATGCAAAAAGCGGCATCGCATTTGTTTATTTCACAGCCTGCCATTAGCCAGCGTCTTAAAACAATTGAGCACAATTGGGGGAGAGACTTATTCGTCCGAACGAGTGCGGGGTTAACTCCTACTCCTGCAGGTGAAGTGCTCATTGAATATGCAAAAGCACAACTCCAAGCAGAGCAAACAATGAAAGATCAATTAGCAAAAATGGACAATCACGTTGCCGGATCATTAAAAATTGGTGTTTCTTCTGTAATCGCACAATATGTACTTCCAAACATATTAGCAAAATATATGGAAGAATACCCTGAAGTACGCATCGAATTGCAAACAGGATTAAGTGCTGACCTCCTCCGCGAAACTCCAAATCGTCATCTTACGATTGTTCGCGGGGATGAACCTATGGTCGGTATGCACGTGGAGTCGTGGTTTAGCGAACCGCTCGCTCTCGTTTATAAAAATCACGACGCAACAGCCTACGACATTTTAACCGACCTTCCATTTTTATCTTTCCAAACTGAGCCAAGTTACCACGTGAACGTGAGAGATGCCATAGTAAAACAATACGGGGTCTGGCCAGAAAGAGTGTTGGAAGTAAATAATATTGGGACATGCAAAGCTCTTACTCTAGCTGGCGTTGGAGCAGCTGTGCTCCCTGCATGTAGCGTGGCAGACTTGAGTGATCGTTGTGTCGTTGAACCGCTTAAAACATCTAGCCGTAAGACGTGGCTACTCTATGAAAAAGAGCTTACACACTTACCACAACTTCGCACATTTTTACAGATGCTTAGCGTTTAGAGGGAAAGTTGTTTTACAGACCGACAAGCTCTGGAGGAATCCCTTCATAGTCACTGTAAACGAGCAGTTCACTAATCGTCACGAATTCAAAGCCGTCATCACGTAACTCCGTAAGAATTCGGTCAAGCGCTTTTACTGTTTCACTACGGTTACCCCCTGCATCATGAAACAATACAATATCACCAGGCGTTGATCCGGGTGCAACATTATTCACAATTGTGTTCACGCCGGGTCGCTTCCAATCTCGTGAGTCTTGATGCCACGACCACATAACGGTGCGATAGCCTTCTTGAGCAGCATAATCAACCGTAAAATCATCATAATACCCGCCCATTGAACGAAAGAAAATCGGTCGGACGCCGGTCGCATTCTCAATGGCCATTTCCGTAAGTTCAAGTTGATTCATAAACTCGTCCTTCGATATGCCTCGCAACGGACGATGATCATATGAGTGGTTACCGATTTCATGACCTTCAGCCATTTCTCTTTGCAGAATCTCCGGGTAACGCTCTGCATGTTTTCCAATGACAAAAAAGGTTGCCTTTGCATCGTGCTTTTTCAGAACGTCCAAGATGAGAGGCGTATACATAGGGTGAGGGCCATCGTCAAACGTGAGCGCAATGAGTTTTTTGTCTGTATGTACATTCCAAACAACTTCGCCAGATTCGATAAACTCGGCTTTTGATTTCCCGAGTACATCGTTATGCATTAAAAATATGAGCATGATTACAAAAGCGATAATCAAAAACTTTCTCATTAGCACAAGCCCCCTTTGCTTCACTCCTTTAGCTTGTGTCTGATTGCTTGTTTCATGCGTCGACGTGTGGAGATTCTATACAATAAAAACAAAAAGTTTAAAAAGCTGTTGCATAAACCATACAATTTGAATTATAATCTGATTATTATAACTGGGATACAATGTGTCAGGAGGGAGACGCAAATGAAGAGAATAGAGAATTTGTCGATACGGGAGACTGTATTTCAACAGATTCGGCAAGCAATATTAATGCAAGATATACAACCAGGCGAGAAGTTAACTGAAGCAGAAATCGCAGAGCAATTAGGTGTCAGTCGGACACCGGTTCGTGAAGCGCTGCACAAGTTGGAGCAGGAGAATTTGGTTGAAATTCATCCGAGGCGTCATTGTAAAGTTATCGGTATAACACCTTCTGCGATAAGAGAAATCAACATGATTCGTGCGCAATTAGAACCAACAGCAGCTAGGCATGCGACCACTCGCTTAAGTGACCATGAGCTTAACTATATAGGTGGGCTACTCGAGAAGTCGAGGAGACATTCAGATGAAGCTGACATTAAAGGTCTCGTAGAAATTCACGATCAGTTTCATCAAACCATTGTTCAAGGGTCGAATCTTCCTAGAATCACAACAATACTAGAAAACATGCACGAATATATCGTCTCATTTCGTACTTCGTATATGTCTAGGCAAGAACTTGTTCAACGTTCAATAGAAGAACATGAAGCCATCTATTTAGCACTTAAGAACCGAGATGAAGACCTCGTTGAGGAACTATTTAAGAAGCATCTTGAAGGAATATTTGAATATGAGGATGTCGTAATCGAATCGAACCTTACAAACTAAGGGAGACAATCGTTATGCGTAAATTAACGGCGTTATTTGCAGGGCTCCTCATGATCGGTGTACTAAGCGGTTGTGGTAACCAAAGCGAACAAGTTGTACTCAAATTCGCTTATGAATTGCCGCAATCCCACCCTTGGGGGCAAGGTGCTGAGCGATTTAAGGAAATTGTTGAAGAGAAATCTGATGGAGAAATTCAAGTTCAGCTTTATGGTGGTGGACAGCTCGGGGATTCCGGTAGGGAAGTACAAGAAAGTGTAGCAATAGGCACGATAGAAATGGGACTCTCATCTACACCATTGGAACAGATGAATCCATACCAGGAGATTTTCTCTTTACCTTACATTTTTCTAAATCGTGAACATGCATGGGCTTCATTAGATAGTGAGGCGGGAGATATGGTTGGAGAGCATTTGTTAGAGTATAACTTGCAGCATCTTGCTTTTTGGGAAGACGGGTTTCGCCAAGTGACAAATAGTGTTCGACCTATTGAAATGCCTGAAGATTTTGAAGGTCTAAGAATACGTGTGCCAGAAAGTCCTGTTCGAATGGCAACATTTTCGGCACTAGGATCGAATCCTCTACCCATGAGCTTCTCTGAGGTGTTTACCGCTCTTCAACAAGGCACTGTCCATGGACAGGAGAACCCATTGCCCGTCATAGTCAATTCATCATTTTATGACGTACAACCTTATCTGACACTCACAAATCATGTGTACTCTCCAGCATCGCTATTTATGAATGAGGACACTTGGCAGAACTTATCAACAGAGCATCAACAGATTATTCAAACCGCCGCTGAAGCAGGTCGAGATTTGAACAGGGACTTAAACGAAAGTGACGAGATTGCATTAGTAGAGCGACTCGAATCTGAAGGAATGGAAGTCTTTGAACTAGAGGATGTTGAGGCATTCCAAGAAGCTACTCAGCCCGTCTGGGAACCCGTCGTTGAAGGGTTAGGAGAAGAAGGTCAAGAAATTATAGACATAATTGAACAACTCGGAGGTGATTACCATTAAATCATTTCGAGATGTTTTATACCGGTGTATCAAATACGTCAATGTAGGAATCATGTTCTTTATGTTCTCAGTACTTTTATTGCAGTTAATAGGTAGAAATTTGTTCGATATATTGCTTGAGTGGCCTGAAGAAATGGCTCTAATGACGATGATTTGGCTTACATTTTTCGGTGCCTACCAGTGTACTGTCGAAAACACGCATCTAAAAGTAAGTTTTTTGGAAGATCGATTGTCTGAGAAGAATAAGCCTTACTTGGAATTGTTTTCGAAAGTTGCAATGTTAACGTTAGTTTTGCTCGTCACATTTAATACGTATCCGTTAATTTCCATAGTAGGAAATATAGGTACTCCTGTTATGGCAGTCCCTATGTGGGTGCCTTACAGTTTCATATGGGTATCGGCGACGTTAATGTCAATGGAGATCATATGCCAGATCATTGAGACGATTAAAAAAATCGCAACTTTCAAAACAAGTAATAAGCAAGAGGGAGAAACGGTAGGTGAAGTGAGATGACCCCGTTACTTATGCTAATTGTCATACTCATTCTCCTCGTATTAGGGGTTCCAATTGCATTCACACTTGGGCTTACTGCAGTAATGTTTATCGTTCTACAGAGTGATTTCTCACTTACATTTATGACACAGCAATTGTACCTAGGTGCAAACAGTTTTCCATTGCTTGCAATTCCGCTATTCATATTGGCGGGATCGATAATGAATTATAGTGGAATTTCTAAACGTCTAATTAATTTAGCATTATTAATTGTCGGCATCTTTAAGGGTGGACTTGCCTATGTAAATGTGGTTGCATCGGTCTTCTTTGGTGCAATTACAGGAACTGCCGTAGGTGCTAGTGCAGCAGTAGGGCAAATCGTCATTCCAGCAATGGTTGATAAAGGTTACCGACGCGGTTTTTCCGCAGCAACCACTTCTGCTGGATCATCGCTAGGAATTTTATTACCACCGAGTGTTCCAATGATTTTATATGCTTCGGTTTCTGGAATTTCTGTTTCTGCACTATTTATGACTGGAATTCCTATCGGGTTAACGATTGCTGCAGGCTTTATGGTTGTTGCATACTTTTTGTCTGCCAAGCAAAAAGGAGAAATTATTGAGAAGTCTATAAAAGTTGAGAATGTGGGCATTGAGCTACTGAAAAACATCCCTGCATTGCTCGTTCCTGTAATTATTCTTGGAAGTATCCTTACTGGAGTTGCCACACCGACCGAGTCCGCGGCTATCGCTGTTTTTGTAGGGATTGTAGCTGCACTCATCTATCGAGAAATGAGCATGAAAGATTTCTTTGTAGCCATTGAAGATAGTGTGCGGACAACGGCTTTTGTCATGTTCATCGTTGCCTGCGCAGGGTTGCTCGGTTTTGCTTTTGCAGGTTTAGGTGTGGGTCACCAGATGATGGAACCGTTGCTTCAATTTGCGAATGATCCAATTGCCGTAATGTTAATTACTAGTTTAATTCTATTTCTTGGAGGGTTAGTGTTTGACGGTACGGTTATGGTACTCGTCATCGTACCTCTATTCTTGCCTCTTGCTGATGCAGTATCCGTTGATCCGTTGCAGTTTGCTATGGTTGTTCTGATCGTGTGGTCAATTGGCCAACAAACGCCTCCTGTTGCAAGTGGTTTGTATATTACGACTGCTTTAGCGAAGGCGACGATGTGGGAGACGAGTAAATATAACGTCTGGTACATTCTTGTGTTATTAATTGTGTTATTTTTCATGATTTATTTTCCGGAATTGATGCTCTATATTCCGAATTTACTCATTGATTAATGTGCTGATGGGGCTTCGTCAAGTTGGCACACACATACTATTTTATCTAAAGGAGACGATCGAATGATTTTTAACAGAATGGTGCAAACAATTGAAACACATACGTTTGGGGAGCCAACTCGAATCATTAATGGTGGTTTATTAAAGTTAAAAGGGGAAACGGTTGCTGAACAACGAGACTACATGGCGGCTAACTTTGAGTGGTTAAGAAATGCAATTATTCAGGAACCTAGAGGCCATCGAGACATGTTTGGGGCAGTCTTGTTACCACCCACTAGGGAAGATGTTGACTTCGGTGTCATTTATATGGACAACACTGGCTTTTTAAATATGTGTGGTCACGCAACGATAGGTGTTTCAACGGCGATTGTTGAACTTGGAATGGTTGAAGTAACAGGAGAAGAAACATCTCTCGTATTGGAAACACCGGCTGGACTTGTGTATCCAAAAGTAAAAATGAAAAATAACCGTGCAGAAAGTGTTCGTTTTGAAAACGTCCCTGGCTTTCTAGAACATCAAGATCTTGAAGTAGAGGTCGAAGGCTTAGGTACGATCAAAACAGATATTAGTTATGGTGGCAACTACTTTGCCTGGGTGGACATCGCACAGCTAGATACGAAAATTCATGTATCCAACGGTATGCAGTTGAAAGAATACGCTAGAAGAATTAAAGAAGCGGTAAATCAAAAAGTAAGTGTACAACACCCAACAAAAGAATATATCAATTACATTGATATTGTTACCTTCTTTGGCGAACCGACACTTGAGGAAGCTACGTATAAAAATGTTCATGTTTTTAGTGATCGACAAGCGGATCGTTCACCAGGTGGGACAGGTACGACAGCAATGGTTGCTCGCATGGTAGGACGAGGCGAGATGAAAATTGGCGAGGAAATTGTAAGTGAAGGGTTTGTCGGAGGTACGTTTACTGGACGAGCGCTTGAGAGCGTCAAGTTAGGTGAAATGGATGCGGTTCGAACGGAAGTAGAAGGAACAGCGTTTATCAATGGTTTCCAGAATATATTAATGGATCCGAATGATCCGTTCCGTGGCGGTTTTATCGTGAACTAATTGTGCATATGAAAAAAGGGGGGATGAGCATGCGCTCATCCCCCCTTTTTTCTTTTTTAAGAAACGACCGAAGACTTTAATCGAGCGGGTCGGTTTTTAAGTTTGAAAAATGCCGGTTGAGTTTTTGCAATAAGAAGAATCACACCAAATGTAATGAGTGTTTCTGGCACAAGGTATGAAGTATTATAAATAGCTGAGTAGAGCCAGACGTTCCATCCCTCTGGCGCATATTCGCCAAACCAAACCCCACCGGAGATGATGTGGGCGACGAGACGGAAAAATGATGCAAAGAAAAGGCCGAACAGTGCCCATCGGATGTTTAGTTCTCCTTTTTTGTTCCTGAAAGCAAATGCACCCGCCAGTCCTAATACGGTAAAGGCAACTGGATAGTCTAATAGAAATTGGATGGGGTGAATCATCGAGCTTCCTAAGATTAACTTAATGACACCAACGAGTAGCCCTGTCATCAGACCAACTTTTAAGCCGCGCCGAAATGCCATGACAAAGATCGGCAACATAACAAGGGAGATCGAGCCTCCCATGACCCACGGACCCGCAAACTCAATGCGGTCTAAGATGAGCGCGAGTGCGACCATGAGCGCTGTTTCCACCATGATTAACGTTCTTGTTTGCATAAAAAAATCCCCTTTTTGTTTCCACAGGGGGATGCAGGTCCGCACATTAAACGTCGTAATGTGCTCTCCCACTTCCCTACGCTGGTGTTACCCAGATCAGGTTCTAAGAGTCGGGAACGAGTCCCTCTCAGTCTTGCGACACCCCTAGTGGTTGATAATATTCAGACGAATATAGTATATCTTATAGTACAATGAAAGCCAAGCTGTTTTTGGGGAGGTCACGTATGCATAAAGCAATTTTGTTTGACTTAGATGGCACATTACATAATCGACCGAAATCATTGGTAACTTTTTTTCGAGATCAATGCGAGCGTTTCTCAATGAATGTCGATCTGAATAGGTTTGTCGAATTGGACAATGAGGGGATGCGCTGGAAGGATGAGGTATATGAGCAGTTAGTCAAAGAATATCAGTTGCCATTAGACCCTCAACAACTACTAGCCGATTATGTTACTCTGTTTCCGAGGTTCGCACAGCTGTATCCTGACGTTGAGCACACACTGGAACAATTAAAGGCAAAGGATTATAAACTCGGAATCATCTCAAACGGAAAGAAAGGCTTTCAACGAGCGGTATTCAATTCTTTAAGTATTAATGAATATTTTGAATCAGTGATCATTTCAGATGAGGTTGGCTTAAGAAAGCCGGATGCCCGAATTTTCGCATTAGGTATAGAGCAGTTGAACGTACAGCCTGAACAAGCCTTGTATGTTGGGGACCAGTACGACACTGATATTATCGGAAGTCGTAACAAGGGCTTGAAAGCGGCTTGGAAAACGAACGAACAAGTGGATAGTGACGCACATTTCCAGTTTTCATCTTGGCGTCAATTCATACCTAAATTACAACAGTTGGAGGGTGAAACATGGTCATCCGCAAAGCAAAAGTAGAAGATGCCCAAGGCATTGCTCACGTGCACGTGCAAAGTTGGAAAACAACCTACTGGGGTATTGTTCCACAAACTTATCTTGATGAGTTGGATGAAACAACGAGAACAGAACGTTGGGTAAAGATCATTACAGAGGTGAACAATACGAAGGTAGCCACGAATGAAGAGGGGAAGATCGTAGGCTTTGTCCATTATGGACGTTCTGAGCGTTATGCGGCGGATGGACAAGTGTACGCCTTATACTTATTAGAATCTTATCAACGAAGAGGCATCGGCGCCCAACTACTAGAGGCGGCTAAAACGGAGTTTCAACGACAAGGTTGGCATACGTATGCGGTTGAGGCGCTCGTCGATAACCCGTCGATGGCATTTTATCGCAACAATCACCCCGTGCATTATTTGCTCAGTTCGTTTACAATTCATGGAAAGGTTCTTCGCGAGTGGGTCATGACATTTAACGTTTGACCCCTCCCGAACCAACGTAAGGAGGAAGCGAAGTGTACGAACGAAAGCCTCAGTTCGAAAGCCTTGTGCCATTGAATGAAACGGCACGAGGAGAAAGAAAAGCAACACTTGTCATTAAAAACGCCAAACTCATCAACGTAGTATCTGGTGAAATCTTAGAAAATACAGATGTGGCGGTATGTGAGTCTAGGGTTGCATATGTTGGGGAGAACGCTGATCACACAGTTGGTGACGATACAGAAGTGATTGATGCAAAAGGAAAATACTTATCCCCAGGCTTTATTGATGGGCATTGCCACATTGAAAGCAGTCAAATTACCCCGGCGCAATTTGCGAGGGCAGTATTGCCAAAAGGCACAACGAGTGGCTTTTTTGATGCCCATGAAATTACGAATGTTCTTGGTTTGGACGGTCTTAAACTGATGCTCGAAGAGGCGCGGAAAACGCCGATGGCGGCCTATATGCAAGTGGCTTCGTGCGTGCCGTCAACGAGTGCAGAGTTTGAAACCAATGGCGCGTCGATTGGCGCGAAAGAAGTGAAAGAGGCATTTACTTGGGGAGACGATATGGTTGCGCTCGGTGAGGTGATGAATTTTCCTGGTGTCGTTTACGGTGACGAAAAGATGATGGGTGAGCTCGAAGAGACGCTTAAAGCAGGGCGAGTAGCTGATGGTCATTATACGTGGGAACCAGATTCCGTTCGCTTGTCAGCATACGCGAGCACCGGCATTAGTGGTGATCATGAAGTGACAACCGCTGAAGATGTCATTGCACGCATTCGCCTCGGACAATACGCGAAGATGCGTCGAGGTTCTGCGTGGCATGATGTTGCAGAGACCATTAAAGCGCACACAGAACACGGTATTAATACACGACGAATGATGCTCGTCACCGATGATCGAAGCCCAGAATCGCTCGTTGATGAAGGGCATATGGACTTTGTTATTCGCCACGCCATTGAACAAGGGGTTCACCCTGTCGTCGCCATCCAAATGGCGACGATCAATACAGCTGAAAGATTTGGATTGAGTCAAGATGTCGGAATGATTGCTCCCGGTCGATTTGCTGATTTCGTATTGCTCGAGGGCAAGCTAGAGGACGTTCATGTGGATGTAACGATTTGTGCTGGGACAGTCGTTGCTGAAAACGGAAAAACGGTTGTTGAGATTAAAGGAATCGAGTGGCCAGAGTTTGCGACCCGCTCGGTTCACCTGAAGCGTGACGTGCGACGGAGCGACTTTAAAATCGAGGCACCAACTGTTGTAGACCGCGTGACGGTTCGAACCATTCATGTTCAAGAGAATCAAGTTGGAACGAAAGAAAAGCACGTGAATGTCGCGACGAAGAATAATCAAATCCAACTCGGCAATGAGCTTTGTAAGATGGCAATTATTGAACGCCATGGCGTAAACGGGAACACAGGTCTAGGTATTCTAAGCGGCGTGGGATTTCAACGGCCTGCCGCTATTGCAATGACCGTCGCCCATGATTCGCACAATCTCATGGTGATTGGCAATGACGATGATTTGATGGCCCAAGCTGCAAATCACGTTGCGAGTCACCAAGGAGGAATTGCGTTTGTATCAGGTGATGAAGTGACGATGTTGCCATTACCTGTTGCCGGTCTTATGTCTGACCAACCGTATGAAGAGGTCGCCAACACATCAAAGAAGATTAGTGAAAAGCTAGCAGAAGCAGGTTGTACGATGAACTATGCGTTCATGACACTCTCGCTCCTAGCACTCGTTGTTATTCCAGAAATCCGTTTATCGGATACCGGGCTAGTAAGAATTGGCGATCAAGGCTTTGAAAAAGTCGGATTGTTTGTGGGTTGAAAAAAGTGCGAGCCCCTTGGCTCGCACTTTTTAAATATATTGATGTGTGTACTCGAGTGAAAAACAATCCGTACGTTCAATCCAATCTTTTAGTAAATACAAGTGAGAACCACCGATGAGGACAACAATGCGTTCTTCGCCGGTATGGGCCAGACGAGCAATGTTTGCGAGTATCGTTAAGTTCCTTTCATACCACCAATTAACCCAGTACAACCCAACATGTTGCTCAGCATTTGAAACAGTTAACATTTGCGTGTACATTTGATCTAACTTTTGTGAGAGCTCCATGTTGTTCGCTCTTTTAAAGCGATTGTAAACAGAAAGTTCTTGTGATGCAGCTTCTTCTTTTAACATCGGTTCTAATTGATCAGTTTGGAAAGATTCGTAAAAATGAGGCAAATGATCACGTGCCCAAGCTAACGCATCTCCGATTCCATATGCGGGATTTTCTCCCAAATGGTCAATGGCGTGGATTCGTTTCGCTTGTAGTCGAAAGCCAATTTGCTCAATTTCCGTACCATTTAGTATGTGTTCTCCGGTCAAATACAATCTGTAGCGTTCCTCTAACTCTGCTTGCTTTTTTTGATCGAGTTCTACCGCAACGTCTGTCGGTTCAAAGGCAGAAAGTGCACGGACAATCCCGTCAATCGATTGTTCCGTCTCGTCATCAAAACGATGAACTCCTTGATGAATTAAGTCTGGACTCTCATCGAAGTGGAACGTTCCGGCGAGCAATAGCGTAGGTTTCTTCATCTTAGCACCATCCAATCGTTTGATTGCTGAATGAAAAGAAAGATGTTACGTTAGAAAGAACAATGAGGTGAGAAAGTCATGACAGTCCAAGAACTTGAACAGCAGTTGCGAATGCTCAAATCTGATTATGCACGGGTGCAAGGAGATCTGGAAAAGATCGAATCCATCGGGGGAAATCCCCGCCCGGTTACTCGACAGTTGAAGCAATTAGAAGAAGAAATTCATGAAACAAGGCAAAAAATTCATGCAAATTCAAATGAAGAATAGGTAGTATGCTAACGCAAGGATGAGAACACTCATCCTTGCAGTTTTTTATAATAGCTCTTTTAAAGCGGTGCGAACGGTGGAAAACGTTCGGAATGTTGATGTATTGACGCCCCGCAAAACACTTTGCTGAGCCATGTTCGGGCGAATTCCTGTAATGATAAGTTCTGTACCCATTAATGTAAGCATGCTTTGTAAAGACGCTAGTTTCGTACCGAAATCTTCCTCAAATGTATGCAGTCCAGACACATCAATGATCAGTTGTTCTTCTCCTTCTGTGTTTACCTGCTCTAACACTTGAGCGGTCATCATCTGCCAACGCTCTTCGTGAATGACACCAACGAGCGGGAGGACGGCAAGGCCTTCGCTTAACGGAACGACAGGTGTGGATAGATCACGTATTTCTTCCAACGATTCTTCTAATCTTTGCTCCGCTTCTTTTCTGCGTGTAATGTCCTTTTGGACACCAACAAAATATTCTTTGCCAGCTGAATCGACATATACAGGATTAATTAACAACTCATTCCAAAATGCTTGGCCAGATTTTGTATAGTTCATCATCTCTACATAAACAGGTTGATTGGCTGCCAAGGAACGGCGAAGCTTTTGCACATCCGCCTCGTCAGTATGCTCCCCTTGTAAAAACCGACAGTTTTGACCGATAATATCCTCGGCAGCGTAACCGGTCAATGTTTCAAAGCCGCGGTTCGCGTAGATGATCGGATTATCGTCTACACTAGGATCGGTAATGACAATGCCAACTTCGGTATGGTCAAGAACGGATGTCATAAGATCCGTAAATTGCAGATTCGCAACAATCGTCATGTCATCCTCTTGTAGAATTCTTCTGCAGATAATAAAGAGAAGTGAATCGTGCTCATCCTCACCTTCAGTAATTTCCGCTGTAAAAGACAGGGCTTCCCCATGCTTATTCACCAAAATTAAAGCAGCCCCCGGTTCTTCAAGAAGCAGTGACACGTCAGATTTGGTTACTTGTGCTAAAGCTTTGTTTTGGAGCTCATCAACTGTATAGTGTAGTTGGTCACGAAAAGATTGGTTGCTATAACGAATTGTGAAAGTGTTATCTACGACAATGACTGGATCTTTATATTTATCGATAAAGCTCTTAAACAAGCAGTTTCACCCTTTACTTATAAATTACTATCAGTTTACCATTGTTGGTGATAAACTTTCCACTCACAATCGAATCCAAACAACAATTACGTATTATACGCACGCAAAAAAGACCACCTGTGCCATGATGGCACAGGTGGGGATTATCATTCACTGCTTGCGGCAGATTCTTCTTCAGCTTCTTCAGGGACGATTTGTTGCTCATGTGGCGGCTTGATCCGTTGTTCATCGTCTGGGTCGAAGAAGTGAGCTTTATTCATATCAAAACCGAGTTCTAATTGATCGCCTTGTTGAATGTTGCTACGCGGGTTTACAATTCCGACAATTTCTTGCTCGCCGACTTTCGTGTAAAGCACGGCTTCGGAGCCGGTTAATTCAGCAAGGTCAATGGTGACGGCAGCTTTAGAGTCGCTCATTTGGTTTAAGAACGCTTCTTCATCATGAAGGTCTTCTGGACGGATGCCGAGAATGATGTTTTTGTTGTCGTACGGTTTTAAGTAATCAAGTTTATCTTGAGGCAACTTCAATGAAATGTTGTCATCAAACCAGAAGTAGCCGTCTTTTAGCTTGCCATTCAAAAAGTTCATTGAAGGTGAGCCGATGAAGCCGCCAACGAAGACATTTTCAGGATACAAATACACTTGCCTCGGGGCTCCGATTTGTTGAATGAAGCCATCTTTCATGACAACGATCCGAGAGGCCATCGTCATCGCCTCTGTCTGGTCGTGGGTGACGTAAATGGTCGTTGTTTTTAATCGTTGATGTAGTTTAATAATTTCTGAACGCATTTGTACACGTAACTTTGCATCTAAATTTGATAGTGGCTCATCCATTAAAAATACTTTCGGGTTACGAACGATCGCTCTTCCAAGTGCCACACGTTGGCGCTGACCACCGGATAACGCTTTTGGTTTACGGTTAAGGTAGTCTTCTAATCCGAGAATCTTAGCCGCATTATCCACACGTTCTTTAATGTCAGGTTTCTTGAATTTACGAAGTTTCAAACCAAATGCCATGTTGTCAAACACGTTCATATGTGGATAGAGTGCATAGTTTTGGAATACCATTGCGATATCGCGATCTTTCGGCGATACGTCGTTTACAAGATTATCATCGATGTATAGCGAACCTTCTGAAATCTCTTCTAATCCAGCAATCATACGAAGCGTTGTAGATTTCCCGCAACCAGATGGTCCGACAAATACGATAAATTCTTCATCTTTAATCTTTAAATTAAAGTCAGTTACTGCGGTTACATCCCCGTCGTATCGTTTGTAAATATGGTCCAATTGAATTTCTGCCATAAAAAAATCTCCCCTCATCCACGTTTGAAATTATTTGATTATTCTAATCGTAAACGTTTTCAATGGAAAAGGCTATGAACAAACTGACCAAAATCTAAACCGAGACTTCGTCAATATGCACGAAAGGAACCGCTTCTCCGGTTAACCATAGGGCAAGATATACAGCAGTTGTGAGGGAGAAGTGCTGAAATACTGGCCCGGCTTGCTCTTGAAATTTGTCTAACCGGTATTGCAACGTATTACGATGAATGTGAAGTTGCCTCGCGGCTTTTGTAAGATTCATTTGTGAATGCAAATACGTAAAAATCGTTCTTCGAAGCTCGTGATCAGTGTTTTGTAGGAGTGATTTTTGCCAATGGGTGAGCGCTTCATGAGAATGAGTTTTTACTAAGTCAATTAAAGGGGCATCGGTCGCATTAAAAGATCGACGATGTTGAAACCAAGAAATAAAAAGGTGAAACCGTTCCCGTTCTGCATGAAACATTGCTTTTGCTTTCGAAATGTCGGTGTACGCGCGTGTCACATAATCGTGAACATCTACACTCAAATCTTCCGCTAATGCTTGGAAGGTCGACTGAACGAGGGCAATTTGTTCCGCATGTGAAGGAGTGGAACGTTCAACAATTAATACCCCTTCTTGATCATTTGTCCAAACGACGGAACCGTAGTGGCGAAGCGCCTCAGTAAGTGCACCGCTATGATCAGTAGACGTGTTTAAGTAGTAAAAAATAAAAACATAATCACTATTTTTCATATGTTCGGGAAGGTTGTTGGCATCTTCTAATAATAATTGATACCAGCGTAATTCCGCTTCCGATTGTGAAAGCTCACTAAGCGTGACTCTTTGGAGAAACGTATGGAGCAAACCGCGCTCTTCTGTAGAGACCGTTTTAGGGAATCCGACGAGCTCTTTACGATCTGTATAAAACCAAAGAAATTCATTCGGATCGTCGGTATGTGTTGGGTCCAAGACTAATTGATCGTTGTATAACTTCATAAGTTGAGAACGCATAGAGAAAGCACCCGCCTTTGTTAGAGTGTAACACGGCGAGTGCCCGGAATGGTTATTCAGATAAGACATGTTTTTCGATAGCTTTTGCGACACCATCTTGGTCATGAGTGTCTGTCGTGGCATTCGTTTGACTTTTAATGAAGTCATCTGCATTTCCCATTGATATGCTAAATCCAGATGTGTTAAACATCGACAGGTCATTGTAGTTATCCCCAATAGCAAATGTATCCCCAATGTTTACTTCTAAATGTTTGGAAATGAGCTCTAGCCCGTTTCCTTTTTCCACACCTGCAGGCATAATTTCAACGTTATCTGTACCTGATGAAGTGAATAGTAGATCCTCGTCTGACTCCCATTTGTTGCGAATGCTTTCTAACCGTTCAGGGAATAGCGATAGCACGAGAAACTTATAAGGCGTAAAGTCTTCGGTGAGAATGTCTGACGGATGCTGGAGCGTCTGCAATCCCATCTTCTTAATTTGACGATCTGCTTGCGTTCGAATCGCTTCTTTCACCTTATCGGTATCATCATGTGAATTAGAATAGTCTTCAAGTTCATTCAAGAAATACTGATACGAATCTTTAGAAGCGTAATGCCCGTTTGACGTGCTCAAATGATAATAAAACTTTTGGTCATTCAACCATGTGCCGACTTGTGCGGCGGTTTCACGGTCTAGCCGTTCCTCTTTTAAGATGTGGCCGTGTTTGTCAGCGACAATTGCACCGTTCGCACAAACATAGCCATCTGCCGGAATGCCTGCCTCATGAACGATGTCGCGCGCATCGGTCAAACTTCTACCTGTCGCAACGACAAAGTAATGATCCTTTTGTAGCGCATGGATCACATCTGTTGTATACGTTGAAATGTGACGATCCGAATGAAGAAGCGTTCCATCCATATCAATTGCAACGAGTTTCATGTTGTTTTCTCCACCCATCTTTTATCTATTTTTACATGTTCATTATACGAGAGTTTCGATCATTTTTCAGCGAATGGGCGTATGGAATATAAAGCTTGTTCCAAAGTGAGGTACGTTGTAGCATCTTTGAATTTAATCCCGAGTCGTACAATCGTTTGTGATAATTCTGGTCGCATACCTGATAAAGTAACGGTAATTCCGATCAGTTTTAGCGCATTGATAAGATTGGAAAGGTGTTGCGCGAACCATGTGTTAATGGAGTTAATACCTGACAAATCAATGACTATATAGGAAAGATTTAATTCGGTTGCTCGTTCGAGAGTTTGTGAGTGTAGGTGTTGTGAACGTTCATCGTCTAAATCCCCGATGATTGGAAGAACAGCGATATTCTCCCAAACAGGAACGAGCGGAATAGAAAGGGCGTGCATCTCTTTTCTCGTCAGTTCCAGTGCATGAACTTGAAAGCTGATATAATGGGCGCTCACTTGTTCGACGAGTAACTCTGTTCTTGTGGATAGGTGATGAACAATCGTAAACGCATCTCGAACAGTTAAGTCTTCTATAGAAACATGCGTCTCAAAAAGGTGCTGAAATGTCTCGCGATAAGCCCGTAATAAAGCAAACAACGTTTGAGAAGAGATTCGATGATTAATAAAAAAATCGACGATTTGCTTTGCCCATTTTTGAATGGTTGCATGATTGTTCGTTAAGTTCTCCTCAGAGGTCATCATGTCAAACCATTGCTTGTGATAGGGCTCTAATGAAGGTAAATCGTCGCCTAGGGATTTTGTAGGTGACTTTTCACGAAGTGTATGTACTAATTGATCTCGCCAATTGTCTGCTTGAGTATGCAATGAAATGAGCTGTTTGGAATAGTGATGGTCTGACAAGCTAGATCCCTCCCGCGTATTGAATCTATAAAAACTCATTATGAACCGTTCCCTTTCTCAGTTTAATATAAACACCAGATCAGAAAATTTCACACTTTTTTAAAAAGATGTTAAGCAATCTATGAACAATTACAAGAAAACTTCAAGCATTGTGAAAAAACCTCAAAAGTCATTCAATACTGAATATCTTTCTGTTATCGTGGGTATTAATCAAGTAAGCAACACAAACTTACGAAATAATTTAAGGAGGAGAATATAATGAATAAGAAACTTATGTATGGAATGTTGTCAGGTGTATTTGCCGTAGGTATGCTCGCTGCATGTGGAGACGTAGATGGTGGTGACGACCCAATGGGCGAAGACGACGACATGGGTGGAGAGCTAGATGATGGTGGTATGGACGATATGGACGATGACGACGGAGATGCTTAATCCGTCCATCTAAAATAAAAACACCCCTTGATTGTACGAATACAATCAAGGGGTGTTTTTTTTGTGTAGCAGAAACGCTCGTGTATGTGAGCTTCATAGCGTGCCATCCTAGTCGCCAAAGAAAGTACTCTAAAAAGCAATGGAAGCAGTTCAGCGTGAACTGCTTGCTCGGGGAAAAGGGATAGGGTTCGTGGCACAAGGGGTGTCTGCCGTATTTTTGTTAAGGAAGGTGGGCGTATGCGGAACAGACTGAGCGCCGCGCCGAATTTTGTTCCGGAGAGAAGGTCTGTGTGGAACAGACTGAGCGCCCCGCCGAATTTTGTTCCGGAGAGAAGGTCTGTGCGGAATAGAATGAGCGTCTAGCCAAATTTTTGTTCCGGAGAGAGGGCCTGTGCGGAACAGACTGAGCGCCGCGCTGAATTTTGTTCCGGCAAAAAGGGCTTAATTGCATGGCACAATCCGACAGCAATGTACAACGGATCTGTTAATCGGGGACCTTTATGCTTTTTTGCTATAGGATTGACTCATGTATTAACGAACTCACCAGGTGATTCGGAATGTTCATTTTTTATTAACCTCGATCTTATCCTCTAGATCACAAAGCTCGTTCTCACTAACCATTTGTTCTTACACTCAATCATGAAGTTAAATGAGTTTAGATGCCTTTGTGAAAACCTAAATTTCCATATATATCCATTCCCTGTTACTGGATTGTTATACTGTTTAATGTAAATTAATTGGAATTTATATGGGATTGAAACCTTTGAAATATGGTTGAAATTTTCTTGCGTATTTTTACATAGAGTACCTGTAATTGGAAAATAAATCTCTCATTTTTCCCTTTTCAACGGGGTCTGCTCTCGTCATAATGAGTGGCGGAGGTGCAGGAAATGAAAAAATACTTATTCGCTTTAACCGCGTTTTTATTAATCCCGACAGGAGCATTTGCTCAATCGGATGAAGCCCCAAATTGGAAAGGAGATGTAAAAGGGAAAGTATATGTGTACGCCGCTGGTAGCCATTTCGGTGAGTGGTCAAACTCTTATTCTTTGAAAGAGTGGGACACAGTGCTTGCGAAGCTTCAGGATCGTTTGAACATTCATTGCCCAATGCCTGGTGAAGATGTAGAAGAAGAACCAGAAGCGCCATCTGAAGGCAACGAAGAAGGGCAGCCAGAACCAGAAGCGCCATCTGAAGGAAACGAAGAAGAACAACCAGAACCAGAAGCGCCATCTGAAGGAAACGAAGAAGAGCAACCAGAACCAGAAGCGCCGTCTGAAGGAAACGAAGAAGAACAACCAGAACCAGAAGCGCCATCTGAAGGAAACGAAGAAGAGCAACCAGAACCAGAAGCGCCGTCTGAAGGAAACGAAGAAGAACAACCAGAACCAGAAGCGCCGTCTGAAGGAAACGAAGAAGAGCAGCCAGAACCAGAAGCGCCGTCTGAAGGTAATGAAGAAGAAGGAACGAATGATGAGGACACAGAGACAGGCAATGACTCTATGTCTCAGTTTGAGCAAGAAGTTGTAGATTTGACGAACGAAGAGCGTACATCAAGAGGTCTTGAGCCACTTGAAGCGTACACAGACTTAAGCGATGTTGCACGTGTTAAATCAGAAGATATGAGAGATAATAATTATTTCTCACATGATAGCCCTAGATACGGTTCACCTTTTGATATGATGAATGAATTTGGCATTGATTATAGAAGTGCAGGAGAAAACATCGCAGCAGGGCAGACGAGTCCTGAACAAGTGGTGGACGGCTGGATGAATTCCGATGGACACCGCGCGAACATTCTTGATCCACAGTATACGCATATCGGTGTCGGACACGCTGAAGGCGGAAGCTATGGACAATACTGGACGCAAATGTTTATGTCTCGCTAAAACGATTAGAATATGAAAAAAGCGTAAGGATTATTAACCAATCCTTACGCTTTTTTATGAGTAGATTAAACGTTGTCCGTGTACCCGTAAGCCCGCAAATCATACCATAGAGCAGGCTATGGTATGATTTGCGGGCCACTATAGTAGGTGAGTCGGTAAAAACCTTGCCGTAGAAGCTAGAAATTCTCCCAAAGAACGGCCAAAATGCATCTCAAATTTTAAACAAACTGACGATAGCTAGGTGCATCATTAGCGTAAACGGCTCCAACGCATATGTATTACCCTTCAATTAGCGCTTGATAAATGAGCGTTCTGCCTGCCACTTCCGCGATGACAAAATATTGCACTGAACCTGTGTTCTCTGTCTCGTAGATTGGGGTCCCTTCTGGAAGTTGTGTGGCCGACAACTCTTCAAAACGACTCGGATCATCTGTCGTTTGTACAATTTCTCCGATAAAGGAACCTTTCTCGTACGTATTCAAATCAATGTGTTCATAATCTGTTACATTGCTAAAAATTGTGGAGTCGTACTCAAAAATATCGGCGCTTTGAGATTGCCGCAAAACATCTTCAGCAGTCGGGTTAGGATCTTCACAACCGATGAGCAATAACACCACCAAAAATAACACAATACGCTTCACTACGTTTACCTCGCTTTCGCACTTAGGTTATGGATTCAGAAGTGAGAGTTTTTCTACATACCAATAATATCTCTACGTTTAGCCTCATAAACCTGAAAAACCAGCTACCCGCAGGCACCGTGGTGCTGACAAATAGCTGGTTCGTTTTTGGCACGGGTTGAAGCTACGATCTTAAAGCGGCAATACATACCGAAACACAGCAAAGAAATGTGCCGCTGAGCCTGCGATGACGAATACGTGCCATACGGCATGATGGTATGGAAAACTCCGCCACACGTAGAATACAGTACCTACTGTGTAGAAAATACCTCCTGCAAGTAGCAACATCATACCTTCGGGTGGCAATACGAGAGATAACGGTTGCCACGCGATGACGATAATCCAACCCATACCAATATAGAAAACGGTTGATAACAGAACGAACCGTTTTACAAAAAATGCTTTAAATGTAATGCCAATCGCTGCAATTCCCCAAACGATGCCGAACAGAATCCAGCTTAGGGCACCGTCAAGCGCGAGAAAAAGAAACGGTGTGTACGTCCCAGCAATAAAAAGGTAAATGGAAGAGTGGTCAAAGATCTCAAACAAATTCTTAACTTTTCCTGTTGGAAAACTGTGTAACAGTGTAGAGTTAACATAAAGAAGCGTCATTGTCGCCCCGAAGATGGCAGCACTTACGATGTGGAGCGCGGTCCCATAGATCGACGCATATACAATCAGGATAACAAGAGCGGTAACGCTCAGTAATGAACCAATGCCGTGGGTGATGGCATTAGCAAGTTCTTCACGTCTCGAAAACACATGGGTTTCGGATGCCAAGAGTGATCCCCCCAGTACTCATTAAACTACTACTTATTATACGGCATTGACGGCAAAAAGCATACTGCCACAAGTTGCTCGTGTATATATAGAAGAAAAACGACTCAACTCTATTTTTAAGAGTTGAGTCGTTAATATCATACATTATTTTGCAAATACGTGTTGACCGATACGTTTTGTTTCTTCACGAGTCGCATTCCAATGGTTCGTAGCTGTTTCAGGGTTGTAGAAGAAGATTGAGCCTTGGCCTTGGCCATCAAATGCTAATGCTTCACGAGCAGCAAGCTTAGACTCTTCAGCAGCCGGTTCATAGATTGTTCCATCTAACACTGGGCTAAATGCATAGTATCCGTTTACGACTTCATAGATGACATCGCGGATGGTATCCGGGTAGCGATCATCAGCAACACGGTTAAGAACGACAGTACCTACAGCAACTTTACCTGCATACGGTTCTCCTTGTGCTTCAGAGTGAATGAGGCGTGCTAACAGATCCAACTCTTCGTTCGTTACTGATTCTGGCATTTGCAGACGCTCTCCGATATTTACATTCGAATCGGGCTTGCCGTTTAATTCTTGAATTTCTTGAATAGAAACTCCGTAATCAATACCGATGCTCCAAAGTGATTCTCCTTCAGTTACAGTATGCTCAGAGTTAGCTTGCGTAATATTAGTAAACATAAAAAAGAATGCGATAGACATGATTGTCATTTTCAAGCGTTTCATCGTAAAACCTCCTGTGGGATTTGGTACGAGTGTTACAATAACAATCATTAGGATCGGTTGCATTAGGAAAAAGAATCCAAAGAACTATTGCGGAATTTATAAGGTTGATATGACAAGGGTTAACGCCTGAAGTTACAATTAGATTACAATGTTGTTATATATGATATATAGCCTAATTTATAGGAGATATGAGAAAAAAGTGTTGGTTTTCCGAATTTTAGCATGGGAGTGAATTCGTTGTTACTCATCGTTACATTTATCGTATTTGGGTTTGTAGTTGCTTTACCTGTAGGGCCAGTAACGATTGAAATGATTCGCGTGAATATGCGGAGTGGGTTCCTCAGTGCTTGGATGATTGGGATTGGCGGAATGGTCATCGATGTCGGAATGATTCTACTCATTTATTTTGGGCTGTCTACTGTCTTTGAATTGGACGCGGTTCAGACTGCCATGTGGTTTATAGGAGGTGCTTTTCTACTGCATCTTGGAGTGCAGAGTATTCGAGAAGATTCTATGAAGTTAGAGCAAACATCAGGAACTAGAGATGGGCGCTTTCAATCATTTCTAAAAGGCGTTGTATTGGCGCTTACACCTGGGAATCTAATGTTTTGGATCGGCGTATTCGGAACAGTTTTGGCTGCAGCATTGCAAGAAAGTGGCTTCGGCCAATTCCTCGTGATTGGCGTGAGTATACTTGGAGGGATTCTCCTCCACGATCTATTGCTATTAACCGTTGTCTCCATCGTAAAGCGAAAAATCAACGGAAAATGGTTTAAAGCGATCTCCATCATTGCAGGTGTTTTACTGCTTGTATTTGCAGCGTATTTCTTACTGTCAGGCGTTCGCAATATTATTGAGTGAAAGTCATAAAGGTGTCGTCTGTATGATATATAAGTTGGTTTCTAAATGATATTTGACTTTAACACAGCATTATTACCACTATGCTTTTAATCAACGGAAGTCAACTAATAAAGGAGTTTGAGTGGGTAGAGGGATCAGAGCAAAATGACGAAGTGGCTGAATTGAATTAATTTACGTCGTTGGTCTAGTTGTGAATAGAGATAATTAAAACCCTTTAGGTAGCCCTAAAGGGTTTTAATTTAATTACATTTCTTCATAATCTTCTAAGCTCGTTTCAGGTTCATGAGGTGTTGAGCTGTCGACGTGACCGAACAATGTGTCGGCGCTTTCCCCGTCAATGAGGACGAGTACAGAGTCAAAACCTGCTTGTTGTACGAGATAGGCAATTTGGTCCATGATGCCAATCTCAAATCCCGAGCCGACGTTAATGTCAGCAAATTCTGGTGAGAAGGACACGTGGGCAACACCGTCATGGTCTTCGACGTACTGTACAGAGACGTTATCTTCTTCAATAATGGAAATGAGCTCGTCTGAGTTAGGTCCTTCAATCCATTGCTCGATGGCACTTTGGGCAAGGCCTTCTTGTCCAGCACCCGAGATGGTATGTGTTTCACGATACATGTCGAGGACTTGATCATCATAAAAGACGATGTCAATAGACTCCTCCATCATTTCAGGCTCATCAGCAGCTGCCGTATCTTCATCTGCATCTGCGTCTTCAGTTTCATCGGTTTCGTCATTGCCGTCTTCGTCTAAGTCTTCATCATCTTCTTCATCAATATCGTCTTCTTCTTCGTCTATGTCTTCGACTTCCTCATCGCTCGTTGTATCCACGTCTCCATTTTCAGTTGGAGCTGGGTCATCTTCAGAACAAGCGGCAAGCATACTTACACCTAGCAGTGTGGCTGCGCAAAATTTGACAGGACGTTTCATTAGGTATCCTCCCTCATTGTAAAAGCTTGTAGATTTTTAATGTTATTCCTTGTCAAAGACTACCTTTATATGTAAAAGAGGTCAAGTGAAAGAAAGATTCAAAATTTAATAATTAACATAGGCCGACACCTGATCAATGTATTCTTTACATCCAAAGTTCTCATGACCTTCATAAAATACATAGGTTTTTCATTTTTTTAGCCACGTGTGAAAAAAGAAACGTGATATAATGTTTTCGACTGGACGTAAAAGAAGGTGACAGAAATGAATCAACGTAGTTCAAATCTAAAATGGTTAGCCGGCATTCTCATTTTCATTTTGTTATATGCCGTCGCTTATTGGGCATTTATCTTTTTTGCCTCTTGATAGAATTGCCAACAGGAGCACGTTATGCCGTGATAACCGGATAACGTGCTTTACTTCATACAAATTAGGAATAAATCTAAAAAATCGTGTAACGCACTGAATTTAATAACGACTACAAAGGGGAACGGTACTTGTGTATGATACGTTCGACCGCCTTTATGAACAATACCACCAATCGTTGTTTCAGTTCATATACTATATGGTGCGTGATCGCCATATTGCTGAAGAACTTGTACAAGATGTCTATATAAAAGTTTTGCATTCATATGATCGTTTCGATGGTCGAAGCAATGAAAAAACCTGGCTCTTCTCTATTGCAAAACATGTGACAATTGATTATATCCGTAAGGAAAATCGACAAAAAAGGAAATGGTTCGGTATGGTTGTCTCTGATGAAAAAATTGATATTCAAGATGAACAGCCGCTTCCGGAGCATCACATGCTTGTAAAAGAAGAGCTGGAGACGATTTATAAAGCATTGAAGAAATGCTCCATTGATCAACAGCAAGTGCTCATACTCCGATTTATTGAATCGTTCTCAGTCAAAGAAACAGCGGAGACGTTGGGCTGGTCTGAGAGCAAGGTGAAGACGACACAGCACCGCGCGATCCAAAAGCTAAAGAAAACGTTAGGAGAGGAGGAGAATCATGAGCAATAACAACACCGATGAGAAGATCATCAAGAAGCTTCATGAACTAAATGGCGTAGAAGACCACCGTTCAAAAGATGAGATCTACATGAACGTAAAAGCCGGAATGAAGCGTAGTGGTAAGAAGCCTCAACCAGAGCGGTTTAAGAAGCCGGTAATTATTGGTCTATCCTCGGCGGCGGTTCTCATTTTATCCGTTGTTGTTGTATCACAAATTTCTCCACCTGGCGGAAACCAAGAGTTTAGCTCAGATGCACCCCGTGAATCTGCACTTGATGAGTCAGATTATGAGGAAGATGCTGATCAAGATCAAGCGGACGACTGGGAAGGAACGGAAAACAACGAGGAGGACCAATCCCTTTATGTACAAGATGAAGATCAACATACAGAGACGGATGATGAAGACCAGCCCGTTGTGGAAGAAGAAGAACTAACGCTTGATGAAGAACGTAGTGAGCGCATTGCGAGCTTTGAATACTACTCTGCAACGATCGATGCTGGTGAGCGTTTGTTTACACTCCCATTTATGGCTCCAGATGATCAAACGGTGGTGAATGTGACATTGCAAAGCCCAGAAATTGATACGGGGCAGTTGGAGCAAGTGCTAGCCGCATTTCACCCAGAGAATTATGGTTTGAAAGAATCACCTATGAGAGAGTTCATTGAAGAAGGATTAACAGACGAGAAGTTTTTTGAAGGTTTAGCAGAGATCTCGAGGTTTGAGACATTTGCGACAGCTGAATGGCCGAACCAAGTGGAAGAAGTGTTAAGTGAAATCAGCAACCAATCCACGGAAGCAAACGGTTACTTTTTATTACCAGTAGAAGATCAATATGCTTATCTTGTGAGCGGCAATAGCTTGGACCTTAATGGCGGTGTAAGCGATTCACTAGAAGAGACCTTGAAATTCATGGAGAATGATGCCGATGAAGATCGTTACTTTTCAATCATTCCTGATGAAGTTGATTTGGAGTCTGTCAGTGAAGCGGGCGAAACGCGAGTGATTTTGACGTATGATGGGTTTGAAGATGTTACGCGTGAAGAGGAATTACTCATGTTTATTGAAGGCGTTCTTCTCGCCGCCGCTGATTTTGGCTACCAAGAAATTGAGTTTGATGGCGCAGAGCGAAGTGACTTTTCTCAAGTTGGGCCATACCAGCTAAGTAGAACACTCCAACCCCCGGCAGCTCCGAACTATTTAGGAGAAGTCGAAGTTACGCATTAGATTCGAATAAGCAATCAAAAAAACCTTCGACCTTTACGGGATCGGTCGAAGGTTTCGTTTCATATAGGGAAGTGAAACCGAAGTTTTTTTCCCGTTACAATTTCGACGGGTGGTTTGCCGCCATCCTCCCCGTCAACGTCGATATTTCCTTTCGGATTCACGTTTAAGGTGAGTTGCTGAACCTTACGATAAATGAGGTTCTCTCCTTCTTGAAATTCTTCATCTAATCGGGCTTCACGCCAAGCATTAATGAGCGAGAGACCGGCTTCTTTTACGATATACATATGAAGATACCCATCATTAATATCGTGTTCTCTTGGCAACGTGACAGAGCCAATGTAATTTCCGTTGGCAACAAGAATGAGCACGGCTTCGCCTTCGAGCTTTTCTGATTCGGTGGCAATTTCGTATGAATATTGCACCGGTTGCAGCGTCGTTTGCAAGGCACTCCAGAAATAACTGAGTCGCCCTGTTGCTCGCTTGAGGTCGGCGTCGATGTTCTCCGACGTATCGGCAATTAGACCGACGGCGAGGAAGTTTAAGAAATGATTGTCGTTGATTTTAGGGACATCAACGTTTCGTGTAGATCCTGAACAGAGTGCATCCACAGCTTCAATGAGGTCGAGGGGGATGCCGAGCGTTCTAGCAAAATCGTTGCACGTTCCCCCAGGTAAGATCGCGGCAGACGGGGGCTGTTCTTGCTTTTGTTCAGCGAGCCCGTTAATGCATTCATGAACGGTGCCGTCTCCGCCGAGAATGAAGACTGTATCCATGTCAGTTGCCTCCCGGCTCAGACGCTTGCCGTCACCGGGTTGTTCTGTAGGAGCTAATTCAACACTGAACCCATGTTTTTCGATGGCTTCGCGAATTTCTTCTATGGAGGGCTCACGATTGTCCTTCGACTCGCCAGCTTTTTGATTGTATATTAGTCGTGCCTTCTTCATCACATTCACTCCTATAACTATACATGCCCGTTAAAACGAGAAGATTGAGGACAGAAGTCCGATGACGATCAAAATGACAAAGCCGATTCCGAGTATATTGTAGATGGTTTTGCTCTTAAATGGCATGCGTCGCTTTTTGTTCCAGCGATTCGGATCAAAACCGATACCATCGTTTTCTTCTCTGTACCGAGTTGGCGCGTACCTTGGAATTGAAAAAAAGTTCTTTGCTTTCCTCAAGAAAGGTGCAGCAATCGCCATTCCAGCAACCAAACCGATAATGTGTGCGAGAATGTTAATTCGTGGATTGAGGAATGTCATAATAATGCCGATGACAACCATGACGGTGACAATTTGCCGGCTTGCAGCATCAATGAGTTCTTTCCTAAAGATCATCATGTACACGTACATACCGAGTAAACCGTAGATGGCACCGGATGCACCTACATGTCTATACCCGAGTGGTTGCAAATAAAATGTGACGATATTGGCAATTACTGCGGTTAGGAGATAGAATAGCACAAATCGATATTTGCCGACCATTTTTTCTATAGGCGGACCAAATAGAAAGAGGGCAAATGAGTTAAATAGCATATGGAATAAATCCACATGTAAGAACACAGGTGTGATTAAACGCCACCATTCACCAGCGGCGATAGCCACATTCCACCCTACGCCGAGAACGTACAGCCATTGACCCGGTGGAAAGATTCCTAAGTTCCCAAGGAACGTAAAAGCATATAAGATGATGTGAATGGCAATTAGTATGGTAACGATTGGATAGTTACGACGGAATGTATAAAAGTTTTCGTTGCGAACAAACATTTAGCCACCTCATTGTGATTAGATCGTAGTATAGTTTAGCATATTCTCTAACGTTCTATCGAATGTTTAAGTGCTCGGAAAGAAGTGATTCTTTGATTATCGGAAATGGCATCGACATCGTTGAGATCGAGCGAATACGTGCAGTATCAAAAAGACAACCGAAGTTTTATAAACGAATTCTCGTTGCAAAAGAACAAGAACAGTATCTTAAGTTGTCTTCACAGCGAGCGGTTGAATTTTTAGCCGGACGTTTTGCCGCTAAAGAAGCCTATGCAAAAGCGCGGGGCACAGGAATTGGAGAGTCCGTAAGTTTTCAAGATATCCATATTAAAAAGCATCAATCTGGACAACCTTATCTAACGGTCAATGACGATATAGCGAACACCCGCCTTCACTTAACGATTAGTCACTCAAAACAATTCGCCGTTGCGCAAGTGATCATCGAAAACCTTTCATCTCCGTCGTAAATTTCAAAGACGAGCCTGCATAACACGGATGGTTGTCTCATATGATGTAATGCGGTTAAGAGGGACCTGAAATGTGTGCAGTGATCAAATGATAGTGCGAGGGAGAGTCAAGAGTGTTCAACGCGCGTCGGTGTGAACACAATGAACAGGTGGAAAAAAATCTTAGAATGCGAGGTGCTGTCGTGATGAAACAACGGATGAATAGTTCATAAGTCAAGAACGTACATGTTTCAGAAGTCGATGTTTCACACGATAGTGCTCCAGTGCTCACTTAGGTGATCCGATCGTTGTTTCAATTATCGTCTCTATACAGAATGTGCCACTCGTGCTGTGTGATTGCTTAAGTTGAACCTAAACTTCTAAGATGAATGTTCCTGCCCGCGCACATTTCGTAATCAAGTAAGTAGGTTCCTTCTTTGTCGTTACATCTAAGACAAAGGAGATGGAAGTAATGAATAAGAAAATCGGAATCGGTGCTGCACTCTTCCTGTCCATAGGGATGCTTGTTGCATGTGGAGAGAAATCAGAAGATGAGGTTGTCGAAGACCTCAATGAAACATTGCAGACGATGGACGGGTATCAGACAGAAGCGTCTATGACGATGCAGACCGGTCAAGAGCCCCGGGAGTACCACGTGAGCATTGCACATCTTCAAAATGAAGAGAATCGTTACTACAAAGTCGAGTTGCAAAATGAAAATGAAGAACCAAATCAGATGATTCTGAGAAACGACGACGGTGTATTTTTGCTAACGCCTTCGCTAAACAAAAGCTTCCGCTTCCAAAGTGATTGGCCAAGCAACAATAGCCAGATGTATTTGTACGAATCGTTAATTGCAGATATTTTGTCAGATTCTGAACGGTCATTTGCAATTGAAGAAGACAAGTATGTGTTCCAAACGAGAACCAATTACCAAAATCAAAACTTGCAGCAACAAGAAATTGTATTAAACGATGACCTTACACCACATGCGGTACGAGTGTTTGACCAAAACTATGAACCCCTCGTCGAAGTGGCTTTCTTAGACTTTGAATTAAGTCCGGCGCTGGATGAGGAAGAATTCAATATGGACCGTAACATGCCAGAGTCAGAAGATGCACCTGCAGCAGTTGAAGAGATGCAAGAAGAGGTCGAAGATGAGGTGTTTATGCCTTCGTATGAACCATCCAACACGCAACTCGTTGAAAGTAAAGAAGTGGATACAGAAGACGGGACGCGGATTATCATGAACTACGATGGGGATCAGGCATTTACAATTATTCAACAGCCGATGAGTGTTCCTGCTGCATCAGGCATGACGATGACTGAGCTTGGGGAAGGCAACCCTATTGATCTTGGCGATGTCGTTGGCGTAGAAAGTGGTCAGTCGTTAACGTGGACTGTCGATGGTGTGGAGTTCATTATCGCATCTGACTCCCTTCATATGGACGAGATGGCTGCTGTTGCTCGCTCGATGACAAGAACTTCTGAAAAATAGTATAGGCTTTGTAAAACGGTCGCGAGGGTCTCGCGACCGTTTTTAGTAGGTGTGCGTAACGCGAATCATTGGAAAAGCCGTGGGCAGCTCTGTTCGATAGGATTTAGAACAAAAGCGGTTACGGGGCACGAGTGGGGGGCATCATAGGCTTTTTGTTCCGCCAAAGGGTTTGGTGAATCGAGACGATAAAAAATGTGCAACGTTTGGGTCGAGGTAGCAAATCTTTTCTCTTTTCTGCGCCCGTAATAGGAAAATCGGCCGCGGTTTGCGGACGAGTGAAATGAAATAAACAGTAAGCCCCTTGGTTGTCTTAATGGAGGGCACTGAAAAAGTAACGTCTTACTAACTACGTTACTCGTTAACGCAACCTTTCAAGTCAAACCTGTGTTGAATTCCAGCGACATAGAGTGTCACGAACGTAAATAATCGCATCCTAGAACCGTCTAAGAGGGGAGAGCGCATTTCTATATAAGATGAACGAAATAATTTCTTCAAGAACTAGTGGTAAGCTCGGTAAAGTGGAAACTGTGCTCAAGTTGGGGGAAATCCCAGGAAAAGCGGTATATTCTCATAAACGATGGAACAGAATGAGCAAACTCGGTAATAGAATACCGGGTCACGTGCACAAACCCACCCCGACGTACCCACAAGACGTCGGCGCGAGCCGCGCCGAACCGAGTCCGATTTGGCTTCAGCCCCGCTGGGGCAGACAGGTTGCTTGCTTATGGGCATTTTTCAGTGACTTCGTCTTAATGGACGAGAGGCGTAATCTTTTCTCCCTTGTTATGTGACGATCCACCACTCAAACGGATCACTTTATTGCATAAACAGCCACATATATTCCGAATTGTGACAATCCACGTTTAATATTCATGATGTCCCGATGCAAATTGCCTCAAAAACCCATATTTGTGACAGGTATTATATAATTTGCATGCAACTATGGGCAGAAACCGAGCGGATGCCATTATACTCTGGAGTGAGTACACCTGCTTGTATTGGAAACAAGCATGAACTGTGCAGTCCGGCAAATCAAAAATTCAACATATTTAGATGAACGTTTTCCTAGCGCCCCGCTTGTTCGTCATTTGCAAAGCGACCGAACATCCCATTGACTTAACCTTTTTTTCGCTCACATAATAGATAAAACGAATGTTGTTGAGGAGAATGCGCAAATGATGTACCGAGAGACGTGGGCAGAAATCGATCTACAAGCAATCCAAAAAAATATCCAAGCACTTAAAAACATACAAGCTTCCGATACACACATTATGGCTGTCGTGAAGGCGGACGGTTACGGTCACGGTGCAGTGAAGACGGCTGAAGCAGCGCTTGACGCTGGAGCGTCTCATCTAGGTACTGCATTAATGGAAGAAGCGGTCTCTCTTCGCGAGGCAGGTATTCGTGCGCCAATTGTGGTGCTCGGGAGAACGTCAGCGAGGGCAGCGACATATGCGAGTGAGCACAACATTGCGCTCACAGCATTTCAGACAGATTGGTTGGCTGAAGCAGAGAAACATGTCCCGACGGATCATACGCTGCAAATCCACGTGAAGTTTGACTCTGGCATGGGAAGGCTTGGCGTTAGAACGGTTGAAGAACTAGAGAATGTTTTGAATCGAGTAGGACAAGCCGATCGGATAGAAATACAAGGGTTGTTTACGCACCTCGCAACGGCGGATGAGCTAGAAGAGCGATACTTCAATGAACAGATGGTTGCGTTTGAAAGAGCAGTAAAAGTGGCGAAACAAAAATTGGGCTACATACCTTATATACATTGCGCAAATAGTGCTGCAGCGATGAGGTTTCCAAATGCTTGTTATAACATGGTTCGTTTCGGCATATCGATGTATGGACTGCTTCCTTCGGAAGAGCTGTGCGGAAAGCTTCCTTTTACGTTGTCACCGTCAATGTCGCTCTACAGTACGTTGACCCACGTGAAAAGAGTAACTAAAGGAAGCGGTATTAGTTATGGCGCGACATTTATTGCCGAGGAAGATACGTGGATCGGTACCGTCCCGGTTGGCTATGGGGATGGTTGGATTCGTGCCAATGCAAAGAAGGGGACGGTGCTCGTTGACGGGGAGCGTATGCCAATTGTTGGAAGAATATGCATGGATCAGTTTATGGTGAAGCTTCCTAGACCAATGGCTGTAGGATCTAAAGTGACATTGATTGGTGGAGATGGTGACGAAGCGATTTCCATTGAAGAAGTGGCAGGACGTTTGGACACAATCACGTATGAAATTCCTTGCCTGTTAAACAGTAGAATTCCTCGAATTTACACGTAGGCTTGCGACAAGAAAGGAAACGGTAGAAATCACGAAGTGATGTTAGCTGCTGATCATATTCGTAATTTCCTTAAAAAATATTGCAGGATTTTAACTATCGGTGGCGAATTCTGTTCGTGTGGTAGTGCAAATGGCATAGGACAACGATCTTGGTTTTGTAGAACAGATTTTGCAAATTCATGTTCTGAATGCTATTATATGTAAAGGAGAACGAATTGGACGTAAAGGGTTGGAGGTGTCTTACCTTGTCTAATGAAGATTGCAGACAGATAACGATTCGCCTTCCTCAATATTTATTGCAAGAGGTGGACAAAATGATCAAACATGATGGTGTGAACCGTAGTGACTTTATCCATCAAGCTGCAACTAAATATTTATTTGAGCGTAAACAGCAGGATGTCATTGAGCATATGCGACAGGGTTATGTGGAAATGGCAAACATTAATTTGAACCTTGCAGCGGAGTCTTTCGTTATTGAAGAGGAATGTGAACTTCAGATTGGCAGAAGATTAGTAAGCGGCGTTTAATACCCCTTTTCTTGCTATTATTATTTCATATGTGTGTAAAAGTTGTCGTATGTTCTTAGCGGCAACTTTTTGTATGTTACAAATTGCTGAGCATTCGCATTGATTAGTTGATTTCACAGGATTAAAGTGAAATAATAAACGAAGTACGTTCATCTTAAAAATGTATGATTGGATTTCCTCGATGATGGTGGTGTAAATAAGGATGAAATCAGTAGTTTTGCAGCACTTAAAAGACAATAAATCCTTGTATATTGAAGAATGGCGAAAGTCATTAGAACAACATGAGTTTACAAAACAAGGAAGCACATTTTCCAGTAAAGATATGCAACAAGAAATGAAAGACGAATTTATCTCTGTCGTCTTCCAATCTATAGAGCTGAGTATTGAAGAGAACAGAGATGCTATGCATCGATTTGCGAATCGCCTCATATATAATGGGTGGGCATTCAGTGAATTTATACGGAGTCTTCAAGCGTTGAGAAGAGTTGTCTTGCATGACGTATCTGCCAACTTTACAAAGGAAGAGTTTGTGGACGTGTCTGTTGTGTTTGAAGATTGGTTAGACGAACAGATCACTCGGTTAGCAGAGGAATTCTCTAAAATTCAAGATGAAGTGATGACGATGCAAAAAACCGCAATGAAAGAATTGTCTGCACCATTAATCCCAGTCTTTAACAAGATTAGTGTGATGCCTATCGTAGGGACAATTGACACAAAGCGGGCAGCGCAAATCATGGAAAACCTTCTTGAAGGGATCATCGAGCATCGCGCTCAAGTCGTTCTCATTGATATTACAGGCGTACCGGTGGTGGATACTATGGTCGCCCACCACATCATTAAGGCGTCCGAGGCTGTCAGGCTTGTTGGTGCAGAATGTTTACTCGTCGGTATTCGCCCAGAAATTGCACAGACGATTGTCAATTTAGGTATTGATCTAGATGCATTCACGACGAAAAGCACGCTAAAAAAAGGAATTGAAGCAGCACTTGAACTTACAAATCGGACAATCGAAACGAACGAGCAGATGCAATCTAATGGAGGGTTGAAACGATGAGAATCCCGATCCTAAAGCTTGGCAGGTATTTGTTAATCTCTGTACAAGTAGAACTTGATGATCAAACGGCACTTCAGTTTCAAGAAGATCTATTAAATAAAATTCACCAAGAAGGCTCATTAGGCGTTGTCATCGACTTGACGTCGGTAGACATGATCGATTCGTTCATTGCTAAAGTGATCGGTGATGTCGTCGAAATGTCAAACCTAATGGGTGCTAAAGTTGTTTTGACAGGCATTCAGCCAGCAGTTGCCATAACATTGATTGACATGGGGGTATCTTTGCAAGAAGTACAGACTGCTCTGGACTTAGAACAAGGCCTTGAAAGATTGCAACAGGAATTGGGGGGTTGACTATATGAATAACCAATCCTGTATTGAAATTGGAAACGAATGGGGGATTGTATCTGCACGTCAGGCCGGAAGAGAGTTATCGAAGAACATCGGTTTTGGCAGTGTGGACCAAGCAAGAATCACGACCGCAATATCTGAACTTGCAAGAAATATATATCTATACACAGAAATTGGACAAATCGAATTGACCTCCGTTGTGAAAGACAACGATGGGCGTGAAGGAATAAAGGTGGTCGCTCGTGACAAAGGGCCGGGCATAGAGAATCTTCGCGATGTTATGGTAGATGGATTTACAACCTCTGGCGGATTAGGTGCAGGATTACCGGGCGTGAAGCGATTAATGGATGAATTTGACATTGAATCTATGCCAGGTGAGGGAACAACCATAACGACCGTGAAGTGGCTCCGTTAGAGGAAGGGATGTTCCGTCATGGACAGCTATGAATTGCTCCAAAACAGTTATAAAAAGATCTTGTTCAATTTCTTACACAAGAAAAACGAACAAAGCTTATACGACGCACAACAATTCAGTAAGAAAGTGTTGGAGGAGAACGTTTCTCCAGAAGAAATTGTAAGTATACATTTGGAGGTCATCCAAGAGCTGTACCCTGACCTCCCTGAAGAAACACAAGAATCGTTTCAATTCCTCTTAGAAGTGATGATCGGGTATGGAATGGCATATCGAGAACATCAAATCCTCCGGAATAAACAACGAGAGCTGGAATCAGAAATTGATATTGCTGCAGATATGCAGCATACTTTTTTGCCTCAGGAGATCCCTCAAGTCGATGACCTTGATATTGGGGTCATTACCGTTCCAGCGTCAAAGATGAGTGGCGATTATTATCATGTCATTAAAGATGTGAATGGGTATATTGGGGTGGCTATTGCCGATATTATCGGCAAAGGAATTCCAGCTGCACTTTGCATGTCTATGATTAAATATGCGATGGATAGCATGCCCAATGAGCTACTGCCGCCTTCTGAATTACTCGAAACGCTAAACCGTACAATTGAGCAAAATATTGCTTCTCATATGTTCGTGACGATGATGTATGCGAGTTACAATCATGATGAGCATGTGCTTTATTACGGCGGAGCGGGACACGAGCCTGGGTTTTATTATAATAAGCAAGCGGATCATTTCAGTGAACTTTACGCAAAAGGGGTTGCCCTAGGCATTTCAAGAGATGCCAAATACCGTCAATATGAACAATATCTAGACGAAGGGGACTTTGTCGTCCTATTGTCTGACGGTGTGACCGAATCTCGTACCGAAGAGCGTTTTCTAGAGCGTGAAGAGCTTACGGATCTCATCCGTAAATACGCACACCTTTCTGCTCAAGAAATTGTCGACAACGTCTATCGGGATCTTGAGCGCTGGCAAGGTTTAGAGTTACGTGATGACTTTACATTACTGATTCTTCGCCGGACGTTTACTAAATCAACATAACGGGTAGAGTAACCTAGCGGCCACTGGCCGCTTTGTTTTATAAGTACTCATTTATCATTCATTTATTGGAATGCTATAGATTACAGCAAGAATTTTGGGGAGGGTTTTTTCAGCTATGAAGCTTGATCTAAAGAAAACAACCATTGATAACGGTACGAAATTATTCGTATCAGGAGAGATTGACGCATATACTGCACCACAGCTTAAAGAAGCGCTTGCCCCGTTAACGAGCGAAGAGAACGGTAAAACGGTCGTTGATTTGGCTGGCGTTGATTATATTGACAGTACAGGGCTTGGCATTTTCGTTGGCGCCCTTAAAGAAGCGCATAATCATAATGGACAACTGAAGATTGTCTCACTCAACCATAGAGTAAAACGGTTGTTCACAATTACCGGCCTGGACGAGGTTATGGACATCGATGAAGAGAAGGAGGAAGCCAAGAGATGAAGGCTAAACTCGACAAAATTGAGATGAAGGTGCCTGCAAAGCCGGAATATGTGAGCATTGTTCGTTTGACCGTTTCTGGAATTGCGAATCGTATGGGATACGCTTACGATACGATTGAAGATATGAAGGTTGCGATCGCAGAAGCATGTACAAATGTAGTGGATCATGCTTATGATGAGGGTCATGGAGATATTAACCTTGCCTTTACAATGTTTGAAGATCGGTTTGAAATGATGGTCTCTGATGAGGGTGGGAAGAATCCGACCCTCAAGAAAGCGAATGGACCAGTTAATGCAAGCACCCCTGTTCAGGAATTGCAGGAAGGAGGCCTTGGGCTGTTTTTAATCGAAACGCTGATGGACGAGGTAGACATTCAGCAAGAAAACGGTGTAACGATTAAAATGAAGAAGTTCTTACAAAGGGATGAGGTGGCTCAAGGTGCCGATGGACTCGAAGCAACATTCAACGAAAAAGGCTGAGCAACCAATTTACGAATGGATTACCGAGTTTCAGCAGGACCCTAATGAGGACGTGCAAACGAAGCTCGTTCTGCATTTCGAATCCCTTGTTCAGTCATTGGCGAGAAAGTTTTCTAGGGGACAAGGTCATGACGACGACTTATATCAAGTCGGGATGATCGGTTTGCTCGCTGCCCTCAGACGTTATGATGCATCGTTTAACCGGTCTTTTGAATCGTTTGCTGTGCCAACCATCGTCGGTGAGATTAAGCGGTTTATTCGCGATAAGACATGGAGTGTGCATGTGCCAAGACGGATCAAAGAACTAGGTCCGAGAATTAAAAAAGCGGTTGAAGAACTGACGACTGAATTGCAACGCTCTCCCCAAGTGAACGAGATTGCCAATCACTTAGAAGTGAGTGAAGAAGAAGTTCTTGAAACGATGGAAATGGGGAAGAGTTACCAAGCATTGTCTGTTGACCGTTCGATTGAAGCGGATGCAGAAGGCAGTGCCGTAACGTTGCTTGATCTTGTCGGTTCCACTGACGAAGGATTTGAGCAGACGGATCAACAACTGCTCCTTGAGAAAGCATTTGCCGTCCTCACAGAACGGGAAAAAGAGATCTTGAAATGCACATACTTCGAGAACCTTAGCCAAAAAGAAACAGGAGACTTGTTAGATATATCGCAAATGCACGTATCCCGACTCCAAAGACGCGCGTTGCAGAAGTTGCGCGAATCCATTCGAGTCGAACCATCGGAGTGTTACTAATGGTGCTAAATAAAATCATCGAAGAACAACATTCCAATGCCACAACAGCTGCATTCCAAGCGGGAAAGAACGGGAATGCAGTCTGTGGTGACATGTTCATTACTGTAGAGAATGATCGGTATTTTCTAGCGGCTTTAGCTGATGGTCTTGGAAGTGGCAAAGGGGCTCGTAAGTCTTCAGAGATTGCAATGGATATCGTCGAACAGAATTTCGATGCACCGATGGAAGATATATTCGCTCTCGTGAATCGTGCGCTTGCTCACGAACGGGGCGTCGTTCTTACTGTCGTACGGATTGACTACGTGAATAACCAGATTACGTGCGGGAACATTGGAAACGTTGAATGCCTCTTGCAAATCGACAATAAAGATGTGATGAGAATAATTCCGACTGCGGGCTTCTTATCCGGTCGATCATTCAAAGCCAGGGTGCATCACTTCACTTTTCAAGCTAAGGTCGGCTTCGTTCTTCATTCTGATGGAGTGAACCACCTGCGCCAGAAGAGAGACTTGACGGATGTTTATGAACGTCCAGTAGATGTAGTGAAGCATTTATCAAAGAAAGTTTCCATAGATAAAGACGATGTAACGATTATATCTGGATATGTGCACTAATCTTCTATTCTGTATTCTGTCGAACGCGAAGCTCTTCTGGGCTTGCGTTTTTTTTCGTTTTGAATCATGAAGTAGCCATTGAAATTATGATACAGTATGGCTATGAAGCTGGGAGGTTTGTGTATATGGAAATGCTGAATGAAGAAGAGATGTTGAAACTCATCGCTCAAAAAGCTAACGTGAGTACGAGTAAAGTGAAGGCGATGATTGACCTGCATAAAGAAGGGAATACCATTCCTTTTATCGCTCGTTATCGCAAAGAACAAACAGGCAATGCCGACGAGATTGTCATTAAAGAAGTACTTGATCTTTATCAATATGAAACACAACTTGCTGAGCGAAAAAGTGAAGTGTACCGCTTAATCGATGAGCAAGGCAAGATGAATGAAGACATTCAAACGAGCATTGTAAAAGCAAATAAGCTGCAAACGCTTGAAGACATCTACCGTCCGTACAAACAGAAAAAACGAACGAGGGCGACCGTTGCTAAAGAAAAAGGGTTAGAGCCACTCGCTGAAGCCATGTATGCGCTGCCTAAAGAAATGAATGTAGAAAACGAAGCACAACGGTACTTGAGTGAAGAGCTTGGTGTCGATTCAGTTGAAGATGCCATTGCTGGAGCACAAGATATTATTGCAGAATGGATTTCCGATGACGCGGCCATTCGCCAAGATGTTCGATCCATCACCTTCAAGCAAGGCATGATCGAAGCGAGCAAAAAGAAAAATGCCGTTGACGATGAGGGCATCTATGAAATGTACTACGAATTTGAAGAGCGTGTGAGCCAAGTTCCATCTTACCGTATTCTTGCGATGAACCGTGGGGAGAAAGAGAACGTACTGCGTGTGTCAGTGAGAATTGACGCCTCTCTTATGAACGACCGTATTGAAAAACGGATTGTAAAGCGTTTCGGTTCACCCGCCCTCCCCTATGTACAAAGAGCGATTGAGGATGGATACAAACGGTTAGTTGCTCCTTCAATAGAACGAGAAATCCGGAATGAATGTACAGAAGCGGCAGAAGAAAAAGCCATTCAAGTGTTTGCATCAAACTTGAAACAGTTGCTTTTGCAGCCACCTTTCAAAGAAAAAGTTGTACTAGGCATCGACCCTGCGTACCGGACAGGCTGTAAGTTTGCTGTCGTTGATGGGATTGGAAAAGTGTTAGAAACGGGGGTCATGTACCCAACACCACCTGTGAATGATACGAAAAAAGCGGGTGCTATTGTAAAGCGACTCGTCGAGACGTACAGTGTGACAGTGATTGCCATTGGTAACGGGACCGCTTCTCGTGAGACAGAGACGTTCGTTGCCGATCTCATCGCTGAAGCTAATCTCGACGTTGCATATCTGATCGTGAATGAAGCTGGAGCAAGTGTATACTCGGCGTCAGAGAAAGCACGCGAAGAATTCCCTGATTTAGAAGTGGAAAAAAGAAGTGCCATCTCAATTGCAAGGCGTTTGCAAGACCCACTATCTGAACTCGTGAAAATTGATCCAAAGTCAATTGGTGTCGGTCAGTATCAACACGACGTGAGTGCAGGGAAGCTGTCTGACAGCCTCGATTTCGTCGTCGAGTCGGCAGTGAACCTCGTCGGCGTTGATGTGAATACAGCTTCTTCTAGCTTGCTCCAATATGTGGCAGGTCTAAATGGTACGGTTGCGAACTTGATCGTGAAGCACCGTGAAGAGAACGGCAAGTACATGTCGAGAACCGATTTGAAGAAGGTGCCAAGACTCGGCGCAAAAACGTTTGAGCAAGCTGCAGGCTTTTTACGCATTGTAGAAGGCAAAGACCCACTTGATCAAACACCGATTCACCCAGAAAGCTACAAAGTGACGAAGCAACTGCTCAAAGACATGAACATTAAACCCCAAGAAATCGGATCTGAAGAAACGAAAGAAAGATTACAGATTGCGGAACTCGAACAGTTGAGTAACCAACTCGACGTTGGTAAAATCACGTTGCAAGACATCGTGCAAGCGCTCATGCGCCCAGGCAGAGACCCTCGTGAAGATTTGCCGAAACCGATTCTAAAAACAGGCGTCATGGCGATGGAAGATTTAGATGAAGGGATGGAGCTTACAGGCACAGTCCGAAATGTCGTTGATTTCGGCGCGTTTATTGATATTGGCGTCAAGCAAGACGGGCTTGTCCATATTTCTAAGCTCGCCAATCGTTTTGTAAAGAACCCACAAGACGTCGTCGCTGTTGGTGACATCGTGACCGTCTGGGTTGAAAACGTAGATGAGCGAAAAGGTCGAATCGCACTGACGATGCTGCAACCGACTAAGAAGAAAGTGACGACCTAACAACACCAATAAAAACCTAAGCGAATTCCATTCGCTTAGGTTTTCTTATGCCAGTGCAATTGCTATGATTGGAAGAGATCTTTATATTCATTTTTACGTAAATACGAATACCAACATTGATTGAGCATGACGATTTCATAATGGTTTTTTTCGTAATACGCCTTTTCCAACTGTTTTCTTAACCAATAAGGCATGCCATCCCCTCCTTGCCGTATAGGATAAGGTACGGAAGGTGTTAGCCATAGTATATGAGCACACGCTTGTATACGTTTACTAATTAAAAATAAAGTGTGGGTACGAGTATGGAGAATGAACAATTGCAACAATGGACCGAGCAGCTATCAATGCATGCTTTCAATAAACCCTTTCGTCATCAGATCACATTTAATAACCGGTTGCGAACGACCGGTGGCAGATACATGCTCTCAACGCATCATATCGAAATAAATCCGAAACAGTTAGACTATTTCGGGGAAGAAGAATTAAAACGAATCATTTTGCACGAGCTATGTCATTACCACCTTCATTTAGAAGGGAAGGGCTATCAACATAAAGACAGAAGCTTCAAAGAATTGCTAGCCCAAGTCGGTGGATCGAGGCACTGTCAGACGATACCAGGGATGCACAAACCCTTGCCATATAAGCATTTGTACGAATGCAAGTCGTGTAGCAGACAGTACAAGCGCAAACGACAAATTAACACGAAACAATACGTTTGCGGTGGGTGCAGAGGACGTCTAAAAAAAATTCAGGAAAACCGTTGACGTTCTCTGAATCGCTATGATATATTATAACAGTCGCTAAGAGAGAGCGCGAAAAACGCACCATAACAGCGATGAAACAAGAAACATTACATAAAAAGTTGTTGACATTGAAACAACTAAGATGTTATCATATTACTTGCCGTCATAAAATGACAGGCACTTCAATTGACAGATTCCACAGTAGCTCAGTGGTAGAGCAACCGGCTGTTAACCGGTAGGTCGCTGGTTCGAATCCTGCCTGTGGAGCCATTCGGAGAAGTACTCAAGTGGCTGAAGAGGCGCCCCTGCTAAGGGTGTAGGTCGCGCAAGCGGCGCGAGGGTTCAAATCCCTCCTTCTCCGCCATTGAATTACCTAACAAGTGGACAAGTATGGCCCGTTGGTCAAGGGGTTAAGACACCGCCCTTTCACGGCGGTAACGCGGGTTCGAATCCCGCACGGGTCACCAATATTCGGAGGGTTAGCTCAGCTGGGAGAGCATCTGCCTTACAAGCAGGGGGTCGGCGGTTCGATCCCGTCACCCTCCACCATTTTCACCATTGACACCAGACGGTGAAACAAGTACAATGGATAAAGTCTGCACGGCGCAACGAGCAGATGAGATGACAATTAGTGATACGATATTCGTAGCTAATTCATTCAAAATAAGTAATACTTAAAAGAAGCAAGGAGTTCGCGGAAGCAACTGACTGAGCGAGTGAGTGTACACAGTACACGACTCGAGTGAAGGAAGGAAGCTGACAAAGAAATCCGCCGCTTATTTTAAATAATAGGGGCCTGTGGTGTAGCGGTTAACATGCCTGCCTGTCACGCAGGAGATCGCGGGTTCGATTCCCGTCAGGCCCGCCATTTACATTATTTGAGAAACCAATCCTTGAAAACTACAAAAATGAAATTGGGCCATAGCCAAGCGGTAAGGCATCGGATTTTGATTCCGTGATGCGCTGGTTCGAATCCAGCTGGCCCAGCCATTTTTTTCAAAAACCAGGTCGCTGCCGACCACAGATTTATTACACACATGCGGGTGTGGCGGAATTGGCAGACGCGCTAGACTTAGGATCTAGTGTCCTTGTGACGTGGGGGTTCAAGTCCCTCCACCCGCACCATAATTATTACCATAACGCGGTTGTGGCGGAATGGCAGACGCGCTAGGTTGAGGGCCTAGTGGGAGTTAAATCCCGTGGTGGTTCAAGTCCACTCAACCGCACCATTTATACGAACGAAGCAATACCAACGCAGATGAGCGGGTGGTATTTTTTTGTGTTCATCTGACAATTAAAATGTGGGCTTTTTTAGTTCCGTCTACTCCATGTAATTTTATGAGTTGTTAAGTTGAATAAACTTTGGTGATATAAAACCTGTTTCACAAAGTAAGGAATAGGTTAATGATTATTTATGAATGTAAACAGTCTAACTAGTTATTTTCACTGTAAATCCCAACATTGATTCATACCAATGAGTATCAAGAAGTTTCTGTGAATAGAATATAAAATATACATAACTTTTTCAGATGGCTAAGAATAAGTGCTTTTTAGATTCACCAAGGTATTTGAAAACCGTAATTTGATATGTATTGGGGACATGTATTGTGAACATAGGTTCTAGTATCCCGGGGAGGTCTTGGTCTTCTCACCCGTAACACAACAAACACAGGCTTACCAAAGATTACAGGCCTTTTGAAAATCTGTGTATTTTTCTTCATTAAAGCTTTGGTATTTCTATTAAACATTTTGTGTCTTCGCCTAATTCTGTATTTGAGGTGGATTATGGTAAAATTAAGTTATCTTGAAATACTTTACCTTGAGTTAGGAGGTTAATATGAACAAACAATTATTCGCTTTATTAGCTGTATCTTTTACGTTGGTCGGGTGTTTTAACAATGGTGCGGATACAGAAGAAGAGGTTGATGGTGAAGAAGATGACGCCACCTCTGAAGAGGAAGAAGCAGACGAATTATTGATTGAAGAAGAGGAAGAACATTCTCGCGAGTCCGAGAATGACGTTGACAGTGTTGCCCCAGAACCCGTTGTACATACAGAAACATTCGAGCGTGAAGGGGAAGAAGTTGAGGTGGGTGTAACGGTACATCCTATTGAGCGGGAAGATGACCTTGCTATTTTTACCGTTGAGTTTGAAAAAGTCAGTGGTGAGGCAAGGATTGGTTTAGATCACATGTTAAGTCATCCAAGTACAACAAGGACTTCCAATCAATCTACCGCACGGGGAAATCAATATGATCGTCTTGGCTATCAAATACGGTTGTTTGACAGTACAAACGATACGATTTCTCATACGTTATTTTATCAAGAGTACAGAGACGACAGAGGAGATCAATATCTTTCTACACATGCGTTGAAAAGTGAAGAGATTGATAATCGTGAATTCAATGAGGGAGATATCGTCAGTTATTCAGCGGTCTTTGATGCTCCGACAGAAGAGCAAGTTCATGTCATGATGGAAAGTTTTGATCTCATTTTAGATGTTCCCGTTGTCCAATCAGATGAAGTCATTGATACTGCGGAAGAATTTTTATATGAGAGTGTGTTAGATACCACATCTATTTCATTGGAAGATCTTACGGAACAAACCTATCCAGTACAAACATACAATGAAAGTGTCAACGCTCCAGTAGGAACTTTAGTAGAGGAAGGGCAAGCATCAATTACATTAGATTCCGATGTGTTGTTTGAATTTGACTCTGCAGAATTACAGGATGATGCTGAGCAAATATTAGAAACAACAGCAGAAGAATTAGAACGTGTAAGCGGTGGAGATCTTATGATTGTAGGTCACACGGATGACCAAGGAGATGAAGCGTATAATCAAGAATTATCTGAAAGTCGTGCGCAGTCAGTCTACGAAGAGTTAGAAACCATCATGGATCTTGAAGTTTTTGATGGCGTAGAAACAGAAGGAATGTCATTTAATGAGCCCATTGCTTCTAATGAAGATGAAGAAGGTCAACAACTGAACCGCCGTGTAGAATTTCATTTCTCACAACCTGATGACATGGTGGAAGTGACAGAGGAAGAGTTCGAACTCCCTGACAACTTAGGACCTGTTGCCACATACGAAGATGGTGAAGTCATTGAAGTCGAATACAGTAATAATCCTATGGGGGTATCTATAGATTCTTTAAAGAGGTTAGATGGCTATATTATCGGGCGTGTTCGCCTGCATAATACAAGTGACAGATCCAGTCACATTCACAATCCTGTAAATATTGGATATGGTCACGGTGCGAGGAGCCTTCATGTAGAAGGTGATGCACTTACATCAGGTGGCTTTCTTGATAATTATGACGCGGACGGTGTCACGTTACTTTATGGGGACAAACGCATTTTTCCAATTGATTATTGGGCTCTAACTGCCTATGATGAGGTGGAAAAGGGAACAGAAGAATTGACCCCGTTAACCCATCGTAATGTACGTGAAGGTTCAGGGAATACACTAGGCGAAGGTGGCGCAATGGTCGTCACTATCATATGGCCTGATGTCCCGGGCGAGACGATTACGGTTGATAAAGCCCCAAGCGATAACTATGATTTAGATATTGATCAATGGATAGATTACCTCGTTCCTTGGAGAATCATTGATGTACCGATTGACGGAGAATTTGAGGATAGTGAAAATGAAACAAATCAATAATAGCATTTGCTGCTAGTTGTCCGTAATTACCCATAGTAAATTACACTGTGGAGAGTGGAAGAACGATCTATATGGAATGAACTAAACCTTTTCCTGATTAGCACAGTTAGTGGGTGCTTTTCACTGCTGGCGGATGGTTGTACTCCAGAGCACAAGTGCAACAGCGGTGGCGAAACATCTGCCACCGTGTTTTCTATGCAGTCCGGACTACAAGTGCAACATCGGTGGTCAAAGTACGCCCACCGTGTTTTCTTGACACTCTAGAGTACAAGGGCGACCCGGTTCACGTTTCTGCCTACTGGTTACGGTGTGGGAAAAAAGTCCAAATGCCCCATATATTCATTTAAGTGACATTTGGGAAAGAAATAGCATCATTTTAAACGTGGATGCGCACATAAACGGAGTCAACGGTCACAAATAACTATATATGTGACCGTTGAGGGCCGAAAATGAACGGTTTGAGGGCTGGATTGTCACATAAGTGACAGGTCTCACATGCTTGCGCCGAGTGATGACTATTGGCCACGTCTTGTTACCCTTCGGCCAACGTTTTCCCGTGTTGTCTGCAATCCTTGCAGTGACGAACAACGAACGGCAACGAAGTTGTTGAAGTGAGATGAATTTCAACAGACAATAGGTGGGGGTTTGCCTGTAAAGACCGATCTCGATCATCGGATTCAGTGAATTTCTTTCGTTCAACTTATAGAGCATTTTAGAAAAGGATAATCTCTGCGTGCTTACTTTTTTGGTATTTCAATTCTCAGTGACTGCTGTTTAGACTGTTTGCGAGTTAATCAATGGTAGCCAGTGGTATCGGTAGGGGATACTATCTTAACCTTCAAATTTTCGTACTCATCATCTAGGTTATCGATGAATAGCGAATTAATTATATCCTGAAGTTTGGAGTTGATAGAGAGATGATGAAGGGAATCTACGACCATGTTGACGATGAGCAGCTGAAAAAGTACGCAACGCTTGCTGTCCGGGCAGGTGTGAATGTGCAAAAGAACCAATTGGTCATCATTCATAGTGACATCAAAGATGCAACGTTTGCTCGTCTAATTCAAACAGAGGCTTATGATGCTGAGGCTTCACATGTGGTTATATACTGGTCAGATGAACAGGCAACTAAACTTTTTTTTAAGAATGCAGCGGACGTTCATATCGATTGCATACCTGAGTGGGAGAAGGCACGTTTTAAGGAGTGGGATGATGCAGGTGCTGCCCATATCCGAATTATTTCTGAAAACTTAGATGTTTTTAAAGAAGTGCCTGCAGAGCGGATGAGCCGTTTCCAGAAGGCGTTGCGGACTAAGTTGAAGGATCATTACGAAAAAACTAGATCTCACCAGTTACGTTGGTGTCTTCTAGCTGTCCCATCATTTGCTTGGGCAACTCAAGTATTTCCCGATTTAGAACAAGAAGAAGCGATACAAACGTTGTGGCAACTCATCTTACGAGGTGCACGGGCTGATGGGATAAATCCTATTATAGACTGGACAAATCATGACAGAGTCTTGGCGTCCCGAAAGAAGTATCTAAATGACAGCCAGTTTGAATCCTTACATTTTACGAATAGCCAAGGAACTGATTTATTCGTCGGTTTGCCTAACAGTCACAATTATATTGGCGGAGGGGTTAAAGATTCAGAGGGAATTACGTTCTTTCCAAACATTCCAACAGAAGAAATATTTACAGCTCCCCACAAAGAAAAGGTGAGTGGAAAGCTCGTAGCGACTAAACCACTGATTTATGAGGGAAGTACTATCGATGATTTCTATTTAATCTTTGAAGAAGGGCGGATCACTAACTACCATGCCTCAATTGGGCAAAAGGCGTTACAAAGGCTAATTGAAACGGACGAAGGTTCACATTATTTAGGCGAAATTGCTTTAGTGTCTAACCATTCTCCTCTTGCTCAGACAGACACGCTTTTTTATAACACCTTGTTTGACGAGAATACGGCGTGCCACATTGGAATTGGAAACGCTTCTCCATCCAACCTTCAGGGAGGGAGTAACCGATCGGTAACAGAGTTAGAGGAAGCAGGGCTCAATCGTTCCCTCCTATTAGTGAATGTGACCTTTGGTTCTGAAAGTATGAAAGTAACCGGAATGAAAGAAAACGGAGAGGGTGTGTTGCTAATGAAAGAGGGGGAGTTCAAATTTTAAGTTCGTTACGCAGTGGTGTGTTCCTTTTTTATTGAGTTAGATTTGTTCACCTCGAAGAATATTTTAAATGTCAGGCGCTATAGTGCACAGGTTTGTATAATCATTCGGGCTGATTTTAGCTTTTGTAGGACTTGTTATGAGTTTTAAAGCTGTACGTGCGATTGATAAAAAGGGTGAAATTGTTGTACTTATTAATAAGGTTTCTGCATTAATTATTTGGGGAGTGGCAAGTTAATTCAGTAATGAGCATTTCAATATCATGTAGCGAGCGTCCATCAGTTGGTCGTGAACCAAGGAAAGCCAAGTGTTTACTACAATTTAGGTGGGGATGTTATGCGAGGTAAGGTCATAGGCATATTTCTTTTCTTATCGTTCGTCTATCTTCAGCATCAATTCGTAGAGAGGACGTATTGGCTAGGTATTGTCCCTGATGCCATCGTGACCGATGTCGTTACACTTTTCATTGTTTATCCAGTAATTATAGGAATATCGGCATTTTTAGCGATGGACGTAGTGAACTTTATGAATCCTCGCCGTACTCGTTGAAAGTTGGTAAGGAATGTTGGATCGCTCCGGATTCAATTCAAGGGGGTTGTGTATGGGCTTCTGGTATTTTTTATTGCTACTTGTCGGAATGGCGTCGGTCATTATGAGTTTGAATATTCGCACTGTATCTCGAGAGGTAAAGTTATTTGTGATCCTCTTTTTTTGCGGAGGTGCATGCACCATCCTCGCTCTCGTTATGTTTTTACCAGGCGCTTCGGAGATTATCGCGATCTTTTTGGATGTGGAATAACTGGACCGCTTCTAATCCCAGTTAGGAACGGTCCAAAACTTCCGCGCATACCGTAGGGGATATGTGGAAGGAGAGTGGGTGTCATGAAGACATATTGTGCGCTAGTATCTCTAAAAGAAATTCGCTTGGAAAATGTGGATCGAAAACCTGTGGACATTCATGATTTGGCAGAGAGCATTCAAATTACGGGTATTGTTGCTCCGTTGATCGTTGAGCAAATTGATGAGCGAGATTACATTTTACTTGATGGGTTTCGTAGGTATAATGCGCTCACGGAACTTGGGATTGAAGAGACGTATTGTCTCGTACGACCTTGCACATCGAAAGCGAATCGGCTATACGATCAGTTATTATTGGAGATAAACACAAAGCCATTAACGGCGGAGCAAGTCGTTCGCCACGTTGAAAAGTTATTAGACATGGGTGTTTTCAAAGTATTGTCCGAAAGCATTCCTGAAGGTGAGCTCCATAGATTATTGGATACCGTGCCGTTTCATTCAGATTTGAAGCGCCATCTTTTGCACTTGTACAAAAACCATATGATTGAAGAAAAAACGCTCAAGTTTATTGTCACGATCTATGAACTTCCTGGTTTCGAAGACTTAGATGAGCGGACGAAGGTAAAAGTCGTTGAAGCTGTATTGAACAGAACAATGAAGCCATAACTCTTGCTGGAAATGGCAAGACGACACGGGAGTCCTGCCATTTTCATATTCCAGTTTCTGAGTCCAAAATATATGGACCAAAAATGGACAACTCAATCAGTTGTTCAGCCATTTGTTCTGGGGAGTGGGTGTAATGATTTTTTATCCACCAAAGAATACTTTCAACGTAAGCGCCGGTGATGTAGGAGACGAGTAACGTGCGGTCTACACGAAGTCGATCACTATACATCGTGTGCGTAATGCCTTCGTCCACGTATTCTTGAATAATGGTTTTCACGTGATCGAGAAACACCGCATCAACTTGTTGTACGAGCATTGTTTCATAAGTGAGGTGCTGGTCATAAATATGCTCAAATAATGTTGTCAAGTACGTTGCCCGTTCTTCTGCACGTAATTGTGTTAACGGTTTAGGATTATTGATCGTTAATGATTGTTTCAATTCGTGTAAAAGGGTGGAATGAATGTCTTGCCTAAGGGATGCGATATCGTTGAATTGCTTATAAAACGTTGGGCGGGTCACATTCGCCTCTTGGCACACTTGTTGAATGGTTAGTGGTGAAGATTCATTTGCGATTAGCGTGATGTATGCGGTGTGAAGTTTATCCTTTGAACGGGATTGCCTCGGATCGGTTTTTTTCATTGTTATCACCTGCTGTTATAGTCGTACAAATTCTATCATAGCAAGCGGCATAATTATATGTTTCAGGAGCTGTTAAAAAAAGAAATCAGGAGCGTCCTGATTTCTCGATTATTAATTTATAGTGCTGTCCAACCGCCATCGATCACAAGCTCAGAGCCGGTCATGAATTTCGATTCGTTACTCGCTAGGAATAATACACCGTAGGCAACGTCTTCGGGTTCACCGAGGTTTGGTAGTTGTGTGTGCATTTGATAGTATGGCATGGCGTTTTCCATCGTTTCTGCCGTCATAGGAGTGACGATGATACCAGGGTGTACGGAATTCACACGAATGTTGTCTTTCCCATACTCAACCGCTGCTGATTTAGATAAGGAACGCAGTGCGCCTTTTGCAGCTGTATATGGGCTCGAGCCGGCCATACCAACAAGTCCACCAATGGAAGAGATGTTAATGACTGACCCTGATCCGCGGTTTTTCATTTCTGGAATTGCATACTTCATACCGAGAATACAGCCGTTTAAATTCACATCCATCACTTGATTCCATTGTTCCATTGATAATTCAGCAAAGCTTTTGTTTATAGAAATCCCCGCATTGTTCACAAGCACATCAACACCGCCGAACGTGTCTAGCGTCTGCTTGATGACAGCCTTCCATTGATCCTCAGAAGCAACATCGTGTTTGATGCCAATAATATCGCCGTCGTTTTCCTGGATGGACGATACAAGTTCTTTTAATACTTCTTCATTAATATCGGTGGCGACAACCTTTGCGCCTTCCGCAGCAAAAAGCTCTGCTTCCTTCGCGCCCATGCCGTTCGCAGCACCTGTAATAATCGCAACTTTATCTTGTAATCTCAAAATGTTCCCCTCCAATTATTGAAGACTTAATTTACAAAATGTAAATTAGTTTACTATTTAGTTATAGCATATAGCTTGTGAACATGCCAACAACTTCACGCCTTATTATTTGATTGAGTTGTAGACAGTGCTCGTTTTTCGTTAAATGCGCACATTGTGGCGAAGTGCACGCATTCGACACTAGAGCGAACACATTCGACACGAAAGTGCACATAATCGACATGAGAGTGCACACTTTTGACAAAGAAGTGCACCCATTCGACACCCTCCTCCTCGACTAAAATTAAAAATGACCCGTGCCATTCAATTTATCTAGCTAAGGAGATGGTGTACACTTGAATTAGTAGTTCTTTGAAGGAGAGGGGCAGTTGCTATGCACATTCAACGAGCAACTATTGACGATGTACCGGGAATTATTCGTGTGTGCACAAAAGGGTACTGGGCAACGTACAGAGAACTTGTGTCTGATGAATACATTGAGCGAATTTGTAATGAATTCTACAACGAAGAGCGAGTCACAAGTGAAGTGACATCCATCGATGAGCGTTGGGTTGGTTACATTGTTGCTATTGAGGACGGACAAGTGATTGGAGCAGGTGGTGGAGGGATGCTATCAGCCAACCGTTCTGAGGTGTACGTGCTTTACTTGGATCCAGACAGAAGAAATGAAGGCATTGGCTCAAAAATCCTTGCAGAAATAACCGCGCAACAAATGAATCTAGGTGCCACTGAGCAGTGGGTGAGTGTACAAGAAGGAAATCAAAAAGGCATTCCCTTTTATGAAGCGAAAGGATTTATTTACGAGTCGCGCGTAAAGGCGTATGCCAATACTGAAGATGAGCGGTACGTGAACCTTAGATACAGACGGACAATTGGGACATGAATTTATGTTGGGGAGGAACAGAAACAATGGAGGCGATTGAAACACCCCGTTTAATTATTCAACAACTGAATGCGGATCATGCGAAAGATGTATTAGAATTTTATGTTCAAAATCAAGATTTCCTACTAGAGTGGGAGGCGAGAAAGAGTGAAGATTTTTACACACTTCAAGCGCAGGAGAAGTTGTTACTAGATGACCAAGTGAACTTTGAAGCAGGGAAAGCTTTGAAGTTATGGATTTATAAGAAAGAAGATGATAGTCGCATTATTGGTTGCATTCATTTTTCGACAATCATTCGTAGTATTATGCAATCTTGCTTTGTTGGCTACAAGATGGATGGTTTAGAAAACGGGAAAGGATACATCACCGAAGCGTTACATGCTGCTGTTGATTTAATGTTTAGTAAATATAATTTACATCGAATAGAAGCACCCATTATGCCAAGGAACATAGCTTCTATTCGAGTTGTTGAGAAATTAGGATTTGAACAAGATGGACTAACGAAAAAAATGCTATTAGTAAACGGGGTTTGGGAAGACCATTTACGGTTCTCACTATTAAACCCGACTCAAACGTGTTGACATCTAAAAACGAGATAAAATATTAACTACCGTTAGTTATTTATAATCGAATAGAACTTTCTAGGGTTCCGCTACTCGGTAGGTCTGGTCCGAGGGAAAGTGCAGCATGCATGTTCCAGTGCTGTTCACGGAGGGAAAAAAGCCCGGGAGATATTGTGTGATGAGGCCACGCAGTATGTCCCGGGCTTTTTCATGTTCTTAAAAGCCTTGGGAATAATAAAACATGAGGTGATTATATGTGGATTGTTGTCGTGATTGCCGCGATTTTTGAAATTGGCTGGGCAACGGGCTTAAAATATGCAAATGATGCGTTGACGTGGACATTAACGATTATCGCCATTGTTATTAGTTTTGGTTTGTTAATCCGAGCAGCGTCGACGTTGCCGACGAGTACGGTGTATGCGGTATTCGTTGGATTAGGAACGGTTGGAACGGTAGCTGTTGATATTATATTCTTTGGTACAGCGATCAATATTGGCGTTATCTTTTTCGTTGTGATGCTTCTTTCTGGCGTGTTAGGACTGAAAATGGTAACAGGTGAAAAGGAGGAAGGTCGGTCATGAGTTGGATCATTCTCATTATTGCGGGGTTACTTGAAGTCGTTGGTGTCAATGGAATTCAACGTTATATAAAAGGACAAAAGGTGAGCGGAATTTTGTTCGTTGTGTTTGGGTTTGCGATAAGTCTCACCCTCTTAGCCATTGCGATGGAGCAGATCCCTCTTGGTGTTGCATATGCGGTGTGGACGGGCATGGGGACTGTCGGAAGTGCGGTCATCGGTATGATTTTCTACAACGATTCCAAAGATGTAAAGCGTATTGTATGTCTAGCTGTCATCGTTGTAGCTGTCATTGGTTTGCGTGTGGTATCTAATTAACTATGCTGACCATGGCGATTAACAACACTAGGTAAGCCATCGAAGGCGGAAGTCTGAGAATAAAGACACAGGCACATTTTCTTTAAAATGGTTGAGGTTTGCTTCTTTTTTCCTCTTTTTATATTGAACGACAAAAAAATAGGAAAGGGGAACGAGAAGATGACGAGAGAGGAATTTCTACAAGAAATCCGTGAGACAGTGATGACGTTGTGGGCAGACTTTCAAATTTTACCTTCCATTGCTGCTGCACAAGCGGCACATGAATCGGGGAACGGACAATCTGATTTGGCACAAAATGGGAATGCACTATTTGGTATTAAAGTCGCGAACGGTGTATGCGATGGGCCAGGTGAGCCCGTATCCTTTGATGACCCAAGTTGGACAGGAGGTGTGATTTGTCACTTAACGTGGGAGCATATTGATGGGGAAGATATTCAAGTGTATGATACGTTCCGAATTTACGATTCTTGGGGAGCGTCGATTCAAGATTATGCCGACTATTTGCACGTGCGCGGCTTGTATGATGCTGTCATCGGGGAGACCGACTATCTAGTCGCTGCACAAGCGCTATTTGATGCAGGCTATGCGACCGACCCTAACTATGTCGAGCGAATTACTACACTCATCGAAGAATATCAACTTACCGATTGGGATGAAGAAGCGCTAAGCGCTAGTGGTGGGTCTGAAGGCGCTACGTCTTGCTAGAGTATTATTATTGACTGATCCTGAAAAAGGGATCAGTCTTTTCAATAGATCTAAGCAGCCAGTCTATCGAAGTCGTCACTGCCTGTTTACAACCTTCACCGTTCTGTCTATCCTAAAAGTAAAGCACAAGGGGAATAAGTTGATGACGATTCTACTCGTAGAGGATGACAAAACGATTGCGCTCGGTCTGGAATATTCACTCCAACAAGAAGGGTTTGAAACGATTCATGCTGTAGATGTTGCTTCTGCGAAATCGATGATTAGTGCATCGATCGAGTCAATTTCACTTTGTTTGCTTGATTTGTCATTGCCCGATGGTTCTGGATATGAGCTTTGTGAGCTCGTAAAAGGCAAGAAGGACATTCCGGTCATTTTCCTTACCGTCGTTGATGATGAGGTGAATGTAGTGATGGGGCTTGATATGGGCGCGGACGATTACATTACCAAGCCGTTTCGAATTCGTGAGTTAATCTCCAGAATAAAGTCGGTGTTGCGTCGTTATGAAAAGCAACACGGTCATGAGCAGAATACTCGTGTGGAGCTTTATGATGTTGAGGTTGCTGTTCAAGAGGCAAAGGTGTGGAAGGCCGGGCAGGAAGTCATGTTGACGGCGTTAGAATACCGTTTATTACTTATATTTCTGCAACATAAAGGACAAGTCTTATCCCGAGCTCAATTATTGGAGCAGATTTGGGATGTGGCGGGTGAGTTTGTGAATGACAATACACTTACGGTTTACATTAAACGGTTACGTGAAAAACTTGAAGATCACCCTCAACAACCACAGATCATTCAGACGGTTAGAGGTCTGGGGTATCGGGCAGGTGAATGAAGATGTTGCGTAATCGAGAAATACGTCTGCTTTTAGTGAGTCAATTGATCATCTGTCTCGTCGCAATTTCCGGAGTCCTTCTTTTTCCAAGTGCTTCACTCATAATTATGATTAGTTTGTCGGTACTCCTCATAGTGGTTCATCTGTCTTTTACGCACTGGAAATACAAACGATTACAACGGTTGTCGGCATACTTACAACAAATCAATGCTGGAGACTATACGCTAGATGTACGGGATAATGAAGAAGGCGAGTTAAGTATCTTAAAGAATAACATCTATAAAGTGACAACACGGTTAGCAGACTATTCGGCTGGGTTGAAAGGAGATAAAGAGAAGCTCACAGAAGCGATCTCTGACGTGTCTCATCAGTTGAAAACACCCATCACATCAATGATGGTGATGGCGGATTTACTTGAGAGGGATAACCTCGATGTTGCAAAGCGCCAGCAGTTCACAAAGGCCATTCAAGAACAATTGGAACGGTTAGATTGGCTTGTAAGTTCTCTTTTAAAGCTCTCAAAGATGGATGCAGGAACGATTGCGTTTAAGAGAGACCGGTTTGACATGAATACGTTGGTTGAAGATGCACTTAAGCCCATGCTCATTTCCATTGATTTAAAAGGTTTAACGATTAACCAGATTGGCAACGATCAAAGTCGACTCGTTGCAGATTACCATTGGACAAAGGAAGCCCTTATTAACATTCTTAAGAATGCAGTAGAACATAGTCATCCAGGAAAGACGTTAACGATTCATTATCACGAGAATGCGTTGTATCAAGAAATTGAGGTTACTGACTATGGCAGCGGCATTCCAAAACATGACGTGCCGTATGTTTTTAAACGTTTTTACAAAGGGGAAAATGCTGGTGATAATAGTGTTGGCATAGGTTTGGCAATGGCGTATCAGATTGTCACAAGGCAAGGTGGCGACCTTGAAGTGCGAAGTGAAGAGGGCATAGGGACAACGTTTTCAATGAAGTTTTACAAACAGACGATCTAAGAGTAGTCGTTATGCAAAGAAGCATTAACGCTACTCTTATTTGCATTTCATTTTAAGTGACGGTATTGTCACTTGCCGAGTCACGAAGCCGTCACGTTAGACGCTTATGCTTAACGTATACAGATGATCTGGAGGGAACGTTATGGAGATTTTAAAGATTGAACAATTGTCAAAAGTATACGGACAAGCAGATACAGCGGTGAAGGCGTTAGATGACGTTTCATTCTCTGTGAAAAAAGGAGAGTTTGTGGCGATCGTGGGTCCATCCGGCTCTGGGAAGTCGACGCTTCTTCACTTATTGGGAGGCGTGGATCGGCCGAGCAGTGGCAAAGTGTGGGTCGATAATACAGATATTTATCAATTGAATGAAACAAAATTAGCGATTTTTCGTCGCCGACAAATCGGGTTAATTTATCAATTTTATAATCTGTTGCCGATTTTAACGGTTGAAGAGAATATTACGTTGCCGCTTTTGTTAGACGGCCATAAGGTTGACAAGAAACAGTTTCAAGAAACGGTAGAGTTGTTAGGGTTGCAAGAGCGTATTCATCACTTGCCGAATCAACTGTCTGGGGGGCAGCAACAACGCGTGTCCATTGGTCGAGCGTTAATTAGCAACCCTGCGATTATGTTGGCAGATGAGCCAACGGGAAACTTAGACAGTAAAAACAGTAAAGAAATCATTGATCTACTAAAGATGTTCAACCGCACGTACAATCAGACGTTGCTCGTCATTACGCACGATGACCGTATTGCTCTTCAAGCGGATCGAATCATTTCGATTGAAGACGGGCGCGTGAGTAAGGACGAGGTGATTCGTCCATGAGCATCGTCAACAAAATAACTAGGCGGCATCTTAAAGAGAACAAAAAACGCACGCTCATTACAATCATGGGAACGATTATTTCTGTTGCCATGATCATGGGAGTAGCAACGTTAGGATCCACGTTTCAAGACGTCTTAAAGCGCAATGCCATTGAAAATGTAGGCGATTGGCATGCTGCATTTGAGCAGGTCAACCAAACCCAACTTCAAGCAATTCAAGAAAGTGATTTGTTTGATGACGTCGCGCTAATACGTGAGTCTGGTTACGCTGAGTACGGGGCGAGTACTGATTCATCAAAGCCCTATGTATATGTCACAAAATTAAATGAAGCGGGTTTTGATACGATGCAATTAGAGCTTGTTGAAGGGCGATTTCCGAGCGGACCAGATGAAGTGATTGTGTCGGAACAATTGATGGACATCGGTAGTGAGATTCATCTGGAAATGGGGGAGCGAGTCGCAGAAGACATCACGTTTGATGATGAGCGGACACATGCGTATGCTCTACACACCGTTAACGGTGAACGTGCCGAGCGACTAACGAATGTCACGGAAGATTCGTTTAGTATCGTTGGGGTTGTCCGGGAGCCTCTCTGGCAGCATTCTTGGACACCAGGTTACCCTATTATCGGTCATCTTGATGAAGGAGAAATTGCAGACGACAGCACAGCGATGGCGTACATGTCAGTCAGTGATGTGGACCGTACGATTTATGATCAAGTGAACACGTTTGCCGAGGAGGCAGGCTTAGAGCAACCGTTCTACAATGATTCACTATTACGTGCACATGGGCTGACAGCAAGCGACAATATGCAAACGACGCTGTATGGACTCATGGCCATTGTGATGGTAATTATCGTCATTGGATCAGTGGCTCTCATCTTTAATTCGTTTGCCATCTCTGTATCTGAGCGTTCTCGCTATTTAGGAATGCTCTCAAGTGTTGGTGCGACGAAGCGGCAGAAACGAAATTCGGTCTACTTTGAAGGATTGATCATCGGACTGATTGCGATTCCTATTGGGATTGTAGCTGGAGTTGCAGGAATTGGGGTGACGACTTATTTTATTAATGATCTTCTATCTAGTGCACTCGATACCGAACTAAGAATGGTCGTTTCTAAAGAATCGGTCTTTATTTCAATTGGCCTTGCAGCGATGACAATTTTCATCTCCACGATTATTCCGGCCTTACGGGCTTCACGAATTACCGCGGTTGATGCAATCCGGCAATCACAAGACGTCAAGCTTACGAAAAAGAAAGTGAAAACCAATCGTCTCGTGCGAAAGCTGTTTGGGGTAGAAGGAGATTTCGCATTAAAGAATTTGAAGCGAAACAATAAGCGTTATTTCGTTACCGTTTCTTCATTGGTCGTGAGCATCATTTTATTTCTTTCGATATCGTACTTTGCTTCAGCACTTTCGCAATCAATGCACATGTCTTTTGGGAACCAAAATTACGATCTTAGTATTCAAGTTGATCGTAATGACGATGAGTTTGCAGCCATTGTTGATCAAGTGATGAACATGGATTCGGTAAATGAAGGCAGTGTAAACCGCTCTGTGACATTTCGAACGCTTGTGGAGCCGGAAAGGTGGCCTGAAGGCTTGACCAATCAGGTCGAGGATAACATGGATTACTTGATTGATGGGAACTATCCTTATCCTGTCCAAGTGATCGGTCTCGATGCCGATAGCTTTTCTGAATACGCGACTTCCATCGGTGCAGATGTTGAGCGATTTATCGGTGCAGATGAAACGCGGGCCATACTTGTGAGTGAGATACTGTACGAAGATACAGAAGCAGGTAGATATGTAGAAGAGCCTAGTGTACTTGCGAATGAAAATGATACGTTCACAATAGAACAGGAAAATTACGATGAAGAACGAGAATTGTACGAATATGAAGACGTTGTTGATGTTGAGATCGGAGCGATTACGAACGATTACCCACTTGGTTATTTTGAACAATGGTTAGGGTCAATGGTTCTCATCGTTTCACCAGATGTATTTGAAGATATTCAAACGGTAAGCGGTCAACCTTTGTATGATATGCTGTATGTAACGACTGACCAACCGGAGGCTTTACAGCAAGAACTTGAAGATCATGCGCTCATTGATGAGGCAGCGATTCATAATACGTACGCTCAAGAGCAGCGGGATCAACAAATCACCACCGTCATGTCCATCTTTTTATACGGGTTTATTACGCTCATATCAATGATTGCTATTGCAAACATTATAAACACAATTTCTACGAGTATTGCGCTTAGAAGACGAGAATTTGCGATGTTAAAATCAATCGGTATGACGCCTCGGTCGTTTAACAAGATGATCTATTTCGAAAGCATCTTTTATGGTCTAAAGGCGTTGTTGTATGGCCTTCCAATTAGTATTGGGATTATGTATAGCATCTATATTACGAATCAAAACGCGTTTGCTTACGCTTTTACACTGCCATGGCTGGAGATTATCATTGCCATTGTTGCGGTTTTGGTAATTGTCATCGTCGCGATGATCTATTCCATGTCCAAAATCAAAAAAGACAATATCATTGAGACACTAAAACAAGAAAATGTGTAATAGCAGTGTGGAGCCTCACTTTTGTGGGGCTCTTCTTATTTTAATATTCTAGTGTTTCATTTGACATTTAATAATTTAATAGTATAGTTTTATCTAAATATTTATCATATATAGATAGAGAATAATGTGCGGTACATCGTGCAGCATAGGAGGTAGAAAACATTGAAGACGACACTCCGTGTTGCTGGGGTTTACGTTGGTGCCGTCGTTGGTGCGGGCTATGCTTCAGGACAAGAAATGCTTCAATTCTTTGTGAGTCATGGTGTGTGGGGAATTGTAGGAACGGCGGTTACGATGATTTTGTTGCCGATTCTCGGCTACCATCTCGTGATGCTCGGAGATCAGTTACACGTTCGCAATCATAAAAAGGTGCTGTATCATTTATGTGGAAAATACCTTGGACCGGTCATCGATGTCGCGCTTACTTTTTTCCTGTTTGGCTTAGGAGCGATTATGATTGCAGGAAGTGGTTCATTATTTGAACAATCATTCGGCCTTGCACCGATTTGGGGCTATGTTTTTATGAGTCTCGTACTCATATCCACCTTATTACTCGATACGAATAAAATCATAACGATCATTAGCTCGTTAAGTCCTTACATACTCGTGCTTTTATTCATTATCGTTGTGTATTCAATCTTTGCGAGCGAAGCGAGCTTCGCGACGTTGGAAAGCATCGCTAGCCAACAATTAACGGTGTCTCCACATTGGACACTAAGTACACTCATTAGTGTTTCGTTTAACTTTATGGTCGGATTTGCCATCATGGTTGTGTTAGGAGCCGTAGAGAAAGATCGGAAAGGATTACGAAATGGTGCGATCTTAGGTGGTGTGGCGTTAGGTGTAATTGCTATTATTGTGGCACTTGGTGTGTACTTAAACTTAGACCGGGTTCATGAGGCTGAAATGCCAATCCTGTTATTGGCACATGAGTTTAATCCAATTGTTGGATTCTTCATGGCAATCGGTTTACTCATGATGATCTATAGTACAGCAGCAACGTCGTTATACACGTTCCTAGTACGTTTCTTTGCACCGAACACGAACGCCTACAGAGGAGCAGTTGTTGTTGCTTGCTTACTCGGCTTAGGTTTTGGATTCATCGGTTTTGTTGACCTCGTCAACACCGTTTATCCATTGCTTGGGTACATCGGATTTATCGTCATTGTTAGCCTGATTATTAATATTGTAAGGCGGCCGAAGCAAAAGGTCGTATAAATCAGTAGCCGTGATAAAACCAAACAAAAAAAGCTCGCATTGTTTAACTACAACGCGAGCTTTTTCTTATTTCCTCCGAATGCCCATCGGCACATTTGCGCGTTCTGGCCATTGCCCTCTGTCTAATTTGGGTAGAGAAGAGAGGCTTTGTTCAATTTCCTCTGGAAATGGTCCAGGGCGTCCAGTCGTTGTGTCCATTCCCATTACCATTTGTTCACTTGTTGCGATGATGTCACCGTGATCATTTTCCATCTCAAACCAAAGGTGCAAACGTTTGGCATCTTGATCGAGAATGGTGACGGTCGTTCGTAACGCTTGTTGTTCATGGGCTTCTTGTAAATAACGAATGTGCGCTTCTAACGTGAAAATCGTGTATGCGTGGCGCTCTCGTCCAGATGCATCCAACCCGGTCGTTTCCATGAGTGCATCGAGGCTCTCGCTAAACACCAAGGAATAAGATGCATCGTTCATGTGACCATTGTAATCGACCATGTCAGATTGGACACGACCGTTCCAAATGACTTTACGTTCTGTCATAAGCAATCACCTTTTCTGATGGCCAAAAACCTTCTTCTTCGAGTAAGTCCATCAATTTAATTAAGAAACGATCGCGACGATGTTCAAGGTCTGCGATTGATACAGTTCCACTTTGTTCTGCCGTTCCTTGAATGACTTTTTCGCTTAATTCTTTCGTTAGTTCAGGGGCAACGAGACGTGTCCACGGAAGTTTTAGCGCCGGACCAAATTGCTCAAGCATATGGCGCATGCCGGCGTTGCCGCCTGCTAAATGCAACGTCATAAACGGTCCCATTAATGCCCAACGAAGGCCAGGGCCATAAACGATGGCTTTGTCGACTTCTTCTGTAGTCGCAACACCGTCATTGACGATGTGAAGACTTTCCCTCCAAAGAGCTTCCATCAGGCGATCGCCAATGTGACCATCAATTTCTCCGCTCATCATGAGTGGTTTCATGTTCATCTCGTCGTACATCGCTTGTGCTTGCTCCGTGTAACGGCGATCTGTTTGTTTACCCCCGGCAATTTCGACAAGCGGCACTAAATAGACCGGGTTAAAAGGGTGAGCAACAATGACTCGCTCTGGATGTTTCGTGCAAGCCTCTTGTAACACAGACGGCATATAGCCCGATGTGCTTGAAGCGAGAATCGCCTCCGGTTTCGCCGCAGCATCGGCTTGCGCGAGCACGGATTTCTTTAGTTCTTCACGTTCAGGTACATTTTCTTGAATGAGATCTGCATCTTCAACCGCTTCTTCCAAGGTTTCAAAGAATGTAAGATTGTTCAGCGATGCATCTTCAGAAATGCCATACTCTGTGAGTGTAGGCCAAATTTCTTCAAGGAGGTTTCTCGTGTTTTCTTCGGCGCCTGGAGCGGGATCAAAGGCGTGTACGCGGTGGCCATTCGCGATAAAACGAGCGATCCAACCGTTGCCAATAACACCCGTACCGAGTACTGCAAATGTCTTCATGATTTACACCTCTATCGATTAAATGCTTTTAAATTCAATTGTTCACGTGCTTCTCTTGGTGTCATAGGTTCAAGGTTAACACTGTTTAAGACGGAAACGGCTCGGTCGACAAGTTGTTCATTAGAGCCAAGTACACCTTTTTCAAGGTAAAGGTTGTCTTCCAGTCCAACGCGTACATTTCCTCCGAGTAAAGCCGATTGTGCAACCATCGGAAGTTGCATACGACCAATTCCAAACGCTGACCAATGGGAGCCTTCTACGGTACGTTTACGCATGTAATCAATCGTTTCGGCATCTGCATCGGCACCCCATGGGATCCCTAGGCAGAATTGATACATTGGGTTTCCTTCAATTAATCCTTCAGAGATAAGCTGATTCGCTAAACGAATATGACCTGTATCAAAGATCTCCATCTCAGGTTTCACGCCACTGTCTTTAATGAGTTGTGCATGCTCCCGGAGCCATCCAGCAGGGCCAAGATAGACTTCATCTCCGAAGTTCAAGCTGCCACAATCGAGCGTACAGATTTCTGGTAGCAATTTGCCGACGGGTTCATGGCGTTCCTGAGGGGTCTGGATGTCTGTTCCAGGGCCACCTGCAGTTGGTGTTTCTAGACTTGGGACAAAGTCACCGCCACCGCCGGCAGTAATGTTAATAATCACATCCGTATCAGCTTCACGAATTCTTTCAACCGTTTCTTTAAAAAGTTCAACGTCGTGACTTAGCTTTCCAGTTTTAGGATCACGAACATGAATGTGCGCGATCGCTGCACCGGCTTTAGCAGATTCAATGGCTGAATCGGCAATTTCTTTTGGTGTTATCGGTACGTGCTTGCTTTTGCTCGTTGTGTCACCCGCACCTGTAAGTGCAGCGGTAATGATTCGTTTATTGTTCATGATGGTTGTCCTCCTTTTGGCTGTCGCGAATCGGTACATGATCAAAGATCTGGCCACTTTCAAAGAAGTACACGAGTCGATCAATCCAGTTGTAATACGCTTGCCACGCATCAAGTTCTTCGGATAGCGCTTCAACGCGATCTTTAATTTTTACAGGCGTTTCACTCGATAAGGAAGTCTTCATATGATCCACGCGTTCTCGTAATCGTCGTTCAAGTGTCATATTACGTGACACAACTTCCTTCCAATTCGTCGTAAACAACGAGATGAATGTTTGTGCATAATCGCTTTCTACATTGTAATGTTCTTTGCGACTGCCTTTGACAAACTCTTTCTCTGCAATATTTAACGCAAGCATCTGACGCATGACTTGACTCATTCGCGTTTTGCTCATGCCTGTTTCTTCGGCAAGGGCATCTAACGTCATCGCTTCACGATTCATATAAATGATACCGAGTAGCCTTCCAACTGTTGATGAAACACCAAATGTCTCCATATTATCAGCAATTCGGTCGGTAATTTGATCTTCTGCTGCTTGTAATTCTGTAAGTAGCTGATCGTTTGATAATGATTCCACTGACATGCCTCCTTCAATCACTGTGATTAACCTTACCATTCCTCAAATCAATTGCAAAAAAACAGGTCAGGTAGAAAAAGTGAGGAATCGTTAGTAATTTTACGATATTACCTTTTGTATACTTTGTAAAGTTTAAATTGCATAGATTATACAAACTGTATCGGTTTTTTCAGGTTTTCCTATTTTAAGGTCGAAACATTATACTGAGAAAGTTGCAAACGAGAGTAAGAAATGATGGAGGTGCTTGATTTGCTAGAATTCAAAGACGTAACAAAAGCCTTTGATGGCAGTGAAAAGCCTGCAGTAAATAAACTGAACTTAACGATTGAACGAGGTGAGTTTGTCGTATTTATTGGACCAAGTGGTTGTGGAAAAACAACAACAATGAAAATGATTAACCGTCTCGTAGAACCATCGGAAGGTCAAATCTTGGTAGATGGGACGAATGTGTTAGATCAAGATTCTGTGCAATTGCGTCGTTCGATTGGGTACGTGATTCAACAAATTGGTTTAATGCCGCATATGACGGTAGGGGAGAACATCTCCCTTGTAGGTTCATTATTAAAATGGAGTAAGCAAAAGCAACAAGAACGTGCGAAAGAGCTTATTTCTTTAGTGGATTTACCAGAAGAGTACTTACAGCGTTATCCTCACGAACTTAGTGGTGGGCAACAACAACGAATTGGTGTGTTGCGTGCATTAGCTGCAAATCCACCGTTAATCTTGATGGACGAGCCATTCGGAGCGCTAGATCCGATTACCCGTGATGGTTTACAAGAAGAATTCAAGAAGTTGCAAAAAGAAGTGGATAAAACAATTGTTTTTGTCACTCATGACATGGATGAAGCCATTAAATTAGCCGATAAAATCGTCATTATGAACGCTGGAGAAATCGTGCAAGTCGGAAGTCCAGATGAGATTTTAAAGAATCCCGCTAATGAATTTGTTGAGGACTTTATCGGCAAAGATCGTTTGCTTCAAAGTCGTCCAGATGTGACGACTGTTAAGCAAATCATGAATGCAGAGCCAGTCACAGTGAAAGAAGAGCGTACTTTAAAAGAAGCGATTCAAGTGATGCGTGACAACCGTGTCGATTCTCTGTTAGTCATTGATGAGATGGACACGTTAAAAGGATACATCGATATTGAAATGATTGATTCGCATTATAAGAAACGGAATTTCGTCTATGAAGCGATGGATACCGAAGAATATTCCGTTCATAGTGAGGATTTGTTGCGTGACTCCATGTACCGGATGCTTCGTCGTGGTAGTGCGTACGTGCCAGTCGTTGAAGAGAACGATCGACTTGTAGGAATTGTTACGAGAGCAGCGCTCGCGAATATGGTTTATGACACAATCTGGGGTGAAGAAACCGCCCAAGTTGCCGCAACGGAATAAGGAGGTTACGACATGTTTGAAGCAATCATCGATACGCTAACAACGTACGGCTGGGATCTAGTAGAAAAGACCGGCGAGCATATGTACATTTCACTGGCAGCGATCCTTCTCGGAGTGATTGTAGCAATCCCTGCTGGTATTTTATTAACGAGAATTCCAAAAGTCGCTGATCGAATCATTTCATTTGTCGGCATCTTACAGACTGTGCCTAGTCTTGCGATCCTTGCATTTTTAATGCCATTTCTAGGTGTTGGTGTGTTGCCTGCAATCATCGCACTATTTATCTACTCGGTACTGCCAATATTAAGAAACACGTATACCGGTGTGATGGAAGTTGATCATAGTTTAAAAGAAGCCGGGAGAGGCATGGGGATGAGCAATTGGGAAACAGTTAGAAAGATTGAACTACCCCTTGCGCTACCCGTCATTATGTCAGGCATTCGCTTTGCGACGGTATACTTAATCGGTTGGGCAACTCTTGCCGCTTTTATCGGTGGTGGTGGTTTAGGTGATCTCATCTTTGATGGCTTAAACTTGTATCAACCTGAGTTAATTATTCTAGGAACCATTCCTGCAACCTTACTTGCATTGCTTGCAAATGGTTTACTTTCAAAGATTGAAAAGAAACTAACACCGGTTGCAATGAGAGGTGAAACCGCATGAAAAAAGTAATACCAACCGTGATGGCTTCAGCACTTCTGTTGTCAGGCTGTTCTTTGCCCGGCTTAGGTGGACCGTCAGAACAGACGATTCGTATTGCAACGTTAGATACCGTCGAATCTGAAATCTGGGGTTACACACTTGCTCATATGATTGAGCATTATACAGATTTAGAGACTGAATTAGTAACAAATCTTGGATCGACGATGGTGTTGCATCAAGCGATGATGCAAGAAGAAGTTGATATCACAGCAACCCGTTATACGGGAACAGATATCGCGGGCGTGCTCAATTATGAAGATGTTACAGATCCTGAAGAAGCGATGCAGATCGTCCAGCAGGAATTCGATGAGTTGTTCAATCAGACGTGGGCAGAATCCTATGGATTTGACAATAGTTACACGGTGTCTGTCACAGAATCATTTGCAGAACAAGAGAATATTGAGCATGTAGATGACTTAAAACCATTCGCAGATGAGATGAATTTCGGTGTTGATAATGCCTGGGTCAATCGAACGGGAGATGGTTATGCGGCATTCACTGAAACGCATTTTGCTTTTGGTGATGTGTACCCGATGGCAATTGGTCTTGTTTATGAAGCTGCGGCTTCTGGGAACATGGATGCCGTTCTAGGCTATTCATCAGATGGTCGTATTGCGGCTTATGATTTAACCGTTCTGGAAGATGACTTTTTTCCTCCATATGACGCTTCACCTGTGATACGTAATGAAGTGCTTGATGATCACCCAGAACTTGAAGGCATTCTTCATAAGTTAAGTGATACGGTGAGCACAGAAGATATGCAAGAGATGAATTATATGGGCGATGTTGAATTGGTTGGCCCATCAACGATTGCTCGAGAATTTCTCGAAGAGAATAACTACTTTGAAGATGGGGTAGTCAACGAGGAGGATCAGTAATGGAAACGTTTATTACGTATGTTTCTCAAAATGGTTTTTACATCTGGGAAGAGTTTTACCGTCACTTCTTGATGGCTGCCTACGGAGTCCTTTTTGCATCGATCGTTTCCATTCCAGTGGGTATTCTTATTGCAAGGTACGGAAAACTAAGTTCTTGGGTACTCACTTTTGGTAGCATTATTCAAACGATTCCTGTACTCGGCTTTATGGCCATTACGATGGTTGCGATGGGACTTGGTACAACGACGGTCATTACGACCGTATTCTTTTACTCACTTCTACCGATCATCCAAAACACGTATGTTGGCATTAAAGGTGTTGACAAGACAGTAACAAACGCCGCTTATGCTTCAGGGATGACACGCTTACAATTGTTAACAAAGGTGGAGTTACCCCTTGCAGTCAGTGTTATTATGGCTGGAATTCGGACAGCACTCGTTGTCGGCATCGGGATTGTGGCTATTGGAACGTTCGTTGGTGCTGGGGGACTTGGTGCGATTATCGTGCGTGGAACAAATGCGACCGACGGAACGGCAATTATTCTTGCAGGTGCAATACCAACAGCTCTGATGGCGATTATTGCAGACCTTATCATGGGTAAAATCGAACGAAAACTAAACCCCGCCAATAAAGCTGCGGTTGCTTAAATGACTGACGAGAAGTGCAAACAAGAACAAGCGTCACGGCGCTTGTTCTTGTTTGTATAACAACGCAGGTTCTCTATATACAATGAACGTAAGACTTTCCTGATTTGCGCTGTTGGGTTGGAAGGGTAGCGCGGTGCTGGGTGCCATTTTGCGCGCTAGTTTACACTTTCTGCGCGCAAGTTTGCCTAGTTTAACGATTTTGGCGCTCATTCCGCTAAACATGCGGGCAGTTTGTTCAAACTGGAGCGCAGATTCAATGCCCATAAGCGAGTACCCTGTCATCACCAAAGGGGCCGACGCCTCGTTTTCCTTTGTGACAGAAAAGGTTCGTAGAACTTCTTACGCCGAGCGGAAGGAATTGAGATTTGATGCAGTTTCAACATCAAGTACTGTTGAGTTTCTTTAGTTCAAACTATCTAGTAGCTGAACGGGTAACCGTTTCATTGTCATTAGCAAAGTGGGTGTTCGTTAAGTCTTCTGAAACAGTCCAAAGTTTACGCATCGTAGCTGAATGATAAACGTCGGTCTTTGGTTCCTCAATCGTTGGGTTTCCTTTCCTCCCACCTGCGCCATCGGGGCCAATGAGTTCACCACCTTGGAGCGAATCATCAGTAGCTGCCATAATCATCGGCAATGCCCCCATACTTGGCGGTTGGCTAAAGAGTTTAAGAAGTGGTTTGGCAAACCAACGGGTTTCTGTTTTTCCAAGTTTAAATAGATTTGTGGAGGATAATCCAGGATGAGCGGCTACGCTAATTGTAGTGTAGCCGTGTGTTTTTAAGCGATCATCCAGTTCTTTTGCAAACAGGAGATTTGCTAACTTACTCTGGCTGTAAAACTTGGAGCTACTGTACCCTGATATTCCATTTAAGTTATCAAAATGAATGGTTCCGTAGCGATATGCAATGGAAGTTAACGTGACAATTCGGGATGCTTCTCCTTTTTCTAATAGGGGGAGTAATCGGCCGGTAAGTGCGAAGTGACCGAGATGATTACTGGCGAATTGCAATTCAAAGCCATCATCTGTAACGGTGTGTGGGGGCATCATGACACCCGCATTGTTAATGAGCACGTCAATGGCAGAGAATTTCTCTTGTATTCGGTTGACAAACGGATCAACGGTTTCAAGTTTCGCAAGGTCAATATAATATACGTAAACCTGGGCATTTGGGTAATTAGTGAGAATCTCATGCTTAGCTTCCTCACCTTTTGCTTCATTTCTTACCGCGAGCACGACGTGACTGCCTAGTTGGGCGAAGTGTTTCGCCGCTTCAAATCCAATGCCGCTATTAGAACCGGTGATGATGACCGTTTTATTATTCATTATATCTCTCCATATCTTGAATTAATGTGAAAAACCATTTTCTAACGTGAGGAAAACATCATCCAAATAATCGTTAAAATGGCTTTCGGTTAGCTGCTCGGGAAGTCTTATAGAACCTTGCGAATCGGTTGTAGGAATAACTACAGAAATCACAGCACCTAAGAGAAGTTGATAATAATAATCAGGATAACGATGACCAAAATGATCTTTTAGTGCGTCAACACTATGACGCTGAATTTCAGTGAATGTCCCATAAATATAAAGCATCAATGTTTTATTCGTTCTCCCGAGTTGAACAATTTGATGTTTGCGTTCTATATTTTCAAAGACCATCTGGTTTTTTAACCCGTACTTAATAAGAGATAATGGGGTTTCTTCGTTAATGTCGACGCTCATAGACAACAAGTCAATATTTTTGTCGAAGATAAAAGCTGCATGAGCAATGGCTTCTTCTTTACAAGAAAAGTAGTTTGAGAAAGTACGGCGAGAGATCATTGCATCATTGGCAATGTCTTGAATGCCGAAGCCATCAACACCATATTTTTGGGCCAATTGAAATGCACAATCAGCAATTGAAGCCCTCGTCGCTTCTTTTTTTCTTTCACGCAAGCTGTGAGTCTCCATCATCATTGCCCCTTCGTCTTTGCTTTTTAATATCGTAAACTAAAATTGCTCAATGTGCAATTTTGCTCATTCGGCAATTTTTTGTATTGCAAATTTCGAACACATTAGATGGTGATTTACGTAAATGGATTAGCCTACTTATAGAAAGCAGCCATTTAATATTTACATTGAATCCAGAATTCAGTATTCTAGTAATTATATTCGGAAAATTTTCACGGAAAGGAATGAACCCGATGTATGCAACGGTGAATGGAACAAGACTTTATTTTGATGTTGAAGGTGCAGAGTATGAAGTTCGAGAGGGAAATTTAGTGAAAAAGCCTGTTTGTTTTGTGCTACATGGTGGACCAGGAGGGAATCATATCGGGTTTAAGCCAACATTTCAAGCGCTTACGGATACGATGCAACTCATTTATGTGGACCAGCGTGGGTGTGGATTTTCAGACGATGCGCCCGAGGAGACATTACATATTGATTATAACGTTGAAGATTTGGAAGCATTGCGCGAGCACCTCGGATTGGATCGAGTATGGATCTTAGGCCACTCATATGGGGGGATGGTTGCTCAAGGGTATGCACGGAAGTATGGTCAGCGTTTATTAGGATTACTACTCGTCACGACAGCGCCGAATCATCGTTTTCTTGAAGATGCAAAGAAGATTGTGAAAGAAAATGGGACCCCTGAGCAGATTGAGATTTGCGAAAAGCTTTGGAATGGGGACTTTCAAACGGACGAAGAGTTGGATCTGTTTTATGCACAAATGGGGTCTTTCTATTCAGTACGGGAGCAGAAAGAAGGGAAATCCAAAAGGCCAAAAGTGCGTAGAAATTATCGGGCATTGAACCAAGGGTTTGGCGGTTTTATGCGGGAGATGGATTTTACAGAAAGCAATCGTTCGATCACAGTCCCAACCCTCGTCATCGCCGGTGCTCATGATTGGATCACACCTCCTAAAGCGAATGAAGCCGTAGCTGAATCTATACCTACAGCGACGTATGTGTTATTTGAAAATAGTAGTCATCGAGTGATGTCAGACGAATATGAGCGATTTATGCGTGTAGTGAAAACGTTTGTTCAAACAGCAACTACAGAGGAGAGGTAATCATGAAAAGAAGAACAAGTAAAAGTGCTGTCGCCATTATGCTGGCTGCCGCTTTAGCGGGTTGTAGCGAAGATGTTGACGAGCAGGTTGAGGAAACGACTGAGTCAACGGGAGGAGATTCTGAGCTTATTTTTGCAATGTCTAGCGATGCGGTTGACTTGAGTCCTCACGGTTCAAATGATACGGCTTCTACACAAGTACGAAGTCAAATTTATGAAAGTTTAACAATTATGGATGAAAATATGGAAGTCCAACCTCACTTGGCAGAATCTTTCGAGCAAGTGGATGAACTCACTTGGGTTTTTGAGCTTCGTGAAGATATCACGTTCCACGACGGTGAGCCGTTAACAGGAGAAGCGGTCAAGCAGTCGCTAGAACGTGTCATTGATCCGGATGTTGCGTCCCCTCGGGCATTTTTGTTTGACATGATTGATTCAATTGACGTTGAAGGGGAGAATGAAGTAACGATTACGACCTCTTATCCGTTTGCGCCATTACCCGCACACTTAGCGCATAATGGAGGCAGTATCATTAGTCCGAAAGCTCTTGATGCAGTAGAAGAGGGGCAGTTTAATCTTGATACGGAGACGGCGGGGACAGGACCTTTTGTATTAGACACATGGAATCAAGGAAATGAAGCCGTTCTCTCTCGAAATACTGAATATTGGGGAGATGCCGTAGCCCTTGATGCTGTTACTTTTAAAGTCGTTCCTGAGGAGTTAACACGAATCGGGATGGTTTCTAACGGAGAAGCACATGTAGCAGATACGATTAGTGCATTAAATACGAGTCAAGTAGAAAGCACGGAAAATGTTGAGCTCGTTAGTGATGCGAGCTTGGGCATGACCTATTTAGGTTTTAATAATCAGCATGAGCTGTTTCAAGATGCAGATGTTCGTCGAGCGATCTCTATGGCCATTGATAAGGAAGTAATACTCGAGGGGATTATGCAAGGAAACGGGAAAGTAGCAGATGGACCGATTAGTGATTTAATCTTTGGGTATGACGACAATTTAGAACCGATTGCTTACGATCCAGAAGCGGCTCAGTCACTTTTAGAGGAAGTTGGCGAAGACATCAACTTTACCGTTTGGGTCGGCGATGCGGATGAAGTCACCCAGCAAATGGCGGTAATCATTCAGGACCAGTTGTCAGAAGTCGGTGTGGATATGAGCATTGAGTCAATGGAGTGGGGGACATTGCTCGACGGTACGGCAAATGGTACGCATGAGGCAATGATTATGTCTTGGACAGCCGTTTCTGGAGATAGTGATAACGGCCTTTATAATCCTTTCCATTCAAGCAACTGGGGTGGTTCAGGCAACAGAACGTACTATGAGAATGCAGACGTTGATGAACTGTTATTTGATGCACGCCAAGAGACTGATATAGACACTCGCGAAAGTATGTATCACGAAGCGCAAGCCATCATCGTCGAAGAAGCACCAATGGTGAATCTCGTTCACCAAGACAACATCTACGCAATTTCTCAGAATGTTGAAGGTCTTATTAAAATGCCAGACAACTTGTATCGTTTGTTTGTGACAGAAGTGAATGAAGACGACGCCTATTAGGGTTTAAAGAAAAGCAAAGTAGTTGTCCCAATACACTACTTTGCTTTTCAGTTTTCACCCGTTCTTTACTACCTTGTACACATGATAAGTCGTCATAATAGCATAAGCGATGGTGAGAAGAAGTGGTAAAATGAACATTAAAAAAATTGCTGGGCTCGTAGAAGATATGTCCCAATATAAAAGGATGGCAGGGGCCATACTAATACCAAAAACAACTTGTCGTTTATCTTTACTCACCTCGTTTTTAATGAGCATACCGCAGGCAACCGCCACAAGAACAATCATTGTAAAGATAAAGTGATTCGAAAAAATAAAATCCATGGAACATACACTCCAATCGAAAACAACAAATATTAACAGAATACTCTTAAACCATTATTGCACGATGGAAATGTATCTTTCAATGGCGATTCGGGTAGCGCGAACGATAGATTTTTGCAACGGTGTTCATCAGCCATTTTGGAACCTGAGTAGGGAAATAAGCTTTACGATAATGCTTGTAGTAGCCTGCTTTAAGATCGTCCCACTGTCGGCATGGCTTAGGATTAGAAAAGCGGGCAATATCGATGATACGGACTAAACCGTCGCTCGTAATTAATAGGTTGTGTAAGTGGATATCTGACGGGTAAAGGCCTTGTGTGCGTGCGTAGCCTAACGCATCATCAACTTGTTTAATCTGATCAAGGGAAATATGAATGCCTTCATGCAAACATTGAAACGCTGTCTTGCCTTTGATGTACTCGTGAACAATATAGTTGGTATCGACTTCATAAAGTGAAGCGTATTGAGGGTGATCCGTAATTTTCATATAGTTGATGTATTCTTGTTTAGCGACCGATTCAAAAGGAGGATAATATACTTTGATGACTCGATTCTCTTCAGGAAGTTTAAAAACAGCAGCGCTTCTCCCTGCACCGCAAATGGACAAGTGAGGGTGTGATGAGTAGACTTCATACGTTCCTTTTACTACCCGAAATGAAACACTGTCAGCATATTGCTTATACGTCTTTGTGACACCAGCCATTATCGTTTTTTCGTTCCTTTGCGTTTGGCAAGTTCTTTCTTTACAAGTGGAACGACATGTTTTTGGGCTTCTTTAATCCCATCTCTAACTACTTTTGACTTGAGCAGTTTCTTTAGTGCACTCATTGAACATTCTCCTTCAAAGGTGGCAACAAAGGATACAAAAAAACCTTTGCCCACCAAGTTAGATGGACAAAGGTCTCGCAAGCAACAATAGTTGCCAGTAGTGCCGAGGATTTCTCCCGTAATGACGACAGCTACTCGAATGCTACTCCCCTTTGGGAAAATCTCATTTGTTTCATTATAGCTACATATAAACAACTTACAATGGTTTCGATAACTTTACATCGGTTCTTAACATAACTGTATTATAAAAACTTCATTCGTAATGAAAAGGTCTTACTCATACAGTTTCGTTATGCTCGGGCATATCTTGTCGATGGAGAAGGCATTCTGAAACAATATCGTCTCCAAAAAGATAATACGTTCGCTGATGTTCGGTTTCCGTACAGTTACAATCATGTGTAAAGTACTCTTTCGAAAAAAACTGACGAAACTTCTTATTGGTTTGATAAACGATACGCTTCATAATACCACCTCGCAAGTGTTAGTTTATGAGTTTTAATTGTTAAAACTTGCGTATATCATACAACCAGGGAAGATATGAAAGCAACAGTTTTTTTAAAAAATTTTGATGGAATTTCTTACTAAATAATTTAGGAAATAAACGTCGCCTCGTTGAATGACTAGTGATGTGAAATATATGGTAAAATCTGTACTAATCTGTATTCGAATTAGGTGTTGTTTTTTATGGAGAATGTTAATTCATATGAAGAAGTGAAAAGTAGACATTCGTACCTTTGTATATACGCCGATTTCTGTGTTAACAGGCTTCTTTATTGCACAAGTAGTTATAAACGAGCAATTGCCCGCGTTTATTCAATTCCTCCCGTATGTTGTTGGTGTTTTGGTTGGTGTCACGTGTAGTTGGGTGTTTAGAAGTGAAGAAAAAATTGTAGAAAAAGAGCGCAGATATTTAACAAAAAAAGCGAATAAGACGAAAGCTAGAAAACGGATTGAAGCGGTTGTCTTCACAGTCATTAGTCTAATTTTAGTATTTGTAATGACTCATTGGATGAATTAGTTAGGAGCGATGTGCATGTTTAAAAAAACGTTATTCATCAGTTGCACGTTCGTACTCGTCGCCTGTACGAACGACCCAGACGACAATCCAGAAGTTGTTGATTCAGCAACATTCCACGGATCATCGGATCATTGGGAGGTCGAGGCTGTTGGGGAGATCTTTGAAGGAGAATCACCGGCGAGTATGACGAATCTAGACATCGAAGTAACGTACGTAGGGAGCGCAGAAACGTTACATTCGCCAGTCACAATTCTTATCGAGGATGACGAGCAAAGCGGTTCAGTCAGTCACGATGCTGACATGAACCCAAATGAACCGTACGAACTAACCTTGCCTGCCCCCGACATCATCCAGAATTACCGGCAAGATGTCGGCATCGAAACATATTTGGACATAAGTTGGGAAGAAGAGGGTGAGCAGTTAGAAGAGCGAGTGACATTTGTGTTGGAGGAATGATTACATAGCTCTATGACGTATGAACATATTGCTCAGAAAGAAAATAATCATCCCGATCATGAGAATTAAAAAGTACGCACCACCTGAGCCTTCTGAAATAAATGAGTTCACTGCCATGCCGAGAAGGGCCAAACTATAGAAATTAAATGCAATAATTGCTGCCAAGTGGGAGTGACTTTTTTCCATTTCATCTGCTTTTCGCATCCTTATTCCTCCTTAAACAAAAATAGCTGATCAACTGTCGTATTAAGGTGATGTGCCAAGCGAAAACTTAACTTGAGCGTGGGATCATATTTATTATTTTCAATAGCATTAATGGTTTGCCTAGATACATTACACAACCGTGCTAAGTCTTCTTGTGACATGCGTTGTGATTTTCTTAGTTCTTTAATAATATTGTTCATCTCATATCATCCAAATGTCTAAAATATTTTACATTATTATGTTAACACTAGCATCAGGTAATGTAAAAAACTTTTTACTTTTCTTGCTGCTATACGTTCGCAATGAAACGAGCAATGCGTGTTAGTTAGTTCGAAGAATAGGTACACTGGAACCGCTCTACATTTGGGTATTTCTCCCCTAAACTTGTCACTCAAAAGTTGTTTTTACGATAGAAGTTGACAGCTTCATGGTCGGTCTCAGCGTAAAAGTTATGGCATGGGTACTCATTCAATAAATATTCCAACATCTGACTACCTAAACCACTCTTTCAATAGCTTGGTGAAACTGCAATGTGCTTGATTTCACAAGAAGTGGGGTGTGTGAGATCAACACCTATACACCCCACAACGAGTTCATTATGCTCAATGATAAATAGTTTGTGGTCTTTACACGAGATGTATTTAAAGTAATGAGCGTCAACTTTGTTTATTGATGTCGCATAAGATAAAAGTTCTCTCACAGTTGAGGGAAATAATCCACGAAGTGATTTTTTGCATAATTGCCACTCCTTTATTGCAAGCTGTTAGCTCTAACTACAAACCGATCTTGTCTTTCACATCTCTTAAAATGGGACCTGTAATGGCTCGTGCTTTTTGGGCCCCTTCTTCCAAAATTTGATCAATCGTCTTCGGTGACGCCATGAATTGTTGGTATTTTTCCCTTGGTTCGGTCAACGCTGTATTCATTACGGTGAACAATTCATTCTTCACCTGTCCCCAAGAAATGCCTCGGATAAACTGCTCGCGCAACTCGTTTATTTGCTCAGGGGTTCCAAATTCTTTATAGAGAGTAAAAAGCACGGAAGCGTTTGGATCCTTAGGTGCATCTGGTGTGGATGAGTCGGTTTTGATCTTGTTAATGAGCTTTTGCAGTACTATAGGTTCTGCAAACAGCGGAATGGTATTATGATAACTCTTGCTCATTTTCCGTCCATCTAATCCTGGCAAGGTCGCTGTATCTTCATCAATTTTATAGTTTGGAAGCTTGAACGTATCCCCATAGGTTGAATTAAAGCTTTGGGCAATGTCACGAGCAATTTCAATGTGCTGAATTTGGTCTTTGCCTACAGGCACAATATCTGATTGGAAGGATAGTACATCTGCCGCCATGAGTATTGGATAATTGAATAGACCCATGTTTACATTCAAGTCTTGCTCACTTCCATTCAAGCGGTTTTTGTCGGTAATCGCTTTGTAAGCATGAGCGCGATTCATGAACCCTTTGTGGGTCACGCAGCTTAAAATCCAACTGAGTTCATAAATTTCCGGGACATCTGATTGCTTATAGAAGATGACTTTCTCGGGCTCTAAGCCAAGAGCTAACCAAGTAGCCCCCACCCCATACGATAGCGTTTTAGAATCAGCGTGTGTGCGTGGGGTAGTGAGAGCATGATAATCCGCAATAAAGTAGACAGGTTGATAGGCTTGTTTTTGAGCTAGAAGCAATGAGGGGATAATTGATCCAATGTAATTGCCTACATGTACGTCTCCAGTCGGTTTAATGCCTGTAAGCACCGTTTTCTTCATAGTAGCTTCCCTTTCTTATTTGAAATATAAAAAAGTTCCCCGTCCAAAAAAGGACGAGGAACTCCCGTGGTACCACCTTCATTCGTTTATTTTACAATAAACGCACTTATCCATACAAAGACCACAGGTGGTCTCGATATTTTGTCTCATGTAACGGTAAGACATACCGCTAAGCCTACTCCGCAGTTCAGCTTAGGAGCTCAGAAGCCCATTCAACATTCATCCTGTACTGATTCGCACCAACCATCAGCTCTCTGCAATATTCGGAATGTTTACTCTTGTTCATCTTTGCTCGTATGATATTATCGCTCATTTTAGAAGACGGGTGACAATTAATTAAGGCGGATTGTTGTGTCAGCAGTTAACCAGCACCCTCATTGGGCGCTTTATACGATTACACTTCGAGGGTCATAGCGAAATAACTTCCCCCCCACCCATGACACTTGTCATACATGTGCTGTGACAGATGTGTCTTACGCTGCCTTCATTGATTGGATACACTAACGGTAACGTATCCGTTTGGGGTGAATTGATATGAGTAGGGAAAAACAACGGGCTTTGAAGAAAAGTGTTGCACCTTATGCAACGTCCAATACGAAAGCTGGAATTGTACAGTTGATCAATACGATCGTTCCATTTTTAGTTACATGGTTTTTGGCGTATCAAAGTTTACAAATTTCTATTTTGCTGAGTTTGTTATTTTCAATTGTTGCGGCAGGATTTGTCGTTCGAATCTTTATTATTTTTCATGATTGTACGCATGCGAGCTTCTTTACGAGTCGGAAGTGGAATCGGATTATCGGGAATGTGTGCGGTGTACTTACGCATTTTCCATTTGAAAAATGGAAGCATAGCCATGCCATTCATCATGCGACGAGCGGGAATCTTGATAAACGAGGCACCGGTGACATTTGGGTCATGACAGTGGAAGAATACGAATCGGCGTCGAAGTTTGATCGGCTAAAGTACCGGCTGTATCGAAACCCGATCATTTTGTTTGGACTCGGACCTCTCTATTTGTTTCTCGTAGAAAATCGCTTCAATAAAAAAGGGGTTAAACAGAAAGAACGACTCAATACAGTGCTTACGAATGTGTGCTTAGTCGCTATTTATGTTGGAATGATGGCGCTCATCGGTTGGGAAGCGTTTTTGATCGTTCAACTTCCAATTATGTACGTATCAGGGGCTGCAGGAATTTGGCTTTTTTATGTACAACATCAATTTGAGGATTCTTATTTTGAGAACGATGAAGAGTGGGATTTTGTAAAAGCCGCAGTGGATGGTAGTTCTTATTATAAATTACCGAAAGTCATTCAATGGATGACTGGCAATATTGGGTATCATCATGTGCACCATTTGAGCCCTAAGGTCCCGAATTATCATCTAGAGAAAACCCATAACAACACCCCGCCGTTGCAAACGGCAACGACCATCACATTGAAAAAGAGTCTTGAATCCATTCGGTTTCGACTATATGATGAAAACAATCAAACATTTGTCAGTTTCAAAGCGTTAAAGCGGGCTCGGCGTCAACGTGCCATGCCACATGTGCAAACGAACAGTAAGCAAGCAGAACACAGATCGTAAAAAGAAAAGCTCTCCTATTGAGAGCTTTTTCTGTGTTGCCTACGGTGAAGGGGGTTATTTTCGGTGTATCATTGGTTTCATATTTTCCCAAAGAATACAGGTCTGAGCTTGTTTGCGTGGATTGCCTTTTGTCTGCTACCTTTTTACTTTATTATTCGTTCAGCGACCGTTTATGAAATTATTCTTGGTGTTGCCATGATCGTTTTTTTCTTTACCATTTATCGCTTGTCCTTTGTGAAAAAAGGGTGGACGGTTTATGTAGCGTTAAGCATTGAAATGCTCATTAGTATTGGCATGACGATCTACTTCGGTTACGTGTATTTCGCCTTGTTTATTGCCTTTTTTATTGGTAACTTAAAAAGTAAAGCAGGTTTTATTAGCCTATACGTCGTTCATCTATCAACAACGGTTATTGCGTTTCTTATCGGATTTCTGCTTGAGTATGAGGAGTTTATGGCCCAATTGCCGTTCAACGTTTTAAGTATTTTAGGGGTAATTTTGTTGCCATTTACGATCTATCACCGGAACCGTCGAGAGGAATTGGAAAGTCAACTTAAAGACGCCAATGATCGGATTTCGCAGCTTATGATTATTGAGGAAAGGCAACGGATTGCCAGGGATCTTCACGATACACTCGGACAGAAACTATCATTAATCGGGTTGAAAAGTGACCTCGCTATGAAACTATTACCTTCTAAACCAGACTTGGTTCAACAAGAAATTGAAGACATTCACCAGACGTCAAGAACCGCACTGAGTGAAGTGAGAGAAATCGTCTCTGATATGAGAACGGCCCGTCTAGAAGATGAGATCGTTCGCGTCCAACAACTGTTGCATTCCAGTCATATCACGTGTGAAATTCATGGGGAACAATCATTCAAACATTTACCAATGCTCATTGAAGATGTGGTTTGCATGTGTTTAAAAGAATCGGTAACGAACGTTGTTAAACATAGCCAGTCAAAAACATGTGAAATTCACTTGGCTTTACTCGCAAATGAATGGCGTATGGAAGTGCAAGATCACGGTGTAGGGATACAAGCTGACGAGTCGTCAGAGCAAGGAAGTGGAATGATCGGCATGAAAGAACGTTTGGATTTTGTGAATGGTGAGTTGGACGTTCACTCAACTAAAGTGGGAACGAGGTTAGTCATTCGAATTCCTCGAATCATTCATCAAGAGGCGGGAGGTTTATTATGATGCGGATTGTGATCGCAGAAGATCAGGGAATGCTGCTCGGGGCACTCGCATCACTACTCGAGTTAGAAGGTGACATGACCGTTGTAGGTAAGGCAAAGACAGGGGTTGAAGCGGTTGACCTCGTCAAGGAATTGAAGCCGGACGTTTGCATAATGGATATCGAGATGCCAATGATGACGGGAATAGAAGCGGCCGAGGCACTCAAAGATGAACAATGCAAGATTATTATCTTGACGACCTTTGCGAGAACTGGGTACTTCAACTATGCCCGAGCGGCAGGTGTGAGTGGGTATTTGTTAAAAGATAGCCCGAGTGACGAACTGGCGAGAGCAATCAGAACGATTATGAGTGATCGGAAAGTGTATGCACCGGAACTCATGGATATGATCAATCAAAATGATAACCCCCTTACGGACAGAGAAGGGCAAGTCATTCAACTGATTGCAGAAGGAAAAAGTACAAAAGAAGTCGCCGATCACCTGAAAATCAAAACCGGCACCGTCCGAAATTACGTTTCTGTCATTTACGAAAAGCTAAATGTAAGCAATCGTATAGAAGCCATTTCTTTGTTTAAAGATAGAGGTTGGTTTAAATAAAAGCTTAATAGAAGTGGGAATTTCACAGTCCCTCTCATTTTCATTTACAAAATTAAAGGAAGTGTGACGTTTGCAAGCAGAATTAACACGTGACTGTTTTCAGTGCTTTGGCCTATGCTGTGTAGCATTACCTTACCGAAAATCTGCAGATTTTCCCGACGATAAAGAGAGTGGTGAACCGTGTCGGCATTTGCGAAAGGATTTCTTGTGCAAAGTTCACGATCAATTACGAGAAAGAGGGTTTCACGGGTGCGTTTCTTATGAATGTTTCGGTGCTGGCCAAAAGGTTTCACAACTCATTTATGCAGGCAACGATTGGCGTACTCATCCGAGTACATCTGAAGAAATGTTCTGTGTCTTTCCAGTCGTCCAACAATTGCAAGAGATGATGGTCTATGTAAATCAATGTATGCAACTTGAGGAGACGGCACCGTTTCACAAACAGCTAGGTGAGCTTTACGACACAATAAGCACGCAAACGCATCAATCCCCAGCGGAAATTATGAACACGGATATCGCACACTATCGTACTGAAGTGAGTGGATGGCTAAATCGTTCAAGTGACGCGTATCGTACACAAAAAAAGAAAAGAAACGCACTTCTTCATAAAAAAGGAACCGATTGTATTGAAGCTAATTTCTCCAATCAAGATCTTTCTCATGAAAGTTTTCGTGGAAGACTGATGATTGCAGCTAATTTTACGAACAGTGATTTACGCCGTTGCGACTTTCTCGGTGCGGATGTGCGAGGGGCAAAATTTCATGGAGCGAACTTGAGTGGCGCGCTTTTCCTGACTCAAGCATAGTTGAATTCAGCAAAAGGCGATGCGAACACAATAATTCCAGAACACTTGCAAGTGCCAGACCATTGGTTGACGCACAAAGAGCGGTGGTGATTGAAGTGAACATTCATTATGAAACATATCGAAGTGGAAACCGTCTCCCTCTACTCGTCTTTCTTCATGGCGGGGGAGTGAGTGGTTGGATGTGGCAAGAGCAAGTCGAGTATTTCAGAGATTATGAATGCATCGTCCCAGACCTTCTCGGCCATGGACGGAGCAGTAAGAGCCACTTTTCAATACACGATTGTGCAGATGAGCTTTTGGCATTGATTGAACAATATAAAGACGAACGCCAAGTCACCGTTATCGGTTTTTCATTAGGGGCGCAAGTGCTCGTATCAATGCTAAGTAAGCACCCGTCACTCATCGATCGTGCCCTCATCATCAGTGCGTCGACGAGTTCAATGAAGTTTCCTAGAGTGGTCGCAACTATGGCAACTTGGAGCTTGCCACTCGTGAGAAACAAGGCATTTGCGCGCTTGCAGGCAAAACAATTGTACATAAGTGACAAGTATTTCTAAGACTATTATAAAGAAACGATTGCTATGCCAAAAACAATCTTCCATCAAGTGATGACTGAAAATTTATCATTTTCAATACCCGGAGGCTTTGAAGACACAAACTGTAAAATGCTCGTCATTATCGGTGAAAAAGAAAAATCAATGATGAAAAAATCGATGACCCAGCTAATAGAGTGTAATGACCAGTGCAAAAGGTATGTCATGCCAGATGTAGGTCACGGTGTTCCGCTGCATAGTCCAACGACATTTCATCAGTTAGTGGAGAAGTGGATGGAAGAAGAGTAAGTGATATAGACTTGAAAACACACGTTGTGGGGGCAACGTGTGTTTTCGTGATAAGTATTCAATTTAGCCGTCTTATGATATGATAAAAACATACTCATCAGTATGTTTTTATCACACTGAGGAAGGAAACATTATGAAAACAAACGATAAAGTGGAAACAGCAATTGTGGCGTTACTGCGTCATTCCTTAGTTGATCAATTAACGTTTGCAAAAGTTGCTCGTGAAGCCGGGGTACACTGGACGACTGTCAAACGTTACTTTGGGTCAAAAGAAGCGATGCACGGGCGAGTTCGTGCAGCTGAAGGTAGTCAACATCTTGGTACAAGAGAAAGGTTACTCGCAGCGGCAAAGCAAGTATTTAAGCAGCGTGGGTATGATAAAGCCACATTGGATGAAATCAGTGCCGAAGCCAAGCTAACAAAGGGGGCGATCTATTGGTATTTTGATAGTAAAGATGATGTGTTCCTAGCGTTAATGGATGTCGTCTTAACTGATTTACTTCGTGAAATTCCAGAAATGGTTGAACAAGTTTTTGAACAGCCAGATCCTGAAAAAGCGATTAAAGCGATGGTGAAGCATGAGTTTCAACGGTGTATCGACGATCCTCCAACATTATTGTATGAATTCGTATCTAGACGGCGTGACGAGCGTGTCAAGCAACAACTAGATGGTTCATTCGCAATGCTCTTTACAGGGACCGAAGAAGTTATGCAAGCATTGCAAAAAAGGGGAAAGGTATCTAAGCAAGTAGATGCGAGGCAAGCGGCCATTACTTTACATGCCTTGATGAACGGCACGATACTCATGTGGGCCGTTGCTCCTGAATCCGTTTCTTTGTTAGATCTAGCGGATACGGTAGCAACAACGATGGTTAACACGATGATCAAACAATAGGGGGGATAAGATGACTGGAATCATCATCGTACTACTATTTTTTGTCAGTGTTCTAGCACTTGTTCTATTTAATCAATACCAATTCAAAAAAAGTGAAAAACGAAATCCCCCAAAAGGAAGGTTTGTAGACGTTGATGGGGTGAAGTTACACTATTTACGTCAAGGAAAGGGGCAACCGGTTGTGTTGTTGCACGGCGGGGTCACTTCTTGTGAAGACTTTACTGAAGTGCTTTACTATCTTTCTAATAAAGAATATGATTGTATATCATTTGACCGACCTGGCTATGGGCATAGTGACCGACCTAAAAAAGCAATGTCAGCAGACAAGCAAGCGGAACTGATCCATAAAGCATTGTATGAAATTGGAATCGTTGAACCTGTAATTATCGTTGGCCATTCCTGGAGCGGCACATTAACGCTCTCTTATGCTCGTCAATTCCCTAAGGATGTGGCGAACATCGTTACGTTAGGGGCTGCCATGTACAAAGAAGGTTATCCTGCAGAACGAGGCGACTTGTTATCAAAACTTATTATGACCCCACTAGTAGGCACGGTCTTAATGAATACGCTGTTAGCCACACCAGTGGCCAAAAGAATGGGGAAACAAACCGTTGTCGAGACGTTCAAACCAGAAGTTGCGCCGAGTGGGTATGAACAACGGCTCTTAGACTCATGGGGGCGTCCCAAACAGTTTCGGGCGAATCGCGAGGATGTGCTTCTTTTTCCTGAATGTGCTTACGCCAACAGCCATCATTATTGCAAAATTACGACTCCAATTACGATAATTGTTGGTGATAGTGACCCTTTTAACACTGTACAAATGGCTAACCGTCTCTTTAAAGAAACAGAGTATTCTAATCTGTTCATACTCGAAAATGTAGGTCATATGATTCCACAAAAACATCCTCAACAAGTAGCGGATCTGATTGATCGAACGTATTGGCGAAGAGAGGAGAAAGACAAAAGCCCGTCATCCTCTCCTGAAAAAGTCTTCATTAAAGACCCAAACGATGTATATTAAAGGTGAAGCGTATACGTATAGAAGTCAGTTTCGCGTGTGTAGTTTAATTTTTCGTACAAATGTTGGGCGCGGGTATTGTCAATGGCAGTGCTCAATTCGATGGCGTTAGCACCAGTCTCTTTACCTAATTGTAACGCTCGTTTCATGAGAGCTTCCCCTACGCCATGTTTACGAGCTCCTTCTAATACGTAAAGGTCATTAAGTATCCAGCTGTTTTGCATGGCAATGGAAGAATATGTTGGGTACAGTTGAACGAAGCCAACGTCTTCACCGTCGATTTCAGCGAGAAAGATGGTTGAATCGCCATTCTCTAGACGAGCTTGTATGTAATCCGTTGCGCCTGGAAGGTCGCTCGTTTGATGATAAAAACCTCTGTACAAATTAAATAATGGAACTACTCGGTTCAGGTCTTCGATCGTTGCTTGTGTAATATTCATCGTGTTGTTTTCCCCCTTTTGGTTCATTATAATTTGTCATGGTAGTATGTCAATCCTAATTGAAACGAACAAGAATAAAAGGTTGCCCAGACACTTTTCCAAGCTTGTGTTTGGCATTTGAATTGTGGGGAATGTTCAGTGGAAGAATTAGAAGAGCATATTAAACAGTTAGAAAAAAGCCACTTATCCTATGAGATCCGCTCTTCTCCTGAACAACTTAGCGGATTGTTATCGAAGGATTTTTTTGAATTTGGAAGTTCCGGAAAGGTTTTCTATACAGAAGATTTCATTCAACCAGGTGTTTTTGAGGAGGTTGATTTGACGATGCATGACTTTTCCATACACCGATTGTCAACGCAATCCGTACTCACAACATATCGAGTGTTTAACAGCCAGACAAAAAGAGAGTCATTAAGAAGCTCGGTGTGGACATTCGAAGAGGGCCGCTGGCAATTGTACTTCCACCAAGGGACGAACATTCCTAAAGCATAGGAATAAGCATATTGACAATGAACACTCTCCAGCGGGCAGAGTGTTTTTATATTCATCATGTGACACGTGTCACATGGAAGTGATGACAGTCGTGAATAGGTTTCATCATGAGTCTTCGCTACAATAAAATTAGCCGAATCAGAGGAGATCGTGGGGATGGATGTTTCTTTTTATCCGAATTATGCGAAGCGTTTTTTACTATTTGAGCTCGTGAGTATTGTGTTTTTCTTTTTTAACGTTTTGACGTATGACAATGATTTCTCTTTTGTGTGGAGAATCTTGATTGTTCTCGTTATTTTAGCTCTATATTTAGGTACGCTCTGGTACTTTGATATGCGTTATGTGTTGTTTAGTGCGCTTGCGTTTCTATTGTTTATTCTTCTAGCATTCGTGCTTCATTATTATTTACTCATCTTTATGATCTTTTTTACAGATTTTTATCGAAAAGTCCCTATTGTTCCTATGCTACTATGCCAACAAGCGCTGCTCGTTGTGACACACTGGGTTGTTTATGTAGGGGCTGTGCCACCGGCTGATGGTGCGTATGTTTCAACCGTCCTTTTTCCAATCTTAATTATTCAGCTTCTTATTCCATACGTTTCTCGGTCCGTCATTCGAGCAAAAGAGTTACAAAGAGAGCTAGAAGATACCCAGTCGCAATTGGATGTGTACATTCAAGAAGAAGAACGCAATCGGATTGCCCGTGAATTGCACGACACCCTTGGTCACACGCTAACGATGATGAAAGTGAAAAGTGAACTGGCTCTCAGATTTATCGATCATGATCCTGAACGTGCGAAAGCAGAAATGAATGACGTTCTACAAACAACGCGATTTGCTTCAAAACAAGTGCGTGAAGTTGTGACGACGCTTCGCTATACATCCATTAAAGAAGAAGTTATGCACGCTGAGCAGTTGTTTCAGACGAATAAGACGACGTTCAAAAGCGATGGTATCGCAAATGTCCCTGAATTGAGCGATGTGATCGAAACGATGATTGCTCAATCCCTTCGAGAAGCTCTACTGAATGTATATAAACATAGTGAGGCCAGTGAAGTGAGTGTATCTTTTTATACCGAGCAGCAATCGTTTACCTCACGTGTGGTTGATAACGGCAACGGTTTTGAGCAACAGCTCATTCAGGCTGGAAACGGAATGAATTCGATTCGTGAGCGAATGAAATTAGCAAAAGGGAACGCGGTGATCGATTCAACACCCAAAGGCACGGTCGTCACGTTAGTGATCCCAATAGGAAATGAGGAAAACAAATGATTCGACTTCTCTTAGCAGAAGATCAAGTGTTACTTCGTGATGCGATTCAGTCGTTATTGCAACTGTCCAATCATATTGACATCGTGGCATCGACGGGCAATGGCAGCGAAGCGTTACATCTAGCGACTACGGAGCACGTTGACGTCGCACTACTGGATATCGAGATGCCGGGCCTCACGGGCATTCAAGTGGCAGAACAGCTGAAGAAAGGTGAGGAGTATGACGGCAAAGTCGCATTATTAACGACATTCTCACGTCCTGGATACATTGAGAAAGCGATGATTGCCAAAGTCGACGGTTATTTGTTAAAAGATGAACCAATCGAAACGTTAATTGAGTCGATTGTACGCATACATGAAGGAGAACGAGTCATATCGACTGATTTGCAACCGCTGCTATTTTCATTGGAAACGAATCCGTTGAATGAACGAGAAGTGATGTTGCTACACGCTGTGAAAGAAGGGCTTTCAACCGAACAAATCGCAAAAGCGAAGCATTTATCAGAAGGAACGGTACGCAATTACTTATCGTCGGCTCTTCAGAAACTGCACGTCACTCATCGCCACGAAGCCGTCCGTATTGCCAAAGAGAAAGGGTGGATGTGACGTGAAGCGACGACAACAATTACTGTGGGTCGGTGTGGTGGCGTGGGTGGCTTCATTACTTCCGATTCTCTACGAACCATTTGCTATCGCCGCCTCACCTGTGCCTTACGATTTTAGGATGCAACCAATGAGTGATCTTGGGGTGACGGTATGCGAAGAAAATGCTTACCCTATGGCAAGCTATATGATCTGTTCTCCTCATTACCTAATCGTAAATACGCTATTTGTTATTTCTGGAATGGCTTATTTCGTCGGGGGATTTATTATTCACCAGTTCTCACGTGTGCCGGCGGCATTTCGGTTATGGGTCGTATTTTCAGTTGGGGCGGTCCTCTCTGGACTCATTCCTGCGGATATTCATTTTACTGCGCACACACTGCCGGCGTTGGCGATGTTTCTAGTGCCGATCATACTAGCCGATGTATGCGAGACGTGAACGCGCGGGCAAGACGCTAAATTGGGTTTTCTTTAGTTTGCTCATTCTCTGTTTTATTGGTATGGCATTAACCGTGTTCTTTCCGTTAATCGGTGGGTTGCTCCAACGAAGTTTTTACGTGTTCGTTTCCATTTGGGGAGCACTGTTTACCTTACAACTCGTTAGAAACGAGAAGCAACAGCTGTGAGTTCTATACTCGTCAGTTATCAGTGGGAATGGTTTATTATTGCCGAAATCTCGAGTTGGTTATCGCTTCTTTTGTTTGGGGCGCTTCGTTATTTGTGGCAAAGAAAAAATGCGAGCATACTCTTCCTTATCACATTTATCGGAATGACATTGTTTCAAGCGGTGCTCGCACTTGTCGTTTACCGTGAGACAGGAGAAGTGTCTCCATTCACAATCATCATCACCATCTTCGTGCTGTATGCGTGTACGTTTGGCATTAGTGACTTCCGTCGCCTCGATCGTTGGATGCGTAAGAAGATTGGCCAGCTTCGTGGCCAAGACTTATTAACACCACGAGACCGGGAACATATGAGGAAACAGCGAGATCCTCGTCAGATCAGACGAAAAGATTTTCTCGTTACGTCAGTGCACGTCCTTATTTTTCTTAGTGTGCAAGTATTCTTTTGGTCGCAAGGTCCTGTGCCGGTCTCAAGTTGGGGTGAATCGCTCAGAGACATCGGTGAATGGTTTTCGGCAGGGGACTATGAACAGTCTCCGTATGCGTCAGAAACGGTTTTCGCCATCTCTTCTGTGTGGCTCATTGTCGTCGTCATTGATGTGATCTACTCAGCCAGCCATCTCTTTTCGCTCGGGTCTAGAAGCTGATGCGTCTTTGTATGTTGTGGGAATGTTGACGAATAAATAGCGTCTCACGCTCTAAGTTCCTCGTTAACGTGACATCTAATCCGTTCTATGTGGGGATTTTAGCAGCATCTAGCGTTGTGAACGAATATTATTCCATCATAGACATACCGCTTTCTTGACCTGAGCATTGGCGCGGGCATGGGAGGAGAAACTTACCATAGATGGTTCTGTGGTAAGTTTCTCCTTATTTTACGAGGCGTATTGTTGAAAATCTTCCCATAGAAACGAGAAATTTCACCATAGAATGACCCATGGTAAAATTTCAGCCGAGTACGCTAGCGAGTTTTAGAAAATCCCATCATAGCGAATCACTACCCAATTCAAACTCAACATCGTTTGTGTTAACGGATAAGATATAGAAGCGGATCGTTATTTTTTAGTCATCACGAAAAAGGTCTAAATGAAATTTACTATTAGTAGCAAGCGAATCAGTGAGCTCTTTTACTAGTGTGGGGTTCATCCCATGTCAAAAATTAATCGTATCCGCCAACAGGGTCAGGCAGTTCTTGGTATTCTTCCCGCGGCTCAACGACTTCCAAGTGAATCGTATGGACTGCCATGCCCAATCGCTCATCGTTCGAATCACAATTGGAAGACGGCCATTCTCGTACGAACGTTTCATCATTTACGGTTATCGATATTGAATTCTCCATATACGGCTCTACACAAGGATTTTCTGCAACATAACCGGGTGTATTCAGTATATCCGCTTGTTGGAGTTGTTCATAAACAAAGTTCATCTCTTCATCAGTAAGCTCAAAGTCTATTGTAATATCGCCGTAGTCTGCTAAATCTTTTGTGTACGTATTTTCATACGTATTGATTTCGTTTGCTTTCTCATAACCATAAGCCAATGAGAAAGCAAAGTCATCAGGCATGTCAGTAGGTAAACCATCGTCTATCGTCTCATCATTTGTGTTTTCCTGCTCATCACAAGCCATGAACAGGAAAATGACCGGCGCACACATGAGTACAAGATTTCGTCGCATGTTAACCCCTCCTACTCGTACAGTCGTTAGAAGGTGGGGAATGTTACGTTGACGTTGTTGAAGAACGGTGTTCAAGAGTTATCGGATTTACTTTATTCATAGGAGTGCCGTGTTTGCAATAAAACAATAAAAGTACTCCTGGAATTGCAATTACAAGTGCCCCAAAGCTCAGTGCAAAATAGGAGGATATCCATTCTGTTAGAGCTCCAGATAAAAAAGTAGCAACGATAGCAACAATTCCTCCAAGCACATAAGTAGCACTACGTATTCTTGATAGAAAATGGTCTTCCGTGATGCCTTGTTGAGCAGAAAGTTGAACGATAAAACCCATGGAAAGGGCACCATCAAAAACAATCATACCAATACATATGATAATGAATTGATCCGACATCATTAGAAGGATGCCGGCTGCAGAACATAGGGAAAGTGTACATAATAAAAAGATCCAATTGCTACGTCGAAGGTAAGGAATAATCAAGATACCGAGAATATTTCCGATGCCTGCACTAGCCAAGATGATTCCGATATATTCTTCCGAAAAACCGAGAGAAATTCTAGCATGATAAAGGATCACTAGTGTAATATATACAGTCGTGAATCCCAGTGAACAAGCAAATATAATTGATATTTTTTGTTGCATGTTAGCAGTTAGATACTTAATGCCTGCTATAGATCTTATAATGAAGTCTTGAGTTTTGTTTTTTGTTTCTTGTATCACTTCTGTTTGCTCAAATTTCTGATATTTCACAAAGGAGATAAGGAGCATACTCAATAGTGAAAGAATTCCACACACGTATAACGTAACGCTATGACCATACTGTGCAAGAATAAATCCCCCAAGGGCAGGACCGACTAGTGTAACTAATGCATCACCAGCTTCTAACGCTGTATTTGCTTGTAATAAATTCGTTCGACCAACAACTCTAGGAACGACCACCTGTACAACGGTTGTACTCACAACTTCTAATGCACCCATCATAAATAGTAGCAGAATTAGACTAGCAAGAGTCACTTGGTTGCTTGAAATTAAATAGGCAAGTAAGAAGATACACGCTGCATACAGAATGTGGCTTGTCGCAGATATTCTAATTTTATTTTTGGTCTCAACCCATGTCCCGAATGGAATTGCGAATAAAACGGTTGCAAGTCGTTGGGACATAGCAACCAAGCTTGTCATTACAGGCGATGTGGTTAGGGCAAGAACAATTAAAGGGATGACGATTTCACGAAATCTAAGATTCAATAACAAGGAGCTATTATGCATCCATAGATATCTAAAATTTTTATTCGGTAGTAACTGTCTCATTCGATCCACCTCTTACCAAGCTCTCTCGGAGTGTTTCAATGATCTTGCCTAGCCCCTCCCTAATACCGAAACGTCTCCAACCGTTCGATTTGCTCTCCTTTATTATCAAAGTTAGCAGGAGAGAGCCAACGGTGGAAGGCTTGTTTTCGGTCTGGCCATTCTTCCAATAGCATAGAGAACCAGCTTGTGTCTCTTGAGCGGTTTTTGTAGATAACAGCGTTTCTAAATGTTCCTTCGTATGTAAAGCCAAGGCGTTTTGCGCTATGGATCGACGGGGCATTTAAGGAGTCGCACTTCCATTCGTAGCGGCGGTATCCGAGCTCTTCAAATATGTATTCGGCGAGTAGCGCGTGGGCTTCAGTTGCCATTGCTGTCTTTTTGAGGGAATCTGAAAAATGGATGTTACCGACTTCGATGACGCCGTTACGGGGATCGATTCTAAGCAAGCTAAAAATCCCGACGGGTTTCTCGGTTAATTTGTTGATGACCACATAATAAATGTGGATGTTGCATGCAATTTTCTTTTCCATCAAATGTTCAAAATCGCTAAAATGATTCGGACGCTCCTCGGAAAGGTACGTCCAATGGCTCGGATGAGACTGCGAAAAAGCGTCGTATAGTTCCTTAGTGTAGGCAAGACTCAATCTCGTAACGATCGTGTATCGACCGATGTACTTCATTTCAGTAGGGATGGCACTCTCTTTCCAATTCGGAAAGGGTTTCCCTACAGGTTGATTAAATTCATTCGTATTCTCGTCCATCGAATCAGCCCTTTTCTTATGAGTATAGCGAAAATAAAAACACAATCCAACGGTTGTTGGATTGTGCAAGTGTCTTAGATGGATACGTTCGTGGATAAGAACTCCGCCATTTTTTGCTCGTGCTTGTCGAGCATCATTTGTTCTGGTTGAATGCCTTCGTTACGAAGTACATCTATGTTGTGAACGAGAAACTCATCGCTACCAACGATGTAGAAAAGACCGTTTTTGTCTGCGGAGAGTTTGCGGACTTCTTCATAATAGTCCCCTCGGTTATCGACAAACTGGACGGTGAACTTTTTCTCGGGTGCGGATGCAAACATCGTTGTGAAGAGGTACTCTTTTGAGGAGTCAATGTTTAAAGAATGAATTTGATTTACATTGTCCGCACGCTCTAAATAATCAAGGACGAGCGGTCGGAATGTGGCTAGACCGACACCAGACGATAGCAAGTAAATATTCTTATCTTCTCTTTTCAATGGGACGTTGGAATGGGTCTTGAATAAGGCCACTTCATCGCCAATGTCTAGGTTTCTTAATATCGTCTTAAATTCTGAGCACTGTTCTTTTATACGCGTCGTAATGCCAATGGAATTCTCATGTGGCAATGTGCTAATCGACATGTGGCGGATGAGGCTGCGGTTTGGTTTCTCCCCAGCATTAAACCCTTCAAATGCCAGGTGAGTGTGCGCGCCTTCTTCCCATGTGAATCCTTCTGGGCAGTCGAGCATGTACGTTTTCACCTCAGGTGACTCGTCAATAATTTTATTAATCTTCGTCCAATAGATTTGCATATCGGTTCCTCCCAATCAAGCAAAAGTGTAAGTACCTTCACTATATACTAATTGAGAATAATTCTCAAGGGAGAGAGTCGAATCTACATGACGGCGCCCGTATCTTCTAGAGACACATCGACGTTTACATGAATGTCGGCTTCTTGGAAATGGTCGGTTTCCCACTGTTGAATATCGAGCCCACGAATATGATAACTCGCAATTTCTCCAATGCCGATTGCATCAATATTTTCATCTTGAAGAAAGCTGACGATGCTGTTCATCTCCGTTTCTGCCAATTCTTCGGTCAGGCGTTCGATCTGTTGGACGTTTTCGTATTCATTGGCATCCACGTTTGTTGTTTCACGTAAGGACGCATAAATCACAACATTAATGGTGACGTGGAAATCGTGGTCTCCGACCGGCTCAATTTTCAAATCAGGTTTCGTTTCAAGATCAATCAATGTCACTTTCCGATCATTGTTGAACGGAACACTTAGGTTGCCGCCTGCTGTTTTTTCGAACAGTTGCCGAAAATATTTCGTTTGATCCATCGAAAGCGTTTGCTTGTGTTCGTCTCCTTTAAACAGTGCAAGACCAACGACTTCTACACGGTCACCTTGCTTTTCGATGAACGGCAAAAACGGCTCAGCTCCTTCCGCATAATAACGGTATAAGAATTCATGCAAGTTGCTCTTTGGAAGTTGAATCTCTTCATTTCGTTCGATAAGGTCAACGAGGTATTTTTCTGGTGTCGTATGGAATGGGTAATTAAACTCAAGAATGTCACGTGTTGAACCTTCCGTAACAGCGAGGTGCATATCTTGCTCGATCATTGGATTTCTCTGTGTGTTATCTGCAATTTGAAAAACGCCTGCTTGCGCGACCTCATCGTTAAACAATTGCAAACTCGTCCGGCTCGTGTCCACAATTCGGGATGATTCTGATTGAAACCCAGAATAGAGGGCTTCGAGATGCTCGTACTCGGTAACAAGGCTCTCGCTTTCAGGTATGACTTCATCCATCGGCATGATGACTGTCGTAATTCCTGTCGTTTCGAGTTTACCGTCATACAAGTCATGACCTAGTGCTTGTAAGTATTGAATGTCTTCAATTTTTGTTTGTTCAGGACTACAACTGACGAGTAAGACGGTGACGAGCAGCAGTAACCATTTTTTTATCAAACCGATCCCCACTTTCGCTTTGCGGTTGTCCAGATGAACAGCAAAGGAATATACAAATAAAGCGTAGAAAAACCAACGGTGCTTAACACGCGGCTGAGCTGTAGAATGTCGACTTCCCTCTGAAAAAAAGAGGCAGTTACTATGGAAATGACGATAAGAATACGCAGGGCCGGTCGTTGACGAATGGGGAAGGATTGTTTGGCGATATAGCTACTGGACCATAAATATAGGCTCATTGTCGGTAACAATATGATTAACCAAAGGGAAATGCCTAAGTATTCCATTCGCCATACCGAAAGGGTAGGCCACACAATTTCAACCAAATGATGTTTATGAAATATGAGGTATGTGATCGCGTAGATGAACACGTAAAGCACAATGTTAAATGCGAGACCCCACTGTGCATAGCGATGGGAAGCTTGTCCATCTTTTAAAAACGGATAGGCGACGAGCAGCACTTCAATGCCTAACAGTTGAAACGTCATTTTCTTGGCGCCTTGCAAGACCTCAAGGACGGTATGGTTGAATATCGGGAAGAGGCTCCCCGTTTGCAGCATCCCAGAAGGGTAATGTGAAAACAACAACAAAGGAATAATTAAGAAAAAGGCGATCACGCAAACGCCAACAATCGTTCTCAGTCCAGAATTGGTAAATAAATATACGAGACCCATAATGATAATGATGAGTACCCATTGATCAAGACCTGGGAATAACCAGACGCGCACAATCTCTACATACGTTGTCGTGAGGGCGATGACGAGCGCCGTGAAATAGAGAATAAAAAACAAATCAACAACTTTCCCGAATTTGTGAAAGGCGTGTTCGTGAATGGATGTGAGCGTATTCTCGTGGCGAAGCATTCGGTACATCAACCATAAAATAAAGTGAGTGATTACGCCTGCGAGTAGGATAGAAATCCAGCCATCATTTCCTGTAATCGCAGCAATCTCTCTCGTATACGTAAATATACCGACTCCAATTTGGACGACAGCTACGATAAAAAATGAAAAAAATGGGGAGAGTTGTTTGGAAATCATTGTGTCACCTTATTCTTCAATGTCCTCGGATTGATGGTTTAACGGCCTGGGTGAAAATCGCTTTGTTTTTTGCGGTCTTAAAAAACTCGGCCGCATGTTTTGCATACGGACTGGTAAGACCGCTAAGCTGTTACGTAAATCACGCCACCTGAACGGATAGATTGGGGCCATATATGGATTTCCTAATGATTTGAGATTCAAGAGATGCACGAGGAATAATAATGAACAAATTGAAATTCCTAGAAACCCTAACCATTGTGAGAAAAGAATAAAGGGAAATCGAATAAGACGGATCGTATTTCCCATCTGATATGTAGGCGTTGTAAACGATGCGAGTGCGGTTAACGATACGATAATGAGGAGAACACTGCTCGCAAGAGAAGCTTCAACAACAGCTGTTCCGATGACAATCCCCCCGACAATACCGATCGTTTGCCCAATCCGATTCGGTAACCGTGCACCGCCTTCGCGAAGCAATTCAATCGTAATCTCCAGAAATAACACTTCCACTATAGGTGGGTAGGGGACTTCGATTCTTGATGAAATCATCGTCGTTAACAAATCATTAGGAATGAGTTCATGATGATAAGTCGTTATGGCAATGTATAAAGAAGTCGAAATTACAGAGAACAAGACACCGAAGATTCTCATCATCCGAATAAAAGAACCTACAGGCCATAACACGTAATTATCGTCAGGTGAAGAAAAGAACTCATACAAGTTTGTCGGACCAATAAGTGCCATTGGAGAGCCATCAAGCATAGTGACGACTTTTCCTTCATTCAGTGCAGCTAAAACCCGATCAGGTCGCTCTGTTCCGAGTAGCTGAGCAAAAGGGGAGTTCGGATTGTCAGAGACGAGGTGCCCGAGTTGTGAAACATCAATCGGCTCATCAAAGCTCAAATCTTCGAGGCGTTGAATCATCGTGTTTACGTTCTGTTTAGAAGCAATCGTTTCGACGTATATGATGGCGGCCGTATTTTTTCCTTCACTTCCAACCGTCTGTTCGCGAATGATGAGATGGGTGTTATGAAACTGCTTGCGGATGAGGTTGATGTTCACATCCAACGCTTCAATAAAGGCTTCCTTCGGCCCCAATACCGTAAATTCGTTTTCCGTAATCTCCACGGAACGCTGTTCAGTTTTTCTTAGTGGAATGGATAAGATCGTTTGTGGATCGTTCTTTTCCACAACAATAAGGTTGCCGCGTAACAATTCATCTTGAACAGAATCTTGGAACCTGAGCTTTTTAATCCCCTCCACGGGCAACAATTCCTGCGCTTCGTCCAGTGTGCGCATGTCTTGGTTCTTAAGGTAGCGTAAAACGATATTATGTATGGATATTTGATTGACGAGTGTTTTGTAATAATGAATGCGAAACGGGTTGGTCGCCGTCAATTCATCTGTCACAAAGTCAGCAGAACGATGGAGCTGTTCGATGGTTGTCTTCGGTGATTGGGAAGTAGAGCGGCTGTTCGTCTGATATTTTCTCTTTAGCAACATATGTGACACCGACTTTACGAATGGGAATAGGAAAAGCTTGGTTGTGTGTGTAGTTTATGTAAGCATGAGAAGTCTATTCAAAAAAATCCGGCCAGAGCAATGATGATGCTCTTCGGGCCGGACGGAAGTTATTTGCACTCGTCTTCTTTTTCTTTACATGAACAGAAATCGAAACAACCACAAGGAATTTGAATGGACTGATTAATGATTTGATCGCCTGTTACAACAGGACCAGGTGGCACTGGAGGGTTAATTTGCTGGAATACAGCAGTCAGCACGAGATTTCCAGTTGTTCCTTCAGGAATAACAGTAATGAAGTTGCCAAACTCATCTTGCCAACCGATAAAAGTGAGCCCTGGTATTGGGTCAGGATCGTTTAACACAATCGGCAAATCTAAGACGGTATACGTCGACGGATTATTGCTTTGGCCGCCTTGTAAGTTCAAATACGTAATCGTATACACGACAGGTGCAATTTCAACCGCAGTCCGGTCTGCATTTAGTCGAACTTCCCAACCGTCAAAACCAACGACTGGCTTTAAGAAAGCATCTGCATCACTTTGGCTGAGCAATGGGTATCCCGGTGTTGCGACAGCGACCGTGACCGGTATACCTTGTGGATTTGTCACGACGTACGGTGTGTTATCTAATTGAATCACTGAGCCGGCGAGCGGTCCTTGAATTTGTGCAACATTATCAGCAGTTGGAATGTAAAGTCCGTTTGTGATGCTTTGCACGCCACTTACATTAAACGTTCCACCATTAAATATTCCAGGACCAATCGGCGCAACATTCGGAACCGGAACACCGATGACCGTAGCGTTTGACAATGTTAGAATTCCACCTGTACTCGTATAGATGGCACCCCCGGAGAGACCAGCTTCATTTCCGGAAATCGTACCGCCAGTTCCGGTAGCACTAGCCCCGTTCCCAATGAATATACCGCCGCCTAATCTACCTGCTAAATTGTTGCGAATCTGCGTAGAATCCTCAATAATAGCCGTACCTGCGACTACAGCGATGCCGCCACCATTATTCGCAGCCAGTTGGAGGTTATTGTTCGCCGCATTCTCTTCAATGACAACTGGACCTGTGACGAGCAGCGTACCTGTTGTGGCGTTGAAATAAACGCCCCCGCCATTTCCGTTAATGGTCGTATTGCCAGCAACGGTCGTGCTACCGTTCAACGTCACATTTGCATTTGGATCACTCGCCCAGATGCCTCCGCCATTTCCGTTCGTAGAAATGTTGTCGGAAACGTTCGTGTTGGAAATGCTTGCATTCAACACGCCCCCGCCTGCAGAAAAGTGAATCCCTCCACCATCAATTGTCGCTGTGTTGTTCGTAATCGTAGAAGATTCAATGGCAAACGTATCATTGCCGTTTGCACCTTGACCGAAGAACAAACCGCCGCCATCCACGCCGGCCGTATTGTTTGAAAACTGCGTTCCAATAACTTCAGTCGTTGAGCCACCTGAGACATTCGTAATCGTTAATCCGCCTCCGCTTCCTGCGGCTCCTGCAATATTATCCGTGAACAGACTGTTTAGAACCGTAACGTTTAGCGGGCCGGGACCGCCGTTAATAATCGCTCCACCACCGTTAGTGCCCGCCGAATTACCTTGGAATGTAACCGCATTAATCGCGATGTTTGAAGGATTGGTTGAACTATCTGAATATAGGAATCCCCCCGCTTGTGATGCGCCTGCGGTGTTTCCTGAGAAAATGACATTGGAAAGGTCACACGTTCCTCCTCCAGCTGAAGAGACTTGAAAACCACCAGCGGCGAAATTCGCTGTGTTATCGGTGACTGTCCCACCTGTAATTGTTACATTTGCTTGACTTGGCGCTAAGAAATTCAAAAATCCAGCCGCCCCGTTATTGCCAGCTGTGTTGTTTGTAATCGAAGGTGTACCCGTTTGAATATACGCATCATTACTGTTTGTAGCAAAAAGGTAAAGACCCGCACCGTTATTCGCTGTATTTTGATCTATCAACGCATTTCCCGTGATGGTCAATGAAATAGGGACGGTGTTGCCAGTAATGAAGTTGGATACATAAATCCCCCCGCCATTTGCAACGGCGGAGTTCGCTGCAATCTGAACGTTATCACCGATCGTTAAATTTCCACCAACACCTTGTACGTAAGATCGAAAATAAACGCCACCACCAAATTGTGCTTGGTTTGAATCGATGAGGGCATTTTCAGCAATCGTGACAGAATCCCCATTATTTCGAAGTGCAGCCATAATGCCGCCGCCCGTTACACGAGTATAGCAGCCCGTAATGCGAGCATCTCCTCTCATGACGAGCGTGTTAACAAAAGCAGGATTTCCCCTTAAATAAACGCCACCACCTTCTAAAAAGGCATTGTTGTTCGTTAAGATCGACCCTGATTCTAAAAATAAAGATCCGCCAGTAACTGCAATTAAGCTCCGATTTGTTGTGTCTGTAATCGGATGATTCGCTGCATCCCCATCTAAAATTAGATCAATCACTTGCATGGATCCGTTTAATACAATATTGAACATATAATCGGAAAATGTAAGTGCGCGAGTTAATGTATAAGGCCCACCCACTCCACTTACGAAGGTGACACCATAAGTGATGGTAATCGTTTGACTAATGGTAAAGCTGTTCTCAATGATAATCGGATTCGTTTGCACACTCAGCTCTTGCAAAAGTTCCGTTTGATTTGAAGCCATCCCCTCACCCCATTATTTGTGTTGTAACAGTTTATGCCTGGACAAGCGCTGATGAGTGGTTAAATGGCGGGGGACAAATATGGAAATGTCGTCAGCAATAGTTAGGAATGATTTCTAATGTTAATTGTAAATCCGTGCCGAAACTGATATAACTAAAGAAATAATCCGACTAACTCAATAATATTTTATATATTGAAAAAATTATGTATTTATAAGATGGACAAATACATAAAAGGAGATGAGGTTGCTTGATGACTGAAGTCAATCAAGAAATCGTTTTAGGAGTTCAGGGGCTTTCCAAGACGTATCGCATGCACTCAAACGATGTGAAAGCCCTAAAGAATGTTACGTTTAATTTGTATAAAGGGGAGCTTGTTGCCATCATGGGCACAAGCGGTTCTGGAAAAAGTACGCTACTAAATATTTTAGGTGCAATGGATCAACCTACAGAAGGAGAAATTAGTATAAATGGGAAACCATCTACGCATCGCTTTAAAGAGCCTTACGCTACAGATTATCGTAGAAAAAATATAGGATTTATCTTTCAATCATTTAATCTTTTAAAAGACTTATCCGTTGAAGAAAACATTGCGCTGCCATTAATTTTAAACGGGGAAAGTAAAGCAACGATTCAGGTGGAAGTTCAGTGCATCGTCAAATTGGTAGGTTTGGAGAAATGGGCGAATCACCAACCGTATGAATTGTCTGGAGGGCAACAGCAGCGTGTAGCGATTGCAAGAGCCCTTATCACTTCGCCACCAGTGTTATTAGCTGATGAATTAACTGGCAATTTAGACTTTAATACGTCCAAGGAAATATTACGTGTATTAACGTCTATGAAAGAGGAGCAATTGATTCAAAGTATGATCCTTGTAACACATGATCCTTACGTAGCTACTTTTGCTGATCGAGTATTGTTTTTTCATGATGGACAAATTGTTGATACTTATGTAATGAACGATGATACCGATAATATGCTGCACATATTAGAGAAATTTAAGCACATAGTGGAGTTATAGCGTGGTGTTCTCTATATTCGGTGTTGCGCTAAAGTTCTTTCGTAAAAATACAGGCATCGTTTTAACTTCCATTATTAGTATTGCACTATCCGTATCATTAATCATGTCAATGGCTGTCTTGTCTTCTAGTTCTCAAGAAGCGATCGTGTCGGAAATTGAGGATCTTTATGGTTATATGGATTTGTCTGTTGGTTATGAGTTGCATGATGGTCAGTATATTAATGCAGATTTATTAAGTCAGTTGACTGCGCATGAAGAAGTTGTTAGCTACTCTCCAGTACTTATTTCTGACTTGTATGCTAATGATTTAAGAACCCATATCTATACAATTGGAGTTGATAATGATGATCTCGTAAAAAGCCGTTACCAATTCACTGAATCCCTTGAAGAAGACGAAATGATACTTAACTACTCTCTAGCAAATGCACTTGGTGTAAACGTAGGGGACGTCGTTGAGGTCGAAAATGTACATTTTAATGTGGTGGAAATCATTCCAGATTTTGAATTTGCTGGTTTGGTTAACGACTATGTATTATTGAGTAGAAGTAGTGTGAAACAATTAAACCTAGATAATAGTAATGACAGTCTTGAAGCAACTTATGTACTCCTAGAACTACATGAAGATGCAGGAACTTACGAAATGGTGCAACAAATTACAGACATTGAGGAAGATTTACGTATAGATATAGCAGAAGAAGATCCAGCAATGAGTGAAAACGTTAGTTTGCTTTCCCAGTTCATTTTGGTGTTATCATTTTTAGTATTAATTATTGCTTCATTATTCATAATCGCAAACTTTGAAGTCTATCTTTATAAATATAAACATCAGCTGGCGATTATGCGTGCGATAGGTGGGAGTACGAAACAGACGTTTATCATTATCTTTTTGCAAAGCAGTTTGCTAAATAGTGCCGGTGTGATTAGTGGTTACGTTCTCTCTTATCTTAGCTACACGTTACTGAGTAATTGGGTTGGAGACATCATTAGGTTAGAGCTCGCCAATGAGTCATTTAATCATTTGGTAGCGTTATCTTACGGGGCGATATGTGGGATCATCATTCAAGTATTCATGCTCATTCCCGCGTACCGAAGCAGTCGGACACTACCATTAAACATCATCCAAGCGAATGAAAAGCAAGCGATTCAACGTATACATGTCCGATCAAAAGTAATTTGGTTAATGTTCATAGGAAGTATAGTAATTGTGCTTGCTTCATCGTACATTTCTTTAGACACCGGAGTTCTACTTGGAGCCATACTACTGCTCATTGCAATACACATATTATTTCTAATGTATGTTGAGAAGTTTTTACTACGTATATTACCTTTCATTCAAGCTTTTATTAGTAATGCTTCATTTGTAGCTATAAAAAATGTCATCCCTCAGATGAGAACAAACGTCTTCATTATTTTTATCATTAGCATGTTATTTATCGTTGTCATTATAGGATCGAGCCTTTATGCTACAATTCAGCAAAACGAAGTTCGTTATCTAGAGCAACAACACCCAACAGAGATTGTTATAACGAGTAGGGCAGATGAGTTTTCAAGTATTGATCGCTACGAATTACAACGAGTTGGCGAACGAATGCCCACGGTTTCAGGTTTCAGTACGCAAAGTGAAGATCATGTGGGTACAATTAATCACACAATCCCTATGAATTATTCTATGGCTGATATTCAGAGTATGCAGGGTCAAGGGATTCTTGATATAGAAGACTCTACTAGTAACGATCAAGTCATCATTACAAGCGAATTGGCAGATAAAAATGGTATAGAAGTAGGCGATGAATTACTTCTTTCACTTTATGCAGAAAATCAGCCTAACATTTCTGGTGAACTGCAAGTAACCTCAATTATGGAAGAGTTTCCTTTGTTTATTCGTAGCTTTGAAGTCATCGTTGATGGGCGTAGCGGTCTTGCTGAACAACACGAACCATTATTCGATCGGGCATTTGTTAGTACTAACAATATCGATGAAACTGTTCAAACGTTAACAGAATTAACAGACAGCTACCCAGAGTTGCAAATCAATCGGCTTGACCGTTCAGTAGAGCTAGCTGAAGAAATGTTGTGGCAAAGGTGGTCATTATTCATTGGAGCAACTTCAATTATGTTGTTCAGTGTGTTGTTAGGAGTGTTTAATACATTAATCAACAATATTCAGTCAAAGCGTCGAGAGTTTGCCATACTTAGAACGATTTCTCTTACACCTAAAGGCATTTTAATTGTCATCTTGACTCAAGTTATTCTTTATATAAGCTTTGGGACAGGCTTAGGTGTGCTAAGTGGTACGGCCGCAATGTTAATCTTCAGTTTAATCGATTCCTCTGGCCTTACACTCTCGTATCAAATTACGTTGATTATGGTTTTTATTGTTTATGTGCTAGCCTTGCTTGTGTTTATTGTATATGGAAAGAGACTAGCTTCAAGAAACATATTGATTGAAATGCAGCGTTATAACAAATAGTAGTAAGAAATTCTAAGTCTATGATGTAAAAAAAATGATTATTGAATAAAGAGGGTAGATACTCATGGTCAACACCTTTTCTTGTTACACGATTCCCAAAGAAAAGCCAGCATAAAGTCTTATAATACGTTGGATTTGTATTTGAAATGGAGAGATGAATGTGAAGGAATCACAACAAGCCACCGATCTCGAGCTTGATATTCAAGCAATTTTTGAACATACGTATGATGTTATTTTTGTTGCAGATGCAAAAGGAAATACAATACGGGTGAGCAATGCATCTCAAAAGATTTGGGGATATACACCTGAACAATTAATTGGAAGAAATGTATACGACTTAGAAGGAGAGGGAGTTTTTCGTCCTTCTGTTGTTCGACTCGTTATTGAAAAAGAAGAGAAGGTTACATCAATGCAAGTTACTTCGACGGGACGCAGGTTAATCATTATTGGTGTTCCGATCTTCGATGATCATCATGCAATGGTTCGTATTGTGAATATTGCTCGTGATATCACAGAGGTCAGTAATTTGCAGAATGAGCTATCAGAAGCAAAGCAGTTGATGAATGATTACAAATATGAACTTCAGCTTGCGCGCAGAAATCAAGGCATTGAACAATGGATCGTCGCTCGTTCTAAATCAATGAAAGCAGTGCTAAATCTTACAAAACGCGCGTCATTGAGTCACTCACCTGTACTCATTAGTGGGGAATCTGGGACAGGTAAATCAGTATTGTCATCGTATATTCATGAGATTCGTACAAGCACGAAAGATCATATACACGTTTTTCCTTGCTATCGATTGTCGGTAAGTGAATTGCGTTACGTCGTCCAAAAACGCCAGGAAGCAAGTTCATCTGAAACGATTCTATTAGAAAACATAGATCATGCAACGGCTGAAGAACAAGAGGAAATTCTTCATTTACTAGATGAGATACGTCACCAGTCAAAGCATTCAAACCATCATGCGCCAAGCATCATTTCAACGACAAAAATGGATTTGCGAGCTCTCGTTTTGGAAGGGACGTTCAATGAACAACTGTATCAAAGAGTAAGTATTATTCACATTTCTGTGCCCCCACTCCGTGATCGAAAAGAAGATATTCCACCTCTTATTCAACAATTTTTGGTGCAATTCAATGAGCAATATGCTGATACTAAACGGATTGGTCCTAAGATGATACAGGAGCTTATGCACCATTCTTGGCCAGGCAATGTTGAAGAACTTGAGAATGCGATTGAGAAATTTGTTGTTCTAACAGAAGAAGACGTGATTGATACAAATCAACTCTCAATGGTATTTAGCATGGAAACGAATGAAGAACCGGTGTATGTAAAAAAATTAACGACGCTAAAAGAAGCATTAGAAAGCATGGAGAAGCAACTGTTGCATATGGCAAAATTAGAATATCCATCGACGGTGCAAATGGCTCAAGCTCTCGGTATTCATCAATCTAATGTGAGCAGAAAGCGAGTGAAGTATAATCTTTAATCGTAATTATGCATAAATGCATAATTAAAAACTTATTGTATACGAGGTCTGTTTTGAAGCTATGCAAATTCGCATAGTTTTTTCGTGTCCTTATCTTGCTACCTCATTCGATTATGACTATTCTGATAGTTGTAATCATCAAAGTAAAGGAGCTGGTTATGACGTTTAAAAAAACACACCATCTCATCATTGTTATCTTTTTTGTCGTCTATGCTTTAACGTTTCTACCAAACTTTAATATCTTAAATACACTCGATTGGGTAGGACCGTTCCCGCTGCCAATGGCGTGGGTGTTGTTATTAAATGTAATAAACACTCTTGTGATTTGGGTGATCTATCGTAATTATTTTGTTCCTTTTGCTAGGCGAATGGAAAAGGCAAAGGCAGGAGGAGCTGACTAATGGGTTCGTCACTAGGTACAATCATTATCCTTACGATTTTTCTTAGCATTATCCTTATTATTAGCATCGTTGCTTCGCGCTCAAACGTGTCCACGCCTGATGATTTTTACCTTGCTAACCGTGGTCTTGGTTCGATCGTTATGGTGATGACAACGGGTGCAAGTTTTTTTAGTACGTGGACGCTGCTCGGTGCTGTAGGCAACTTCTATAGAGATGGCACCTGGTTTATTGGTTTCGCAGCTTGGGCGATTGTTCATGCAATTTTTATTTGGTTATTTGGTGCAAGGATTTGGTACTTAGGCAACCGTTATAACTTTATTACGCCAGGAGATCTGATGGAGAAGTATTATGGTGATCCGAAAATCCGGATTGTCGTCGCCATTTTTGGAATGCTTGGCCTCATTCCTGTCATGCTTATTCAAGTGACTGGTGGTGCTAGTTCATTATCAAGCTTAACGATGGGGGATATCCCGTATTGGGTAGGCGTACTCATCATGGGAGTGTTCGTTGGCCTGATTGTAACGTTAAGTGGGGGGCGAGGTGCAGCTTGGGGAGATACGTTTATGGGATTTTTCTTCGGGTTCACGCTTCTAGGAATTGCGATCACATTTATCTATGGTTCAGGTGGATTTTCAGCTTTTCAAAATCTAGAAGATGTTATACCTGAAGTCCTTGTTAATCAAGGCAATATCTTTGGAATCATAGAGCTAGCACTCGGTCTAGGCCTTGCGTTTTGGGTAATGCCACATATGTGGCAAAAGTTCTATTCCGCGTCTTCGCCAATTACATTAGCACGAACGGCAATGGTGACTCCATTTTGGAACTCGTGGCTAATGGCGATGTGTGCGTTGTTCATCGGGATGCTCGCCCACACTCCAGGGCTTGTTCCGAACGTCACGACAGAGAACAGTGACCAAATTATTCCGCTATTCTTTGCAGATGCAGCACCTATTTTTGGTTCCATTGTCATCGCGGCTATTGTAGCTGCAGCTATTTCAACCGTAAACAGCCAACTGTTATCATCAGCGAGCCTTATCATTACAGATATTTATGCTCGGTTTATTAATCCAAACCTTTCTGTCAAAAAGAAGACATGGATCGGGCGCGGCACTGTTCTTGGTCTTACCGGTCTAATTGTAATTGTCGCCCTTTTCCCGTTTGCTCAAGGATTTCTCGTGCCACTCGCTTCATTAGGCTATGCCATCTCGATTCAACTCGTTCCTGCAGTCATGGGACCACTCGTATGGCGCCGGGCAAAAGCGAAGGCGGCATTTTGGAGCATTATTGTGGGAGAGTTGACGTTAGTCATCGTGTATCTCATTGATATGCCGTTTAACATCGGACCAGGAACGGCAGGAATTATTATAGCGAGTCTCGTCCTCGTTGTTGGCAGTTTGTTGTCCAAGGAAGAAACAACACCGATTCAACATGAATTTCACGACGGTTTAAAACAAGCACTGTATGGAGAAGACGCATCAAAACAAGATCAAAAGCAGCCATTACAAAAAAGAGGTGTCCATTCATGAAGCTATCATACAAGACAGTGAGAGCCGCTGCCGTACAACTATCGCCTGTTTTTCCTTTTAATAAGAGTGAAACGATAAAGAAAACGATCAAGTATATGAAAGAAGCGCAAAAAGAACAAACAGAAATTATCGTATTCCCTGAGTGTTTTATCCCCGCTTATCCAAACTGGACGATCGATTTTGATGAGCCAAGTGACTGGGAAGAAGACCTTGCCCGCTTTACTCTAGAAGCTGTCAACATTGAAGCAGGGGATTTGTTGCCCTTACAAGAAGCGGCCAAAGAAACCGGTATAATTACTGTAATTGGTGTGAACGAAACCGTTTCAAATCATACATCTACTTTATACAACTCGCTCGTTACGATCGGTAGCGATGGAGAAATTTGGCACGTGCATCGGAAACTGTTCCCATCAAATCGAGAAAAATTATTTCATACCCGTGCAGATTCAAGCACATTAGAAGTAGTTGACACCCCTGTTGGGCGTGTTGGCGGCCTCATCTGTTACGAACACTTACAACCTTTGTTAAAATATGCACTCATTTCACAAGGAGAACAAATTCATTGTGCATCGTGGCCAGGGTGGCCGGCATTTGAAAATGGGAGAAATAACAAAGGGGTCATTGAAACAGCAAGCAAGGCATACGCCTTAGAAGGACAATGCTTTGTTATCGCCTCATCGTTTTATGTGCCTGAACATGAAGCGAGCAAAGCAGACATTAACAATGCCAGCTGGCACTACTTTGGCGGATCCGCCATCATTGATCCAAGTGGCAACTATATCGCAGGTCCGTTATATGACGAAGAAGGGATCCTTTATGCAGATCTAGACTTGAGCCTTATCCCGAAGCGAAAAGCTTCTATTGATACGACTGGAAAAGATGCTTATCCAGAAGGGTTGCAGCTCATCATCGATAAAGAAAAAAAGAAACATTAAAAAATACACGCACATTAACATAAAGAGACAAGCCGCATATGAGAATTTGCGGCTTGTTTTAATGAGTTAAACGCATTAAGAAATTCATTGAAACCTATGGTCGAGAGAGTATCGAATCACCGTTTCATACCCTCGGCGTAGAAAAGTCACTCCGCCTGCAGCCGCAATTGTCTAACGGTCAACGCTTACTTTTTATTGATTCGATTCATACCGTTCCACCAGTTGCTTTCTTTGTTTGTACACAGGGTAATCAACCATCTGACCGTTTACAGAAATTGAGGCGATGCCTTGTGATTGGGCATCTTCAAAGGCTTTGCAAATGGTGAGTGCCTGTTCGTATTCTTTGTCGGTCACAGCATAAATGCTCTGTAAATCTTCGATTTGTTTCGGGTGTATGAGTAGTTTCCCTTGGAATCCCAACTGTCGATGACGCACACTTTCTGATTTGAACCCTTCTGAATCGTGTAAGTTCACAAATACGGAATCGATTGGAGGAGCAAGGCCTGCGACTTTAGAAGCGAGCACAATTTGAGAGCGGGCGTGGAGAAGGGCTTCGTCGTTTGCTGATTTCTCGATATTAAGATCCAACCGATAATCTTCGGCTCCGAATGCGAATTGCTTCACTTTAGACGAGGCCTTGGCGATCTCCATGACATTCCACATGCCTTCGGCACTTTCAATGATTGGCAGAATTTCAGCACAGTTCGTTGCCCTTTGTTCCACTATGTTAATGTCTTTGGCACAAGTGACTTTAGGGATCACGAGCCGGTACTCTGGCAACTGATCGATCGCTTCGACGTCGGCTTCCCAAAACTCGCTCGCTAAATCATTGATGCGAACAAAGAAGTGCTCCGCTCTATGGCTTCCTAACTTGTTCACGAGCCGGTCTCTCGCTCTTTGTTTCTCTTCATGAGCGACCGCATCCTCCAGATCGAAAATGATGGCATCGGCTTTTGAATGTATTCCTTTTTCGATCATCTTCTCACTGTTTGCTGGAACGAAAAGATAAGCGAGACGTCTCATTAATCATTTCCCCGTAAAACTTGCTCTAATAGCGTTTGTTTTGCTTTTGGCGCATCGGCTTGTTTGTACACCATAATGGTCCGAAGGAAGTGGATGACGATTTTAGCGTCTTGATTGTATCCGTATGTTTTAATTTTTACGATCCCAACGTTATCACGTGATTTCGATTCTCTTTTTTCTAATACTTCACTATATGAATATAGCGTATCCCCTTCAAATACAGGGTTGGGTAGTTTCACTTCATCCCAGCCGAGGTTCGCCATCACGTTTTGGGAGACGTCGGACACGGATTGTCCAGTGATGAGCGCAATCGTATACGCGGAGTTTACGAGAATTTGCTTGAAGTTCGTTTGTTCTGCGTACACTTGATCAAAGTGGATCGGATTCGTATTTTGTGTGAGTAGCGTAAACGAATGATTGTCTGCTTCGGTAATTGTTTTTCCGAGCGGGTGAGGGTATACATCGCCCACTTCAAAGTCTTCAAAAAAGCGACCGTTCCATCCTTGTTTTACGTTGTTCATTGACATATGATCACCCTTACTATTTATTATTGTTCGCTTTTGGATTACTATTAAGACACGTTAGTTCAACACGTTGGAGTGATACCGATGGATATGGCACAGTTGAAGAATTTCATCGTGACTGCAGAACAAGGCAGTATGACAAAAGCCGCCGAATTGTTGTTGCTTTCCCAATCGGCACTGAGTCGTTCAATTACGACGCTTGAAACAGAGCTAGGCGTTCCACTCTTTGATCGAAAAAATCGAAAGATTGTTCTTAACCGTTACGGGAAGACATTTCTATCAGAAGCGAAACAAATTCTTAATCGCTGGGAGCATACCCAAACGTCGATTACGAATATGGTGCATCCTGAGTCTGGGAACATTTCCATAGGTTTTGTACATAGCTTAGGGATTGCTTATGCACCCCAATTGGTACGAGCGGTCGAACACCAGCAACCCAAATTTTCATTAACGTTACAAGAAGCAAAAGCGAATTACATTGTGAATCGCGTACTCGCAAATGACATCGATTTTGGGTTTGCCACACAATTTCAGACGTTTGCTGAACTGGAATATGAGCAGCTATTTAAAGATAATCTCGTACTCGTCGTCTCAAGCGACCATCCATTTGCCTCTCGTAATGAGCCCATTCTAATTGATGAAATTGCTAAAGAGCCTTTTATTCAGTACAACCCGAAAACTGAGCTTAAGCAGCTTCTCGATGCAGCGTTCGCTGAGCAAAACACTTCCATGAATATCATGTATGAGGGGCTAGAAATTAGCAGCATTATTGGAATGGTTAAAGCGAATCTAGGTGTTGCATTTATGGCAGAATCCATTGTCGACACGATCTCCGAAGCCGGTCTCGTGAAGGTTCCGGTGACAGAATTTAAAGTTGAACGACCCATCTACTTGATTCATAAAAAGCAAGGTTTCTTATCCATTGCTGCGAGGCAGTTTAAGCAAATGGTCATGAATCATCACAACATATCTCAAGATTAATAAGAGCGGGGCATGTTTAATACATGTTGGCCGATATACGAGAGAATCATGTTGTTATTCACGGGGGCAACTTGATACATTCTTGTTTCTCGGAACTTGCGCTCTACGTCGTATTCATCGACAAAGCCATTGCCACCAAAAGTGTTGATACATGCATTGGCAGCTTCCCAGCTCGCTTCACTCGCCAAATACTTGGCCATGTTTGCTTCTTCCCCGCACTTTTGATTGTCGTCAAACTTCAAAGCGGCTTGGTCTCGGATGGCTTCAGCCGCTTTAACATTGGCGTAAGACTTTGAGATCGGAAATTGGATTCCTTGATTTGTTCCAATTTTTCGATTAAACACTTCGCGTTCGTTGGCATAGTTCGTCGCTTGGTCAATAAAGAAATACCCATCCCCAATCGCTTCTGAAGCAAGTAGAATGCGTTCGGCATTCATGCCATCCAACACATATTTAAACCCTTTTCCTTCTTCCCCAATTAACGACTTTTTAGGAATGATCATCTCTTTATACCAGACTTTGTTGGTCGCATAATTAAACATCGTTTTGACCGGCTCAATGACGAGTGCTTCAGGTTGATTTGCTCGAATGTCACGCAGGTCAATAAGAAACAAGCTAATGCCGTCGGTTTTTTTCTCGACTTCTGCCAAAGGAGTTGTTCTCGCTAAAAGCATGAGCAAGTCGGATTGCTCAATTCGACTCGTCCAATTTTTATGCCCGTTTACCACATATCCGTCGTTTGTTTTTAACGCTTCGGTTTCAATGGCAGATGTATTGGATCCTGCTTGTGGCTCAGTAATCGAAAAGGACTGGAAGCGAATATCCCCTTGAGCAATGCCAGGGAGGTATTCTTGTTTTTGCTCCTCACTCCCGTGTTTTAACAAGGCGCCCATCGTATACATTTGCGCATGGCAACCTGCGGCATGGCCCCCGCTCCGATGGATTTCTTCAAGAACGACATTTGCCTGGGTGATCCCGTAGCCACCCCCGCCATATTCTTTAGGGATAAGCCCGGAAAGGTAACCTTTTTTCGTTAAGGTATCGACAAATTCATAGGGATATTCCCGGATCGCATCAAGATCTCGCCAATATTTATTTGGAAACGATTTCAATAATTCCCTGATTTCACTACGCAATGTTTCAGTATGCAGTTGATCGGTTGTTGCGGTCATCGTAGACGCCTCCTTTAGTTATTTTCATTGTATATGCGATACCGCATGTGAAACAATCGGATCTGTGCATCGTTATGATGCAAGATTGCGATTGTTCTTCGTCCTGTGTGAAAGATAGACTTTACTTATGACGACGTTTTCATAGAGTAGGGGGAGAATCAGCGATGTTACCACTAAAAGGTATTACCGTTGTATCGATAGAACAAGCTGTGGCTGCGCCGTTTGCAAGCAGGCAATTGGCGGATTTAGGTGCGCGTGTGATAAAGGTTGAACGTCCGGAAGTTGGAGATTTTGCCCGAAATTATGATGATACGGTTCAAGGAATGTCGAGTTTTTTTACGTGGTTAAACCGTTCCAAAGAGTCTGCTGCTCTTGACTTAAAAGATGACGAAAGCCGTGCATTTCTAACGTCGATGTTAAGTAAGGCTGATGTGTTTTTGCACAATTTAGCACCAGGAGCGGTTGACCGGTTAGGTTTTCAGTCAGATGAGCTAAGGGAGAGGTTCCCGCAATTGATTACGTGCAGCATATCCGGGTATGGAGAAAGCGGATCGTACATGAATAAAAAGGCGTATGATTTACTCATTCAATGTGAAGCAGGGGCGGTTTCTGTTACAGGAACAAAAGAAACCCCGTCCAAAACCGGCATTTCTATTGCCGACATCAGCGCAGGAATGTACGCATTTAGCGGCGTGTTGTCTGCCATTATTGCAAGAGGTCAAACTGGAAAAGGCACGCATCTAGAAATTTCAATGCTCGAAACGCTAGGGGAATGGATGGGCTACCCGATGTACTATGAAGGGATCGGTGGGAAAAAGTTAAACCGAACGGGTGCGTCTCACGCATCGATTTTTCCTTACGGACCATTTCCGACCGAAGATCGAACCATTTTTATAGGCATCCAAAACAATCGGGAGTGGCAAGTGTTCTGTGAACAAATCTTGGAAGACGATACATTGTATAGTGATTCTCGTTTTCTAGATAATGCACAGCGCGTGGAAAATCAAGAAATTCTTCGTTCAATCATTGAACAGAAACTTCAAACCGTGCCTGCAGCAGAAGTCATCGAAAAACTTGATCGAGCGAAGATTGCCAATGCGAATTTAAATGACATGAAAGCTTTCAAAGATCACCCCCAATTAAAAGACCGTAATCGCTGGACACAAGTAGACAGTCCTGTTGGACTCGTCGATGCGCTGCTTCCGCCAATCAATAGCAAAGACTTTGATGTTGTTATGAAACCTATACCTAAAGTTGGCGAACATACCGAAAGCCTAAGAGAAGAATTCACAATTACAAAGTAGATCGAGTGAAGAAGGAGATTCAACATGGAAGGTCACACCCACATTGAAGCGTTTACGAGCCATATTCTTAATCATACATTTCCTTTACACGTATATATCCCACCGAATTATAGTGAACAGTATCCATGCCAAGTAGCGATTACTGGAGATGGACAAGATTTTTTTAAGCTAGGAAAGATTGCTGAAAAAATGGAAGACCTCATTTTGGAAGAAGGGGCAGAGGAGACGATCGTTGTTGGCGTTCCTTATCCAAGAATTTCGTATCGGCGATTGTGGTACGCACCAGGAGGAGAGCAAATTAATGAGTATCACCAGTTTCTAGCTGAAGAACTGGTACCTTTTCTCCAGGATAAATACCATATCCAACAAGGCCCAAAATCATGCACATTACTCGGAGACTCGCTTGCTGGATCGATGGGGTTGCTCGCTTGTCTCAAGTATCCCCACCTCTTTCAGCGGGTCGTCATGATGTCGCCCTATGTGAATGATGACCTCATTGAAAAAGTTTCGTACTCTCACCAATTATCGTTCATTGATATGTATCAATCGGTCGGCTTAGATGAAGTTGAGGCGACAGCTACAGACGGTCGAACATTAGACTTCGTGGAGATGGGGGACCGCTTGCACGATGTAATGAAACAGCATGCCCCTGCTCAGTATACGTACAAAAAAATTCCAGGAGGGCAGCACGTATGGCGAACGTGGGAGAAAGACTTGGATGATGCATTAGCGTTTATGTATGGGTAGGGGAGTCTTCCTTGGTGGTAAACGGTGGTAGCGGTGCGTGTGACCGCTACCACTGTTTTGTTAAGAAAAGCATATTTCTTTAGATTGCTAGCTTTGTACGTTTTGGTTGTTTAGTATAATCAACGTTAGAGACTTAGAAGATCCATGCCCCAAATTAGAGGAACTAACAAAGTGACAACGCTTACAATTAAGATCGCAGATATAATATTAAGTACGCCACCAACCCTTATCATATCCAAACTTGTAATTTTTCCAGTACCAAACATAATCGCATTTGGTGGGGTTGCCACAGGCAACATAAATGATGCATTCGTAGCGAAGGCACAAGCAACCATTAATACAACAGGGTTAACACCGAGTGCTAAGCCAAGTGAACCGACGATCGGCATGAGTAACGTAGCTGTAGCTGTCGTTGAAGTGATTTCAGTGAGTAGCAGTACTGACAACGTAAGTACAATAATAATAACTAGAAAATGCGTGCCCTCTAGTAATGTAAATTGTATACCGATCCATTCGGCCAATCCAGTGTTCTGAAAAGCAGCTGCAATAGCCAATCCTCCTCCAAAAAGAACTAATATCCCCCAAGGAATCTTAGCTGTGTCTTTCCATTCGAGGATTCTTTCCTGTAAGGAAGAAGCAGGAATAGCGAAGAGTAAGAGTACAGCAACCATAGCAATCATCCCATCGGTAATCTGTATGAACACACTTTCCCAGACGAACGTTCGCGTAATCCATAAAAAGGCAACCGTAAGGAAGACAAAAAGTACGATCTTCTCTTCGAAATTCATGCGCCCTAGTTTCTTCTTTTCTGATTTAATAATGTCTGAACCGCCTGGTAAGTAGTGAAGCGATGTACGGTATTTTATTTTTGTAATGTACCCCCAAGCGAGGACGATAAAGACTGTAACAAAAGGGATACCAATTGCCATTATTTGACCGAAAGTAATGTCAATTCCGAACATTTGACTTGCTTGACCAGCCATGATTGGATTTGCCGTCCCGCTAATTAATGTTCCAGATCCGGCAATAGTTGCAGCATAACCAATACCGAAAACAATCGACTTCTCAAACTTTTTTAAGTCGTCCAGAGGTTGGTTATGATGTTTGAAAGACTCTGTTGCTTGAGTAATGATCGCAAGACCAATTGGAATCATAAGCATAGCAGCGGCAGTGTTTGAAATCCATAGAGATAAAAAGCCAGTAGCGATCATAAATCCTAAAACGAGTCGGTTAGGACTCGCACCCACGAAATTAATGATGGTGAGGGCAATTCGTAAGTGCAAATTCCATTTCTCCATTGCCGCTGCAATGAGAAACCCTCCTAAAAAAAGAAAGATGATATCATTTCCATAAGAGGAAACAACGCCATCTGCTTCTAGCGCTCCGAAAAGCGGAAACAAGATCACTGGAAGTAAAGCACTAGCAGGAATGGGGATCGCTTCTGTAATCCACCACGTCGCAACCCACAGTGTGATAGCTAATGTAGCTCTACCTTCAAAGCTTAATTCAGCAGGATGGAACAGAAATAGTGTCACAAGAAAGAGTGCAGGACCTAGAAGTAACCCGATAAATTTTGTTTTTGAATACGTACGCCCTGGTCTGGGTTCTTTGTCAGTATTTAAAGATGTAGATTTTTCATGATTGTGTTCATCTTTTTCTAATCGAAGATGTTGAGAAAAGTGGAGCATTCTTCTCATAATCAAATGTTGGTCCCAAAGTGCATTCCATACTCGGTGGATAACATTGTAGCTAGACATCAACCTTCTCCTTTCGCTTTGTTGAAAAAGAATCTCCTAACGCAGTTAGGAGATTGGCATGTTTAAGAACTGGCTGTATGCTCATCAATCGCTTCTTTCGCTACCCGAAAACTATCAATGGCCGCAGGTACACCACAGTATATGGCGGTTTGTAGCAAAACTTCTTTAATCTCATCTTCGGTAAGCCCGTTTCTTAGCGCCCCACGAACATGAAGTTTCAGTTCATGAGGTCGATTTAAAGCTGTAATCATCGCTAAATTGATGATGCTTCTTGTCTTTCTTGGTAGACCTTCTCTCCCCCAAACTTCTCCCCAACAATATGAGGTCACGAGTTCTTGTAGATCTTTATTAAAGCTAGTAGCGTTGTTTATGGAATTCTCGACATATTCACTTCCAAGCACTTCTTTACGGATTTTAAGCCCTTTTTCAAATTGTTCATTCATCACTTTTCTCTCCTTCAAATAAGTTTTGTTTTGCTAATTGCTCAAGAAACTTAATGATCTCGGTGTGGTCTTGATCCTCTCCGCCCATTAGATGGGCAGCTTCATAGATCTCAACTAGTGAAGAACCGAGCAGCATTGGCATGTGAACATCATTTGCTAAAGATTTGGCCATTTTTATATCTTTGAGTAAAAGCTTTAAAGAAAAATTTGAATTAAAGGTTCTAGGCAAGATGAAAGTTGGGTACTTGTACGACGTTGAATGGCTTTGCCCTGTACTTTCGTTAATGATTTCTAATGCGGTATTGAGCTCAATATCCATTTTTTTAAGTAAAACCATCGCTTCTGCTGTTGCATACATCGATGAGGCCGATAAATAGTTATTAATTGATTTCAGAGCATGTCCAGAACCTGATTGGCCAACCCAGCGAATATTGGTGCCTAAATACTTGAGAATAGGCTCAATCTCATCATAGTCTGCTTCTTCTGCGCCAACCATGACGGTAAGTTCACCGCTAATTGCTTTTCTTACACCACCTGAGACCGGTGCGTCTACAAAACGAAGCGTCTCCTTTCGTAAAATTGTCGCGATCTTCTGAGTTTCAACGGGATACGAACTGCCCATATCAATAATGATCGATTCTTTACTAAGCGATGTGATGAGTCCGCCGTTTCCGAGAATCACGTCTTTTACAATTTGAGAGTCTGGAAGCATGAGAATGACGATGTTACAGTTCTCACCTATTTCTGTTACAGAACGTGCAACGCCTATTGGTTGATTTAAAAATGGTTCGAGTGCCTCTGGGTTTGAATCGAAAACGGTTACATTTAATTGGTGATCTAACAGGCGTTTGACCATCCAGTGACCCATAGCACCAACGCCAATAAAACCAATTCTATTCAACAAAATCACCTCTTTGTATCATAATATGATACAGTGTATCGTTAATTAGGAACAGTTGATACTAGCAAAAGATAGCTGTCAATTACTTGTTTAAGATTTCGGAATTATTGTACTGGGTAATCATTTGAGGTTAAGGGGGATTGTGTTCACATTGCAACTGCAATCATTAAGTTGAAGAGTTTGCAAAGCGGGTGAAATGCCCGCTTTACAAACTTGAACCGAGGATAGAAGAGATCTCTTTGGCAGCATCGCGTATATCTACGGAAGCATTTTTAACAACATCAGGTGTAACTCTAGGGGTTGGAGCTGTTAGCAGAAGGCTACCGACGGGGTGGTTTTCATGATTAAAGATAGGAGAAGCAATTCCTGTTGACCCTTCCAAACGTTCACTAACCGTGCTTGTGACTTTTTCGTTTCGAATGTGCTGAAGTTGCGTTAATATGCTTTCTTTCTCTGTTGATGTAAACTTTTCATCATTTAATATCTCTTCAATAAGATCGTTTTCTAAAAACGCCAAAATCGTTTTTCCACTACCCCCATAAGGGATTGGCTGCATTTCTCCGATAGGAATGATATATTGCAACGGTTTCGGGCCATTCACTTTATCAGCCCAAAAGATTTGTTTTTTATCTTTTCGAAGCATAAGTAAACAAATGGTTTCTTCATACTTTTCAGCTAACGTTTTTAGGAAGGGCTTTGTGATACTTTGCAGAGGGGTTGTATTGGCTACTTTAGCACCTATACGTATCAATTCAGTGCCTATATAGTATTTATTCTTATCCGTTTGGTATTCGACAATCCCGTGATCTTTAAGCTGCAGCAAGATTCGATGAGTAGTAGGCACGGTATAATTCATTGCAGCAGCAAGTTCTCTAACCCCCCAACCTTCGTTAACATCAACAAATGCTTGGATGATTTTTAGAGATTTATCTAACAAGTTGTCTTTTGTTCTGTTTGTCATAGTCCAACCTCCATAAGTAGAGAGTGTTATTCGCTAAATAAGGTCGAGCTCTTTTACAAATCGCACGCGATCTTGTCCGGGCCCGTCATAATTTTTGTGAATATGAATCCCATTCTCCTCTTCACCAGGTTCAATCGAAAATCCCATTTTAACATGATAGGCAATCGACGTTTCGTTAACAGGGGAAGTAACAGCGCGAACGATGCTACGCTTTTCTTGTTGCACGGTATAGAAAAAGTGCTCGTATAAGTGTTTGCCGATGCTTTTCTGACGGTGGTTCGGGTCGACGCCAACGAAATGTATATAGGCTTCATTCGTCCGGGCAGGGGACAAGAAGCCGATAAGAAATCCAAGAATTTCACCGTCCTCATCTGCAATAAAGCTTGTCAGCTGAAAATGGGCAAAGAACAAGCGGGGCACCATATCAGCCATTTGTCTTCCCGCCCACCAGTCATTGATTAGGGGTACGATACGATCGTAATCGCTTTCTCTAATGTGACGAATTTTCATAAGTTATTCCTCCTGAGTGGATCTGCACGTATGTCTATTCTAGCATGACTGAACGATTGACCCGTTTATGGATCTATGAAATAATAAACCTACCTACCGGTAGGGAGGGGAGACAATGACAGCAACAGCCATTCGTAACGTCGCGCTTCAGTACCTGGCGGCGTATGATTATGATGCATTTTCAATGAACCAAATTGCTAATGAGGTCGGAATTAAAAAAGCATCGATCTATGCCCATTACCGTAGTAAGGAAGAGATCTTTTATGCGGTCTTAACCGAGGCGTTACACGATGGAAAACAAAAGATTGTGCGTTTTTTTCTTGAACAACGGGATCAACCGTTAGATGAAACGTTGCATGCATTTTTTAGATGGTTTGTAAAAGAAAGCGAGGACCACCTACAGTTGAAGTTTTTACTGCGGATGCTGTATTTTCCACCGAGTCACTTAAAGTCTTACGAGTCCTCTCAATATACAGGCGCCTTGCTCGTCTCATTTGAAAAATTACTGGCGCGATATATTCGCGAGAAGAAGCGAACCGATCACTTCCGGCTATTGCAAAGTGAAGCAGACGTTTCAATTGCCTTTTTGACGGTTGTTGAAGGTTGTTTTATTGAATTATTCTTTGGCGATGTTCGCAGATTTGAACGGCGAGTTCAAGCAATTTTGCCATTGTTCTTAAATGGCATGAGAAAGTGAGGAGATGAAAACATGAGCGGGAGGAAAAATTGCACATAAAGGTGTCGTAGCCGTTATTCTTTCTGCGGCATTTTTATTTACGTTCAGTCAATTTTTATTGATCACAGCATACCCGACAATTATGGAAGAGTATGGGGTTAATGCTACTCAAGTACAATGGCTCACAACGGCGTTTTTGCTTACGACCATCGTGCTCATTCCGATGTCGGGGTATTTATCGAATCGTTTTTCAACGAAAGCACTTGTCGTATTCGCGCTTGGGTGTCTCGCTGCTGGTACCGTTTTAGGAGGGTTATCGGCACAATTTGGTACACTTGTTCTTTCCCGAGTCATTCAAGCTGTCGGTGCGGGCATTATTTTGCCGCTCGTCCAAACGATTTTACTCACGGTATTTCCTTATGAGCGGCGAGGGTTTGCGATGGGTCTACTCGGTGCGGTTATTAATGTTGCGCCGGCCAGTGCACCATCAATTTCAGGCATGATTATTGATGTGTTTGATTGGCGATCCCTTCATTGGGTGATCTTGCCACTCATTATCATCACGCTCGTGGCCGCCGTCTTTACGATGAAAGATGTGATAAAAAAACAAGCGGCGGGATTGGACGTATTGTCCATTATCGTTTCGGCACTCGGGTTCTCATTGCTTATTTTAGGAATGAGTAACATCAGTGTGTATGGATTTACGCATTTGCTCGTCGCCGGTCCAATTGTCGCAGGTGCGCTAGCATTAGTCGTGTTCGTAAGAAGACAAATAAACCTTGATATGCCGGTGCTTAATTTGATGTTACTTAAAAATAGCACCTTTCGTTTAGCGATGATTCTTGTCTTCTTAAATATGATGTTGTTATTATCCGCAGAAACGATTCTACCGATGTTTGCTCAAGATGTACTCGGGACAACGGCGTTTCTTTCTGGTTTCATTCTTGTACCAGGAACGATCTTGTTAAGTGTGATAACGATCATATCTGGGAATTTATACGACCGGTATGGTGGAAAGAAGATTTCATTGATTGGTTTTTCATTTACGTTATTGTCTCTCGTTTTGTTGAACACCGTCGGTATGGATAGTTCACCGTATTGGGTAATGTTCCACTTTTGTTTCTTTATGATCGGTTTTGGATTGACGCTTATGCCGCTCGTGACAGTAAGCATGGATGCACTGGATGATGAAGATATCCCACATGGGTCGGCACTCGTCAATACGGTTCGGCAATTTGGGATGACGTTTGGCATTATTGTGCTATCAACGATCATCAGTGTTACAGCAACAACGATGGACGCCCCGTACGAAGTGGGTACGTATTGGGGAACTTCACTTGCCTTTTTAGTGATGGCACTCATTGCCCTTCTAGCACTCGTACTCACCCGTTTTATTAACGAGAAGAGAGCGTAAACACATGGACTTTCCATTTTTGGGAAGTCCTTATGCTATGATGTGTAGTAAGAGAGATTACTACTATGAATTGCATTTAACAAATATACTTCTCAGACGATCGTGAAAGGAAGTGCCCTTGCCATGAAAAAGAAAATACTTTCGTTTATCTCTATGGGTTATGGGTACTCGACTGCTGTTTTTTATTGATTAGTCAAAAATTGGAGAAGTGTGTCTAATTCGTAAGAAATACGCAGAAAACATATAGTGAGAGAGGTTATATTCATGGAGAGAATTGTTCGAACGAACCCCCGTCTAATGCATGAACCGGTTGGAAACTACAGTCACGTGACAAGAGTGCCAAAAGGTGCGGGTTTAATTGTAACCGCGGGTCAAATTGGGACAGACATGAACGGGAACGTCCCAAATCAACTAAATGAGCAAATCAAGAATACATTTGCGAATATGAAACAAGTGCTCAAATCAGAGAGACTGTTGCCAGACAGCGTGATTAAAGTTAACGTGTGGGCAACTGAAGAGATCGATTGGGATTATTTAGATCAGTTGTGGAATGAATGGTTCACCGATGAATACCCGTCAATGACGATTGCATATATTGCAGCACTCGGGCTACCTGAATTAAAAATCGAAATCGAATTATGGTGTGCGGAACTTTAAGTTTTAGGGATAGAACAGTGAAAAGCTGTTCTTTTTTCATTAAACCATCGTAATTCCTACACTTGCATTATCTAATTCTGCGACTCTAACCTTCGGTAGTTGTTAGTATTTAACAAGCAAATGTCGCGTGGTAGGATTTTTACATTTACGCGCTCCAATTTCTTGAGTGAAGTCCCCGTTATTCTCCACTCTTATTTTGTACTATACAGTAAACTTAAAACTGTCCAAATGATTACAGAAAGGTTCAACTACAAAAGCGTACGACTAAAGTTGTGTAATGAAACCTCCTTTAGATTGAGCAAATTACAATGAAGTTAAATTACAATTTTCATATACAATTAATCTTAGGGGAGGTGAATTCTTATGAAAATGAATGTTAATGGGATATCAGAATTGGTAGTGGAAGTGGAGTCAATGGACAAGGCTATTGAATTCTGGCATCAAAAGTTAGGTTTTCCGATTGTTGACCAATGGGGATATACCGATGGTGGATCTGCGACCGTCGACAAGAGTAGTATTTGGGCAACGTGGTTGTATGTTGGAGGTAATACACGCTTAGGCTTATGGCTACCAAGGAGATTCAATGAACAAGAACAGGTAGAAAAGCAGAAAGCAATCTCATCCTGGTCAAATTTATTTGATGAGGGAGGCGTTCATGTGCATTTCGCATTACATGTTGCAATTGAAAATGTGGGAGAAGTATTGCATGTTCTTCAGACAGAAGATATTGATTATAAAGTAATCGTAGAAGAGATGGACAGTCAGAGAGAATATAGAATTTACTTTAAGGACACAGAAAAGAACATTATTGAATTGTACACAAGAAACATGGTTGAAACGTATAAAGGTGTTGTCATAAAATAATGGGCTTCAGTATATATTCATTTCACTTGATACGTGGGGTAATTGCTTGCATTACGTCAAGCTAAACACTGCACAAACAAATAGGTTACTAGTAATGAGGCTGTATACTAAATGTTGAGGTGTAACAGCAACAACGACCCTCGGAAGTTGCCGTTATTCAACACTAAGAAGGGTGGGACTAAAATGGAGGTTTCACGAGCGGACTTAGTTGAAGCAAAACGTCAGATTGACTCGACATTAAACAAGTTAAGAGAAACAGTAAAAACCTTTGAATCTAAAGAAAAACCTGATCAGTATAAATCTCAAATCACTCTAGCCAAACGGCGAATACAAGCCTTTGAAATTTCTGTGTTTCTCATTGAAAGAGAGATGAATGGCTTGAGTGAATAAAGAGAATTGAACAATACAAACTGTCGAAGAGGGGCTATGAAGCAGTGGGGAAAGAAGAGCATCAGTACCTTCATCGGTTCCTGAGACGATTGTATAGTATGGTCACAAACTTAGCCTTTTAGCTTAAAATGCTGACCTTCATTATATATAGTTAGTGTCATTCGTATATGTACAAATGAGTGTAAGGAGCATAATTAACTACATTCTTTACAAGCCCACGCATCAATTTCTACTTTAAATTTTGGAGCAGCTAGTGCGACGACATAAATCATGGTAGTGCAAGGTAAGTGGCCATCTAAAAAGTCGGCTATCAGTTCTCTTCTTTTCTCGGCATTAAATTCCCCCACTAAGTAAAAAACCATTTTAGTTAAATCATTGATCTGCATATCAGCTGCTTCTAAATTACGTTTAATGTTCTCTAAAGCTAACTCAAATTGTTCTAATGGCTGCTCTGGAACTTCTCCATCTACCTCCATGCCTAGTTGTCCAGATAAAGTAAGCCAGCGGTTTGACCCTGTTACTTCAACTTGGTGAACGTATGGAGCTACTGGTTTGTGAACCGTATCGGGGTTTCGTGATGTTTTCATTCTATACACATCCTTTGCGAAGTCCATGAATTATAATTCGAGTATAACATATAAATGAGTGACTTTTCGTAATTATACGGTTTCATCTGTTTCTTTTAAATCTTAAATCGCTGCCAACTTATCAGTATATATTTCTGATTATGAAACTAAGGAGTACTCAACTAGAAAAGAGCGATTGAGCTTAACAAAACCCTTGATCTCAAGTATTGGAAAGACCAAGGGTTATTGAAATTATTGCACGTGCAGGATATGATTCCTTCCCGTCTACTTAATTGGTGGATTCTTCTTTTTTCATTTTAGCTACGAAACAATCAAACATGATGCGTGCTGCCATAGAGGTTGTAATATCTTGATGATCATAGAGTGGGTTTACTTCTGCAATATCAAAGGCATCTGTAATTGGATACAAGGCTTCAAGCATTTGAAAGCATTGAACAGGGGTTAACCCCCCGGGTTCGTTAGCGCCGACACCGGGGGCGTAGGCCGGTTCAAGTACGTCCATATCAAATGTGACGTAAATGAGGTCAACTTCTTCCATTGCCGACAAAGCGAACTGAATGGTTTCTTCAATCGGCTGGGTGTGCACTTCAGCGGCCGTCACTTGTTTAATGCCAGAGTTAGCAAGATAAGAACCATACCATGGATAGTTGTAACTGCGAACGCCGATTTGCACAATATGCTCAGGGTGAATGTGTTCCAGTTCTAATGCTCGTCTCATTTGACTGCTTTGCGAATATTTTCCTTGGATTGGAGAGGAGTCAACAAGATCAAGATGGGCATCAAATTGAACAATCCCTATCTTCTTTCCAGGATGTTGATCATGTAATGCTTTAATGACAGGATAAGAAATTGAGTGGTCTCCACCAAGAATAAAGGGGAAGGATTCAGTTTGTAATATTTCCGTTACTTTTTGCTCTGCATTTTTGAACGTATCTTCTGTGCTGTAGGCAACAATATCTATGTTGCCGAAGTCTTGAATGGGATCTTCTGAGAACGTATAGACGGTTCGTTTTTCAACATTGTACACTTTATTTTCCTCAATACGATTGGCAAACCATTGAAAAGCTTCGCGAATTTTCTCAGGAGCAAAGCGGGATCCTGGTCGCCCAAGCGATGCCCCTCCATCCCAAGGAAACCCTAAAATTCCAAATGATTGATAACTTTTCATTATGATGCACTCCTTTTTTTAAGTGAATGTAATTGTGTGACGTTATTTCGCGTATAAAAAATATAAAATAAAGCACCAATGATTAGCCAGACCGCAAATAAGATGTACTCAACGGAACCCATCGAGATCGGTGTACCTGGGATGAGCATAGCGAACAGCAGAACACCGGAAAATAGAGAAGCGATGTACGCCATCGTGATGCCGCCAGGCATCTTGTATGGTTTGGCTAGTGAAGGTAGAATCTGTCGCACCCGAACGGCACTAAGTGCCATACAAAACCAAGCGATGAGAAAAGAAATACCACCCATAATGACGAGAGGTAATAAAGCACCGCTCCCAAACAATACGCCTACAAAAGCGATGGCTGCCATCGTCCATAACGTATAGGATGGCGTTTTGTAGCGGCTATGTTGCTTCGCAAAAAACTTAGGTAAATACCCTTCTGCTGCGAAAGAACGAACTAACCGACTGCCTGCCAAAAGAAAGCCATTAAAGGTCGTAATTACACCTAATAAGACTCCGAAGACAACGATTAGCGGAAGCAGCTTTGAACCCGTTTGATATTCTAAAGCATGAATAAGGGGTAATGACCCCATTGAGCCCATTTGTTCAGCGGGCATTAAAAAAGAGGATGCAGCGACGATGATGATGTATAGCCCACCACCTACGATAATGGTGCTAAGTGTGACTTTTCCTAAATTTTTATAATTAATGCCTTGATCTGCTTCATCAATCGTTTTGGAAATGGTATCAAAACCATTCATAAAGAACAGGATGGAAGCAACCGCAAGGACAATGCCGGTTACCCAAGAGTCTTCACTGTTTGTTTGCATCAGTGGAGTCGCATTCTGAGCATCTCCGAAGAAAAACCCACCGACTAAAAAGGCAATAAAGGTAAACAACATGACGAACGTAGCCGTGTTTTGAAAGCGAGCAGAAAGTTTAGCGCCTTTGTAATTGATGTACGTCATTCCTACAATCATGGCAAGGCTAAGAAGAATGTGCGGCAAGTATACCGTTTCTCCAATGATCGTATACAAAGGAATCTGATTTAAAAATGGAAAAACATAAGCAAATAGAATTGGAACAGATATCGCAACCCAAGGTAAGATGATTAGATATCCTAATATAAGGAACCAACCGCATAAAAAGCCTGCAGTCTTTCCTAATGATTGTGCCGTATAAGTAAACTCACCACCAGCAAGTTTTAAACTAGACGTTAATTCAGCGTACACATAGCCAATGGGGATGACGATCGCCATCGTAACGAGTAGTGCAATGATTGCACCAAGGCTACCCGCTGAACTTATCCATTGTGGAACGGAAATAACCCAACCGATTCCAATCATACTCCCAAAAGCAAGACCAAAGAAATCTACATTCGTCATACCCTTTTTCCCCATAGTATTCTTCTCCCTATCCTTCATGTATAAAAATGCACTTTGATTAATTATAATACTTGTAAAATATATTATTATCAATAGGCAATTTTAGAATTGTAGGAAGTAGCAACCCTATTTTCTAAACGCAGACAGCGTTAATGGAGGAGAGTTACTACATCTGAATGATATCCATGTTAAGGTTTAGGTTTATGAACTTATAGATCAACTTCTCTCTACTGTTATAATCAAATATTCATTTTGTAGGGGGAGGTTCTTCGATCTACTATTCGCAGTTGAGAACACAATCGTCCCTAATAAAGGCGTCTACGAATTAGGGGCTTCAGCCGAGAATTTCAATAGCGGGAATTCCGTTTTTTAAGTTAAGCGGAATGAAAGAAGAAGATAGTGGAGACCACTTTTATGCAATGCAGAGGGATAAGCTCCAGAATTCTTTAGACAACGGATAGTGTGCTAAAGAAGTAGAGAACTGAATTCGACAATCCGTGTAAGCTCTATTATACTAATGTCAAATTTATAGAATTATCATTGAAAGAAAGCATGAAACCTGGTAATGAAATTGGAGGGATGTTTTCTAATGAACCTGAATGTGTATATTATCGAGGATGATTCGCTTCTCTTGAAAGCTTTAAAGGAAGGGTTGAACCAATGGTCATATGAGGTGAGTCACCCGAGTGATTTTTCTCATGTTATGGAAGACTTCGTCGCCCACAACCCTCAACTCGTCATCATTGATATACAATTGCCAAAGTACGACGGTTTTCACTGGTGCAGGGAGATACGAGCTGTCTCCAAAGTGCCCATTATCTTCCTTTCTTCAAGAGATCACCCGACGGATATGGTGATGGCGATGAATTTAGGAGCGGACGATTATGTTCAAAAACCTTTTCATATGGAAGTACTGCTTGCAAAAATCCAAGCGATTTGTCGACGTACGTATACGTATGAAGAGGCATCCTCCGATGTTGTTAAATGGAATGATGCGATTCTCGACTTAAAAAGTGGTGGAATTTATAAAGAAGGAAAGATGGTTGACCTTACAAAAAATGAATTTTTTATTCTTTCTGTATTAATAAAAGCGAATAACCAGGTGGTTTCTCGCCATGAATTGATGAAGATGCTATGGGATGATGATCAATATATTAATGACAATACACTAACAGCCAACATCACTAGAGTACGCCAAAAGCTCTTAGCTCTTAATTTAGCTGATGGAATCGTCACAAAGAAAGGACTCGGATATATGGCTGTGACACTTTAGGGGGTCTACCATTGTTTATTCATTATCTTCTGTATAAAAAAAGCTGGATTGGATTACTCGGGTTCCTTCTTATCCTTACGAACACGCTCATCTTGCTTGATATGGGGATTCGAGTAGAACCCAATTCTCTCCTATATTTAAATGTATTGTTTCTGACTGTTTGTTTTGCATTTATATTCTGGAGGTACAAAAAAGAAACCGCATATTATAAATTATTATCTTCTCTTGCAACAGACTTAGGTGAGAATTGGTTTGAACGTATTCCATATCCAGACAGTCGTTTTCCTGACGGTACCGTGTACAAGCTAATTAAAACAATCCATAAGCAAAATCAAACATTACGTCATAGAGAAAAATCCAATAAGTTTTTGGAACATAATGATCTAGCCTCTTGGATTCATGAAATGAAAACGCCTCTTACTGCGATGAAGATTACGATCGATGCTCATCGTTCGAATGAGCTGGTACAGCGGCTAAGCTCAAGTTGGCTGAAAATGCATTTACTTCTTGATCAACAACTTTACATATCACGTTTAGCGACACTAGATTCGGATTTGCTTCCAGAAGAGCTAGATGTAAATCTTGTAATAAAAGAAGAGATTCGTGAGTTATCGACTTGGTGTATGGAAAAGAATTTGGCGATTGACGTAAGGACAAGTGAAGCAGCTACAAGTTACACCGACAAAAAGTGGTGTGCATTTGTCATGCGCCAACTGTTAACTAATGCAATTAAATATAGCCCAGACAATGGAACCATAGTTATTACTACCGAAGTAGATCAAAAAAATGCTGTAACTGTTACTTTTAAAGATGAAGGGCCAGGCATACAAGGGCATGACCTCCCACGAATTTTTGATCGAGGTTTCACAGGAGATAATGGGCGTGTGCAACATGCCTCAACCGGTATGGGGCTTTACCTCGCAAACGAAATTAGCAACAAACTACACATCCAACTAAACGTTCGTTCAATCGTTGGCCAAGGTTCATCATTCTCCATGATCTTTAAGCCAGGCAATTCATTTGAACAGACGAGACGAACACTTTTGCAACCGAAATAGCTTAGCAGTCAGGACATGTTGAAAACCTGACTGTTTTTTTAAGTGACAAAAATATCACATTCACCGTTTATTTATCATGTAAAACCTACGACCTTGTTTCTTAAAAGAATTACACTTTGTATAGAACAACTTGATTGGAGTGTAAGACATGACAAACGAAAGCACACCTAGATCTGTTCTTATTGCTGAGGGAATTCGTAAAACCTATAGTTCGCATCAAAATGCCCAGAACGTGTTAAACGGAATAGATCTTCGCGTGACAGAAGGTGAGTTTATTGGAATTATGGGACCGTCAGGCTCCGGAAAAACAACACTACTTAACACACTTGCCACGATTGATCGAGCAACAGATGGAAAGGTCTTTATTAATGACTACGAAATAACAGCCATGAAGGATCGCAAGCTTTCAAACATCCGACGTGAACATTTAGGATTTATTTTTCAAGACTATAATTTACTGGACACGTTAACGGTAAAGGAAAACATTTTGTTGCCTATCTCCTTAACACCAATAACGAACAGTCAAGCTGAGCGCGCATTTCATGACATTGCCACAATGTTGGAGATCGAAGAATTAGCAAATAAGTATCCGTCCGAAATCTCAGGAGGGCAAAAGCAACGAACTTCAGCCGCACGGGCATTAATTCACTCCCCTTCGATCGTTTTTGCGGACGAACCTACTGGCGCATTAGATTCAAAAGCAGCCTCGAATTTATTAGATAATCTATACGAAATTAATCAGTTAAGAAAAGTAACGATCGTGATGGTATCCCACGACCCGTTGGCCTCTAGCTATTGTAGCCGTGTAGTGTTCTTGCACGATGGGCATGTGTACTCTGAATTGTATCGGGGAGATAAAACGAGGGATGCGTTCTTTAAAGACATCCTTGATATGCAGGCAGTGCTCGGAGGAGGTCATGTAAGATGAGCATTCAAAAGCTCGTCATTCGGAGCGTTCGAAAAAATATAAAAATGTATTACCTATACTTTTTTGCCATGATCTCTTGCATCAGTTTTTACTTTATCTTCTCGACGCTTCAGCATGATGAAACGGTTGTGATGATGGCTAACGCAAGTGTGAACTTTTCTGCAGCCTTTCAAGTAGCGGGTCTACTACTTATTTTCATCTCGGTCGTATTTAGTTCCTATGCCACGAGTATCTTCATTCGAAGGCGCAGCCAGGAGATTGGGTTATATCAGCTGATCGGTTTATCGAAAGGGTGGTTTCGCGCTTATTAATATTTGAACACATCATCCTGGGTATTGGAGCCCTCGTAATTGGTCTTATTGTTGGAATGTTATTTTCCAGAGTCTTTCTGTTGCTGTTCATGAACCTTATCGGTGTTGACGGAATGTTTGGCTTACCTTTTTCTAGCCAAGCGGTAATTCAGACAATGGTTGTATTTATAGGCCTTATTCTCATTACATCTGTACAAATTATCTTGATCGTATACCGAAGTACGTTGTTGCAATTATTTCATGCCACAAAACGGGCAGAACGTATAAATAAGCGACCGAATATGTTGTCTGCAATCTTAGCGTTAACAGGAATCGGTCTCATCGTTTTTGGATACTTTATCTCAACCTTAATGATTGAACATGCTGATTCACTCCTATTTCTAATGCTACTCGTTCTCTCAAGCACCATTTTTGGGACATATCTTATTTTTCACACAACGATTAGCTGGATGTTGTATTTGTTTCGAAGAAAGCAAAGAGGAAACCTTGGTTTATATCATAGTTTATCTGTTGCGTCATTAATGCACAGGCTAAAAGGCCACGCGAATTCGTTAACCTTAATTACCGTTCTGTCGGCGATGACAATTACGATGATTTCCCTCTCCTATTCGTTATATTACTCAACCGAAAATGATGTCAGATTGGCGATGCCCTTTGATTTTGCCGTGGAAGATATGCCACAAGAGGCTGGTACGATTTCAAATCGTCTAGAAGAGGAGCAAATCGACTTTCATTATGCAGAGCTTCATGCAATTCGATTTGATGGCACGTGGACTTCGAAGGAGAATAATGCAGACGCACGTCAAAGAACATTTCTGCTTTTTTCATCGGAACAACTCGCTCAGGCTGGGGTGGATGTGAAACATCCAGATGAGGATGAAGCGATCTATCATAATACTCGAGCGATTATCGAAGGGATGGAGCTTTCATTTCCGAAAGAAGTACAATTCAAAGCAACAAACGACGAAGAAATGCAACTAACTGTCTCTAGTTTCAAACTTGAAAACGTGATGAACTACAGATTTTTTGGCGATCAACTCATTGTTTCTGAGCCAACCTTCCAAAGTATAAGGGAAAATATTCAAGTCGGGGAATCCGCAGAGGAGTTGACTTATGAGACGTTTCAGTTGTTAGATGCTGACCAGTCAGATGTCGCTTCTGATATCTTTCTGGGAAATATAGACAATGATTTGTTTATTACTGACTTCCATACTTCCTATGAACAATCTATTCAAACCTTCGGTCTACTCATTTTTATCGCTGGCTTTTTAGGGATTGTGTTTCTCCTCTCTACAGGTAGCATTTTGTACTTTAAACAAATGACAGAAGCTGAACAAGAAAAAGGGCATTATCGGACACTGCGTCAACTCGGATTTCAAGTGAACGATATTATGAAAGGAATTATCCGTAAGCAGCTTTTTGTTTACATCATTCCTCTAGCAATTGGGTTATTACACGCTGCTTTTGCTTTAAACGTAGGTTCTGTTCTAATTGTCGCAAGCATGCTTACCCCAATTATTATGAGTATGGCAGCTTATATTACGATCTATTTGATGTTTACCATTCTGACCATTCGTTATTACAGAAGCATCGTTCGAAAAGCTTTATAGAAAGGAAAAATAGTTATGAAAAAAAAGATGTTCATCTTTAGTCTTATTTCTCTTGTTTTTATCGCTAGTGCCTACCTATTCTTTCGTGAAACAGTGGATCGTTATAATCCTCTAATAGAAGCAGAATACGTCTACGTCGAGATCCAAGGCGAGCCCGAAGAAGATAATGAAAGATATAAATACTCAATGCAAGGGGTTACTGAGGGCAACGAGACAAAAAGAGTTGTATTTACGACGAGCACTCCACTTGATCACGGCACGTATGTAAGAGTACTTGCTAAAGGTACGTATGCAGAGGAATATGAGTTTATTGAAGAAGAACATATGCCGGTACATTGAGGGGAATCTAACAGTGGTACAAGTGGTTTAGGGAACAATAAAAACCCTTGATTTTCAGTGCCGAGAACATCATGGGTTTTTGAAACCGTCGTATAGGAAAACGCGTAAACGCAACAAGCGCGTCTTTTTCAAAGGTAGCTACTCATAAAAACTAATTGCATTATTATTAATATCAACGACTGTAAAATCTGTTTCTCCCCAAGGCTGCGTTATTAAATGACCGTTAGGATGGATAATGTTCTTTTCTTTATAGTCGTCATAAAACTTAGCAACGTCTTTAACCCGAATACGACAACTTTGTGCAATCAATTGTGATACGCCATCTGTTGTAAACCACTTAAAAATGTGTAGCTCTACTTTGTCATAGGTTAAAATGGCATACTCCTCATCACTGTATATGAGTGTAAACCCCAACTGATACTCATAGAAAGTAATACTTGATGTGATGTTATGAACTGGTAGTTTTGGAATTGCATGTATCATTTTCAAATAGATCATCCATTCTTTGAAGGAGCTTTCTAAAATTTAAGAAAGCCCCTCCCTTAATGTATTACCGACTCAAGGTCAGATATGATTGGTGGGATATTCGAATTCAAACCATCATAACTTCGCACAACTTGGCCTTCGTCGTTAATTAAGAAGAAGTCGGTCGTATGAATAATATCGGGATCTGCTGGATCGTTTAATACAGTAGAGTGAAAAGATTCTTCAACAAACTGTTCAATCTCATTAGGGTCGTACCCAGTTAAGAAGTCCCAGTTTGAGAAATCTACATTGTACTGCTCCCCGTATGTTTGCAAGACGTCAGGGGTATCGGTGGCTGGGTCGACAGTAAAAGAGACAAAGGATAATTCAAGTCCTTGTTCCTCAGATGCTTCTTGGATTTCAGCCATATTTGGCGTCATCATGTTGCAGATCGTCGGACAGTCGGTGAATGTCATCGTCGCTAACCAGTATGAGCCGTGAAAATCTTCGTCAGTAACAGCCTCTTCGTCTTGGTTCACAAAAGAAAACGATGAAACGTACAAGGATTGTTCACTGAGGTCGCGAGCAACCTCAGCCGTTGTTTCATTGGAAGGCGTGAAAAATGACGCACACCCCCCAAGTATGAGACCTACAAGTAGAGGGAGAACATAGGTGAAAGACTTTTTCATGTATTTTCACTCCCTTTCTCGTTGTCCTCGTCTACATATTCTGGGAGTTCGATTTGAACGACGGTCCCGACGCCTAAGCGTGAAGATACGGTAAATGTCCCTCCGTGTTTCTTAACAATCTCATCTACAATGGCGAGTCCAACCCCACTACCCCCATCAGATCTTGAACGGGCACTGTTGACGCGGTAAAATCGTTCTTTAATATGCTGAACTTTCTCCTCTGGAATACCGACACCTTCATCTAGAATGGTGAAGAGATAGCGATTATCAAATGTTTTTAAAGTAACCTGTATGGAGGATGATTCGTCAGAATAGTTTATGGCGTTATCCAATAGGTTGCGAACGACTTGTGCTAACCTCTGCGTGTCACCATGTATGATGCAACTGTCATCAATGTCCCGGTGAATAACAATGTTCTTCTCATCGGCAACTTGTTCAGCTCGATTCAAAAGATCATGAACAATCTGGGCAAAAGCTACCGGTTCAAAGTGGAGCTCATACGTATCACTTTGTAGTTTGGTAAGATCTAATAGGTCATTGGCTAAATGAAGCATCGATTCCGCTTCCTGCCGAATAATGGGAATCCCGTCTTCACTTTTTATTATCCCTTTTTCAATTCCTTCTGCGTACCCTTTAATGTAACCAAGAGGTGAACGTAATTCATGAGATACGTTACCGATGAATTCTGTACGGTTCTTTTCTTCCGACTGAAGTGTGCCTGCGAGATGGTTTAACGATTCACCAAGCTGGTTGATTTCATTGGTTTTGGACGTGGCAGTTATGCGAGCATCATACTCACCATTTGCCATCCGTAGAGCGGCTCTTTCCATTTTCTGAATCGGTGTAATCATTTCTTTTGAGATTAATTTCCCGGTTATAAAAAATAAAGTGACGAACATGAAAAGCAAACCTAAGCCTACAGTACGAAGTTCTGATAGAGGTTCGTAAATGCTCGTGAGGGGTTGGGACAGTAAGATCATCCCTGTGAATTGTTCATTTTCTATGAGAGGAACAACGACACCGAGCACTTCTTGATCGTAGCTTGGGTGCGTACGAATAATTTCGATGGTTTTTCCAGATAGCAATTCGTTCTGCTCGTCCGAGGTAAAGAATTCAATCATAAGGTTGTCTCTGCTGTCGGGTTCGAGTAGAGGGTGCTCTTGATCAAAGTAGAACACATCGGCACCGGAGCTTTGGTCGGTCCATTGCACACGCCACAAAAAGGAACTCTCTGAGTCGTATCCATAATAGATGGATGCAAGTTCTTCTCCCGACTCAGTCAGTGATTGAATTTGTTCGTCGACATATAGCCGTTCATATAAGTACGAGGCGACGTATACGCTGAGTAGCGCTAACATAAGGAATACAGCAATGAGCGTTATCCAGATGCGTGTTCGCAATGAGTGGTGGCGTTTATTCATGTTTCCTTTTGAAATTTGTAACCCACTCCCCAAACGGTCTGTATTAAATGTTTCGCGGATTGTAGTTTTATTCGTAATGTTTTTATGTGTGTATCTACTGTTCGCAAATTTCCCTCTGTCATATCCTTATCCCAAAGCAACTCGTGAAGGTGGTCTCGAGAAAATACTTGCGCAGGGTGTTCGGCAAGAAATACTAACAGATCAAATTCTTTCTTTGACAAGGAAATATGCGCTTTGTCATTCGTAACGGTTCGTGACTCGACATCAATAACAAGGTTGTCCACTTTAATGAGCGTCCGCTCGTTTTGATGACCTAAACGTCGAAGAACTGCGTGAATTCTAGCTACGAGTTCGTCTAGGCCAAACGGTTTGACAATATAGTCATCAGCACCTAATTGAAGCCCCCGTACTCGTTCTTCTTGTTCCCCACGAGCGGTAAGCATAATGATCGGAATGTCCGATCGGTGTCTAACTTCTTGGCACAGTTCAAAGCCGTCCATACCCGGCATCATTACATCCATAATGACAAGATGGATCGACGACGTGCGAAGTTTTTTAAGGGCAGCCAAACCATTCGTTGCACGTTCGACGTTGTATCCGTTTGATATTAATACTGAAGTTACGAGGTTTAATAATGGCTCCTCATCGTCTACGACGAGAATCGTCTTTCGTTCACTCATGGTAGCCTCCTTCTCATTTCAACTGCATTATAGCTAATTTTTCACTAGATTGTACAACGTGATGAGTTAGTAAATGTTTCTACTTGTAGTGTACGCACGATTTGTGAAGAAATTGTGTGGCATAAAAGCCAGAATTGAAGATTTCACATAGACTTCACAACGCTTATTTAGGATGGATATACATGCGGTAGGGGTCTCTATGGAAGGCAAACGCTATCAAAACCGTTAGGCCACTACATCGCAGAACAACGAACAATCTTTACAAAAGTGGTAGATGAGGGGAGCGTACCGATGGCAAAAAAATCAAAACAGATGAATGTGCAAGTAATATGGCGCTGGCATTTATATGCAGGTCTACTATTGGTTCCTTTTTTGCTCGTACTAGCGATTACAGGGGGAATTTATCTTTTTAAATGGGATATAGAAGCTGCAATCTATGCTGATTATTACGAAGTAGAAGCGTCTGGAGAGACGCTACCACCTGAGGAGCAAGTAGAAATTGCAGCGGATGAACACGGCGGAGAAGTGGTTAGATATCGGCCTGGGGAAGATGCCAATCGCTCTGCTGAAGTAGGAATTGTTGATGAAGCGGGTGAGTCGTTAACGGTGTTTGTCAATCCTTATACGGGGTCGATTCTCGGTACGTTGCAAGATCGCGATCGTGTGATGGATCGGTTGGCTGACTTACATAGTGAACTTATGGCAGGGACAACTGGAGATCGAATTGTCGAACTCGTCGCTTGTTGGACAATTATTATGATTGTGAGTGGCCTGTACTTATGGTTTCCTCGTAAAAAAAATAAAGTTCAAGGAGTGATCGTTCCCCGCTTTAGAAAAGGTAAACGCACACTCATTCGTGATTTTCACGCGGTGCCAGCATTTTGGCTTTCCGGAGGGATGATTTTCTTACTCGTCACTGGCTTATTGTGGACCGGCTTTTGGGGGAATGGGGTTCAACAACTAGTAACGAGCACAGGTGCAGGGTATCCACCTTCAATATGGGTTGGTTCTGCTCCTGAATCTGAAGTCATATCTGAAGATGTAGCTGATGTGAGTTGGGCTGCAGAAAATCTGCCTGTACCAGAATCACAATATATTGCAGGATTTGAACAAGTATCCATTACCGAAGTGACGAGGGTGGCAAAACAGCTCGATATTCATCCGACATACGATATCTTCTATCCAAGTGGACAAGAAGGAGTTTTCACACTTTCTGTCTTCCCGCACCGAGCTCAAGATGAAGCAACCGTTCATATCGATCAATATAACGGTGCGGTTTTGGCCGATTACCGATACGATGATTATGGAACGATAGGTAAAGCGATGGCGCTTGGCATTACGATTCATAAAGGATTACAATTTGGGTTTTGGAATCAGATAGCCGGACTGCTCGTTTGCGTAGGGATGGTGGTCATGATTTTAAGTGGTTTTTGGCTATGGAAACGCAGGAAGCCAACGACCCATTCTGGTGCACCGAGATCAATCCGAATTACCGAAGCGAGAGGGATATTGACGATTCTCCTCATCTTTGCCGTCATCTTCCCACTTGTTGGTTTGTCTCTTGTCGTCGTTTATCTCATTGATCGCTACATCATTCGAAAGAGCAAAACGTTGCGAACATGGCTCAATGTTCAAGAGGAGGAACACCATGCGTAGAGGAATGATCGTGGGCTTCCTACTAGTAATGTTGTCGGGTTGTTCAATGGTGGAACGGTTCGTGGACGCCAACAATCATGATGACTACAATGACAGGGAAAGACTCGTTGTAGATATGATGACAAATGAGATTGTCACCGCAAACGAACAGCAACGCCTCTCTGTTCAAGTGACAGCAGACTACATTCCTGTCGTTGATGCAGAACATGTCGGTATCCGCATTTGGCCGGTATTAGCAGGGGAAGAAGAAGCAGATGAGTACGAGCTCTTCCACCATACGATGGGCGTGTATGAAACAGAAGTAGAAGTCTCTCGGGAAGGCCTGTATTACGCGGAGGCCGTCGTAGAAATCAATGACCAAAAGCTACGACCGAAAAAATATTTTGCCGTCGGTCGTCTCTATCAAGAGGAAGTACTTTTGTTAATGGAAAATGGATCAGAGGAATCGGGAAATGAAGATCATAGCGCTCATCACTAGATAAAAAATTTAAAAGGCAGTTGACAAAATAAATTTTGTCTATATAATAAAAGAAAATTCATAACTAAATATTTCTTATCCAGAGAGGTGGAGGGACTGGCCCTTTGAAACCTCGGCAACAGGCTTACTCTTAAGCACTGTGCCAATTCCTGTAGCATGTATGCTGCGAAGATAAGAAGAGCCTAAACGGGATAAAGACCAACCATCCTCTCTTCTTATTTTAAGAAGGGAGGATTTTTCGTTTCCAAAAGGATACGGTTGAAGAGATTTTTATCGTTAAAACTAAGTAAATTTATATGTTAAATAAGAATTTGTCGTTAGAGGGGAATGTAGATGATTACATTTGAAGACGTATCGAAAATATACGAAACAAAAACAGGTGCAATTCATGCGTTGAAAAACGTGAATGTCACGATTGATAAAGGAGAAATACATGGTGTTATCGGCTTGAGTGGGGCAGGGAAAAGCACGCTCATTCGTTGTGTGAATCTCATTGAGCGTCCAACATCGGGGCGCGTGCTCGTGGACGGTATTGACTTGAGTCAGAAATCTGGTAAACAACTCCAAAACCAAAAACAAAACATTGGCATGATCTTTCAACATTTTAATTTGTTGCAATCCCGGACGGTGTTTCAGAACATTGCGATGCCGCTAACCTTACAGAAGAAGTCGAACAAGGAAATAACAGAGCGTGTAGAAGAGTTGCTCCAGTTTGTTGGTTTGGAGCATCATAAACATCATTATCCAGAACAGTTATCAGGTGGACAAAAGCAACGAGTGGGTATTGCTCGTGCGCTTGCTTCAAACCCATCGATCCTGTTGTGTGATGAAGCAACATCCGCACTCGACCCGGAGACGACAAATTCGATTTTGCAGCTCATTAAAGAAATTAATAAACAATATCAAATTACTGTGCTACTCATCACGCATGAAATGTCGGTCATTCAACAAATTTGTGATCGGGTGTCGGTCATGGACGATGGCGAGATTGTTGAGAGTGGTTCTGTTATCGATGTTTTCTCTAAACCGCAAGAAGAAACGACGAAGAAGTTTGTAAAGTCAGTATTTCAAGCCGACATCCCGAGTCGCGTTATGGAAACTGTGAAGACGCAAGATGAGCATTCCAAAGTGATTCAGATTGAGTTTATTGGTTCGTCATCGAGTGAACCGATTTTATCGCAGATGGTAAAGAAGTTCGGAGTTGATGTGAATGTACTGTACGGCAATATTACCGAAATACAACAAGTGCCTTTTGGACATCTCGTCATTCAAATCCAAGGAGAAGAACAAGCGATCGAGCAGGCCATTGACTTTGTATACGAAAACGACCTTTCCCTAAAGGAGGTGGCATAAATGTTAGAAATGCTACCGTCTGCAATCCAGCCGAATATTACGACCGCTCAACTACTGGATGCTTTATATGAAACATTGTATATGGTAAGCATCTCTCTCGTATTTTCGGTTCTAATTGGCGCGGTGTTAGGCGTGATTCTCGTTGTCACAAGAGAAGGGCATATCCTTTCATCACCATTCATTTTTAACCTTTTAAATCCAGTCATTAATGTGTTGCGTTCGATTCCATTTATTATTTTACTCGTTGCAATTATTCCGATTACTCGTGCCATTGTTGGTACGTCGGTCGGAACGACGGCAGCCATTGTGCCCCTTGTTGCCTATGCGGCACCGTATGTTGCAAGACTCGTTGAGAACTCATTGCTTGAAGTTGAACCTGGAATATTGGAGGCAGCTGATGCGATGGGGGCATCGAAAGTACAGGTGATTACAAAGTTTATCTTACCTGAAGCGATGGGCTCGCTCATCCTTACGATTACGACGGTAACCATTGGTCTGGTTGGGGCGACTGCGATGGCGGGTGCGATTGGAGCTGGAGGAATTGGTGACGTTGCGCTCACATACGGGTATCAGCGGTTTGATAATATGACGATGCTCATCACCGTCGTACTGCTCGTCTTAATTGTTCAAGCGGTACAAACATCAGGTAATTATTTTTCGCGAAAAGCAAGAAGAAGATAAAACAGATAGAGGAGAATGCCATAATGAAAAAACAATTGAAATTCGTAGGGGTAACATTTACTGCAGCGGCACTCGTTGCGTGCGGCGATGATGAACAATCACAAACGGAGGCAGGAGCGTTTAGCCCTGATGACCCGGTAACAGTAAAGATTGGCGTGAGCGGGACCGACACGCCGCAGTGGGACTATATTGCTGAACTTGCTGAAGAGGAAGGCATTGAGATTGATTTAATTCGTTTTAGTGATTATGTGCAACCGAATATCGCACTTGCCGAAGAGGAGATTGACGCCAATGCTTTTCAAACCGTTTCTTACTTTGACAACTTTAAAGAAGAGCACGGGTTTGATCATTTAGAAGCCATTGCAGCGACTGTGCTCGCTCCTTTAGGCTTGTACAGCGACGAGTATGAGCGCGTGGAAGACATCCCAGAAGGGGCTGAAATTGCCATAGCCAATGAAGTGACCAATCAAGCGAGAAATCTTATGCTTCTCGAAGAAGCCGGGCTATTAGAGCTAGAAGACGATTTCGGGGTAACGAGTGGGCTTGATGACATTAAAGAGAATCCTTTAAACCTAACACTCACACCTGTTCAACCGGCGAATGCGCCTCGCATCATGGCAGACATTGATGCCGCAATTATTAACAACGGAATCGCTGTAGATGCAGGTTTAAGCCCTCCTGATGATGCCATTGCCATTGAAGATGAGACGGCTACGCCTTATATCAATATTATCGCTGCGCGTGAGGACAATGCTGATGATCCAGCGTTGCAAAAGATTATCGACATTTACCAAAGCGAAGAAGTTGAACAATTTATTTTAGACGAGTATGAAGGTGCAAGTATTCCGACATTTATTTCAGTCGAAGAATTGCTCAATTACCCAAAATAGGAGGTCATTACGATGACGAGAGAAGCGTTAAAACAAACCATTACCGATTACGCAAAAGCGCACCAACAAACCTTTATTACCATTAGTCAGCAAATTCATGCACGTCCGGAATTAGGAAATGAAGAAGTGTATGCATCTGCACGATTATCTGAGCAATTAGAACGTGAAGGGTTCTCCGTCCAACGAAACATTGCGGGACACTCGACTGGATTTATTGCAAAAAAGTCATCTGAAAAACCAGGTCCAACCGTATACTTTCTTGCTGAGTACGATGCGTTGCCAGAAATCGGGCATGCTTGTGGCCATAATATCATCGGGACGACGAGCGTATTGGCAGCCATTCTTCTAGGGCAAATTATTGAAGAAATTGGAGGTACGGTGGCTGTTGCTGGAACGCCTGCAGAAGAAGGTGGAGATAACGGCAGTGCAAAAGCAAGTTTTGTTAATCGAGGGTACTTTGATGATGGCGATGCCGCAATTATGATTCATCCGGGCAAAGAGACGCGCGTGTCTGGTCATTCTCTAGCGGTTGATCCTGTTGATTATCATTTCCACGGACGAACGGCTCATGCATCTGCAACACCTGAAAAGGGAATTAATGCCCTCGATAGTGTGATTCAATTATTTAATGGTATAAACGCATTGCGCGAGCATTTAGCAGACGATATTCGAATTCACGGTGTTATTCCTGATGGAGGAAAAGCGCCAAATGTTGTCCCCGACTACGCTCGAGCTCGGTTTTTCCTGCGGGCGGCTTCAAGGCATGATCTAAATGAAGTAAGGAAGAAAGTTGATCGCATCGCTGAAGGTGCCGGATTCATGAGTGGGGCCGACCTTGAAATTACTGAATTCCAAAACGCTATCGATGAACTGCTACCTAACGATCCATTTAACGAATTATTTTATGACATTTTCACAGAACTTGGTCACGATGTAGAAAAGACACCGTCTCAAGCAGCTGGATCAACGGACACAGGCAATGTGAGTCAAGTTCTTCCTACAATCCATCCTCATATTAAGATCGGCGATAACCTTGTCGGTCATACAAGGGAATTCGCCGAAGCGGCTAGTTCGCCGAAAGGAGACCAAGCGGTCATCGATGGCGGTGTAGGGCTCGCGCTTATTGGATTAGAGTTGTTCCTAGATTCAGAGCGATTAGTAAATATCAAACGAGCTTTCGAAGCGTCTCGAAGCAAGCAAAGTGAGCCATTAAGCATATAAAACCCCTACAATTCTTTGCATAAATGTTTCTTCTGTCGTTCATGATAATGAACAGGGGTGATATTTATCGCACGGAGAATGTCCAAACCGAAAACCCACCGCGCTCGTTCAATGTTCAAAGATAAGCTCGGTGAGATTAACCGTATTGTAAAAGCTGCATACCAAGATGACTCAGAAAGAAGATAACGGCTAGGGCTGCTCCGACGGGGCAGTCCTTTGTTGTAGGGGGCGACGTTGTGAGGTCGAGGAGGGGAGAGTGCACGCATTCGACATGGAAGTGCACGCAATCGACAGGCGAGTGCACGCATTCGACACGGAAGTGCACGCATTCGACAACATCCCCGCGCCTTACTTGATGAATCGTTTCACTAATGTACCCTCCTCCGTGATCGATAACCGCGGTCACTTTTTTAAATTAAAAGGTTGACAGTAAAAAAAAATACGGGTAATCTATAAAACGTAATCATTACGATTTATATACATGTATAGTAAATAGCGACGATCACGGGAGGTTGGGACTTTGAAAAAATTACTTTTTTTAACGATAGCAAGTAGTGTAATACTTACAGCATGTCAAGATTCTGGCGATGAAAGCGATGAAGGCACGACAGACGAGGACCCTTTAGCGGTTTCAACGACGTTATATGCGCTTGAGGATTTCACGAGTCGGATTGGCGGGGAGCATGTAGAGGTCGAGAGCATCTATCCACCTAATGCTGATGCCCATACATTTGAACCTTCATCGAGTGAATTTGTGATGTTGGCAGAACAAGATCTGTTTATTTACTCTGGCGTAGGGATGGAGCCTTTTGCTGATACAGCGGAAGAAGTTCTCGAAGATGAGAACGTCCATGTGTTTGCAGCTGGAGAGAACCTCGATCTTCGTGGTGAGGGGCATCATGAACATGACCACGGGCAGGAGGAAGAAGATCATGATCATAGTCACGACCACGCCCATGAAGAAGACCATGATCATGCACATGATGAACAGCATGCAGATGAGGATGGCCCGGTCATTCAAGGCGTTCAAGCCCACTATCATACAGGTGACACGATCGATGTCCACATTGGCGATGCGGATGACGCCGGCGATGGTGAGTGGCACTGGTACACTCGCACGGATGAAGCTGGTGATTGGCAACGTACGGATGTCGAAGGACTCGAATACTCAGGCGAGGCTACGGAAACGAAACAATTAAAAGCGGTTTTGTACGATGAAGAGGACGAAGTTCTACTTGAAACAAATGAAGTGAGCGTGATTATTGATGATCATGACGAAGAACATGGCGTGGGAGATCCACATGTTTTCCTCGATCCTGTGCTCAGTCAGCAAATTGCTGAAAATATTAAAGAAGTCCTCATTGAATTACGACCAGAACAAGAAGATGATTTTACGGCAAACTATGAAGCACTTATTGACGATCTTGAGCAGTTGGATGAAGCGTTAGCAAGCACTTTTGAGGAAGCCGACCACAACCAGATCATTGTTTCTCACGCAGCATACGGGTATTGGGAAGACCGGTACGGATTGGAGCAATTAAGTGTCCACGGTTTATCATCGACGCAAGAACCTTCACAGTCTGAACTTGTGAACATTGTAACGATTGCCGAGGAGAACAACTTAGACTATGTGATTTTCGAAAACAACGTTAGCTCCACGATTACCGAAGTGATTCAATCTGAGATTGGTGCAGAGAGCTTAGTGCTTCGCAACATGGAGAGCATCTCTCAAGAAGACAGTGATAATGACGAAGATTATGTAAGCATGATGCAAATGAACATTGAGATACTTCAACAAGCGCTAAATGATTAAGTGATTTATATTTTTGGCCACCTATTACAATAATAGGTGGCCAAAAAATTGATGACTAGACGATGCCTTGGGCAATCATTGCATCGGCGACTTTCTTGAAACCGGCAATATTGGCGCCATCTGATAAGTTGTCTTCGCATCGATATTTTCGACCTGATGCTAAACTTTTGTCGAAGATTTCTTTCATAATTTCTTTTAGCTGTGTGTCGACTTCTTCAAATGACCAAGATACGCGCGAGCTGTTTTGTGCCATTTCTAGCGCCGATACGGCAACCCCACCGGCGTTTGCAGCTTTACTTGGCGCAAACTGGACGTTGTTATCACGGAAATGATGAAACGCTTCAAGTGTACAAGGCATATTTGCCCCTTCTGCAACAACGCGCACGCCATTCTCGACGAGGCGTTTAGCGTCTTCCCCGTCTAATTCGTTTTGTGTGGCACAAGGCAAGGCGACATCACAAGCGACTTCCCAAATCTTCTTATCCTCGTAATACTCTGCTTCTGGATGATGCTCTGTATAGGCGTGAATGCGTTTCTTCTCGACTTCTTTAATTTGCTTGATTGTTTCTACGTTGATTCCGTTTTTATCATAGATGTAGCCACTAGAATCATTACAAGCAACGACGATGCCTCCGAGTTCAACCGCTTTTTCCATCGCATAGATGGATACTTTACCAGCTCCGGAAACGACAACTCTTTGCCCTTCTAATGTCTTGTTTTCTTCTTTGAGCATATTCTCAACAAAGTACACGACACCGTAGCCTGTCGATTCCGTGCGGGTGAGGCTACCGCCGATGTCGATTTCTTTACCGGTAAAAGCACCGGCCTCTTTTGTGCCGTTAATCTTCTTGTATTGCCCAACCATATAGTTGATTTCTCTGCCGCCGACGCCAATATCTCCTGCTGGAACGTCAACATTTGGGCCGATATATTTTGCTAACTCGCTCATGAAACTTTGAGTAAATCTCATAATTTCTGCATTGGATTTGCCTTTAGGATTAAAATCGGCACCGCCTTTTCCTCCGCCGATTCCTTGACCTGTAAGTGAGTTTTTGAAGATTTGTTCGAAGCCGAGAAATTTGATGATGCTGCTGTTTACGGAAGGGTCAAAGCGAAGACCGCCTTTATACGGACCAAGAGCAGCATTGAATTGGACGCGGTACCCGCGGTTCACTTGAACCGTGCCCTCATCATCGACCCAAGGGACACGAAAGGTAATGAGGCGGTCAGGCTCGACCATTCTCTCTAAAATCCCAAACTTCTGATACTTCGGGTGCTCAGCGAGTAGAGGAACGAGAGACTCGAGGATCTCCTCTGTCGCTTGCTGAAATTCTTCTTCGTGGGGATTTCTCTCTTTTACAGATGCGAGAACCTGATCGACATAGGCTTGCGCTTGTTCTTTAGACATTTGAACCACCCTTTCACTAGGACAATTTATCGAAAAGTTGGCTTCAGTATAACATAGTAAGTTACATCAACTAGTGAAATTGCTCGGTATAGTTCAATGCTATGGAGGAGAAGGAAACTATTGATTCATAAGACGTAACCTTCGACATAAAAGTACATAGAATCGGCTGATAGGCATGTAAATTTCATCGTGATATATTTTTACTATTACTAATAGTCTAAAAAGGAGGAATGCTGATGTATAGCAACGGGCTGAAGAAGTTGATGATGGTTTTTATGTGCTTTTTAGTCGTGTTTAGTTTGATTCCATCGGGTATAAGTAGTGCAACAGAGCATGATATTTCCGAATATTTGGAATTAGAAAAGAAACTCGAACAAGAGGAGACTTCTCAAGATGTTGACGAACCTTATACCCATGTGCAAGGAGGGTTAGAAGAATGGGTGGAAATGTCTGAAGGGGACGCGGTAGACCGTGAGCGTACGGATAAGGTTGATCAAGATGTACAGGAAGCTTTTGAATCAGAAGATGATGTGAGCGTGATCGTACATATAGAAGATGGTGAAAGCGAAGAATTTTTAGATGACGCTCAAGCAATTAATCATCGAGCAGAACGCATTCAAACGATTATTGACCAACTTACAGACAGAGCAGAGACGACACAAACAGAAGTGTTATCGGCGCTAGAGAACTTGGCGAGTCAAGGAGAAGCGAGTGAAGTTGCTTCATTATGGATTATTAATGCCATTTCTGTGCGTGTTACAGAAGCTGCACTTGCTGAAATAAAGCAACTTCCAGATGTGTCTCATATTACTAAAGAAGAGACATTTACTGTACCAGAGGTGGAGGTAGAAACAGAGCCGCGCCTTCCTGAATGGGGATTAGAAAAAGTATATGCACCTGATGTATGGGAGACGTACGGCATTGAAGGAGATGGCGTAGTTGTCGGCATTATGGACACAGGTGTTGAAGGTGACCATGAAGCACTCCACGAAAACTACCGTGGCTCAGCAAATAATCACGACTATTCATGGGCAGACTTTTCATCGAATGGATATGCAGATCCTCAAGATGGTCATGGCCACGGCACACACGTTGCAGGTACGGCAGTTGGGGGCAATGACGGGGAGCCGATCGGTGTCGCTCCAGGAGCTGAGTGGATTGCTGTAAAGATTTTTAATGATAGTGGGTCTGCCACAGAGACAGGCATTCATCAAGCGTTTCAATGGTTTCTCGCGCCAGGTGGTGACCCAGAGATGGCGCCTGATGTAGTGAACAACTCATGGGGAAATGCGAATACGTACGCGACCACATTTCTAGAAGGGGTACGAGCTTGGGAAGCCGCCGGGATTTTCCCGTTGTTTTCTGCAGGCAATGAAGGACCAGGAGGGGGAACGATCGGTTCTCCAGCGAGTTTCCCTGAATCGTTTGCTATAGGAGCAACAAATCGATTGGATCAGATTGCCGACTTCTCAAGTCGAGGGCCGGTAGTGTGGGACGGAGAATCTTACATCAAGCCGGAAGTGTCTGCGCCAGGTGCGCAAATCTATTCTGCGTGGCCAGGGGGAGGGTATCATACGATTAGTGGGACATCAATGGCAGCGCCCCACGTTGCCGGCGTCACTGCTCTCATGATTGAAGCCAACCCAGACATGACGATCCAAGACATTCGAAACGTATTAAAAGATACCGCAAGGGCAGAAACACATATGGGCAACTTGCCGAATGTCATTTACGGAGAAGGGATTGCGAACGCCTATCAAGCGGTAACCATCGCAGGTTACGCAGGCACTGTCGAAGGAACACTTACCGATTCTGATGGTAACGCAATTCCCGGCAGCATCGAAGTCGAACAAGAGCAAATCCACGTGGATACGAACGATGACGGGACGTTTTCTTTTTCAATAAGAGAAGGCAGTCACGTCGGACTTGCTCGAGCATTCGGGTATGAGACGAGTGAATTTTCTTTTGAAGTGACACGTGGGGAAACAGTTGAATTGAACGTCACCTTAAATGAAACAGCACAGACGGATCTCTTAGGATTAATCGTCGATGAAGACGGGGAAGGGGTACCCGCTGCGAGGATTCGGGTGCAAGATGCGCCAATCTCTGCCGTTTGGACAGATGATAACGGGGCATTTACGATTCGTAGTTTGCCTTTAGGTGTATACACGTTGAGTGTGAGTGGGCAGGGCATTGTTAACACAACATACGAAGTGGATGTTGCCGCTACCGATGAAGTGACGATTACCGTCCAGCGAAGTGAAACATCGGAGCAGCCGTACTGGCAAACGAGAAATCAGAATGTTGAAAGAAATGCCGTTGCGGATGCACATGTTGATCCATCCTTTTTAGACTTAGCGTGGGAATCATCAGCGCCGGGAAGAACGATTTTCTCCTCACCGGTTGCGAATGAGGACACGATCGTTTATACGACTGATGCGGGCTATGTGCATGCTGTGGATCGTGATCGTGAAGAAACGAGGTGGTCGTACCGTACGCAAAGTTTGAATCGTTCTACGCCGACAATTGCCGGTGATTATGTGTATGTAACAGGAGGACAGAATCAACGGCTATATCGTATTCATCTCGATACCGGGGTCGTGGATTGGGAAATTGTTCTCGACAATGTGCCGATTTATGAGTCACCTCTGTATCATGACGGTGTTTTATATTTAACGTCGAACATTAGTGGAAACACGACGGTCGTGGCGATTCAAGCTGAGGATGGCAGTGAATTGTGGCGAGCCGAAGTTCAAGGGGATACGTACTTTGGTGCGGCGATTGCCGAGGAACAATTGGTCGTAGGTTCATACTCAGGCAGAGCGATTTATGCGTTGTCTCTTGAAGATGGGTCTGAAAACTGGCATGTACAAACGGGTAGCCAAGAAGGGTTTGCGGCAACGCCTGCAGTGAAAGATGGCACAATTTATGCGTTTAGTACGAATTTCTCAGCAAATGGGACCCTTTATGCGATCGAAGCGAATAGTGGAACTGTTCTATGGGAAGTTGATGGAATGGGTGATACGCAAGCCGCTGGACCGGTAGTCGCTGGATCAGTTGTGATTGCGAGTTCCGCAACTGTAGGTGGTGTACGGGGATTTGATACCGACACGGGTGAAATGATTTGGGAAAACCGTGAGGTGGGTACAACGGTGAACAACGGGGCAATGGACGGGAGCGGCACCTTTTACTTGTCCGACAATACGAACACATTGACAGCCATTGATAGTGCGAATGGGGAAAGTCTCGGTCAATGGGGAATAGGTGCAGCAAGTAGCTCCGCCCCAGCCATTCTTGATGGGAACTTATTTATGACGACTCATGATGCACTCCTTTCATTTGTGTCCCCAGGTATGCTCACTGGTGTGATTGCTGATGAGTCTGGTGAAGCTCTTCAAGGTACGGTTCGCGTTGTGGGAACGGATCAAGTGGTCACCGCGGACGAGCAAGGGGAGTTTCTTCTCGAAGTATTGCCTGGAGAACATGAGGTGCGTGTCGGTGCGTATGGATACGAGCAGGTTATCGAGACGCTCGAGTTTCGATCTGGGCATATTTATGAGCAGGAGTATTCCTTGGCGCCGGTTGGAGATGGAAGATTTATCGGTACGGTTACTGATGAACGAACGGGAGAACCGATTTCTGGTGTCGAGTTCTCATTACAAGATACTGAAATGGATTGGACAACCAATGAATCAGGCCGATTTGAGTTAGAAGATATTGCTGCCGGAACGTATACAGTAACAGCAAAAGCAGGTGGATATGAAGATTTTCAGTCAGAAGTGACGATTGTTGAAGGGCAGCGAAAAAGAGTGGATTGGCAAATGGCACCTTTTGATATTGCTGTGTTAAACGACTACGAGTCAGCAATAACAGATCTAATTACGCAGCAAGGGTACCGTGCCGAAGAGCGTGAGTGGGATGGTTTTGTTGATGACATTGAGCGCTATGAAGTGGTGTACCTGAACGGGGCATATGGTTCAGGAGGCTGGCAACCGAGTGATGAGGAAGTACGAGATTTAATTGATAAGGCGAATGCCGAAGATGTTGACCTTGTGTTCGCTGATACGTGGGGACCGAGTTATGGATCGATTCAACATCTCGTCGAGTACTACGGGGATCCTGACTCACATCAATCAAATTATGGATCGACTTCTCTTACATTAGAGGTACAACAAGCTCATCCGATATTGCAAGGGTTAGCGCCAGGGGACCGGTTACCCTTTGCAAGTAGTGCAAACGCATCGTGGTTTAACGGGTACAGCGGCATCCATTTGGGAGATATTGAGAGTGGTTTGATCGGGACTGCAGGAACTGGCGTTGCTTACAAACCTGTGTCTGAAGAGAGCGCACATGTGCTGTTATCAACATTTACAGCAGCGAGTTGGAACCAACCTCAACAACATTGGCTACATGGCCAACACGAAGTGTTGCTCGCAACGTTGGATTATTTATTAGATGAAGAAACACGATTTGGAGAACTGCGCGTAACGATCGTGGATACGAATGGGGATCCTTTACAAGCAAGAACGACGGTTCGTGAAACAGGTTTGCAAACGACAGCTGATCGTGACGGTGAAGCCGTGTTGCATCATGAAGAAGGTGAATTTACTGTAGAAGTTCGTCATTCGGGGTATGAGATCGAAACCGTTGACGTTGACTTTGTTTACGGAGAAGCCGTTGTAATAGAAGTGGAGATGGGCGAATCTGACGGCAGTCAGATTATTGGGGACGTCGTGAACGCGCAAACCAACACTCCGCTAGAAGGGGCTACATTGCAGCTGCGTGATGAAGGTGGGGAGGTCATTCAAGAAACGACGTCCGATGGAGAGGGATCCTATGTCTTTACTGAGCTAACAGAAGGCGAATATCAATTAACGTCACAACTCGAATCATTTGTCCACTTCGAGACGACAGTTACGGTCGCGTCTTCCTCGGTTGAGCAACAAATCTTCATGGAGCCGGTACCGAGCGTCGCCATTATAGGAGACCGTGCGATTGGTAATGATCACTTACAAGCCATTTTCGAGGAAGTTAATATCGATGCAGAACGGTACAGTTCAACAGCTGACATACTAGAAACCGTCGGAGACTATGATGTGGTTTGGTTTAACAATGAAACCAATGTCAGTGCATCAGACTTTGCCGCTTTTGAAGAAGCAGCGATAGCGAGGGAAACGAGCGTAGTGTACGGAGACACTTATTTTAGTGGTGGTGGAATTTCGCATCTTCATAACCACCGGGACCATCCTGGGGAACGTACGAGAGTTGACCATCGTCAAACGGCTGCTGAGTATGTTGTTGAAGACGAACATCCGATTTTTGCTAACGAAACAGGCAATATTGGACTGTTAACGCCAACCGCGAGCAGAGTAACTGCGTTTAATGAGTATGATGGATTCTCCCTTGCTCAGGTGGCACATGTAGGTGAAGCGCCTCACGGAACAGGTGTGGCGTTCACGCCGACATCACCGGAGAGTGTTGAACTTCTCATGAGTGCTCATGCCGTTGAGATCGCCAAGTCTGGTGATGATTATACGGCATCCGGGAAGGACATGTTCATCGACGCAACCCTTTGGGCCGCGTACGAACAGTTTTACGAAGTAGCAGGAACGGTAACCAATGAAAATGGCGAAGCCATTCGCGCGGATGTGACGGTTTCAATCGATGATGCGACGCTCGCAGATCGAACAGCTGAAGATGACGCTTCTTTCACCATCCCATCCATTGCTGGTGAAGCAAATGTGCGCGTGGAGGCATTTGGTTATGCGACAGAAGAAATTGAGGTAAGCATAAATGAAGATCTTGAGATGCTGGATATCGTGCTACAAACGGCTGAAGATGCGGGTAGCATTCAAGGCAGTGTGAATCAACTTTTTGAGTACGGTGCGATTGCAAATGTAGAAGTATCACTCCGGCCAACAGACCGCACTACGGTAACGAATGCTGAAGGGAGCTTCAGATTTGACGCAGTAGAGCCAGGTTCTTATACCGTTTCTTTGTATAAAGAAGGGTTGTTGCGTGAAGAAGTTGATGTGGATGTAGCTCCGAATGAGAATGTCCAGTTAGAAATAGGGATGCGGAGCTCACCAACTGTAGGAATTATTGTTGATCGGTCATCAGGAACTGGTCCTAACCTGAGCAGTTATTTACAATATCAAGGGTACGAAACTGAAGATTTTCTATATACGGACACAGAAATGATTGAAGAAGTGGATCTCGTATTTGCCAATTCTGATTTCAATAACCAGCTCATTCCGAGCGAAGAGGAGTTTATCCGCTTTACAGAAGCATTAGATGCGTCTCGTACTCCTGTGATTTGGACAGGTCAACATGGTGGCAGAGGAAGCATTCGTTATCTCGTAGATTATATGAATGATCCTGAAACCGAGTACCGGGGAAATGTGGCCGGTGAGAATACAGCTTTAGTGACAGCAAATGATCACCCAATCTTTGAAAATGTGGATGAGACATTTACATTTACGAATCAATCCAACTACTATTACGGTTTTGATGGGTACAGTGGCAACATCTTAGCTGAGCAAACAAAAGAAGGCGTGGACAACATCGGTAGCATGGTCGGGATGAAAGGGAGGACAGCAGAAAGTATCGAAATTCTGCTGGCAGGTATGACCATTAATACTCACTTCTATCCTGGGCATGAGAACTATGATGACAATCGCGCGCAAATTATTGATAACGCGATTCTTTATGCAATCGACACAGAAGAAAGTTATGCAGGCGAAATTCAAGGGACGCTCATGAACAACTTCGGTACACCGGTCCAAGGTATCATTCACATTGAGGAGACTGGGGATGAAGTAGAAACACGTGATAATGGCGAATTTTTTGTCGCGTTGCCTGAAGGCACGTACACTCTTCATTTCTCTGCGTTTGGGCATCGAGATGTTACGTATGAACAATCGATACAAAATGGTGACATTATTGAGCAAGTATTTGAAATGGAAGCGGATCAATCAGGGCAACTGATCGGTGAAGTATTAGGAGCAGGAGAACCGTTAGAAGGGGTAGTTGTCGACGTTATAAACAGTGGTGTTACAACATCGACGGGAGAAGACGGCACATTTGCCGTAACACTTCCGGAAGGAAATTACGATATTCGTTTTTCTAAAGAAGGATTTCAACCTGTAACAGAGCAAGTAACGATCATTGAGGGAGAGGAGACGTCAGTACAAATCAATCTATCAGGGGCAGAAGATGTTGCGCTGTTTGCCTCTCCTGTAAATCATGATCGTTTAGGACCATTGCTTGCAGAAGAAGGTTATGATGTGTCCGAGTATACAAGGGATCAAGTTGAACAGCTGACAGAACAAGCAGGTGAGTATGAGGTGATTATTATGAATGAAGCGCCTGCACCTGCCTCAGAACAAGCGTTTCAACAATTGATTCAAGCAGCAGATGATGCGGAGACGAGTCTCGTGTTTTTAAGTCAATTTGGAGCGAGTCCGATTAATGCGTTGCGTGATTATACTGGGAACCCGGGTAACACGTCTCAAGGGTTTGTAGCGAATACCGTTCGTTTTGAAGTGGCCGAAGAGCATCCAATTTTTGCAGGGTTTGATGAAGGAGAGCAAATTGATGTGCTTCATAACGCGAGTGGGAACCAACAGTATGCGGTATTTAATGACTACGATGGACAAGTGATTGCAAGTAGCGTAGGCTCTGAGCAACAAGAGCTCGGTTCTAGCATCGGATACGAATTCCGTTCAAGTAACCATGTTCATTTGCTTATGGCAGGACTCGCATCGTCCACATACGGTCATCCGAATCATCGCTGGACAGAAGATGCAAAAACGATATTCATTAATGGGATTCAATGGGCTTCACAATCGGCATCTTCAGAAATTGTGGGTGTCGTCACAGACGAAGACGGTGAGAGGTTGGAAGGCGCAACCGTGCGTATTGATACGCTTGATCGTCAGACTGTAACAAATGAAGAGGGTGAGTATCAGCTTAGTGTTGCAGCAGGTGATTACACAATCCGAGCGGAGCGAGACGGCTATGAATACGAAGAAAAGCAAGTGACTGTCGCAAGTAATAGTGAATCAGTAGAAGTGAACTTCACATTGCAGTCACTGCCGGTTATGCAAGTGTCGGGTGTTGTTACAGATGGTACAACGGGGGACTCGTTACAAGAAGTGAGCGTAGTATTGGATAACGGAGAAACAAGAAGTACCGAAACAAACGCTGGTGGAGAGTACGTATTCGAAGGATTGGTAGCAGGATCTTATACAGTTGAATTCCACAAAGAAGGTTACATGAATGTGGTGAGAGAAATCACTCTAGAAGATGGGAATGACGAAACGGTAAATGTGGAACTGTCAGCATACGATGTTGCTGTTGTTGGTGATTACCGAGGAGAGGTAAGCACGTTCTTACAGCAACAAGATATCGCAGCAGTGTCGGTTCAAGCAGACAGAGAATTCAACGTAGAGGCGTTTGAACTTGTGATTGTCAATGAAGCGCCAGATGCTTCTCAACTCCAACAAATCATTGATCGTACGGACGCTGCCAATGTGAGTCTCGTCCTGTTGGATACGTGGGGGAATAGTGGCACGTTCCAAGCATTAAGCGAGATCTTTGACGGGTTCCATCGAGACGAGCAAGGTTACGGTGAAGGGGCAGTTTCGATCCAGACCGAAGACCATCCAATCTTTGCGTCGTTTGCCGATGAGCAAATAGAGATTCTAGCTGAAGGAAGTCCGTACGCAACGTTTGCAGGTTATGAAGGAACCGCAAGTGGGCAAGTTGTTGTCGGTGATACGGAAAAAGGTACAGGGTTTGGGCATGAATACCGAAGTAAATTTCATGTACACGTATTACTTTCTATGTTTGCCGTCAATAACATGACAGGCCCTGAACGAGGGTGGACGACAGATGGAAAAGACTTGTTCCTTGAAGCCGTTAATTGGGCGAAGGAAGCAGAAATGGATGAAGTGCCGCTACCTAACGCACCGGTTTGGAAAGAAACATCAGGTGAATACCGCGAACGTTCCATAATTGTAGAAGGCACAGCCGATCCGAATACACGGATTGAAATCTACGCAGGTGAAGAGCGATTGGAAGCGGTATACAGTGACGAGCATGGCGTGTTTTCTACCAGGTTAACACTCGCTCCTGGTGAGTATGTACTTCATGCAGAAGCTGTAAACGAATCAGGCAGTGTTCGATCCGATGATGAAATGGTCATTACAGTGTTACCGGCAATCGAGCTGCCAGATCCAAGGCCTTCCGATCAAGATGACGCCGCTTAACAAAATAGCGACGTGAAATTGAAGAAAATCCCCCCTGAATCATCGGATGATTTAGGGGGATAGTGTGGTGAAGATTCGTTCGGCTTCTGCGCTCGAACCGAATTGGCCGATACTAGGGTTTAACGATCTAGACCTAATAACCTCACGCTTTTAAAGAATTAGAAATAAACAGTGCATCCCGCACACTTCCGCATTGATCTGAGTGAGTAATGCAAGAGTGAACTCACGCTAGTCAAGTATACGAAGAAGTGTGCGTTTGCATTCGTTCTCTACCGAGATTAAGGTAGTGTTTGCTTTCATATATCTCTAGTTGAATGGTATTTGGGAATCATTAGGAGATCGGTGATCTAGATCGCTTTTTCGCGATCTGCTGAACATTCAGTGGTGAAGGCTCCTCATTTTTGTGATTTTTAGGTGGATGGTAATCTAGATCGTTTGGGAGCACCACAGGTCGCCTCATATTAGCTAGTCTATGAAGCTTCGTTTCTCCACCGAAATCTTCCCTGTGTATTCATATAAAACCTCTGGTGCTAGCAACCAGAGGTGCCAAAGAAAAACCTAAACGGTCTTAGGCATGATTCATGCCGATATTTTCTATATCGAACCCTCTCAATAACGGTAGTAAAAACTAAGCGATCGTTTAAATGTTCCAAGCTTTCATTAGGCTTGAGAGTGCGTCTGGAAGTTCGTGTTCAGCTAAAGATCCGAACCCAAAGACAATTCGTGCATGCTTATACTCTGGTGCGGTTAGAGAGTAATAGGAGAGTGGGTAAACTTTCAAATGTTCTCGTTCTGCAGCTTCAACCAATTCATTTTCAGTCATGTGATTCTTAACAACAAGAACGATGTGTAAGCCGGAATGCTCACCAATGATTTGCAATGTATTCTCGTACGGTCGCAACAATTGTATAACGGTATCTAATTTACGACGATAGATTTTTCGCATGCGATTGAGATGTTTCTCGAAGTCACCCGTTTTCATAAATGAAGTGAGAACGTGTTGATCGATTCTTGATACGGTAGAGTGATAGTCAGAAAATGCGTTTTCGTAACGGTCAGATAGTGGCTGCGGCATGACCATATAGCTAATTCGGGCAGACGGAATTAACGACTTGGAAAAGGATCCTAAGTAGATTACCTTGCCGTCTTGATCCATGCTTTGCAAAGATGGGATTGTTTTCCCTGTATAGCGAAATTCACTATCGTAATCATCTTCAATTATGTATCGACCGCTCTTGTCTCGTGCCCAGTCTAGTAGCTGCTTTCTTCTATTAATTGAAAGCACTGAGCCGTATGGGAAATGATGTGATGGGGTCGTGCATACAACATCGATTGTGGAGTCTATAATATCATCCACACGTATTCCTTTGTCGTCGACAGGAATGGGTTGGAGTTTATGGGCGTAATTTTTGAGCAGTTTTGGCATTAATTGATACCCAGGATCTTCAATGCCGAACGTTTGCTCATCGCTGAGCAATAAAAACAATTGTTGAACTAACACTTCAATTCCTGCCCCGACAACAATTTGATCGACGGAGCAGGCAACGCCTCTAGAATGATAAAGATAAGAGGCAATCTCTTCGCGAAAGGACCGCTCCCCTTTCCCATCACCGAGCAATAGCAAATCGTGATTGGACTCTTCCATCGTGTTTCTAAAATGTTTGCGCCACTTGTCATAAGGAAATTGGCGGCTGTCTATCTGTGCAGGGTGAAACGTGTAACGATGGGCGTGTTTCTTTGAAGGATACGATGCGGCTACACTACTGGTCGGTGCTACATATTCCAAAGATTCAAATGCTTGTACGAAATATCCCTTGCGAGGAAGTACGGCGATGTATCCTTCCGCGTGTAACTGTTCATAGGCGGTTTCAATTGTATTCTGACTAATTTTAAGGAAGGTCGCTAGCTTTCTTTTGGACGGAAGCTTTGAGTTGTAAGCGATTCTGCCAGAAATAATTTCATTTTTTATGTGTGTGTAAAGCTGCTCATATAGAGGCGTTGTGCTCGTTCGGTCCAGTTCACACCAAAGTTGATCCATTGTTTTCACCTGACCCCATCAAAAATTAAAAAACTGACACTTATAACAATACCAGATGTCTTTTATACTTTGAAGCATCAATCACTTACATACTATGGAGGCGTTACGATGGATAAGTTCGTCGGTACAGATCGTGTGAAACAAGGGATGGCACAAATGCAAAAGGGCGGCGTCATTATGGACGTTGTGAATGCGGAACAGGCAAAGATTGCTGAAGAAGCAGGGGCAGTTGCGGTTATGGCTTTAGAAAGAGTACCTTCGGATATTCGTGCAGCTGGAGGCGTTGCTCGAATGGCTGATCCTAGAATTACTGAAGAGGTAGTGAATGCTGTTTCGATCCCGGTCATGGCGAAAGCAAGAATTGGTCATATCGTGGAAGCGCGTGTATTAGAAGCAATGGGCGTTGATTATATCGATGAAAGTGAAGTTCTTACGCCTGCAGATGAAGTTTTCCATTTAAATAAGCGAGAGTTCACTGTTCCGTTCGTATGTGGTGCAAGAGATTTAGGGGAAGCGTCAAGAAGAATTGGCGAAGGTGCGTCGATGATTCGTACGAAAGGGGAACCTGGGACAGGAAACATCGTAGAAGCTGTACGCCATATGAGAAAAATGCAAGCACAGATCAAGCAAATCGCTAATATGTCGACAGATGAGATTATGACAGAAGCGAAGAATATTGGTGCGCCGTATGAATTGTTGCTTGAAATTAAAGAAAAAGGCCACTTGCCTGTTGTGAACTTTGCCGCAGGAGGCATTGCCACTCCTTCAGATGCTGCATTAATGATGCAACTTGGCGCAGATGGTGTGTTTGTCGGATCGGGCATATTCAAATCCGATCACCCTGAGAAGTTTGCCCGTGCAATTGTTGAAGCGACCACTCACTTTACAGACTACACGCTCATTGCTGAGCTATCTAAAGATCTCGGTACTGCAATGAAAGGACTTGAAATCTCTACATTGGCACCTGCAGATCGTATGCAAGAGAGAGGTTGGTAATGTCAACGATTGGTGTGCTTGCCTTGCAAGGAGCGGTAGACGAACACATTCGCATGATTGAAAAGAGTGGTGCAAATGCGATCGCTGTGAAGCGAGTAAGCCAACTTGAAGAGATCTCAGGGTTAATCATTCCTGGGGGAGAGTCTACTGCCGTGAGAAGGCTCATTGACAAATATCACTTTTTTGAACCGTTGCAAGCCTTTGCGAAATCGGAAAAACCAGTGTTTGGTACGTGTGCGGGTTTAATATTAATGGGAAGAGATCACCTGCGTCTCATGGATATGGAAGTCGAGCGAAATGCTTTCGGACGACAACGAGAAAGTTTTGAAGTGAAACTACGGGTGAAAGGTGTTGCAGAGGAAGTTGAAGCAGTTTTTATTCGAGCGCCTCTTGTCAGAGCTGTCGGTGCATCCGTCGATGTATTGAGTACGTACAATGATGAAACTGTTGCTGTTCAGGAAGGGAATTTTTTAGCTTGCTCATTCCATCCCGAGCTCACAGATGACTTGAGTATGCACCGGTTGTTTGTGGAAATGGTTGAAAATGCATGTACTGTGTAAACGTTGACTGCCTCATCGCTACTAAATTATAGCGGTGAGGCAGTTTTTGCAACGAGTGTCGCTAGTTAACGTCAGTTTTGATGTAAGGAGCTGGTGATGTTGAAAAGGTGGTTTGTACCAATCATTTTTGTCGCGTTTCTACTCGGATGTGGGCCAAGTACCGAAAGTGCCGACACTGCAGTTATTCATCAAATGGAGTCATTTCACAATGTTGCACCCGATTCTTCTATTAAAATTGAAGATCGTGATGTCTTACGATCCATGCAACGCTGGATAAATAGCGGTAGTGCTGAACGTGGAGCCGTCGATACGACTGATCCTCATTTCAAAGTTGAGTTCCCAGAGGAATCTTTTTATATTTGGACGACACCAAAAGGGGGTAGTATAATGGATACAGAAGATACCCATACGCTCCACTCAATGACAAACTGGGGGAATGAAAACATGCGTGACTTCCTCAAACAATACTTCACGTTGGAAGATGAATAGGTTAGTAATGTTGAGTGGGAATTATTAGATTTCGCGAAAAGGGTTGCATAACTTCTGTGCAACATGCTATATTAATGCATGTCGAAAAGATGACATACACCATTCATATGCGCCCGTAGCTCAATTGGATAGAGCGTCTGACTACGGATCAGGAGGTTAGGAGTTCGACTCTTCTCGGGCGCGCCATTTTCTTCATTAATATAGAGATTCGCCGTTCAGCTCTATGGTCTTCTTGGAAAGGAACAAGAAGGTCGAGGAAACAAAGGAGCGAGAGAGTGAGCGTACACCGTACGCGACTCGAACGAACGAGTGCAGATGACGAAGAGATTCGCCGTTCAGCTCTGTGGTCTTCTTGGGAAGGAACAAGAAGGTCGAGGAAACAAAGGAGCGAGAGAGTGAGCGTACACCGTACGCGACTCGAACGAACGAGTGCAGATGACGAAGAGATTCGCCGTTCAGCTCTATGGTCTTCTTGGAAAGGAACAAGAAGGTCGAGGAAACAAAGGAGCGAGAGAGTGAGCGTACACCGTACGCGACTCGAACGAACGAGTGCAGATGACGAAGAGATTCGCCGTTCAGCTCTGTGGTCTTCTTGGGAAGGAACAAGAAGGTCGAGGAAACAAAGGAGCGAGAGAGTGAGCGTACACCGTACGCGACTCGAACGAACGAGTGCAGATGACGAAGAGATTCGCCGTTCAGCTCTATGGTCTTCTTGGAAAGGAACAAGAAGGTCGAGGAAACAAAGGAGCGAGAGAGTGAGCGTACACCGTACGCGACTCGAACGAACGAGTGCAGATGACGAAGAGATTCGCCGTTCATTTTCAAGAAGAACGGGAAGTAGCTCAGCTTGGCAGAGCACTTGGTTTGGGACCAAGGGGTCGCAGGTTCAAATCCTGTCTTCCCGACCATGATTGCCTAAATACATACTTACATTCATGCGGGTGTAGTTTAGTGGTAAAACCTCAGCCTTCCAAGCTGATGATGTGGGTTCGATTCCCATCACCCGCTCCATTTAAGAAAATGGGCCTGTAGCTCAGCTGGTTAGAGCGCACGCCTGATAAGCGTGAGGTCGGTGGTTCGAGTCCACTCAGGCCCACCATCTAAAAACTTTTGAAATAAAGTATTGACGGTGGTTGTTAGGAAATGTTACATTAGAATTCGCGCTTCGGAAACAACCGACAAGCCGAAAAAACACCACGAAAAAGTTATTGACACTACATTGACTGAGTGGTAAGATAGAAAAGTCGCCAAAACAGCGACAGCGCAACGATTGCCCTTTGAAAACTGAATGAAAGATAAGCGAATTAAAGCAATAAAAGCTAGCGCTTCTATTAAAGAAGCACGAGCCTCGTTGGCACCCCCGTGCTGACGAAAAAAGGAACACTTTCAATGGAGA
>NZ_JBHFQF010000008.1:0-210051 GCF_041949955.1 Geomicrobium sp. JSM 1781026 | reverse complement strand
CAAAACTTGCTTGTGATCGCCTGACGGAACGTATGAACGAACATCACGCTTAAATTTTTGAGAGCAACCTTATTCTGATAGGATTTATCTGTGCTTTTTTAAGAGGAAGACTTATGAAATTGATTCAAATATGTTGGGAGAGGTCAAATTTGAGTGAAATTTTCTTGTCCGCGATTTTATTGGGGAGCGTTTCAACAGGTGCTATATCGGATGTAGACTCTGAAAACTTGCCTGCTGTATCAAGTAATCAAAAGGTTGTGGAAGTATATGAAACAGCAGAAACTTTTGAGGAATATTTAGATATTTATCGTAATAATCAAATTAATGAGGAATCACAATCAATCTTAAATGATGGTTTCGTCTCGAATGCTATGAATTATAATGCAACCTTCGAAGGCGAAAACATGCCAAATTTTACAGTGGTAGAGAAGAGTCACACATTATTAGATATAGAAACTAACGAAGAAAATGATGTTTTTCTTGTTACTGATGTTGCTTATTTACCGGAAGAGTATTTTCAGGATGGATATGGTACATTTAGTTGGTCTGACGAACCTTTAGGAAATGAAGGTAGTACAGTTACTTCAACTGTAGGGGCATATGTAGAGGCATCAACTACTCAAAACAACGTATCATTTTACAGGATTAGTGAGTGGCGAGCACAATATACTATAAATGATCATGGATTTATAGTTTCAGATGCCTCGCTTACTGCATCAGCAGCTGGTGAAAACTTAAATGGTGATTACATTAATCCCGATAATGTTTCGACAACTGTAACTGCGGGTTCATGGTCCTATTTGTCATTGCCTTGGTCAAATGAATATATTGCATCAGCAGCGGGAACTGGACAGGGTGCAGAGCACTATATGACAGTTTCTAGGGGATCCGGGTCTGGTTCCCCATTTAGCCACGCTAATACAAACTTTGGAGCAGATTGGTTTTAATTTGTCAGTACGACGGACAATATATTAAATATGTTAAAGGGTCTAATGAGGGGAGAGCATTATAATTAAGCCCTTCAGCGGTTATTGGTAGGCCTTTTAAGTTATTGTTACGTTCGTGTAAATGCTAAAATTACCACCTAAAAAAGCTTAATAACTAGCTTGTGTTTTAAGGTTAATACCCCACTATGTTAGCTTGAGTTACTAACATAGTGGGGTATTATATTGTGTACCCGGCATTTCTAACAACTTGGTGGTGAAAGTCCACTACAGGCTTGGCAGTAGGAACTGTTAGTGGAAGGCACGGGTGTCTATCGTGAGATGGAATCTGAAGGAAGCAGCCGGAAGCAAAATCCCGAGGTGACGAACAGGAACTGGATATAAGGCTGAATAGAAAAGGATGAGTTTGCTTTACAAAACGAAGTCCCATACTGACCGAATCTTTTACGGTAAATGCAGCGGCTACATGGGAGGAAAGTTATCACTCTTACCCAGGGAGGTCTTACCAGGGTTCTCGACAAGAGGGAAGGAAATTCCCACAGGAACAATTACACCATTGATGGTGTGATGAATGGTAAGAAGTTAGGCAAAGCCATAGTAGTCCAAAAGGATGAAGGGCTGAACAGTAGTAATCTTGGAAGCAGTGGAGGTGGGAGGAGTGCACAAACCGCTTTATTGTAAAATCAAATGCAACACCCTAAAAATTAGAAGACCCATGGTAAGACCGTGTATCATGAAAGTTGACGAAAACACTCATGAGATACGGGGGTCTTATTAATGACTCACCCTCATTCTAGCACAGAAAAGCGTACGTTTTCGCACCTTTCGGCTGAAGAGCGGGGTGAGATTAACGGCTATCAAAAGCAAAGATTGGGCGTCCGACAAATCGGGGAAGCCCAGAACCGCTCCCCCAGTATGATTTCGCACGCGTTAAAGCGTGGCACGGTTGCGCATCGGGACTCTAGTTGGAAAAGGATTCATGTTTATTTTCCAGACATCGGCACACGCGTTTACCGTAAAAACCGCTCGCATTATAGGCGTAAGCGGAGCCGTTTGCTAGAAGCCGCACGCCCGTTTCACCGCCCGATGCGTGTGTCGGACGCGCGAAAATGAAGGGAACCTGGACCGGCCCCATTCCGAGCACGAAGACGCTTTATACCTACATTGAAGAAGGGGTGCTTTCAATCAAAAACATCGATCTGCCCGTAAAAGTGCGCCGTTCCCCCAAGTAGAAGCGATCTCGAAAGCGCAAGAAGGTGCTGGACCTAAGTATAGAGGAACCCCCCCGCGATGTGAACGCACGCCAAACGCTGGGCAACTGGGAGATTGATGCCGTACGGAGCACACGTGAAAAAGGACCGGCTCTTTTGACTCTCACCGAGCGTGTGACGCGCAAAGAGATCGTTCGCTGGTTGCCGTCAATGTTGCACTCACCGAGGTGTTGGTCGGTTACGGTGATCGAGCCTCTTCGCTCTTTCAAACCATCACAGCAGACAATGGAAATGAATTCAGCGACCTGCACACCTACTGTCAATCTAAAGGCATCCGTGTCTATTTTGCCCATCCGTATGTGGCGTTTGAGCGCGGTACAAATGAGCGTCACAACGAGCTCCTGCGCCGCTTTATTCCTAAGGGCAAAGCGATCCACTCCGTTCCGGACAAAAATATTGAACAGGCTGAAAAGTGGGTCAACAAGCTGCCATGAAAGATTCTGGGCTATCAAACGCCTGGTTAGGTCTTTGCGACCGCGATCCAAGTGACGGGCTAGCCCGCCACTTGGAAGGAAAACCCCTTTCCATTGAAACACTGACACACCAGACAATCTAAGGTGTTGCATTTATACTTGCATTTGACGGAATTATAATTCTGAATGAAAAGGATGGGAAAAGACTTTATACAATGCAAGAAATCTGCACGTATTAGTCTCCCGTAGCTCGATATTTCATAAGATCCTCAATTCTCAATTCGACGGATCAAAGGTCAAAAAAGTTTGAAAGGTATTAAACGCTTCTCTAGGCATACCTTAACCGCTCTATAATGTGGACTGCTATACAGTTGTGACAGATTGGATTTACCAATCCTTGCTATTCTTGCATTCTCAGATCTTTCAGCAAAAATTACTTTGATTGCACACTCGGCAGGCGGATGGCGAGATGAAAGGTGTGATCGTCGACATGAAAATGGAGGGAACCTTCTGCAGTTTTGACAGCGTTTTGGATTAAGTATGTACCTAGTCCCCGCTTTTTGATGGTCGGATGCCTTTTAGGAAATAATTGTTCCCGAACATCAATGGGAATCGGGGCAGAGCTGTTGCTCACATCAACGATAATAATGCCAAACTGTTTGCGTACTTCGATCTCAATGTAAGGCTCACTCACGTATTCTTTACTTAGACGCGCCCCTTCCAGCGCATTGCTGAAGATGTTGACCATGAGCTGCATTTCCTTGCCTGGGCTCAGCAGTGTTTGCGAGAGATCCGCCTTGATGGACGCGTTTACGCGAATGTTATCTTCGTTTGCTTTCGTTTTCACATAAGCGAGGGCGGCGCCGATGGCTCCACCCGCAGACGCACTGGCACGGTCCTCGTTATTATTTTGAAGTAAGTGAATGTAGTCAGTAATTTGCTGGAACTCATGTTTTTTCGCAAGTCTCGCCAGCACTTCAAAATGTGTGCGCTGGTCATGCTGTTCTTGCTTTAATGACTCGTGCAAAGCTTGGACGTGCTGTTGAAACTCGGTTGCATCTTGGATGATGCGTTTCTTTTGTCGCCAAAGGAATACGATGAGGAGCAAAGCCGCAACGAGAAGTATACTTAAAATAGCAGCCATCGTGGACACCTCAGGATAAGATCGGAAATTGATCTTGAATCGTTTTTAGATTTTTTTTCGTGACGAGTGCATGCTTGTCACTGTTCTGAAATTGAATTTCTAGTGAATGCTTCGTATAAGGTACGAATTGAGTAATCTTTGAGAGGTTCGTAATAAAGGAACGATGGGTCCGGAAAAAGGTAGAGCTTTGCAATTCGGCCTCTAGTTCCTGCAATGATTGGTAGGTGACAATCTCATCATCGGTAAGGTGTACGGTTGAAGACCGACCGGTCCGTTCGATGAACAAAATGTCATTTTCGTTTACGACCCGGATCTCCCCTTGTAATTGAATGGTCATTCGGTGACCGTCGGTTTGGTGGGAGAGGCTGCGATAACGATTCAATGCTTTTTCCATTCTTGAAGGTGTGAGAGGTTTTAGTACATAATCACACACGTCCAAATCAAAGGCATGAACGGCAAATCCTGAGTGACCGGTAACGAAAATAATTTCAACTTTTACCCCACGAGCCCGCAGACGTTCGGCGAGTTCGTATCCGGTTAGTCCTTCCATCTCAATATCGGCAATAAGCAGATCAATGCTGGAATGTTTCAACAATTGATACGCTTCCAATGCGGTATGGCAACGCCACTCGACGTGACAGTCTGGTTGTGTTTTCAGCCAATCCTCAACTTTTTGTAGGTCGTTTGGATTATCGTCAAGCAGGCCGATTCGAATCATGCTACCCCTACTTTATCTTTTTTTCATTAGTATAGCAGAAACATGACATCATATGCCCGTTTAACGACGGAATTGCAGAGTGCAACCTGTTTTCGGATATACTAGAATAAAGAAAGTAGAACCTAAAGGAGCTTTCATATGATTGAGTTGTCATCAGTCGATAAAGTGTTTCAAGAACGAAAACGACAAAGTTACCGAGCACTTCGGGAAATTACAGCCACCATTGAACCTGGCAAAGTGACAGCTTTACTTGGGGAGAACGGGGCTGGAAAGACGACGTTGCTCCGGATTATATCGGGTCTTTATGTGCCTTCCAATGGCGAAGTGAAAATTGACGGACACGTGCAATCGCCGGACCATATTGAGTTGCGTAAATCAATCGGTGTCCACTTTGGAAGTGACACAGGCTTATACAACCGCATGACCGCCCGTGAGCATTTGGAATACTATGCGGCTCTTTTCAAAATCCCGAATCAAGAAACAAAGCAACGAATTGAGAAGTTGAGCAATGAACTCGGCATGCGCGATTTTCTCGATGTGCGCGTGGAGAAACTGTCTAAAGGCATGCGTCAGAAAGTAGCGATTGCCCGGGCAATGATACATAGCCCGTCCTTCTATCTGTTTGACGAACCGACGACAGGACTGGACATCACGTCCGCAAACATGTTCCGTGAGAAGGTGCTACAGCTCAAAAGTGAACAACGGACGATCGTTTTTTCCACCCATCTCATGGAAGAAGTACAAATGCTTTGTGATCGTGTCATGATCCTACATCGAGGGTCGTTGCTTTTCCACGGATCGATGGAGGAATTATACGCTCACGAAGAAACAGATAATTTGAATATGATCATGATGGCGACCTTGGCTAGAGGAGGTCGTGTGAAATGATCGCGATTATAAAAAAAGAAATGAAGGATGCGCTCCGCGATCAGCGTACGCTCCTGCTGAGTGTTTTTGCGCCCGTACTTCTCGTATTTGTCATGATTTTCTTTTTAGGCGGCGCTGGGACAGATGATGTTATTGTCGGTCTCGATCCGGATTTGGATGATGAACTTTCTGAAGCTTTGCAGCAGTCCCACGAGGATTGGCACTTCTTACAAACGGACCGTGGTGAAGCGTTGTTAGAAGATGGTGATATTGACTTGTGGGTTGAAGCCGATGAGGAGCAACTCACCGCGAAAGGGGACTATGCGAGTCCGGTTGTTTCTCATGTGGAACGAGAGCTGATGAATGTTTGGGAGCAGTATGAAGCAACTCATCGCAGTGACGTTCTTCAGTCTGCCGGACTGAGTGAGGAACAGTTGACGGTCTACAATTGGGACAGTGAGCCGATCGGAGTTGATGAGCGTTCGGTTCCGTCCGTTGCTTACTTTTTCACCTTCATCTTGCTCATTACAGTTTTGATGGCAGGTTTTCCAGCGGCGGTTGATTTGTTTGCTGGCGAAAAAGAGAAGCAAACAATGGAATCACTCTTAATGGCACCGCTACGCAGATCACAAATTGTCATATCGAAATGGGTGGTCATCACCGTTATTAATTTCATTAGTGGTGTGATTGTGTTTGCTGGGTCTGTACTATTCGCAAACGCCTTTCACCAAAGTGGGGTTATCATTGCCGGTGATCAACTGCTGTCGATCGCTCTGTTCTTGACGTTATCGCTGCTTGCTTTTGCTGCGCTTAATGCCGCTTTGCTCGTCGTCATCAGCGTCTCAACCGCTTCGTACAAAGATGCGCAAAACATGTCTACACCTGTAATGTTCGCCTGGCTTGCCGCACCAATCTATTTACTTACAGCGCCGTTGTCTAGCTGGTCGATCTGGATGTTCTTTGTACCTGCATTGAACGTGAGTGCCTTAATTTATGGCATCACGGCGGGCACATCTGTCATTGGTTTGCCAGAGTACACTGCCACGATTGGCTCAAACTTGGTGGCAACCGTAATTGTGCTATGGATCGCAATTAAAATGTTTCAAAAAGACCGGTACGCTCTTGGTCATGTGTAACGTTAATGAAGTTAGCCCACCCGACCAAGAGGGTGGGCTTTTTTTATGTGGGTATTTGTAGGGGCGATAAGTCGAAACGTACCCAAAAATCCAACATAAACCCGCCTATGTTGGATTTTTAGACTTCTATGTGGGGATTCAAGTCGTACCATGGCTACTTTTGCTTAGAAATTCCCCCATAGCCCGCTTTATGATGGGGTTTGGGATATTTTCAGGATAAGGGCGTTCGGTTGCCCGCCTCCTGGCGGGCGGCTCACTACGTCTGGACGCGCAATCTGCGCGCTAGTTTTTACATTTTGCGCGCAAGTTTACACGTTTTCGGGTCATTTTCTATCGTTTCTCGCAAACTTGATCGCAGTTTGCTTCAACTTGCGCGCAGATGTATTGCACACCGACCGTGCACTTTGCTCACAGCGCTCTGGCTTCGGCACCTTTGGTGCCGACGGTCGTCAGCTCGATATCCCGTCACCCTTTCAGCGGTGCTTCTCGCGCCCGGAGGTCTGTGCTCAAGTTGCCCATTTCATCTATTGTTATTGTCGCTTCGCCTGAACTCGGTAACAGTTTCCATGCTCGTGGCGAGATCGGTCGTTTGTCCTTCCGCCCAGTCTTAGATCAGCTCTCCTGTTTTCGTTTTCTTCATTCTTTTCCTGCCATCCGTAGCAAACTTGCGCGCAGGTCAACCGATGTGCACCCGCTCCTTCCGCCCGAGCGCCTTATCCTCCCCCACTCTGTCGGTGTATGATCGCATAAAATTTTCTAGTGTGATAAGAACGTACGTTTGGTATACTGTATATATCAAAGGTGGGGTGAGTCATCATGAAAGATCGTGTCGTATTTCTCATCGATATGCAATCGTTTTTTGCCAACATGGAGAAGCTGTCTCGCCCGGATTTGGATGACAAGCCGGTCGTCGTTGCTGGTGACCCGAAGATCCGCAGTGGGGTTATTCTTGCGGCCTGTCCGGTTGCGAAGAAATGGGGCGTTCAGACTGCCGAGGCGCTCTGGGAAGCGGAGATGAAATGTCCTCATTTAGTTGTGCTCAAGCCACGCATGCAACTGTACTTAGATGTGTCCGTCGCCATCGCCAGTTCGCTTGAAATGTACACAGATTTAGTGGAACCGTACAGCATTGACGAGATTTTTGTCGATATGACGGATGCGATTCACCGTCACAATTGCAGCCCGGAAGATCTTGCCGAAGAAGTGATCACAAAGGTGAGGAGAGAATCCGGGATGGTTGCAAGAGTAGGAATCGGCCCGAATAAAGTGATGGCGAAGATGGCGTGCGACCATTTTTCCAAAAAGCAACCGGGCGGAATTTTCTTTTTGCATCCTGAGAACTTGCAGCAACGGCTGTGGCCGCTACCAATCGATTCACTATTTGGCGTAGGGAAGCGAATGGGGAAGCACTTTCGCGATATGGGCATCCGCACAATTGGGCAGCTTGCTGGTGCTGAGCTTACGGATATGAAGAAGCGGTGGGGCATCAATGGGGAGCTCCTTTGGCGCACCGCGCATGGTGAAGACGAATCACCGGTCAAGCTGGATACGCACGTCCGGAGAAAAGCGATTGGTCATCATATGACGTTACCGAAAGACTATCGAAGTTGGGATGATATTCATACGGTGCTTATGGAACTTGCGGATGAAGTTGCGCGGCGCGTGAGAGCGAACGGGTGTCTTGGAGGAACGGTAACGATGGGCGCCCGCGGGCACAATCATTTTCAAATGCCGTCTGGGTTTCACCGTCAAGTGAAGTTGCCTGAGCTTACGAATGACGGAGGTGTCATCTACCGGGCCGCCAAACAACTGTTTTTGACCCATTGGAATCGTGACGCCATTCGTAGCTTAGGTATTGGGTTAGATGGGCTCGTGAGCGATGAGGCGAGACAGCTCAGCTTGTTTACAGACGATGTCGACCGCGAGCGTTTGAATTTCACGATCGACGGGCTGAAAAACCGCTACGGGTCCGCGACTGTATTACGGGCAGTATCATTGACCGAAGGCGGGCAAGCATTAATTCGTTCACAAAAACTGGGCGGTCACTATAAATAAAGAAGCGTTTTAAAGAATTGGAGACAACAGACGACTGACAGATTCTTTAAAGCGAATATAAAGGCTACGATCATGATAACGTTGAGCGGTCATTTCTGAGCAGTGAAGGAGGTCGTTCTCAAAGATGGCGGCCAGCTTCTCACCTAATGCTGCGTGATACATGAAAGCATTCACTTCGAAATTCAATCGGAAGCTGCGCACATCGATGTTTGCGGTTCCGATGGAGCCGACACTTCGGTCAACGACAATCATCTTGGCATGAATAAACCCAGCATCGTAGATGAAAAAGCGGACGCCAGTTTTTAATAGTTCACCCATGTAAGAGTACGTTGCCCAATAGACGAAGATATGGTCCGGCTTATTTGGGATCATAATGCGAACGTCTTTACCAGCAAGAGCCGCAATTCGAAGCGCATCAAGCAGGCTTGAATCAGGGATTAAGTAAGGCGTCTGAATATAAACCGATTCTCGTGCAGAAGTGATGAGCTTAATGTAACCATTTTTAATTTCCTCAGCTTCTGTATCTGGACCACTAGAAACGATTTGTGCGGCAATGTCACCCCTTGATTTGACGGGAGGAAAATAAAGATCATCATAATGAATTTCATGAGCCTTTGATGCTTGGTTCCAGTCAAGAATGAACCGGGTCTGCAAGGCTTTAACTGAGGAGCCTCGGATCCGAAGATGACTGTCACGCCAATACCCGAATTTTTTCGTGCGGCCTAGGTATTCGTCACCAACGTTAAATCCCCCGACGTAACCGATACTCCCGTCAATGACGACGATTTTTCGGTGATTTCTATAATTTAGTCGGGAATTCATATAGGGAATACGCGAAGGAAAGAATACCCCAACTTCGCCACCTGCGTCGATCAGTTCACGAAAATGTTTTCGTGCTAATTTTCTTGAACCCATATCGTCGTACAGAATGCGCACACGCACGCCAGCTTGAGCCTTTTCGGTGAGCAAATGAATGATCCGCTTCCCGATTAAGTCATTTCGGAAGATGTAATACTGCATGTGCACATGATTTTTGGCGGTCGCAATGTCTGCTAGAAGCTCAGAGAACTTGTCAACGCCATCAGTAAACACGTCAATATCATTGTTTTGTGTAAGCAATGCTCCGTCACTGCGCAAGAGCATCGTAATTAAGTTGCTGTTGTTTTGTTCGGTTTCATTACGAAAGGCAAACGTGTTGTCCTCAAGTGTGCGAAGCTGTGCATCGATACTGTCTTTAAGGCCAATCTTCTCAATGCCATCCCAATTGAAAAGCCGTTTTCGGCTCAAGTTTTGGCCGAGTATAAGATATAAAACAAATCCGATAAAGGGAAGAAACATTAAGATTAATAACCAGGCCCATGTTGCATGGATGTCTTTGCGCTCCATAAATACAATGATTGCTGCAAGAATCATATTCAAAAAAACGAGTAAACTAAGAATAATCGGCAGTATATCCATTAACAACCTCCTTATGAGCCAATGTTCATCCATATCGTACCATGTAATGATTGCCACATCCTAAAAGATGTATGCTAAAATGGATGAAAATATACCACTAGGGGTGCGCGAGTAAGCGCTGAGAGATGTTTAAACGGAAACCCTTTGAACCTGATCCGAAAAACGGCGGAGGAAAGTGGCTGACGATTGTGTAGTATGTGTCAAGCCTCCTGTGCGTTCAGGGGCTTTTTCTTTTTTGCGCATCTATAGTATTGGAGGATAACGAATGATTTCAAAAGCATTAACGATTGCAGGAACAGACCCAACAGGTGGAGCGGGGATTCAAGCGGACTTGAAAACCTTTCAGGAGCTAGGTGTATTTGGCATGAGCGTCATTACGTCCGTTGTGAGCCAAAATACGACCGGTGTGTTTTCATTTGTCGATATGGATCTTGATTTCGTCGAAAGCCAAATTGATGTCGTGTTTGACGATATTCGCCCTGACGCTGTGAAAACAGGAATGCTATCAAACCCAGAGGTGATTGCGCTTGTCGCAAAGAAGCTCCAAGAATATGATGTAAATCATTTCGTGCTCGATCCCGTCATGGTTGCCTCAAGTGGCCATGAGCTTATTTCTCAAGACGCCAGAAAGGCGGTTAGAGAACAGCTATTGCCTCTTGCAACAGTTGTGACTCCGAACTTGCCAGAAGCTGAAGCGTTAACAGGACTTACAATTACAACCGTAGAAGACATGAAGCGAGCAGGGAAAATGCTCGTTGAAGAATACGGCTGTCGCGCTGCTCTCATTAAAGGAGGGCACTATAAAGGAGAAGCCGATGACTATTTGTATGATGGGCACGCATTCAAAAAATATACGGCGAAACGGTTTGATACGGTGCATACACACGGAAGTGGCTGTACGTATGCAGCTGCAATTGCAGCTGGCCTTGCTGAAGGGTTAGACATGGAAGAGAGTATCACTCGTGGGAAAACCTTTATTACGAGTGCCATTTCCAATCCGTTGGAGCTCGGACAAGGTCAAGGGCCGACCAATCATTGGGGGCATCGCTGGGAAGAAATGAGGAAGCGTGATGGCAGACATTGGAGTAAGTAGCACGCAGCAAGGCGTTTTTTAGTTCAGTCGCTTCTCCCGAAACCACTCGGAAGCGTTGATGACGTATTGGATCAACTCGAAGCGGTACAATTGGATCCTGTCAGTGTCGTTGAAAAGAACCATCACCTTGTGTTAATGAATCGAATAAAAGAATACAGTGTGACGAATTATACAGATGCTTTAGGTGAAAAGCGTGCGTTTGAATACTTCGCAAATGCAGCGTGCCTGTTACCGATGAAAGATTACCCGTTGTTAAAAGGAAAGCGGGTGCGTTTACAAGAACAATGGCGGGGAGAGCGGGGAAACTACCGCGAATCGATTGCAGATATTTTGGATCGACTCCAGCAGGAAGGACCTCTTCCCGCAACGGCATTTTTGGCGGAGCGAAAAGTCGTCGGCGGTTGGGACCATCCAACACGTGCGTCAACGAAAGAAACGACCCATGCGTTACGCATTTTATTTGAATGTGGTGACATTCAAGTGAGTGGCCGGGAAAAGTCAATTCGGCATTATGCCCGAACAGATCAGTGGATTCCCGAAGCGATTCAAAAAGAAGCAGACATGATTAGCATCGAAGAAGCAGACGCCTTGCTTATGGACAAATATTTGCGGGCGTACCGGTTGTTTGACGCGAGAGATCCGCGACTAGGTTGGCAAAAGTTAAATGCGCAGGCGCGTAAAGAAACGTTAGCCGAACGCAAAAGAAAGCGTGAGCTCTTTGAAGTGCAGATCGAGGGGGTAGACCGCCCGTATTATGTGCTGGAAGCAGACGCTGAGCAACTTGTCGCTTGTGAACACGCGGACGTTCATGAACACGTACGCTTCCTATCCCCATTGGACAACTTGTTGTGGCGAAGGGAACGGGTGGAGGAGTTGTTTGACTTTTTCTACCGATGGGAAATCTATGTTCCGAAAACGAAAAGAATGTACGGTCCCTATACGATGCCGGTTCTCGTCGGAGACACGCTCATTGGCAAGGTTGATCCTTATTTTGACCGGGCAAACGGTCGACTTTATATGACGACGTATGAAGGTGTGGGCGAAAACGACATGGTCGTTTCCGCCCTTGAGAAATTCGCCCAATCGCTCGGTGCGCGGGAATTGACGATTACGACAGCGGAGCGCTAGTCGTAGTCGTTTTTTTAGATCGATCATAATAAATCCAAAGAAACAAGACGAGTGCAACGACGGCAATGAGGGAGAGCGCAAAGTAAAGGTTGCTATAAATCGAATGAGGTCCGTGAGGATTCAACGGGTTAATTGAATACGTCACGCTCGTAGTGTCAAGCAAGCTCCCGAAAATTGCACTGCTAAACGCACCCGATATGAAGTTACATAAGTTAAACAGCCCCATGCCAATGCCTGTCGTTTGCCGATCAAGCAATGTGGATAGAAGGTTTGCGGTTGCACTTTGCAGCAGTGGAAAACCGATGTATGCGACAAATACAGCTGCTGCAACGAGCCATAAGGAGAAGCCGGTAAACACGCTAATTAGAAATACGCCGATGGAAATGACGATGAGGGCGATCCTTAGTACATACACACTTCCGCGCCGGTCAATGACCATACCTCCGTAGCGACCGAGAATTCCTGCAGCCATTGCCCCTGGGAACAGCACCATGCCGATGCCAATCGTAGTTGTGTCATAAAGGTCACGCATCATAATCGGCAATACAAAGATGAGGCCAAACATCACACTCGTACCGAAAAAACTTGTGAGTAAGGTGATGGCGTATTTTCGATTTTTGAGTAATGCCGGGTCGATAAACGGCACGTCGCTTCGATTAAGATGAAAAGCGAGTATTAAAAACGACAAGATCGATACAAACAGTAATGACCAGACGAACAACGTGACAAATAGCAGTAACGTCGAGACAAATACCGAGACGAGGATTGCACCAATGTAATCAATTTTTTGGAATTGTACACGCTCGTCAGGCAACCATTTGCGGAATAACGGAATGGCTAAGCAAGCCGTCGCCGGCACGAGGAACAAGTATCGCCATTCAAGCACCCCGCCAATCATGCCACCAGCAATGGGACCAATCCCTGAAGCAAAGGCCACCGTTGACGAAATAATCCCGAACACTTTCCCTCGATCGGTATCAAAATAGCGAGACGGAATGATAAAGCCAAGGGCTGGGATAGCGGCGCCACCTAGAGCTTGGAGAATGCGGGCGGCGAGTAGTGTTCCGTAGTTGGGCGATAAAAACCCGAGCACGGATCCGAGCGAGAATAGAAGAATTCCAACTGTAAGTAACGTCTTTAACGGCACCATGTCCGCAAGCTTTCCGTACATGACCGACCCAATCGCATATACGAGAATGTAACCAGTCATTACCCAACTGACTTGCGAAGGCAAGAGCCCGAACGTTTCGGCTATATCGGGAATGGTTACGTTAAACATCGTTCCATTAATCACAGTAAATGTAAGTAAAATCGCGAGTAAGAGTACAAGTTTTTTCTTTCTTTGGCTATCCATAATTCCACCTCTTCATCATCATGATACCGCTTTCTGAAGAGAAGAACACGGAAAACATTTCGTAAATCAAAATAAAAGGCATGAGTGTGGTTATGAACGCCCTGTCGTCTGCGCTCTAGTTCCTCGTTGCCCACTGAAAAAACAGCAATTTTCCCGAAACTATATGAGTTGAACGAAAGAAATTCACTGAATCGGATGACCGAGATCGGTCTTTACGGGCAAACGCCTACGTATTGTCTGTTGAAGTTCATCTCACGTCGACACTGCAAGGGTTGCGGGCAACATGGAAAACGTTTGCCAAAAGGTAAAAAGACGTGACTGATGGTCACCACCTGGCACAAGCATGTGATGACCTCTTACTTAAGTGACAATCCAGCCCGCAAACTGGGCACTTTCAGCCCTCAACGGTCACATATATCGCGATTTGTGACCGTTGACTCCGTTTATGTGCGCATCCGCGTTTAAAACGATGACTTTTCCTTTCCAAACTGTCACAAATATGAACTTATGAGACATTTGGGCTTCTTTTTCTACACCTTAGCCAGTAGGCAGAAAAGTAAACCGTGTTGTCCTTATGCTCTGGAGTACATAGAAAACACGGTGGTCGTCTTTTGACCACCGATGTTGCACTTATAGTCCGGACTGCATAGAAAACACGGTGGCTGTCTTTTAGCCACCGATGTTGCCCTTGTGCTCTGGAGTACAACTATCCTCCTCCATTGGAAAGCAACAATCAACTGTGCAAATCAGGAAAAGGCTTAGCGCAGATTTGTTCAACTTGAGCAGAGTTTTGCCCCGCGCCATACAAAAACCCCGTCCAAACACTTGTGTTTAGACGGGGTTTATCATTATTTCTGTTTCAGGTTGCCTGTGCTTTGAATATAAACGATGTTCTCTGTTTTCTCGCTATCAATATCAGAAACAAAGGCAGGTCCTTCGAACGTACCTTCGCTCGTTTCGAATTTAAAGTCAAAGGTTTTCTTAGAGCTGACGGCATCAAAGATCAAGTTCTGCTCATCAACTGCGTGAAATACGCCGTTCCATTGATCATTTTCTGTTACGTTTAATTCTCCTGTGCGAAATGTAATGGCTTTGCCACCATCCATATATAGTGCATCTACTTTCATGAATTGTTTCCTCCTTCATTGTCGCTACAAGGAGTGTTCCCGGCATGTCCATCGTTAAAACATAAAAATATTGGTCTAGACAACTAGAAGTCATAGTGATATGTTACAAGAAAAGAGGTGAGAGCGTTGCGGGAAGTAATTCTAGCGGGATTGAATGTCGTTTCGGATGGTTTGTTTATGGACAACGCGTATATTCACATGCGTAACGGCAAGATTGTTTATGTTGGTAAGAACGACAAAACGAGTTTTCCTGCACATATTCCGGTCCGCACGTATGATGACGATACGACAGCGTTGCCAGGATTCATTGACGTGCACATTCACGGTGGCTACGGTGTCGATGTGATGGACGCAACCGAAGACGTGTTCACAACCCTCGGAGAAAAATTGCCGACGGAAGGAACGACCGCCTATTTAGCGACAACGATAACGAGCAGTAAGGCTCGAACTGTACAAGCGCTCCAGCAGTGTGCCCAGTCGGTGAAAAAGCTTGGGTCTGCTGAGTTACTAGGTGTGCATTTAGAGGGCCCGTTTATTCACCCTGACAAGCGTGGCGCTCAACCGCTCCAGCATATAGAACGTGCAGACGTAGAGATGTTTGCAGAGTTCCAACGAGCTGCCGACGGTACAATCCGGATCGTTACGCTCGCCCCCGAGATCGAAGGCGCAAACAAACTTTTGCAAAAATGCAACGATGAACGAGTGATCGCATCGATTGGACATACGACCGTTGATTACGAAACGTTGGAGCAACTTGTTCAAGATAAACCGATGCACGTGACTCATTTGTACAATGCCATGCCAGGACTGCACCACCGGGCGCCAGGTGTCGTCGGGGCAGCGTTTACGTTCCCTTCATTAAAAAGTGAATTGATTGTTGACGGGATGCATAGCAAGGCAGGAGCGGTGAGGAGCGCATTTCAAGCCATCGGTTCGGACCGTTTGTTCTTAATTACCGATTCGATGCGCGCGAAAGGAATGCCTGATGGCGATTATGATTTAGGGGGACAAACGGTACGTGTGCACGGTGAGAAAGCGACGCTTGAAGACGGCACGTTGGCAGGCAGTGTTTTGCGAATGAACGATGCTGTTCGGCTCATGCGCACGTTTACGGATGCATCGTGGGAAGACGTTGCCAAGATGACGTCTTGGAACCAAGCAAAAGCGCTGAACATCTCTAATAGAAAAGGAAACGTTGCGGCGGGCTTTGATGCCGATGTTGTGCTGTTTGGGCAAGACGTGCTGCAAGAGACTTGGTGCGCGGGACAATTGCGATTTGAGGAGGGGTCAAAATGAACGTATATGTGATGAAAGATTATGAAGAAATGAGCGGAGCAGCTGCCGAACAAATCGCAAAAAAAATGCTCCACAATCCTAAAATTGTGTTAGGTTTAGCCACTGGCGGCACACCTGAAGGGATGTACCGCTATTTAGTTGAAAAATATTACCGGAGAGAGTTATCTTTTCAACATGCGACGACGTTTAATCTCGATGAGTATATCGGTCTTAACGATGACCACCCACTAAGCTATCATGCGTATATGAAGAAGCACTTGTTTGACCATGTGGATGTGCGTACAGACCACACCCATCTGCCAAATGGAAAGGCTCGTGACATTGAACAAGAATGTCTGAACTATGAGCAGCAGATTCAGTTGAGCGGAGGAATTGACTTGCAAATACTCGGTCTCGGGCACAACGGACACATCGGCTTTAATGAACCGAATACGTCGTTTGATTCACGTACGCATCGCATCGAACTCGATGAGCAGACGCGAGAAGCGAATGCCCGTTATTTTGACACATTAGAAGAAGTGCCAAGCGAAGCAATTACGATGGGCATCTCGACAATTTTAGAAGCAAAAGAAATTCTCGTTCTCGTCTCTGGGGCGGATAAAGCGGAAGCAGTGCGAAAAATGATCAGTGAGGCGCCAAATCCAAACCATCCAGCGACAGTATTGCAAAACCACCCGAAAGTGACGCTATTTATTGACGAAGCAGCCGCTGTGGAGTTGGATGAGAGTATGGCGACGAAGTGATGATTGATAAACAATCGAAAATCCCCATCTATTATCAACTCGAACAAAGCATGAAAGAGCAAATTCAGGAAGGCGAGTTAGAAGAACACGAAGTTTTACCTCCTGAACGAGAGATCGCTGAGCGTTATAGCATTAGTCGCATGACCGTTCGCCAAGCGTTGAACAACCTCGTCCAAGAAGGCATCTTGTACCGGCAACAAGGCAAAGGCACGTTTGTAAGTGCCAAAAAAATGACGCACGTCATGAAAGATTTAACGAGTTTTACCGAAGAGATGCGCGAGCGGGGCTTCTCACCAGGCAGTCACTTTCTTGCTTTTGAAGAGGTTAGCGCTCCGAGCGAGGTGACCATACAACTTAGCGTGGCAGAAGGTGCAAAAGTTGTTCAAATTAAACGAGTCCGCCTCGCAAATGAAGAACCGATGTGCATCGAAACGGTGTGGATTCCGCGATCCCTTTTTCCTACACTAAAAAGAACCGACGTCGAGTCGTCATTTTATTCGGCGGTAGAGCGTGCAGGTTTCGAGATTGTCTCTGCAGAGCAATCGTTCGAAGCAAGTGTAGCTACAAGACAGGAAGCGAAACGGCTAGGTATTTCTGAAGGCAGCGTCGTGATGAGAATGAAACAAACATCATACCTAGAAACAGGAGAAGCTTTTGAGTTTGTCGATTCTGTGTACAGAGGCGACCGTTATACGTTTTTCCAGACACTATCCCGATAGAAATAAGCCTTCCGCATCTTTGGCGGGGCTTATTTTTTTGATAAAGTGAATCAAGAATTGTTCAACAGTGAACGATTCGTGACATACGCTGAAAGTGAAGCAAATCTTCTTTTGTTACTCACTGGCATCATGTAAAATAAAATAAAAAGCCAACGAAGTATGTGCTGTGTTATGATAGGAGAATGAGCGTCGTCTGCACGCATGCTTTAACAATAGAATGGGGCGTAATAACGTGTTTATAGATATTCATGGAAAGCAGGTTCATTTCCATTGCTCGGGCGAAGGAAAAGACGTCCTGCTCCTTCACGGTTGGGGAGCCAATATTCAAGCCTTTGGCCCAGTTCATCGAAACCTTGAACAACATTTTAAAGTATGGTCCATCGACCTTCCCGGATTTGGAGAAAGTGAAGAGCCACCAAAGCCTTGGGGTTCAGATGACTTTGCGAAAATGCTTAGAGAATTTATACTGAAACAAAACATAGAAGATCCAATTTTGATCGGTCATTCCAATGGTGGGCGTGTATCGATCCGCTATGCGTCTGAACATCCGGTAAACAAAGTCATTCTCGTTGACAGTGCCGGTGTGAAACCGAAACGCAAACTGAACTACTATATGAAAGTCTATTCATTTAAAACGGCAAAGAAAATACTGAGCTTACCGGGCCTTCGATCACGTAAAGAAGAGATTCTCTCTAGTATGAAGAAAAAGGTCGGCTCAACCGATTATCAAAACGCATCCGGGGTGATGCAACAGACACTCGTGCGGGTTGTCAATGAAGATTTGCAGCATCTTATGCCAAAGGTCACGGTCCCAACCCTACTCGTATGGGGGGAGAAGGATGATGACACTCCTGTTTCCGACGGTGAAAAGATGGAGAAGTTAATTCCTAACGCTGGACTGGTCGTCCTTAAAGGTGCAGGGCATTTTTCATACCTCGATAACCTCCAAGAGTTTTTGATTGTCATTAATCATTTCCTCGAAAAAGACAAGGAGGCCATCTAAACATATGGAAAGTCTGCTCATCCTACTACTTGCCATTGCCTGGGCATTATACACAATCATCCGTCTGAAACGGAATGTCCATATGTTGCAGCTCAACTCATATCGTAATGAACGTTATTTCCGCTGGATGAAAGGAAATACAAAGAAAGCATTTCGCTTATGGGATTTGTTGCCACTCTTGTCTTTGATCGCACTGCCGCTCTCTGAAAACATATCCTTTTACGTGATTGCTGCTTGGGCAATTATCGTGTTTGCATCATTGACTGCACTGCGCCCTCAGACTGAAGAGAAGAAAAAGCTCGTCTATACATCAAGAGTGAAGCGACTGTTAACGGCCATTGGTCTCGTTTACTTGCTCATCTTTTTAGGTGCGTTCTGGTGGAGCGCTGGTGGCACGTTTACGATGGGTCTATTCATTGCAATCCTTGCGGTTGCAACATTTCTTGCGTACTTTATCGTCATGGTGGCGAACGTCATTACGATGCCGATTGAGTTACAAATTAACCAATATTACTTCCACGATGCCGAGCGGATCGTACGTGACATGCCGAACTTAGAAGTCATTGGGGTAACTGGAAGTTACGGGAAAACGAGTACGAAGCATATCCTAAAAGCGGTGCTCGCAAGCAAATATAATGTGTTAATGACACCTGAAAGTTACAACACAAAGATGGGCGTCACGCGGACCATTCGTGAACAATTAAAGCCGTACCACGATCTTTTTATTGCTGAGATGGGTGCCAAGCAAGAGCACGACATTGAAGAAATCTGTACACTCGTTAACCAGAAATACGGGATCGTGACGGCGATCGGTGAACAGCATCTTGAGACATTTAAGACGTTGGAAACAATTAAGAAAACGAAGTTTGAGCTTGTTGAAACACTGCCGCACGACGGGACGGCATTTTTGAATAAAGATGACGACAACATCCGCGCGTATCCGCAAGTGAATAGTGTACGCACGATGTATTACGGAATCGATGCTGAAGACTTACACTACCGGGCGACGAATATCACGTATTCAGGTAAAGGAACGACGTTTACTGTCGAAAAATATGACGGAACGAGTGTTGAGATTCAAACGAAACTGCTCGGGCGTCACAACATTTATAATATCCTTGCTGCGGTTGCCATTGGTGCGGAGAAGAATATTCCGCTTGACGTCATTGCCCGCGCGATTAAAGGTGTTGCCCCTGTTGCGCATCGACTTGAACTGAAACGAACGAGCGATACACTCACGATTATTGATGACAGTTTCAACTCGAACCCATCAGGATCAAAGATGGCAGTAGAAGTTCTCGGATACATGCCCGAGAAGAAAATATTGATTACGCCAGGGATGATCGAACTTGGCGATCGTGAATATGAATTGAATAAACGTTTGGCAACGCATGCTGCAGATGTGTGTGATTACATTATCCTTGTCGGTAAAAAGCAGACCATCCCGCTGCAAGATGGACTTCAAGAAGCGGGGTATTCAGAAGACAAGTATTATGTCGCGTCGAATTTGCAAGATGCACTCGCGAAGATGCGAGACGTGACGGCCACGGAACCTTCCGTCGTTCTGTTAGAGAATGACTTGCCGGACACATTTGAAGAGTAAGACTGAACGGAGATGAATGCGATGAAAACTAGAGTAGGTGTTTTTTTCGGCGGGATTTCTGTAGAGCATGAAGTGTCGGTCATTTCAGGACTCCAAGCCATTCATGCGATGGACACGGACCGTTATGAACCGGTTCCGATCTATATTAGTAAAGACCGCACGTGGTATACAGGGGAATCACTGCTTGATATTGAAGCGTACAAAGACTTGAAGAACCTTTTGCAAGAATCAACGGTCGTCACACCGATTGCCGCAGAAAATGGTGGCATCATTTTGCAAAAGTTGCCTGTACCACGATTTGGCAAACGCGAAGCGGGTCAAATTGATGTCGCGTTTCCAGTTCTCCACGGAACATTCGGCGAAGATGGGGTTTTGCAAGGGTTATTTGAACTCATGAACATCCCATATACCGGTTGTGACGTTGGGGCTTCTGCGGCGGGTATGGACAAAATCACGATGAAGCAAGTTCTTCGTAATGAAGGATTGCCTGTGCTCGATGACGTATGGTTTTATGGGCGCGAATGGGATGAAGACATGGAGGCCGTTGTTACCCAAGTCGAAGAGAAGTTGGGATACCCGGCGATTGTCAAACCCGCGAACCTCGGTTCCAGTGTTGGCATTGGAATTGCTAGAAACCGCACATCGCTAGAGACCGCTGTAGAAGAAGCGTTAGAATACGCTAGTAAGCTCGTCATTGAACCACTCATCGGGGAACTAAAGGAGATTAACTGCTCAGTTCTCGGAGACACAGAGCACGCTGAAGCATCGGTACTCGAAGAAGTATTAAAGACAGAAGAAATCCTTAGCTATGCAGATAAATATCAAGGCAGTTCAAACGGCGGCAGCAAATCAAGTGGAGGTTCAAAAGGGACGAGTGGCGGAATGGAAAGCACCGATCGCATCATCCCTGCTCCGGTTTCTGATGAACGCACAGAAGAAATCCAATCACTAGGAGTGCGCACATTCAAAGCCCTCGGTTGTGGTGGCGTATCGCGCATCGATTTCATGATCGATGAAACGACCGACTCCGTCTACGTGAATGAAATTAACACAATTCCAGGGTCCCTTTCCTTCTACTTGTGGGAGCCTGCCGGCAAAGACTTTCAGACACTCACACATGACATGATCCAGCTAGCATTAAAACGCCAGCGCGATCGCGAACGCCTCACCTTTTCCATTGATTCCAACCTGTTCTCCTTGCAAGGCGGCGGTGGTGGAAAAGGCGGAAGCAAAGGTGGAAGTAAGAAATAAGCACGATGAAAAATATAAAAAGCGACACCCCCAGTCATTGTTCATGAATGGGGGTGTCGCTTTTGTACGATGTTATTTAACATGGACGAGCGGGGGTTCGATTGGGAGGGCGCGTTCTCATGGTAAGATTCTCTCCGCATTGCCCGCATTTTAGGCTGAAATCGTACCATTGGGCTTTCTATTGTAAGATTTGCAGTAATATCCCTCATAAATTAAGAGAAACCTTACCACAGTTGATTTAATGGGGAGATTTTTACCTCAGGCGCTTTCAAACGAGAGTTAAAATATAAAGGAGCATATTGTTGTACGACAAGAAGCCTCCAAGCATAACTCAACAAGTAGGCATGGTTTAAACTTACGTATTTGAAGGAATAGTGATTGGACGGAGGTGCTCACAATGAAACAAATACGACTAAAAGAACGACCGGTTGGTGTTCCAACCGAAAATACCTTTTATTTTCATGAAGCGGAAGTTCAAAAGCCAAAGGACGGAGAGGTGTTACTAAAAACACTGTATCTTTCCGTCGATCCATATATGCGTGGCAGAATGTCATCAGCCAAGTCTTACGTTGAACCTTTTCAAGTTGACGAACCGCTTAACGGTGGCATCGTAGCTGAAGTCGTGGAGTCAAAGTCAGAAGGGTTAGCCGAAGGTGACGTCGTCACAGGTTCCCTCAATTGGGCTGAATACAACACAACAGCAGGGAAGAATGTTCGCAAGCTACAACTTGCCGGCGCCCCTGCTTCACATGCCCTTGGCGTGCTCGGGATGCCAGGACTCACCGCCTATTTTGGCATGTATGAAATCGGTGCACCCAAAGCTGGCGAAACCGTCGTCATCTCTGGTGCTGCTGGAGCTGTCGGCTCTGTAGCTGGCCAATTAGCCAAGAAACAAGGCGCTCGCGTCATTGGCATTACCGGTTCCAAAAAGAAGCAAGACTACCTAAGCTCCATCGGTTTTGATGCGACCATCAATTATAAAGAAGACAATTTGGAGCACGCGCTCGATGAACAGTGTCCAGATGGCATTGACGTCTACTTCGAAAATGTCGGCGGAGAAATCAGTGATCATATCTGGCCAAGATTAAACACCTTTGCCAGAGTACCCGTTTGCGGTGCTATATCCGCCTACAACAACACAAAAAAAGAAGAAAACTTCGGACCTCGTGTCCAATCCTTCCTGATTAAGTCGAGAGTGAAGATGCAAGGATTTCTCGTTGCTGACTTCGCTGACAAATATAAAGAAGCTTACCAAGCACTAGCCGAAGGGCTAAAAAACGGAGATATTCAGTTTGAAGAGACCATTCATGAAGGTTTTGAAAACGTACCCCGTGCCTTCCTCGGCCTCTTTGAAGGCGAGAACATCGGGAAACAACTCGTCAAAGTAGCCGAATAAAAAGATTGACTATCTGACGGATGTCCAATATTGGACATCCGTTTTTTAAATGGGGGGGAGTGATCGCGGGAGGCCCGGACATGTGAAACTTCGAGGATGTATACGTGGATGGGGTGGGGATTGCTCGCCCAAACATCTCCGCATCATTTTGGTAATACCTAGGAGATCCGCGATCTAGATCACGCCCGAAACGATCTAGATCGCATTAAAAAAGTGGATTTTACCAGAAACTGGGCGATCTAGATCGTTTTCCTGGTGATCTAGATCGTTTTTCACGAATTTCAACACCGGCGGTGGCGATGGATGTTCATTTTTGGGAATTTATAGGAGATCTGCGATCTAGATCGATTTAGAACACCGCAGTTTACATCAGACTAGGCAATCTGTGAACGTTCGTTTCTCCATCGAACTTCCCCCTGTTTACCCAAATAAACCTCAAGAGCTAGCAACTATCGGCACCCAAGGTGCCGAAAATAAACCGAACTTTCATCGGCATGGCTCATGCCGATTGCATGTTGGCATTTGAATGTGAAGGGTGAGTGACTTTCTTTCACCTCACGCTAATGTCATATATGGGTAAGTAATCATATAGACCGTTTTCTGCCGCCCACCCACATCGCTTCAACCTCACTCACTGCACTAAAAGGTCTTTAAAGTGCTGGGCGGCCCTGGAGATGTGGCGGTCTTTCGGGGTAATCAATGCGGTGGTGGTCGTCACATGGCAATCTGTAATTCGGTAGATGGAGAAGTTATCTTTAGAGAATGTAGACAAGACAGCTTCTGGAAGCATAATTCCGCCTAATCCACTTTCGACGAGCGTGAGTAATGTTGTCGCATCCGGGGATTCGCATATGTAATTTGGAGTGAGTCCGTGATGTTTGAAGGCTTCGTGTACGAGCTCATATATGCCAATGCCTTTTACGCGATGCAGGGCGAAAAGCGGCAATCCGGCAATTTCTTTCATTGTTACGGTTTGTCTGTTTGTCGCAATCCATTGATGCTTTGCTGTGATAAAATAAAAGGGTTCCTCTTCATCCAATGGGGTGAAATGTAGTTGATCGTGTGGATGAGGAGAACGGACGAGAGCGACGTCAATCTCGCGATCATGTATCGAAGCGGCTAACTGAAAAGGGTCTCCTGAAAGGATTTGAATATGTACGTTTGGCCACTGTTCATGAAAGAAGCGAATGGTCGCTGGTAAATGATGAAGGCATGATTTCACACACCCAATTTGAAGTGTGCCTCGTAATCCTTCGCCTGTATCTTTGACGATGTCGACGACGTCATCAAATTCTTTAAGCAGTTCAATGCCCCGCTCGTACAATAGTTCCCCTGCCTCTGTTGGCAGGAATTTTTTTCCGACACGGACGAGCAGTTGTGTGCCCATTTCTTTCTCTAAACGTCGGATTTGTTGACTAAGGGGCGGTTGCGCCATGTTGAGTTTTTGGGCAGCGGTCGTTATTTGTCCTTCTTGTACGACAGTGACGAAATAACGGACGTGTCTAATTTCCATATTATCCCATCCTATATGTTATTAATATATTTGATTATTATAATTATATTATATAAGTTTGTATAGCTGTGATACAATTCTGAACACAAACGTAAGGAGGAGATTCCACGATGGAAATTACGAAAACAGAAAAATTATATACGAGTGCGGATGCAATGCTCGAAGCGTTCAAAGAGATGGGTGTTTCTTATATTTTTGGAAACTTTGGAAGCGATCATCCGGCCATTATTGAAAGTCTTGCTCATTTTAAGCAACAAGGCATCTCAATGCCTGAAGTCATTATTTGTCAGCATGAGATGGTGGCTCTCAGTGCCGCTCATGGGTACGCCCAAGTGACAGGTGAGCCCCAAGCCGTCATTATACATGTGGATTGTGGGACACAAAATCTTGGCGGAGCCGTACATAATGCAGCTAAAGGAAGAATACCGGTCATTATTTTCGCTGGAATGTCACCGCTTACACAAGAAGGTGAGTTGCCTGGTAGCCGCAACGAATACATTCATTGGCTCCAAGATGCCCATGATCAGTCAGGGATTGTGCGAAACTATGCAAAGCACGCTTACGAAATTCGCACTGGGAAAAATATTAAACAAGTGATGCACCGTGCGAAGCAGCTAGCTGTGAGTGATCCGCAAGGTCCAGTCTACCTAACAGCGGCGAGAGAAGTTTTAGAAGAATCAAGCGAACCGGTGAGCCTTAATCATTCAAAGTGGAAGGGCCTCGCCCCCCAAGCAGTTGCTAAAGAAAAGCTCAATGACATGGTTGAGAAATTAACGGCAGCAGAACGACCGCTTATTGTAACTTCTTATATCGGTAGACAGGAAGAGTCGGTGCATGAACTCGTGAAACTAGCAGAAGCGCTAAGTATTCCTGTGCTTGAATCTGCACCGAGTCGTATGAATTTCCCAGCAGAGCACCCGCTACACGTAGGTTATCGTTGGAATGAAAGTTTTGAAGACCCTTATGTAACGACAGCGGATGTGATTCTCGTTATTGATAGCGACGTACCGTGGATTCCTTTAACGAACCGTCCTCAAGAAGATGCTGATATTTATTATATTGATATGGATCCACTCAAGGAAACAACACCTTTATGGTATTTTCCGTCCAATGAATTTATTAAAGCGGATAGTCTTGTATTCTTGAAACAGTTGAATGAGAAAATTGCGCGGACAGAATTAAACTATGAAAGAATCACTGACCGACATGAAGCCGTTATGAAACACCATGAGAAAACGCGCGAGGCTTGGAAACAAAAAGAAGTCGTTTCAAGTGATGGAAGAATTACACCTGAGCTCCTATCGGCTAAGCTACGTGAAGTTCTAGATGAAGACGCTATTGTCATGAGTGAAGCGATTACCAACTTTACGACTGTGAATCAACATATTCCACGTTCACTACCTGGGTCGTACTATAGCCTAGGCGCCAGTTCTTTAGGTTGGAACGGTGGTGCGGCAGTCGGTGCGAAACTTGCTTCACCAAACCGTCTCGTCGTGAGCTTAACTGGAGATGGATCGTATGTATTTAGCAATCCAACGCCAGTACATTGGATGTCGAGAAAATATGACGCGCCGTTTTTGACCGTTATTTTCAATAACGAACAGTGGAATGCACCGAAGTTCTCCACATTAGGTGTGCACCCTGAAGGTGTTGCGCATGAAACAAATCAATTCTGGACAATGTTTGACCCGAGTTCGAATTTATCAGGAGTTGCAGAAGCAGCTGGCGGCGCCTATGCGGTATGTGTCAACGATGCAGACGAACTGACCCAAGCGTTAACTGAAGCGATTAACGTTGTAAAAGGTGGAAGATCAGCTGTAGTCGATGTGCGTGTGACGGGACGTTAAAAAATTCAGATTGTTGCGCATAGGAGAACAACAGTGTTTGATGTTGTACAAGACTTCGCTACACTAAAATCAACGAAGAAAGGGGGCATTCAGGTGAAGGGTATGAAATGTAACCGCTTACTAGCCATTTCTAGTTTTGCATCACTTGTTTTGTTAGCTGGCTGTCAAACAGCAGAAACGAGTGGGGAGACGGTGAATGAGGTTGATCTTGCGTTTTCATCATTTATGCCAGGTCCTCACCCGCAGCATACGGATGTGTTTTATCCATTTATTGAAGAAGTAGAAGAAGCAACCGACGGCAGGGTGACGGGCACGTTGTACGCGGGCAATGCGTTGTCGAAAGCGGATCATCATTACGACTTAGTCGTCAATGGTGTGGCTGATATGTCTATTGCGCTACACGGGTATACGCCAGGGCGCTTTCCTGTAACCGGTGTCACTGAGCTGCCATTTATGGGGGAGAACGGCACAAAAGGAACAGAGATTTTGTGGTCACTGTATGAAAAGTACCCTGAAATTGAAGCTGAGCATGAAGGGGCGCGGGTAGGTTGGCTTTTCAAAAATGATCCTGCGCAAATTTTTACGACCGATACACCCATCCATTCACCTGAAGACCTTAAAGGGTTAAAAATACGAACCCCTTCCCCGGCAGCACGGGACATTCTAGAGGCATACGGTGCCATTCCAGTGTCTATGCCGATGGGTGATGTATATGAAGGGATGCAACGTGGTGTCATTGATGGAGCGTTAGCACCGGCCTCGGTTGTGACAAATTTTCAGCTTGCAGATGTAACCGGATACATCACGGAAGGGAATTTCTACACGAGCAGTTTGTTTGTCGTCATTAACCCTGGAACATGGGATGAACTGTCAGCTGAAGATCAAGACTCACTCGACGAAATTATGGGCGAAAACATGGCGATGAAAGCGGCTGAAGTGTATGACCATGATGGAGTTGAAGGCTTTATTGCCGCAGAGGAAGCGGGTGTTGAGATTTATACCATTCCAGAAGAGGAGATGGGTGTCTGGGAAGAACCGGTGCTTCCGCTCTATGAAGCATGGGTCGAAGATATGGAAGCGGACGGGTATGATGGTCAAGGAATTCTTGATGATGCGATCCGTTTAAGAGATGAGGGGGCAGAGTAAGGTGCTCGACCGGACAATTTCTAGTTTTGAAACCGTAGTATTACAAATTAATAAAATTGCAGCGATTATCGCAGGCGTAATCCTGCTTGCGATGATGACGCTCACGTTTTTAGATGTTGTAGGTAGGTTCTTTTGGCAACCGATTACTGGTGCACATGAGCTAACGTATATGGCACTAGCGTTGATCGTATTTTTGAGCCTTGGGTTTACGCAAGTGAAAAAAGGACATATTTCTATAGATTTCCTCGTGGAGCGTTTCCCGAGACGTTTCCAAGCATGGTTATCACTCATTACTTACGGTGTGATGCTCGTCATCTTAGCGCTCATGACGTGGAAGACGTTTACGTACTCTGTGCAAATCTCTTCTACAGTAACGGGGGATCTAGGGTTGCCGGTATCTGCCTTCATAATTACCGGGGGCATAGGACTCGCGATATTTGTGCTCACCATCGTTCTTGATTTCTTGAAATCTGTCCGAGAGGTGGTCGGTCAAGATGAGTCCTGAGTTTATTGGTGTGATCGCCATCGTTGGTTTGTTCGTCTTGTTATTGTTGCGCGTACCGGTAGGGGTTTCACTACTTCTTGTCGGATTCTTCGGATTTTGGCAGTTACTCGACTTGGATGTTGCTCTAGCGCAACTGGGCATGAGTGCATTCGGAACGGCAAGCAACTACGGTTTAAGTGTGATGCCGATGTTTATTTTGATGGGGATGTTCCTTTCCTATAGTGGTTTGGCGAAAGACCTTTTCAAAGCAGTAAACAATTGGGGTGGGAAAGTGAACGGCGGGCTTGGCATGGCGACGATCGGCGCATCGGCGATCTTCTCCTCCATTTCCGGTTCTGTGAATGCGACAACCGCAACACTCGCAAAAGTCGCCATCCCTGAAATGAAATCGTATAAGTATCATCCGGGGTTAGCCTCCGCATGTGTCGCAGCAGGCGGGACGCTCGGTGTTTTAATTCCGCCAAGTGTCATTCTCATATTGTATGGCATTTTAACGATGGAGCCGGTCGGTGAATTACTCATCGCGGGCGTCGTACCGGGGCTTCTGCTCACGATTACGTTTATGGCAGTCGTCTATATTCAAGTGAAAAGAAAACCAGAACTTGCTCCGAGTACCGACTATGAGGTGAGCTGGAGAGAAAAGTTTCTCTCACTTTCAGAAATCTGGCCGTTTGCGATTATTTTCCTTATAAGTATGGGCGGTATTTACATGGGGTTCTTCACGCCGACCGAAGCCGGTGGCGTTGGAGCCATTAGTGCACTCGTCGTCGCTTTACTCACAAAAAAATTAGACTTCAAAAAATTGCTAGAGTCTGTTGATGAGACGTTGCGACTTACGGCGATGATTTTCTTAATTTTGATTGGCGCGGGCTTGTTTAGTCAGTTTTTAGCAATGAGTCAAATCCCTGCAGCGGCAACGTCTTTCGTAACCGGTCTAGACGTTTCCCCATTTGTCATTATTGCGATATTGCTCGTTGTCTATTTCTTGCTCGGGTTATTTCTTGAAGGTATTGCGATCCTCGTTTTGACGTTGCCGATTGTGTATCCAATCGTGACGGGACTTGGGTTTGACGGGGTTTGGTTTGGCATCATTATGGTGATGGTCTTTAACATGGGTGTCATCACACCACCGCTTGGAATTAGCGTGTTTGTCATTAACGGTGTCGTTCGCGATATTCCTGTGCAGACGATCTTCCGAGGTGTCGTACCGATGTTAATTGCGATGGTTATATTTACAGCGGTTCTCGTTATGTTCCCACAAATAGTACTTACACTACCGAATTTAATGCAGTAGCTAATGAAAAGAGAGGCGGGATTAGCCAATGGAAAATTACGAACAGTACGCGAAAAGTTACACGAACGGAGAATGGGTAGCCGGGGGTAGTGACCGCTCGTTTGATAACGTAAACCCTTATAACGATGAAGTGATTGCGAGCATTCCACTAGCAACAAAACAACAACTAGAGCAAGCTTTTGAGGCGGCAAAACATGCACAAAAATCTTGGGCCAAAACGCCAGCAGACGAACGAAAAGTATACATCGAAAAGGCAATTGAATACTTCAAAGACAACAAAGACGAAATTGTACTTATGCTTTCCAAGGATACCGGAGGTTCTGTCTTAAAAGCGAATGTAGAATTCGGCCTCACGATGGAAATTCTCGAAGAGTCATTAAACTATGTTCACGAATTGGAGCATGTGCACGAAGTGTCTAATCATGTTCCGGGAAAAAAGAGCAAAATATACCGGACACCTCTCGGTGTTGTGGCGTCCATTTCACCGTTTAATTTCCCAATGAATTTGTCGATGAGAAGCATCATTCCAGCAATTGCCCTTGGAAATACGGTCGTTCACAAGCCGGATATTCAAGTTGCTTTTAGCGGTGGTGTTATGATTGCAAAAGCTTTTGATTATGCGGGATTACCTAAAGGTGTTTTTAACATGTTGCTCACAGATATTGAGGAAATAGGGAACGGGATGATTGACCATCCCCTTGCTGAGTTGGTTAGCTTCACCGGTTCAACGGCAGTAGGTAAGAAAATTGGCGAAACCGCTGGGCGCAATTTGAAAAAAGTCGCATTAGAACTAGGTGGAAATAGCCCATTCGTCGTTCTCGAAGATGCAGATGTTGACCAAGCAGTGAATGCTGCAATTTTTGGGAAGTTCATTCACCAAGGACAGATTTGCATGATTATTAATCGCATGATCATTCACGACGCGGTCTACGATTCGTTTGTTGAGAAGTTTGTCGAGCGGGCGAAAAAGATTCCATACGGTGACCAAACGAACCCTGAGACGATTATCGGGCCAATCATTAATAAAGATCAGTTAAAGAAAGTGAATGCACTTATTGAACAAGGGAAAAAAGAAGGAGCTACACTCGCTTTAGAAGGAGAGCAGATTGGAAATGTCATCACTCCTTATGTGTTTACTGACGTTCAAAACGACTCTGAACTCGCCCAAAGTGAAGTGTTCGGCCCTGTTGCTACGATGATTCGCGCCAAGTCTGATGAAGAGGCGATTTCTTTGGCAAACGATACGTCGTACGGCTTAAGTTCAGCCATCTTTACGAGTGATTTTGAACGAGCAGAAACACTTGCACTAGAACTGGATGCGGGGATGACCCACATTAACGATCAAACAGTGAACGATGCTCCAAATGTACCGTTTGGTGGGAACAAAGCAAGTGGCCTTGGGAGGTTTGGAAACCCATGGGTTGTTGAAGAGTACACAAACCCAAAATGGGTCACCGTTCAAGAAGAAACGCGTAAATATCCATTCTAAAACAGATAACAAAGATAGGAGTGTAGAAGGATGCATACGAATGTTGTCATTATTGGTGCGGGGCCTGCAGGGTTAATGCTCTCACATTTATTATCTCAAAATGGAATTGACTCCATTATATTGGAAAAACGATCACGCAAAGAAATTGAGGAGACGGTCAGAGCGGGCGTTTTAGAACAAGGGACCGTTGATTTATTGAAAGAAACCGGTGTGGGTACTCGAATTGAGCATGAAGGATTTGAGCATGAAGGCATTTATCTACAGTTCGGTCAAAAACGCGAACGCATTGACTTTCCGTCGTTGACGGGTGGGAAGAAGGTCGTTGTTTATCCGCAGCACGAAGTATTGAAAGATCTGCTCAAAGCGCGGATTGAAGATGGGGCAGCGATTCATTTTGAAGTCAATGAAGTAAAAACCCACGCCATTCATTCAAATAAACCGTACGTAACATACACTCCGGTAAAGGGTGCTTCAGAAGAAACCATTACGTGTGACTATATTGCAGGGTGTGATGGTTTTCACGGACCGTGCCGTGAAACGGTTACCGAGTCGGACTGTTCAGAGTATGAGAAGCTGTATGATTACGGTTGGCTAGGCGTTCTAGCCGAAACAGAGGTCGCAAGTGATGAACTGGTGTATGCGAATCATGAAAATGGGTTTGCGCTATTAAGTACCCGCACGCCTACACTGCAACGTTTTTATTTGCAAGTGGATCGAAAAGACGACATCAATCTTTGGTCAGATGATCGGATTTGGACAGAACTGAAGAAGCGTTCAGATATTGGTGACGGAAAAGAATTAAAGGATGGTCCAATCGTTTCCAAAAACATCGTTTCCATGAGAAGTTATGTGTGCGAGACGATGCGCAAAGGCAATTTGTTCCTTGCTGGTGATGCTGCGCACATCGTTCCTCCTACCGGTGCAAAGGGCTTGAATCTAGCGATTAGTGATATCCAAATTCTTGCCGAAGGTTTAAAAGAGCGGTATCACAATGGCAGTGAAAATTTATTGGATCGTTATGAAGAAATCGCTTTGCAAAGAATTTGGAAAGCTCAACGTTTCTCATCGTTCATGACGACCCTTCTTCATACAGACGTGAAAAAGACGAAGTTTGAACGAAAAATTCAAGAGAGTGAATTTCATTATTTAGTATCATCGGAAGCCGCGAAACGCTCGTTAGCGGAAAACTATACAGGTTTGCCGATTGAATGGGGTCGCGCGCTAGCTCCGCAATATTCATAACTAAAAAGGGTTGTTATGCATGTTATGTGCGTAACAACCCAGCTTTTGTTAAAGGAAACTTGGTGTTTGATTTAATTTATGTTGATCGATTTTCCAATCATTCAATTCAAACGGAAAGTCTGAACCAGGGATCACTTGGTTTTTTCCGGCAATTTCGAGCAAATAGTCTAACGTGCGCTCATCCCAAAGGACGCTGTCATAATAGAAGGAAGCCGCATATTCAAGTGGTGTTCGCTGGAGCTTTGCGAATTCATTTTCCCATGATTGGAACCCTTTGGACATTCTCCCGATTTGGTAAGGAAGAAACCCACCACCGTGAGCCAATAGAAAGGTGATGTTCGGATAGCGGTCAAGAACGCCTTGCACAATAAGGTTCGCAGCAGCAATGGTCGTTTCCCACGGCACGCCGATGAGGTTCGGCAGTTTTGAATGGTTAAGACGTGGATCGCTATGCAGAAGGGGGTGAACGAACAGAACAGCTTGAGTTGCATTCGCCGCTTCGAACAATGGATCAAAGAAAGAGTCAGCCAACGTTCGTTCCCCAAACCCTGGGCCGACAATGGCTCCCTTCAACCCTTGTTGGATCGCTTGTTCCAATTCTTTGGCCGCTTGCTCAGGTGACTGTAAAGATAACGTAGCCAATCCTTCGAACGTGGCATCTTTCGCTTTTAAATGAACGAGCGCGTCGTTGTACACTTGAACAAGCTCACTCGTCACATCAACGGGTTGATCATAAAGAAACAGTTGAGGTACAGGGGAAACGAGTGCTTTACGAAAGGATGAGTACGCCGCTGTAAACGACTGTGTGCGTGTGAAATTTTCATTTAATGGAAATGCCCATTTGTCGTTAATGGAAAGTAAGGTTGTTTGTTCGTTTTTTTTGATCCACTTCGCATTGATGAGTGTTTTGTTCTCTTCAATCCATTGTTGTACTTGTTCTGGTATAAAATGTGTATGAGAATCAATCATGACGGACAGCTCCTAAATGTAATGGTTATTGTCTAAATCCTAGTTTTCGACTAATCTGTTTGCCGGCGTCAACCACTCTGCGTGTATGCGTATGAATCGTATATTGGTTCACACGTTGAACCGGTCCGATGAGATTGACTGAAGCAATCACTTTGCCTGTATAATCTCGAATCGGCGCAGCGATTGTAGCAACGCCTTCAGACAGTTCCTCCAAACTAATTGCGTAGCCTTTAGCGCGGACATCACGAAGCTCGTCGCGGAGTTCATCAACTGTTGTGATTGTATTTTTTGTATGGGCGACAAAACCGTCACCTTCAACAGCTTGTAATAGACGTTCTTCATGATCGTGATACGCGAGCAAGATTTTTCCTGAGCTTGTGCAATAGGCCGGGTTTCTCTTTCCGATATGGGTGAACGCTCGGACTTGGTGTTTGCTTTCGACCTTTTGCAAATAGATCACCTCATGCTGGTCCAAAATCGCGAGGTGGGAGGTTTCTTGCGTCCGCTCGGTCAATTCATGCAAAACAGGTCCTGCCTCTTGATGAATGTCATACGTTGACGTACATACGCTCGCAAGAGAGAGGATCGACAATCCGAGACGAAAGCGTTGATTGTCTGGATTTTTTTCAATAAATCCTTCTTGCTGCAATGTGGCCATCATCCGACTCACGGTACTCTTCCCAAGATTCAAACGTTTCGAAATGTCAGTAAGTTTAAGTTCTGGCTCATCCATGGAAAAGCAATGCATAATACGCAACGCGTTGCGCACAGAAGAAAGTGTGTAATCTCGCTTTTTATTTATAACCGTTTCCATCGGGTGAACTCCTTTCTCGAGTAATTGTAACTAGACTATAGCATAGAAGTTTAAAGAATAAAGGCAAGAAATTCAAAAAAATTAAAAATAGTTCCGCATAGAAGAACAAAGATGTTTTATAAGGTACTTTTATAACGTAACCTACGAAGTAAGAAGAGAATAACTAGGAGGTTATCACATGAGTACAACGTCAACAGATGTAAAAGTACAAGGAATTGATTGTCAGCTATTTATTAATGGCAAGTATCAACCGTCCGTATCCAACAAAACTTTCAACAATATAAATTCAGCAACAGAAGAAGTCATTGGCACGGTAGCCGAAGGTACGAAAGAGGATGTAGACTTAGCTGTACAATCAGCAAGAAGAGCGTTAAATGGTCGTTGGAAAGAGATGACCACCAATGAGCGCTCAGCAATTTTAAGACGTATCGGTGATTTAATTCTAGAACGACAAGACGAATTGGCGAAATTGGAAGCGCTTGATACAGGAAAACCGTTATGGTTAGCGAATAAGATAGATATTCCGCGTGCAGCGTACAACTTCCACTTTTTTGCAGATTATATGACGACGCTCGGGACTGAAGCTTACCAACAAGACCAGGAAGCGTTGCACTACGCTTTGCGTAAGCCAGTCGGTGTGATCGGAATGATCAACCCGTGGAACTTGCCACTCCTGTTATTAACATGGAAGCTCGCGCCTTGTCTTGCAGCAGGAAATACAACTGTAATGAAACCTGCAGAATGGACGCCAATGACCGCGACAGTACTTGCAGAAATTTGCAAAGAAGCAGGTGTTCCAGACGGTGTTGTTAACGTCGTTCATGGGTTTGGTCCAGGATCAGCAGGGGAAGCAATTTCGGCACATGATGATGTAGATGCGATTACGTTCACTGGGGAAACGTCAACGGGAACAGCAATCATGAAAGCAGCTGCACCAACGTTGAAGAAGTTGTCCTATGAACTTGGTGGAAAGAACCCAAACATTATTTTTGCGGATTCTGATCTTGATGAAGTCGTAGAGACAACGATTAAATCAAGCTTTATTAACCAAGGACAAGTTTGTTTATGTGGTTCAAGAATTTATGTGGAGCGCGGAGCGTACGATGAGTTTTTAGAGAAGTTCGCTGCGAAAACAAAAGAACTAAAAGTCGGCAATCCGTTTGATGCGGATGTAAATCTCGGCGCAATGATCTCGAAAGAACACTATGAGCGTGTGCTCTCTTATATCGAACTTGCAAAAGAAGAAGGCGGAGAGTTTTTGACAGGCGGGCAAGTGACTGAAGGAATGGATAAAGGGTATTACATCAACCCGACGATCATTACCGGTCTAGACCGTAGCTCACGTTGTGTAAGAGAAGAGATCTTCGGACCGGTCGTGACGGTCATTCCGTTTGATCTTGAAGATGAGGTCATCGGTCAAGTGAACGATACACATTACGGTTTGGCGGCAAGTATTTGGACGAATGACTTAAGACGTGCCCACCGTGTTGCCGATGCTGTGGAAGCAGGAATTATTTGGGTGAACACGTGGTTCTTACGTGACCTACGAACGCCTTTTGGTGGTATGAAGCAAAGTGGTGTCGGTCGTGAAGGCGGTATTCATAGCTTTGAATTCTACTCAGAGTTAAAGAACGTAACGATTAAATTATAGAGAGGAACGGGTCAACATGCATGCACAAATTGCTAAGGATCTGCATCAAGCAGCCACATCGAGAGTGTCGATCCCACCTCTAACCGCGACTCATGAAGGCTTAACGGTTGAGGATGCGTATCAAATTCAAACCGAGTTTCTTCAGTTAAAAGATTCAAAAGAAACAAGACAGACCGGTCGCAAGATCGGTCTTACCTCCAAGCCGATGCAACAGCTTCTCGGTGTGAATGAGCCAGATTACGGTGTGTTGTTCTCAGATATGCTCATTCAAAATGATGGTGTAGTCGAAACCAATCAAACGATGCAACCGAAAGTTGAAGCAGAAATTGCGTTCGTACTGAAGCGAAACTTGCAAGGTCCAAATGTTACAGTAGCCGATGTGTTTGAAGCGACAGATTATCTCGTTCCTTCCATTGAAATTGTCGACAGCCGGATTAAAGATTGGAAGATTACCCTTCCTGACACGATAGCGGATAACGCTTCTTCGGGTCTGTATGTGCTCGGCAATAAAGTGACAGCACCACGTGATGTGGATGCCAAATCTGTAGGCATGGTGCTCTACAAAAATGGTGAAATTGTTGGAACAGGTGTCGGCGCACTGGCAATGGGCGACCCCGCAACGTGTGTTGCGTGGCTTGCAAACAAATTATCAGAGTATGGCGAAGAGCTAAAAGCTGGGGAAACGATTTTATCAGGCGCCCTATCCGCGGCCGTTGAAGCAGCTCCAGGTGATCATTTCACTGCGAAACTAGCGCATCTAGGCGAGGTAAACGTTCGCTTTGCGAAATCTTAGGAGGATCATACGATGACGACAACTTTACAAAAAGATCTAGCAAGCCATCTGTTGGCATGTGAAGAGAATGTTCAAGATACAGTAAAAGTAACAAAAGAGATGGCACCTGATTTAACGATTGAAGAGGCCTATCTTGTACAAGAACAACTTGTACAAATGAAACTTGACAAAGGACTCACCATTGTCGGTCCTAAAATGGGACTGACGAGTAAGGCGAAATTGACGCAAATGAACGTTGACGAGCCGATTTACGGGTATGTATTCTCCAATATGGTTCATGACAACAAGAGTCAAGTCTCTATGAAAGAACTCATTCATCCAAAAGTCGAAGCAGAAATCGCCTTTGAACTTGGAGAAGACATGGAAGGACCAGGTGTATCTGCTGCAGACGTTATGCGAGCGACAGCCGCGTTCATTCCTGCGGTAGAAATTATCGACAGTCGCTACAAAAATTTTGAATTCACCCTTCCGGATGTGATTGCGGATAACGCATCGTCATCAAAAGTTGTATTTGGGGAGCGTGTCCCAAATCAACAAGACTTGGAACTTGATCTTCTAGGAGCAACCATTACAATCAATGATGAAGTGAAAGCAGGAGGAGCAGGCGCCGCGGTATTAGGTCATCCAGCGAATGCCATCGCTATGCTCGTGAACATGCTAGCGAAAAAAGGCGAGAAATTGAAAAAAGGCCAAATCATACTATCAGGGGCAATTACTGAAGCAATCTTAGCTGAAACCGGAGATCAAATTGGTGTCTCCATTGATCAACTAGGTGAAGTAAAGTTCTCTTTCATAGACTAGGAGGGATCATATGCCATTGATTCAAGTATCGATCATGGAAGGGCGCAGTGAAGAAAAAATTGAAAAGCTCATTCATGAACTAACGAAAACAACGGCCGAAACACTCGAGTCTCCGATTGAAAACGTTCGGGTTCTCGTCAACGAGATGCCGACGACACATTGGGGCATTGCCGGTGAAAGTGTGTCCAAGAAGAAATCCAAGGAGGCGAACTAGATGTCAGTTGAATTAGGTGTGCTCGCAGCTCACGTACCTAGCATTTGCCATCGAGAGAACATTCCTCCATTCCAAGAGAATCTCGTTAAGGAAATGGATCAGATTGCTAAAGACATCGAAGAGATCAATCCTGAGCTCATTTGCATCGTGTCTTGCCATTGGATCTCAACATTCAACCATTATGTAGACGTTGCACCTGAGCATAAGGGGATTTTAACCGCTTTTGAATGCCCGGACATCATTTCAGATGTGGCGTATGAATATAAGGGTGATCGAGAGATTGCAAACGAGATGGTTCGTGCTGGGAAAAGTGCACGGATCCCTGTTACTGCAGTCGACGACCCGACGTACGTTTGGGATTATGGCACGGTTGTGCCACTGCGCTATTTGTTGCCGAAACTTGACGTACCCGTCATTAGTCTGTTCATTGCCGAAGCGGCAGGACTAGATGAAACGAGGCAATGGGGAGAAGTCATTCGCTCGGTTATAGATGAATCTGGAAAGAAGACCGTATTCATCTTCAGTGGAGCACTTGCCCACAACCTCGTGAGAGGGCGCATCAACATGCCGACCATCTCTGAGCAAGCGTTGGATAAACAATTTATCGATTACACGATGCAACGTGACTTGCAATCTATGCAGACGATGCTCCCACAATACGCAAACACCGCAGGCGTCGAAGGTGGTGGCCGACACTTAGCGATGATGCTCGGCATCATTGACGAAGAGTATAAGCCTGACTTCAAAGCTTACGCTCAGTCTTCAGGTAGCGGCAACGCTATCATCACCTTTGAAAAAGAAAAGAGCGCCACGAAAGTATAACGAACGTAACGCATCAGAAAAAAACGCCTTGCCCCAATCGCATAATTGGGGCAAGGCGTTTTTTTAAAGCGATCATGACTAACGTCGATTGCCACAGAAGGCACCCCACTCGGTATCCTCGTCCCGAGCGTAAGTAGGAAAGCTGTTTAATCGAGGAGTCTAGGTCGTTCGGGCTAGGGGAGCGAGGGAGGCGATCTAGATCGCCAATCTCCTAGAAAATCCCAAAATCAAGCCACCCTCCTCATCTCCGATGCCGGAAGTCGTGAAAAACGATCTATATGGAGTGAACCTAAAATTTTCCTAATTGCGCAGTTTGTTTCAACTGGAGCGTAGGATTTCAGGCTGAAGTGCCAACGACACGTCGGCCCCGCCGGGGCCGAAATGGAAACCCTACTCGGTTCGGCGCGGTTCGCGCCGACATCTTGTTCGGTTTTTGGCTTGGAAATGCAAAGCATGGTTCTCTGACCCTGTTGCCGCAGGGGATGGCGGCACATGAGGGCACGACGAACGCCCGTTCTGCGCGCGAGTTTCCCCCATCTGCGCGCAAGTTTGGGCTTTTGACTTGATTTTAGCGTTGATTTCCCTAAACTTGCGCGCAGTTTGTTCCAACTTGCGCGCAGATTCCAAGATGTAGTGCCAACGACACGTCGGCCCCGCCGGGACCGAAATGGAAACCCTACTCGGTTCGGCGCGACTCGCGCCGACATCTTGTAGGTGCTTCAGGAAGAGCATGTACAGGAGACCCGGTAATCTGTTCCCGAGTTTGCTCCTTCTGTTCCCTAGTTTATGAGAAAAGACCACTTTTCCTACGATTTCCCCCAACTTGAGAACAGTTCGGCCGCAACTCGAGCACAGTTTCCATTTTTCCAAGCTCACCATTGGTTTTCGATGGAACTCTTTCGTTCAACTTACCTAGAACCGAAATGGATGTGTGTAAAAACCGGATGTCTTGCAAGGACCATCCGGTTTTTCGGTCGTCTATAAACGATTGGGATGAATCGCTCAGCCGAGATTTTTTTGAATTTATGAAGGAATTTATACACCGAATGTCTAAACAGTTATACAACCACAACTAATAATTATTGGCACAACTATTGCATAGTAAAAGGACTGAAGACAACACAAGACGTAACCTCTAACGATTAATGGAGGTGGTTGAAAAACCGCTCGAATTGTAAACGCTTACTTTTTGGGTTGACTAAAGGTGAATTTGAAATGAAGGAGGAGATGAATCATGGATTTGATTGCACCATATGATTACAACATTGCTGATGACGTCGAACAATTTGCAGGTGAGGAAGGGAAGTTAGCCATTCGCTGGTTGAATGAAGCGGGTGAAAAGAAAGATGTCACATACAGTGAGCTAGTTTCGCGGGCAAATCAATATGCGCGTGTTCTCCAAAATCATGGTCTACAAAAAGGTGATCGTGTCATTATTAGCTTGCCTCGCATACCAGAAGCGTACGTGACGTATCTCGCCTGCTTGAAAGCAGGTTTTGTTGCAATTCCGTGTTCAGAGATGCTGCGAACGAAGGACCTCCAGTTTCGGTTTGAGCATTCAGAGGCGCGCGCCATCGTTGCATCTGCAAAAGCGGCTGCGGAAGTAAACGAAATTGCCGGAGATTATGATGCGCGGGAACGCCAATTTCTAATCGGAGAGAAAGGGAGCGGCTGGTTAGATCTGGAGCAGTTAGCTGACGGGGAAAGTGATACGCTCATACGAAGCGAAACGACGCGTGAAGACTTGGCGTTTTTATCCTATACGTCAGGGACGACCGGTAATCCAAAAGGTGTTGCCCATACACACGGTTGGGGGTACGCCCATGTAGAGACCGCGGCGAAAAATTGGCTCGGTGCGAAAGAGAATGATCTCGTGTGGGCAACGGCAGCACCGGGTTGGCAAAAGTGGATCTGGAGTCCGTTTCTTTCAACAATTATGCTCGGTGCGACCGCGTTTGTGTACGATGGGCCGTTTGATGCCAAAAAGTATCTTTCTCTTTTAGAGAACGAGGGGATTCGCGTGCTCTGCTGTACCCCAACCGAGTATCGCTTAATGGCAAAGGTCGACCAGCTCGCAAGTTACAAGCTTCCTCACTTAAAAAGTGCAGTCTCTGCAGGTGAGCCGTTAAACCGTCCGGTTATTGATGCGTTTTTGGACGCATTTGATATCAATGTGAGAGATGGGTATGGGCAAACGGAAAACACACTGCTCGTTGGAACGTTGGAAGGTATGGAAGTTCGCCCTGGCTCAATGGGCGTGCCGACGCCAGGCAATACGGTCGAAGTGGTTGATCATTATGGTGGGCGTTGTGCTGATAATATCGTTGGTGACATTGGTGTGCATAAAAGTTCACCCGCTTTATTTAAGTCGTACTATAAAGATCCGGACCGCACGTCACTTGCGTATCGTGGTGAGTGGTTCATTACCGGAGACCAAGCGTACCGGGATGAGGACGGGTACTTATGGTTTGTCGGTCGCGGCGACGACATCATCATTAGCTCAGGATATACGATCGGCCCGTTCGAGGTCGAAGACGCACTTGTGAAACATGAGTCGGTAAAAGAGTGTGCAGTTGTTGCTGAACCTGATGAAATTCGGGGCAATATCGTCAAAGCTTACGTCGTGCTTAAGGACAAAGCGTATGATGGGCTTGTAGAAGAATTGCAAGATCATACGAAGAGGTTGACGGCCCCGTACAAATACCCAAGAAAAATTGAATTTATTGATGACCTTCCTAAAACAACGTCAGGAAAAATTCGACGAGTGTCATTAAGGAATGAAAGTGATCATACGAAAGCGAAGAGGTGATTTGAGTGGGGCAAAGAAGTTCGCGTGACCATAGTGGCCAGTGGATGAGGATTGCTCCACGTACAGTAGCACCTACGGACAGTATCCGTGACGTACTTCCTGTCATGGCCGAAGTCGCCGATGGTGAAGTTCCTGTTGTAGATGCCAGCAAGTTAGTCGGAATCATCACAATTCGCGATTGCCTTCGTGTTGAAGATGCAAACGTCCACGTTCAGCACGTCATGAACACTGAATTCTTTTCCGTAGGAGAGGATTTTTCCTTAAGATCGAGTAAGCAATGTCCTCTCTATGTGATTCAAGAGAAGACGGGCACGTTGCTCGGAATTGTCGGTCGGGATGAATGGTTTGCGTTCTACCGTTATATTGAGGAACAAGAGGAAGTGGCTCGTCAGGCGATTGATTGGATGAAGCTAAGTTTAGACACCGCTTATGAGGGGGTTGTGATTGTTGATGAGCGGGGGATCATTCAATTATTCAATGATACGTACGCCCGGTTTGTTGGTGTGACGAAAGAGGAAGCGATCGGCCGAGCGGTTGAGAAGGTGATTGAGAATACGCGTTTGCCTGTTGTCTTGAAGACGGGTGTTCCTGAGCGAAGTCAGGCGCATCGCTTGCAAGGACAAGAACTGGTTGTGCATCGCTTGCCGATGTGGCGAGACGGTAAGGTGATTGGCGCGGTGGGGATGCTCGTGTATGAAGGGAAAAAGGAGCTTTTGGAAACGTTAGAGCGGATGGACATTTTGGATTACAGCAAACCTGAGCAGGAGACGGTTGTCGAGAAGAAGCGAGGCATTCCGGATATTCGTTTTGAAGACATTATCGGGGAAAGCGCGAAGATTGCCGAGTCCAAGAAAATGAGTCGAAAAGCGGCGAGAACAACAGCTTCTGTCTTAATTACAGGAGAGTCTGGTGTTGGTAAAGAACCGTTTGCCCAAGCAATTCACAATATGAGTGCTCGAGGAGAAGGGCCATTCGTTGCTGTCAATTGTGCCGCGATCCCTGAAAACCTTTTGGAGTCCGAGCTGTTTGGCTATGTGAAAGGGGCGTTTACGGGCACAAAGAGTGAAGGCAAGCCCGGCAAGATGGAACTTGCACATGGGGGAACGTTGTTTCTTGATGAGATTGGGGATATGCCGCTTGAGGCTCAAGCGAAAGTGCTGCGAGCACTTCAGAGCAAAGAGATTGACAGGGTAGGCAGTACGTCTCCGACACCGGTTGATTTTCGGTTAATTTCCGCAACGAATCAAGATTTGAAACAAAGGATCAGGCAAGGGAAGTTCCGAGCCGATTTGTATTACCGGTTACATGTAATCGATATTCCCATTCCGCCGCTACGGGAGCGAAAGCGAGACATCCCGTTAATCATCGCGCATCAGCTCAAAACGCTTAGTCGTGACAATGGTGCGAAAGAGCGGACGATGGATAAAGCAGTGATTGAGCGGATGTTCCAGTACGACTGGCCAGGAAACGTACGAGAGCTCATACACGTCGTGGAACGCATGTTTCACCTTTGTGATGATGATCGAATTACAATTGAGGATTTGCCAGGTGAATTGCGGACCTTTCAGGATGAGGCGGCTTCTGTTCCTTATATCGAATGGCAAGAGATGAACCGAGAGCAAGTGCAAGAGTATGAGCAGGAACAAATTGAAGCGGCTTTGCAAGAAGTGGATGGCAATAAATCGAAAGCGGCAAAGAAACTCGGAATTTCTAGAGCAACGCTGTACAACAAAATGTCTCGCTTTCAACGATCGATGATGTAAAAGTGTTTAGACATGTAGACATTTTAAACAGTGCCAACGCTCTCGAGTTCGAAGGAGTTATTGGCATATCTTTTGCAGTTTGTTATATAGAATGAACTAAACATTTTCCTCCTTGCGCAGTTTATTGTTGCTTTCCACTGCAGGCGGATGCTTGCCGCGGAGGACCGGCCGAGCCTCCTCGGTCTAACGACCTGCGGGGTCTCGTCTCGGCCCTTCTTCCGCAGGCGTCACCGCCTTTCGTTCCAAGCAAATGTTGTGAATTAGCGACGTTACTGAACTGGGGTCGCTCAATATTGGCATTACAACTCGATCCGTACACTTTGGATGTCAATAGCAGTATATCACCATCCTTGCTACGTCTATTGTAAAAAATGAAGATCGATCTCAAAGTCGATGAATTTTAGCCTTTAACGGTTGGTCTAGCAATGGTTTGTGAAGAAATTCTTTAGTTCAACTTATATAGATGACGAGGAGGACGTGAGCATGAAAACAAAATATTCAAGGCCAATGTGGGGCGGTAGCTTACAGAGCATGCAAGATGCGTTTACGCCAGAAGACCTTTCTACCGATGAAATAATGATTCAGAAGACGACAGAGAAGTTTGTCACGAATACCATTCTTGCCAATATGGAACAGGCGGAAACGCATGACTATACGTTTGCCAAAGATGCCTTTCAAGAGGCGGGTTCTCTCGGTTTGCAGGCGGTTGAAATTCCAGAAGCGTACGGAGGATTTGGGCTTGGGAAGCATGTTGCTGGACTCGTTGCAGAGGGGATTGGCAATGGCGGTGGCTCGTTTAGTGTGGCGTTTAATATTCATGCGGGCGTTGGCACGACGCCGTTCATTTATTATGGAACAGAAGAACAGAAAGCCACATATTTGCCAAAGCTCGGGTCCGGAGAATGGGTAGGGGCATACGCACTGACTGAACCCTCAGCAGGCTCAGATGCGTTGAAAGGAAAAGCACGAGCGACGTGGAATGATCAAGACGGTGTATGGCAATTAACCGGTGAGAAACAATGGATTACGAATGCGCATATTGCCGATGTGTATGTGGTGTTTGCGAATTCGGATGAAGGAATGACCGCATTTATTGTAGAAAGAACACAAGACGGTGTAACGCTCGGGCCAGAAGAGAAGAAGATGGGCATCAATGGTTCATCAACGGCAACGCTTTTGCTTGAGGATGTCGTTGTAAATCCAGATCGTGTGCTCGGCGAAATCGGTCAAGGACACAAGATTGCGCTGAACACTTTAAACCTCGCTCGACTAAAATTAGCATTTAACAACATTGGTGCATCAAAGCGGGCGTTAAAGCTTTCGGTCAACTATGGTTTGGAGCGAAAACAATTTCAGCAATCACTCGTGAACTTTCCGCTCATTCAAGAGAAGTTAGCGAATATGAATACTGCACTATTTGGGGTTGAAAGCTTCGCCTATGGAACAGCAGGAAGTGTAGAGAATGCACTTGCCTCCTCAGAGGGAATGAATTCGTCTTCGATCGTGCGGGCGTTCATCCCAGACTGTGCGATGTGTAAGACCTATGCCTCAGAAGTGTTAGGGGAAATTTCGGATGAAGCGGTGCAAATTCATGGTGGTTATGGCTTTATGCAAGAGTATGAGGTTGAGCGACTGTACCGGGATGCCCGCATTAACCGGATTTTTGAAGGGACAAATGAAATCAATCGTATGGCATCAGCAAAAGCTTTGCTCAAGCAAGACGTTCACGTCAATGAGAATCCAATCAGTGACACGGATGTCAACGGGCAATGGATTGCGGCTACAGAAAGAATTATGTCTGAAGTTTTAGAAGGGCTGTCTCTCACCGATGAAGTTTCTGAAAAGCAAGAAGTGTTACGGATGGTCGCAGACTCGTTTGCAACCGTAGCTGTGATGCGGTCATCGTATACACGAACGGTCAAGCACCCGACCGAGCTAAAAGAATGGATGACCCGAGTGATTTGTGAAGAGGGCTATGAGAACGTCGAGAGTAACATGACGAGACTTTGGTTAGCACTTGATCAGCCGGAAGAGGCGAATCGTGTAAAACGACAAAGTCGAACGCCAGAACGAAGTGACCTGACGAAAGTGAAGCGAAAGATTAGTGAACGAGTAATTGAAGCTAAAAACTATATTTCGTAAAAGTGAGGGATCCGAAATGAAAATTGGTTGGATTGGGTTAGGGAACATGGGAATGCCGATGGCAAAGAATCTCATTGAATCGGGGTATCAAGTCGTTGGGGTTGATTTGAATGCCGAAGCTGAACGTGCGTTTGAAAATGCGGGCGGCAGCATTGGCGCGTCTATAGCCGCATTGGCTGCAGAATGTGATATGGTCATTACGAGCTTGCCGTCCGCACGAGCTTACGAATCGGTGTTTTTAGGTGCTGAAGGATTAATTGAAAACGCCCATGACGATGTGTTGCTCATGGATACGAGCACCGTTGCACCGGAGAACAATGAAACAGTAGAAGGAGCTGCTAAGAAACGTGAAGTGCTCTTTCTTCAGGCACCTGTCAGCGGAGGCGTCGTAGGCGCTGAAAACCGGACGCTCACGTTTATGTGCGGCGGCCCGAAAGTCGCGTTTGATACAGCGACACCCGTCATGGACGTGCTCGGGGCGAACCTCTTCCACGTCGATGAGCGAATCATTAGCGGAACGATGACGAAGCTCATCAACAACTTACTCATCGGTTTTTATACTGCTGGGGTAAGTGAAGCACTTACGCTCGCGAAGAAACAGAACATGGATTTGGACGCGTTGTTTGATGTGATGAATGTGAGTTACGGGCAGAGCCGAATTTATGAACGAAACTACAAGACGTTTATTGCAAACAACGACTACAACCCTGGCTTTACGCTAAGTTTATTGCGGAAAGATTTGAACTTCGTGAAAGAGACGATGACAAGAGAAGGGTTGCACTTACCAATCACCGATGCGCTCATTGATGTGTATGAAGAAGCAGAAGACGCAGGGTTAGGCGATCGCGATATGGCCGTATTGTATGAACGCGTCGGAGACCAAGACATTTCATTCCAATCTGTAAAGGAGAGTTCAAAATGATCACAGAAGTAAAAACAATGAAAAATTACATTAATGACCAGTGGCAAGAAACGGTGGGTGGGACGTATGAGTCGGTTCCAAATCCAGCGACAGGTGAGGAAATTGCCAAAGTTCCGATCTCGACAAGTGAAGATGTCGACCGCGCGGTTCAGGCGGCAAAAGAAGCGTACGAGACTTGGTCACAAGTGCCAGTTCCGGAGCGGGCACGTTACATGTTCCGTTATTTGCAACTCTTAAACGAAAACCGCCAAGAGCTAGGAGAAATTATTACGCTCGAAAACGGCAAAACGCTAAAAGATGCCCACGGCGAAGTACAAAGAGGGATTGAAGTTGTGGAGCTCGCTACATCTGCGCCAAACTTAATGATGGGTGATGCACTGCCTCGTATTGCTGGAGGCATTGACGGCTCCATTTGGCGCTATCCACTAGGGGTCGTAGCAGGGATTACGCCGTTTAACTTCCCGATGATGGTGCCACTTTGGATGTACCCACTCGCCATTGCTTGCGGGAATACATTCGTATTAAAGACGTCAGAACGGACACCAGTGCTTGCAGAGCGTCTCGTTGAGCTTTTTTACGAAGCAGGTTTTCCAAAGGGCGTGCTAAACCTCGTACACGGTGCAAAAGATGTCGTCAACCGCATTCTGACACACGAAGACATTGAAGCGATCTCGTTTGTCGGGTCTGAGCCGGTAGCGAAGATCGTATATGAAACCGGTACAGCTCATGGTAAGCGCGTGCAAGCTCTTGCAGGTGCGAAGAACCATGCGACGGTGTTGGCTGACTGCAACTTGGATAAAACGATCGAAGGCGTCATTGGTTCGGCATTCGGTAGTAGCGGGGAGCGTTGCATGGCTTGCTCCGTTGTGGCGGTAACTGAAGACATTGCCGATGAGTTTATGGAGCGTCTCACTGCACGTACTCGCTCCCTTGAAGTTGGCGACGGGCGGTACGAAGAGAACTTCGTCGGACCTCTCATTCGCGAGTCCCATAAAGAACGCGTCGTTGGGTATATCGACTCCGGCGTGCAAGAAGGCGCCAACCTTGTCGTAGACGGGCGTGAAAAGGGCGATGCAAAAGAGAGTGGCTACTACGTTGGAGCAACGATCTTTGATAATGTCACGCAAGAAATGAAAATTTGGCAAGATGAGATCTTTGCGCCCGTGCTTAGCGTCGTTCGCGTCAAAGACTTGGATGAAGCGATTGAAGTCACGAACGCCTCAAAATTCGCAAATGGAGCGGTCATCTATACGTCTAGTGGAAAATCAGCGCAACTGTTCAGAGACCGAATTGATGCGGGGATGGTCGGTATTAACGTGAACGTGCCCGCACCGATGGCATTCTTCGCGTTTGCCGGGAACAAAGCCTCATTCTTTGGAGATCTTGGAACAAACGGAAAAGACGGTGTTCAATTTTATACAAGAAAGAAAGTCGTCACAGAACGCTGGTTCTAAATTGAAAATGAGTAGCCGAGGGCAACTGCTCTCGGCTATTTTTTTGAATGAAAGACGTTCTTTCGTTGTCAACTTCTGGGAGTTTTCGCGAGGTATTGTTTATTTGATTCAGTAGATGGTACTATAATTTAAAATACAGTACCAAGAGGTGATGAAGATGACGACAGAAGTAACGATTCAAAAAGCAGAACCCACATCTTCTGTAGGGGCGAAATTAAATGCGATGGCGCTCAATACGTTTACGAAAACAGTCGTAGGGTCAAACAATCAACGTGTTATCGACGACACGATGTTGAAGTTATGGAGAGCACGTAACAACCGTTTTAGTCACGAATATGCGTATGTTGCAAAGGAAGGCAACCGTATCCTAGGGTTGATGACGTGTTATCCTGCGAAAACGATGGACCGATTGCTTTTTCCGACAGCGGTTAAGATTTTACGATATCGTCATCTCGGCTTCTTGATTCATTCTTTAAAGAATCGAAAAGACTTCAGGTCCATGCTCCGATTAAAAGAAGCAAAAGAAGGTGAGTTTCATATCGGTACGTTGGCGATGTTGCCAGAAAGCCGTGGAAAAGGGATTGGTACGATGCTCATTCATAAGGCAGAGCAGTTTGCACGCGAACAAGGGCTAGACAAGCTTTCACTCACCGTAGACCAAAACAATCCAGCAGCACGTAAACTTTATGAGCGTGTTGGTTTTCACATCGTTCATCAGTCTGACCAAAAGCCGTTTGCGGTGTATCGCATGGTCAAACAGGTAGATGAGGGGGCAAAGCGATGACAAAGGAACTGAATGACGCCATCTACGTCACCATTATCGGTGTAATTGCTGAAAACGGCATACGCTTTACGACAGAGCAAGTAGCACGAGCGCTCGGCACGAGTAAGCGCACGGTATATGAATACTTCTCTAGCAAAGAAGAATTGCTTAGCCGGACAATTGACTTTGTGTTCCGTGACATCCAAGCGATTGACCGAACGATTGTGAACGATCACACGTTATCTGAAGCGGAGAAGATCGAGCGAGTATTCGCTTCTTTGCCAGTCAATTATGACATAGGCATCATCATTCAACATGCGGACGAGTTAGAAAAGAAATACCCCGCTTTACATGAGAAAGTTGCAAACCAATTAAATGCTGTTTGGGATCCGTTTATTGAGTTGGTTGAGCCGAAGTTTCCAACGGCTTATGTGACGGTGCTGAAGACACTGTTAGAAGAGATGCTCCTAAATTTGTTGGACACTCAATATTTACAGCAACATAACGTAACGTTCGAGGAAGGGATGGAGCAGCTAAAAGCAATTGTGCTTCAAGGCATTTTACCTTCAACATCAGAAACAAGCAGTTAATGAATATCGAGCGCTACAAAGTAGCGCTCGATATCCGTTGAACAAAGCAATTTTCGAGAAAGAAAATGCAAGTGCACGCTTTCGACACGGAAGTACACCTTTTCGACACCGGAGTGCACATAATCGACAAATCAACCCCGCACGATCGAGCCCTAACCCGCCCGCGCACCCCCCCGCTGAGCAAGTGCACGCTTTCGACATCAGAGTGCACGCAATCGACACGGAAGTGCACCTTTTCGACATCAGAGTGCACGCAATCGACACGGAAGTGCACCTTTTCGACACCGGAGTGCACATAATCGACAAATCCACCCCGCCCGATCGAGCCCTAACCCGCCCGCGCACCCTCCGCTGAGCAAGTGCACGCTTTCGGCATCAGAGTGCACGTAATCGACACCGGAGTGCACACTTTCGACACCAGAGTGCACGCTTTCGACAAGGGAGTGCACGTAATCGACACCGAAGCGCACACCAACTACCGAACACCCACGCCCCTGCAATCCCTGCACTTTGCCTTTATTTGAAGTATTGATCTACCACATCTTCACTAACTTCTTCCAATGTGCGGTACGTGTATTGTGGATTGTTGTCCTTTTTAATAAGAACAGACTCGACTCCTCGGTAGAAGTCGTCTGCTTTTAAGAAGTTCATCGCCAGAGTCGCGTCCGCTTCCAATACCTTTTCCAGTGGCTGGTGTGCGCTTTCTAGCATATGTCGCAAAGTTACTTTTAAAGAAACGGGAGATTTCGATTCAAGCGTGTCAGCGGTTTTCATTGCAAATTCTCCGCCAGAGTCGCGTAGCTTTTTCACGATGTCTTCGACTTGATGTAAATGAAAGAATTCATCGATGAGTGTTTGCTTGGCGGCGAGTGCACTCGGTTTCGGTTCTTCACTCACGTCTTTGAGCAGTTGATCGAGTGTTTCTCTTGGCGCATCAATGTTCATCCAGTTCTTACTGCGAAGCGTTTCTTCTACACAGGTGACATCATCGACGTAATAGTCTGCGGCACCGATGTAGAGAGCATCTTCTGCTGGGATGACCTTAGCGGTTAAAGCAAGGTACGTTCCGGAGTAACCAGGAGCTTGATTTAGGTAATAAGCAGCGCCGACATCTGGAAAGAAGCCAATGTTCATTTCTGGCATGGCCCACTTCGTATTGTGCGTGACGATGCGGTGACTTGCTCCTTGAGACAAGCCGACGCCACCACCCATTACGACACCGTGCAAGAGAGCAACGATCGGTTTTTTGTAGTTGGCAATATCAGCATCCAGCGCGTACTCATCGAGGAAAAACTGACGGGCTCGCTCAAAATCTTCGTCGCTCTTATTCGCGTTTGCGAGTGTCTTAATGTCACCGCCTGCGCAAAAACCTTTTTCGCTGTTTCCTTTTAGAAGAATTACTTTGACGTGGTCATCGTTCTTCCAATGTTCAAGCTGCTCTTGAATCGTTTGGACCATTTCATGATTAAGGGAACCGATTGCTTTCGGTCGATCCAATTCCAAAGTAGCCAACCCTCGATCATTTACGTGAACGTTAACGCTCATTCTTTTCACTTCCTTTTCCGTAGTATGCATCATGGTATATCAATGCAAGGTCTATGCCCGAGTAAGCGTTGCCAAATGTTTAGCGATGCGACGAACATTCTCTTCGGCTTGCTCTTCTAACTTGGCTCGTTCTTCTGTCGCATTGTAAAACGTATGTTGACTTGGCAAGTGGTCTGACATGCTTAACACAGCAATCGCTTCCCGCCCGTATTGAGCAGCAATGGCAAGCGTTGCAGCCGCCTCCATTTCAACACCGGTATGACCAACAGCAGCCCAGCGTTCAATCATCGGTGCCGTTTCATAAATGTAGCTACCTGTCGTGACAATTGAGCCTAGTCGGTAAGCAATGTTATTTTCTTCACAAAACGCTTGGGCAGCTTCCAACAGTGCTGGGCTCGTCTTCGCAGGCCCGTACTTATCCGACACGCCGTCGTCTTTTTCCGCAGATGTTACGAGCAAGACTTCTCCATAGGTTAAGTCAGCCTGTAGTCCTCCGAAGTAGCCGGTTTGAATGAATCGTTCACAGCCACAAATGGCGAGAGGGTGCACAACCGTGGCTGCCATCGGACTGCCATACACATTTGCATAGGCGATATTTTTGTTCTTCATATTACCAAATCTTAAGTTCCACGCTGGTGCACGAGATTGATCGAGCGTACCTTCCCAATAAAGCAAATTCGTCTCATGAAGAAACTCTCCATGAATAATTGTCGAAGTTGGAATGTCCGACTCTTGTAAATTCAACGAGCGAAGCCAATCTTCCTTTTTAAACTCTCCGTATAATGCCATGATGACCCCCGATTGTAGAAAATTATAAAGATGATGTACACTTACTATATTATCAGAAAATTAGTGGAAATGAGGGTCCAAACCGCAAATGATAAAAGGAAACCACGTGGAGTTACGAGCACCAAAAAGAGAAGAGTTAGAGACGATGATTGAGTGGAGGAACGATCCGCTACTTGCCAAGCTTGCGGCAGGAACGAATGCCCACCTTTGGTCAGGTCTGACGATTGAGCAAATGGAAAGCTGGTATGGTACTCATTACCAACAAGCCAATTCACTAGAAAAAGGAAGAATCTATTCAATCTATCATGAAGATCGGTTTATCGGGTATTGTGATTACCGCGAGTACCACCCATTAACGAACAGTTGCACGGTTGGTATGGTTATTGGTGACCGTGATTATTGGGACCGAGGATTTGGTAGCGAAGCGATGCAACTGCTTGTAGAGTATTTGCATAAAACCATTGCGGTTCGTCGCTTCCAACTAGACACGTGGGCAGGCAACATTAGGGCGATCAAATGTTATGAGAAGTGCGGGTTTCAGATTGAAGGTACGCTTCGTGACAATGAATGGGTGGACGGACAGTATGAAGACACGGTTTTGATGGGTTTACTCATGGACGAACACAAGAGCTGATCGAGGAAATAATAGCCCAGTATTTGAACATAGAATTGCCGCTTGCGCGAGGTTAGAAGCGTAAATCTTACCGCACTTCGTGCAATGGTAAGATTTTTATTGATTTGAGAAATAAATAATTGAAACTCTGCTTATTAATATTTTAATTAAATAATGTTACGCAGCTGCTATGTTCGCTTCAGCATCGAACCGAGCGAGCCACGCGAATAGGAACTTCCGACATCCAGGTATTAGAAATTTGATTTTAAGTTTTCACCTGCTCTCTACCGATGTTGAGGTAGTGTGTGCTCAGCAACAGTTCTAACTGCATAACATTTGGTTATTTTTAGGAGATTGGCGATCTAGATCACACCCCAAAACGATCTATATGGAATGAACTTAGCATTTTCTTGATTTGCACTGTTGGGTGGAGGGGGTAGCGCGGTGCTGGGTGCCATTTTGCGCGCAGATTCTGGCTGAAGTACTAACGACACGTCGGCCCCGCAGGGGCCGAAACGAAACCGCACTCGATTCGGCGCGGCTCGCGCCGACGTCTTGTGGGTACTTCGAGGCGGGGATGTACTTATGACCCGGTAATCTGTTACCGAGTTCGCTCATTCTGTTCCCTAGTTTATGAGAATAGACGGCTTCCCCCGCGATTTTCCTCAACTTGAGAACAGTTCGGTTGCAACTCGAGCACAGTTTCCATTTTCCAATTTTACCATTGGTTCTTAATGAAGTTCTTTCGTTCAACTTATATAGGTCGATTTAGAACACCGCAGTCAAGCTGATGCTCGCTAGTCTATGAACGTTCGTTTCTAAGGACGTCAACGCTGTTTATTCATATAAACCTCTGGAGTTCGCAACTATCGGCCCCACCGGCGCCGAAGATACACCGACCGGACGCTGGAGTGACTCATGAAGATATCTCACTAGTCTTTATGGCAGAAAAGAGTCGCAGAATTTTTATGCCGAGAGAATGGTAAGGAGGTTTGATGAGTTACAATTTCAAGCACTAGTGAATTTCTTGAGTGCAGTTTATATAGAAATCGCACTACAGAATAATGATATGCTCACGCCAAATGGAACCCTTCACATAATTCGGCTCAGCTAGCTCATGCTAGCTATTGTATTTTTCGATGACAAACGGGGGTGTCTCTGTCGTCCTTGTATAAATATCTACCTCAAACACCAAGCACTGTACGCGCGGTAAATCGAAAGTTCAATCTCTATCTAGTCACAAAAAAACTTGTCTCCTCAAGCATTTAGCTGCGAAATCAATGATTTATTTTGCTCCTAAACAAATGTATAAATTTTTTTTGAGAAAAACTATTGCATTTTCGTTGTGGAGATCATATAATATATTTTGTCAGCAAGAGACGTAAGCGTCCGGCCCGTTGGTCAAGGGGTTAAGACACCGCCCTTTCACGGCGGTAACGCGGGTTCGAATCCCGCACGGGTCACCAATAATTATCTATAGCAATATAAAGGCTCCAGCAAACGATTTTGCTGGTTTTATCATTTACTTATACTCTTATGGAGGGGTAGCGAAGTGGCTAAACGCGGCGGACTGTAAATCCGCTCCCTCAGGGTTCGGCGGTTCGAATCCGTCCCCCTCCACCATTTCACATGCGGGAGTAGTTCAGTGGTAGAACACCACCTTGCCAAGGTGGGGGTCGCGGGTTCGAATCCCGTCTCCCGCTCCATTGCTTAACGAATCGTTTTGTGATAACATAGTAAATGTTCCCAATTTGCGGGTGTAGTTTAGTGGTAAAACCTCAGCCTTCCAAGCTGATGATGTGGGTTCGATTCCCATCACCCGCTCCATACATATGAACTCAAGAGAGTAGAACAACCTTGTTCCGCTCTCTTTTTTATGTTTTACTAACCGAAAAGGTCTCTCCCTTTTTAAAAAATTATTAAGATGATACCCACCCTTTGATCCCGTGGTACACTAAGAAGGTTGCGAACTATTTTGTGAATAGTGAAGACCTCTTTACTATTTATACAATCAAAAAAATAAATGAAACCTATACATAGACAGGGACGTAATCATACAGAACGGACGTAAGGCGGGATAGGGATGGACGATTGGTTAAAGCAATGCATAAAGGAAGTGAAGGCCGGAGACCCAGAGGCTTTTGCTCAAATTGTTGAAGCGTATAAAGATAAAGTATATCAAATAGCCTATCGCATGGTCGGCAACGCCCAAGAAGCACAGGATGTTGCACAGGAAGCCTTTATCCGTGCCTACACGAACATCGACCGGTACGATACCAATCGGAAGTTTTCGACGTGGCTGTTTCGAATTGCTACCAATTTAAGTATCGACAAGCTCCGAAAGAAAAAGCCGGACTACTCGCTAGATGCTGAGGTGAGCGGGACGGAAGGATTGGATGGGTACTCGCAATTGGCGGCAACAGACGCCCTTCCAGATGAGCAAGTCGTGACCCTTGAATGGCAAGCGTCGATTCAAGAAGAAATCAATGCACTTCCTCCTAAATATCGCGCTGCGATTATTCTTAAGTATATGGAAGACCTCTCCTTGCAGGAAATGAGTGAAATTCTTGATCTTCCTGTAGGTACGATAAAAACCCACGTTCATCGTGGACGAGAGGCACTAAGGAAGCGATTGAAAAAATGGTAGTAAGGGGGAAAGGCAACATGAGCTGCAGCAGTGAGCGTATTCAGCGATATTTCGATGGTGACTTAACCCGGGATGAGCGAATGCAACTGTATGAGCATTTGCGTGAATGCGGAGATTGCAAATCCCATTATGATGAAGTGAAGAAATCAATTGCGCTCGTACAGAGCGCTTCACATATTACCGCGCCTTGTAGGTTTACAGAAAGCGTGATGGATGCATTGCCGAAACGAAAGAAACGCTCTGTTGCTTGGAAGCGCTGGTCAAGAAACCACCCGATGCTCGTGGCGGCTTCTGTATTCCTTGTGCTCATGTCCTCGATGGTATGGGTAAACTGGTCCGGCATGAGTGGAGATGACGTCATGGTCCGAGGAGCGACTGGCGACGTGCATGTGAATTATGAAACGAACACCGTCATTATTCCTGAAGGCGAAACCGTTGCAGGAGACTTAACGGTTACGAATGGGAATGTTGACGTACAAGGTGAAGTAGATGGTGATCTCACCGTCATTAATGGTGAACAATATATGGCATCTGCTGGCAATGTTGCGGGCAATGTCGAAGAGATTAATGAAATTCTTTCGTGGATTTGGTACGAGACGAAATCGCTTTTCTCAGGCTTGACGACTGGGGACGATTCGTAAGCATGGAGTGATGCGTTCGTGCATCACTCCCCATTGAGCGGGAAGAATGTACAAAAATGCATCCGGGTACGAATTGTGCCGGGTCGCTTTTTTGTGTTTCCTTCTAAATCCTCCAAAAAACGAAATGCGTTAATTTCTCACGATTCTTCCGCTAAAATTCCGTAGTTTTAGGCGGTTTTTATTGGAAAATCGTGTAACGAGGGATTACGATTGTCGTAGGAATAAGTGTAGTGGAACTCGTTTCTACAATCAGGAGGGATAGGAGAAACTTGCCAGAGATATACTGAAGATGGGGCGGCGCATTGGAAATGATAACATCGGGTTTCAGCTATGTTATAATGGTTGCGTGCTAACCTCTCGAGGTTTCTCGTTTATATCCTAATGGGAGGAAGATCAATGTTTGGTGAGGATTTCGAACTTTTAACGTGGATACGCAGAATTGTTGATATTTTGCTCGTTACGTTTGTTGTCTATAAATTAATTTCGATTGTACGTGGTACAAGAGCGGTACAATTACTAAAAGGAATTACGGTTATTCTAGCTGCCGGTTTTCTGAGTAACTTCTTCGGTTTACATACGATGTCATTTATTATGAACTTGGTGATTACGTATGGAGTCCTCGCCATTATTATTATCTTCCAACCTGAAATGCGAAGAGCATTGGAGCAACTAGGAAGAGGGCGTTTATTCGGACGAGGCCCAACACCAGAAGAGCAGAATTCCGTTAACACGATTGAAGCATTAATGAAGTCATTGAAATACATGGCGAAGCGTAGAATTGGCGCCTTGATTTCCATTGAAAATGAAACGGGAATGAACGACTATATTGAAACGGGTGTGCCAGTGAAAGCTCAAATTTCTACAGAGCTCGTCACCAATATCTTCATGCCTAACGCCCCGCTTCATGACGGTGCGGTGATTATTAAGAACAACATATTGGAAGCAGCGGCTTGTTATTTGCCTCTTTCTGAGAACCCGTTTATTTCAAAAGAACTTGGCACAAGACACCGGGCTGCGATTGGTGTGAGTGAAGTAACCGATGCAATTACAATAACGGTTTCTGAAGAAACAGGAGCAATTTCTGTAACGAAAAACGGAGAATTGCACCGGGATTTGGACGATGATACGATAAGGAAAATGTTGGAAAATCAACTTCTAAAAAATACGAAGTCATCGAATGCATCATTCTGGCAATGGGGAGGGCGAAAAGATGGATAGGCTCTTCAATAATCACTGGTTTTTAAAGTTTGTTTCTTTGCTTATTGCAACGATGCTCTTTCTATTCGTCAACCTTGAAGATGTTGGAAATCCAGGTACGACGCCAGTTATGAGTACCGAGCAGATCTCCCTCAGCGAAGCAGAGCTCCAAGTGTATTACGACAATGAGCAGTATGCGATTGCGGAGATTGATGATGACATTGACGTAAGGGTGTCAGGAACACAAAGTGCGCTGACGCTATTCCAAGTAACCAACCCTTCCTATGAGATTTATGTTGATTTGGAAGGGTATGCAGAAGGGGTTCACACAGTAGATGTAGAGACGGCGAACTTCCCGAGTGGGTTGACGGTCAGCGTCGAACCGAATACGGTGCGAGTCGTACTTGAAGAACGGCAGTCGGTCACGCTTCCGGTGGAAGTGGAATTAATGAATGAAGATCAAATAGCAGAAGGACATACTGTTGGTGAGCCAGAAGTTACGCCAGGAGAAGTTGAAGTCAATGCAGGCGCCTCTGTTCTGGACAACATTAGTTCACTGCAAGCGTTCATTGATGTTGCGGGTGCCGAAGAGACGATTACGCAAACGGTTGATGTCATTGTGTATGGTCCATATGGTGAACAGTTGGATACGAATGTGGCACCAGAGACAGTAGAAGTTGAAGTTCCGATCATACGTCCTTCCGCTGAAGTGGCGCTTGACTATGACATCGAGGGAGACTTGCCGGAAGGACTCGAACTCATTGACATGAGCATCGATACAGAAACGGCGACGATTTATGGCCCAATCGACCAAATCGAAGATATTGAATCCATCTTTTTAGGAACGCTTGATTTGTCGGGTGTGACCGAAAGTGAAGTCCGGGAAGTCGAAGTGCCCGTTCCAGATGGTGTAGAGCACGTTCGGCCGGAAGTGGTCACACTTGAAATTGAAGTGACAGATGCTGAAGATGTGATGAGTATAGAAATGCCACTTGACTTCGATAACCTGCCTGCGGGATTCGATGCGGCAATACCCGCAGGAGAAGCTGAAACATATACAGTCAACGTACATGGGGATGAAGAGGAATTACAGGAGTTTAGTGAAGAGAACTTACGCCTGTATATCGATTTTGAGGATGAACAATTGGAAACTGGGGAAACGCGTAAACCTATTCAAATCGAGGGTCCAAATGACTTTGATTACTCGGTAGAGATCGATGATGTGCCTGTTGAGATAACAGAAAGCGATTAGTTGAATAGTTTATAACAGGGTAAGCATGAAGGAGAGATATTGAAATGGGTAAGTATTTTGGCACAGATGGTGTAAGAGGTGTAGCAAACACAGAGTTAACCCCGGAGTTAGCGTTCCGCTTAGGGCGTGCCGGTGGGTATGTGTTGGCCAAAGATGACAAGCAGCCGAAAGTGCTAATTGGGAGAGACACGAGAATTTCTGGAACAATGCTTGAAGGCGCATTAGTCTCAGGGCTGCTCTCGATTGGTGCAGAAGTTATGAAGCTTGGTGTCATCACTACACCGGGTGTTGCCTTTCTTACGAAAGCTGTGAATGCGGAGGCAGGGATTATGATTTCCGCATCACACAACCCAGTAGAAGACAACGGCATTAAATTCTTCGGCAGTGATGGATTTAAGTTGTCACGAGAGCAAGAGGAAGAAATCGAAGCCCTTGTTGATCAAGAAGACACGCTCCCACGTCCGACAGGCACCGGTCTAGGAAGTGTAAGTAGCTACTACGAAGGTGTCCAGAAGTACGTTCAATATTTAAAACAAACGAGTGATGAAGAGTTTACAGGCATCCACATTGCCCTCGATTGCGCACACGGTGCAGCTGCTTCTGTCGCACCGAGGATGTTTGCAGACTTAGACGCAGACATTTCCACCATCGGTAATAGTCCAGATGGAACGAACATTAATGACGGCGTGGGTTCTACCCACCCTGAAAAGCTCGTACAACTCGTGCGTGAGAAAGAAGCCGACATTGGGCTTGCCTTTGATGGAGATGCGGATCGCCTCATTGCTGTTGATGAAAATGGACAGCTCGTAGATGGCGATAAGATCCTTTATATTTGCGGGAAGTACTTGAAAGAAGAAGCGATGCTTGCCCACAATACCATTGTAACGACGGTCATGAGTAACCTTGGGTTATACAAAGCGTTAGACCAAGCAGGTATTCAGTCAACGCAAACAGCCGTTGGTGATAAATATGTGATGGAAAGAATGCGTGAAGGTGGATACAGCCTTGGTGGTGAGCAATCTGGGCACATTATTTTCCTCGATCACACAACAACGGGCGATGGCATGTTAACCGCTGTGCAACTTGTGAATATCATGAAAGTGAAAGGCAAGAAACTTTCTGAGCTCGCTGCAGAAGTTCAAACCTTTCCACAGAGATTAGAGAACATTCGTGTCGTTGATAAACACGCAGTTCAAGACAACGATGCTGTGAAAGAAATCATTGCAGCTGTCGAGACGCAAATGAATGGGAATGGCAGAGTTCTCGTTCGTCCGTCTGGGACTGAACCACTCGTTCGTGTGATGGTCGAAGCAGAAAGTGACGCACTATGCGTACAATATGTAAACGAGATTTCAGCAGTCATTCAAGAGCAGCTCGGAAATCAGTCATAACACTAACTGTGGGGCTGATTTCTACTCAGCCCTTTTTTGATTGACGCTCGTCTCAAACGTGTAGTACGATTGCCATGTTATTCAAACATAGAAAGGAGCATCGGGGTCATACAAAAAAGATTCATAAGCGCCCGGACTGTTTTGGACGAAGATAAAACAGTTGACGAGGAGGAGGTTTATCGAACATCGGCGGATACCTCCCGGTTGTATGTCACGACCGCAAGCGTGTACTGAAAACGAAGAGGCGACTTTTCGTACAAAGAACACACATTGGCACATGTGAATTTAAATAAACGGAGCGGGGACGTGTGACAACTGTCCCCAGTGAACAGCATTGTCCTCGTCCCCATAATGGAGGAATCATTTATGTGTGGAATCGTAGGCTATGTAGGATCACAAGCGGTGAAAGATATTTTATTAAAAGGGTTGGAAAAGCTTGAGTATCGCGGATATGACTCTGCAGGGCTCGCAATCGTAGACGAGCACGTAGAAGTTGTGAAAGAAAAGGGACGCATCGCGACCCTTCGTGAAAAAGCAGACATTCAAGACCCGAAAGGCACAATTGGTGTCGGTCATACACGTTGGGCGACGCACGGTGTACCCAACATTACGAATGCGCACCCTCACCAAAGTACAACGGAGCGCTATACACTCGTACACAATGGTGTGATTGAGAACTTTGAAGAGCTCAAAGCTGAGTATCTTCAAGGTGTGAATCTTGTCAGTGACACAGACACAGAAGTCATTGTACAGATTATCGAAACGTTTGCGGCAACAGGCTTACGTACAGAAGAAGCGTTCCGAAAAACGCTTGCTTTGTTGGAAGGATCTTACGCTATTGCCCTTCTTGATGAAGAGGACCATGACACGATTTATGTCGGTAAGAACAAGAGCCCGTTGCTCGTTGGTCTTAGCGACGAAGCCAACGTTGTCGCCTCTGACTCAATGGCGATGCTTCATGTGACGAAAACGTTTGTTGAACTGATCGATGAAGAAATGGTCATCTTAAATCGTGATGGAGTCCAAATCAAAAAGCTGGACGGTACGCCGGTTGAGCGCGAATCATTCGAAGCAGAATTGGATGAGAGCGACACGGAGAAAGGGACGTATGCACACTTCATGCTCAAAGAGATCGATGAGCAGCCATTCGTCATCCGAAACATCATCCAGCAGTACCAAGATGAAGACAATGAGATTAAACTGTCCAAAGATATTCGTTCAGCTGTAACTGAAGCGGACCGTATTTATATTATTGCTGCGGGCACGAGTTATCACGCTGGCCTTGTCGGTAAAGAATTGCTTGAGAATGTTGCGGGTATTCCCGTTGAAGTGCATATCGCAAGCGAATTTCTATACAACCAGCCACTCTTGTCAAAACAACCGCTGTTCATCTTCATTTCTCAAAGTGGAGAAACGGCAGACAGCCGCGGCGTGCTCGTAAACGTCAAACGAGCGGGACATCCGTCAGTAACGATCACCAATGTTCCTGGCTCAACACTTGACCGTGAAGCTGATCACGCCTTGTACACGTATGCCGGTCCAGAAATTGCCGTCGCTTCAACGAAAGCATACACGGCGCAAATGGCGGTATTATCGATCTTGGCGATGGATGCTGCCCAAGCAGCGGGGATTGACAGTGACTTTGATGCGATCCATGAATTGAGCATCGTTGCCAATGCCATGGAGACACTCACCGATTCCAAAGACGACATGGAGCAGATCGCCCGCGACTTCTTGCTAGAGACGCGCAATGCTTTCTTTATCGGAAGAGGGTTTGACTATCACGTCGTTCAAGAAGGCGCACTAAAGCTTAAAGAAATCTCATATATCCAAGCCGAAGGCTTTGCCGGTGGCGAATTAAAGCACGGCACGATCGCGCTCATCGAAGAAGGAACACCGGTCATCGCACTGGCTACTCAAGAGAGCGTCAACCTGAACATTCGCGGCAACCTCCAAGAAGTCGTTGCCCGCGGCGCCAACCCGTGCGTCGTCAGCATGGAAGGCACGCACCGCCCAGATGACCAAGTCGTTGTACCGAACGTGCACAACTACTTGACACCGCTCGTATCCGTCATCCCGCTCCAACTCATTTCTTACTACGCAGCCCTTCACCGCGGCTGTGACGTAGATAAACCACGTAACCTCGCTAAGAGCGTTACCGTAGAATAAAGTAGTGAGCCGTCCGCTTTGCGGGCGGTTTTTTTCATTAATAATTATAGATCACGCAAGTCAGTCCCCGTCATTCGGGCTTTCCGCATTTCGGTTTGTGAGCTGAGCGGCTTGGGGGTAGGGTGCAATCATCAATTCCCAGTGAACTCAATTCTCTCAACGCCAAATTGCTGCGGCGGTAAAGAATCATTTCTGCCGACAAACTCGTCATAGTAAACGGTAATATCATCACCTACTTCAATTTCTTCATGCATCTCAGGTGGAACGGAGAAGATAATGGTATTTTCGTCTTCATTCCCTTCATTTTCTTGTTCAACATAAACCCACTTAAAATTATTGTTTGCGGACGTTATTTCCGTTACATTACCAGAGAAAATGGATAAGTCATCGTCGTTACACGCGACTAAAAAAATTATTAGGATTAATGGCAACAGTTTACGTATTGGAAACCTCCCTTTTCAGTGCGGGTTAGTTGGTGACCCAATCAAGATACTTAAAGAACTCGAGGTGTTAAAAAGGCCAGCTTAAATTGGTAAGAAGACATACTGTTTGTTAGAAACCAATACCCATTCACATCCATCGATAAAACAACGGATTAACTTCAATGGTATTAAGCATTTAACTCGCTTTGCAGAGCGTAACGAGAAAGTTTGCAAAGAGGGAGGGCTTTAAAAAATCATGAATAACTTAATGGGATCTATATTTAGCATAGTTCAATTTTGTGAAGGGGATGATTGACTATTTTGAATCTTTTCTGGGAGTAAAACCGTAGTTAGAGAGAAGCTTAGCACACGGAATGATGCAAAAAGACTTCAAAAACGAGCATCTTCAATTGCGCAAAGGGGGGCAGTTTTATGAGTGCCATCGCATATATACTAGGAGTATTTTTGATAATGATAGGATTTTTAATTGGTGTAAAGAAGAAGTTACACTTGCTCTCATTCATTTGGGTTGGCTTTTCAGAAGATCTAGTCACGAGCTCTAGAGACCGAGTAGCAAAAACAATTGGACCCATGCTCATCGTTGTTGGCGTTGTTCTATTGCTAGGACCACTGTTGGAAGGGTTGATAGGAGAAACGTGGACGGCGATCGTGAGTGTTGTTATTATTGTAGGATCACTCATAGCTACTGGGGTCATGGTTTTCAAAATGGAGAGTGGCGATAACTGAGGTTTCTATTTGCATTAGCTAGTCCTTGTCGTGAATGTAACGGGCCATCCGAAAAAAGAAGATGAATACATTTAAAGATATTGTTGCAAAAAAAGAGGAAACAATCTTAGAACAGATGCTTCCTCTTTCCTGGTTTTTAATCTTCGCCATCAGCTTTATCATCCGGAGTTGCATCGTTTACCGATATAGAGTTCGTGCTTACCCCGTCTTCTAACGACCCGTCCATCGATGAGAATCCCGACAACATACTTATCGCAAGCACTAATACGAATAATGATGAACTAATTTTTTTCATGATTAGCTACCCCCTATATGGTTTAATTTTCTTGCAAATTCCATGGATTGTCGTAAATATACTAGCGCTTTGCTCGTCTGATTAAATTGTGACTCAAGTATTTCAGAGACAGACTCACAAGCTTCATGAGCTTCAAAATACAATTCACGTTCAACCATCATATCTATTCCTTGATCAATCGTTTCGTAGCACACCCCCATTTTATGGAATAATCCTTCAAGAATGATAAGTTTTGCTTGTTGTTCGACAAGATGAAATCGATTAAGGGAGCTTTTTAGTGCGGATAACTTAGTAAGACCAAGCTCGATCTCTCCTAATCGTATATGAATGACAGCTAAATTAAAATTCGATTTTATTTGGAGAGTCGTGTTATTACTCATATCATCAAGAGAGGATATTATGACTTGCTTCGCATGGTGGTAATGCTTATAACGCATTAGGTGTAGTCCATATGTGCGCTTTACGATCCCTGTTGTGTTGGTGATCCCCTTTGAGGTTTCCATTGCCTTTAAAAACATCCGCTCTGCATCTTCTATCTGACTTAACTCTGAATAGATTGCTGCAATGTAGTTTTGACAGTTTGCAAGTTTATAACGTAATGGCGGTTCTAATTCATAGATGAAAGCTGCCGACTCGAAGTAACTAAAGGCAGCAATGTTTTGATGAAGTCGATAATAGATTTGCCCGAACCGATAGTAGAAGTTGGCCTGTTCAATGGAGTCAAGATCAATAAGTGCTGTTTCTGCCTCACGGTAGCAGTCCAAAGCGGTCATATAATTATTATTGTTAAAATGTATGATTCCTTGGTTTGAGAAGAACAGGTACTTGTGAAAATCATTAAAAAACATTTCTCCGACAGCATCAACCAAGTATTCTTTTTGCCGGATAGGATGATTTCGCAAAGTACCGATCACTAATTGGTGGCGAAATTCAACAAGGCTGTAGATCGACTCAAAGGCTTCTGGTAATGGTTCGTTCTGTAATTTAGAACGAATGCTAGAGCGGTATTGTTCCGCTTGATCAATGTCTAACAATCCGACAAACTTAAACCACATTTTCATTTTATCTAGCAACGCAATTTGTGAGTTTTGATTCATGGCTTCACCTACATATAAGACGTAAAGGTCTAGTGCTTTTCTAGTGTATATGATAAGCGATTTACATTTATATTCCTACAATAATTGCAATTTCTAACGATTTTTCTCTCTGTATAGCTAAAATTAGACAAATATTGACAAGGTATATATTTGAAGTTGAATGAGGAACTAGAATTTCTATCGGGAGGGAATAAAATTTTCGCTTTGTAAAGACAAAGAGCCCTAGCAAAAATTGGCTAGGGATCGATTAGGCCAAACTATTCTCATTTAATCAGTAACTTCACGATAAATCACTTCCTCTGCTTCTTCCAGTGCGGTTACTTTGACAGGCTCTTCAGTTACCGTGTCGTACCCAAATGAATTTACCTGTACACTGTCCGCATTTGTTGATTCTGAAAAACGATTCTGATGGGTTTGGATCTCTTCTGATGTCGCTTCTTCAATCGGTACGACTTCCACTTCAGTAGCCTCAACTTCATTGGAAATTTCAGCGGGGTCGGTGGCTTTATCATCTGTTGAGATTCCAAGTAGGAGTGCACTACTGATGATCGTTGTTGGGTAAAGAAGCCATTTTGACATAATCTAATCCTCCTAGATATTTTTTAAAAGCCCTCAAATGTTTAGACGCAGGCTTAGATCATTTGTTGTGTTTATTTTTAAAAAAATATTTTCTAAAAATTCATATTTGAAAAATAAATAAGAATATGGTAGATTTTAGTTAGAGTCCTACTTAAATATTGGGAAGGAGGTATTAACTGGTAGGGCTTGAAAATAAAATAAGGGAGGTTGTCATATTGACATTCGTAAAGAGGTGTATAATTACAGGGTCATTTGCTCTAGCGCTATTGTTTGTTTTAAACATGGGGTTCTCGAATAATGTTAATGCAATGTACGACAGTGAAAATCCAAGTAGTGTTAAACTAACTCAAGAGGAATTAGAAGAATTAGTTATATTGGATGACGATCAAATATTACCAGATGATGTATTAAATATTAGCCAGAATATCCAATCAGGCCAACGCGTTGTTTTTTCTACCGTTGCTAGTAAAATAGAGGGAAGCACAATAAATTGGAATTTGACATGGACTGGAGTTAACGATGCTAGAATTGGTGCGGTTGGTAGTGACGGCACTTTTTACTATCTCACTGATTCTGGGGGGTCGAGTACAAGAACAATGAATATAACACAAACACAGGACTACCAATTTGCTATACAGAACTTAGATAATGTTAATGTAGTTTTTAGTGGATGGAGAGATATGTAAGCAGCATAAATGTCGACCAAGTCAATTACTATTGACTTGGTTTTTGATTTTTGAAACAAAATGCAATAATAAATGCAATTAAGCGTCTAAACCAAAGAGGGAGGGTAGCTACGATGTATGAGGATGATATTCTTGTAGAGCAAGCTTTGGGCGGGGATGATGGGGCAGTTGAGCAACTATATTTTAAGTATGTGGACTCGGTTTTTCGCTATGCTTATGTTCATCTCGGAGATTACCACGATGCAGAAGAGTTAACGCAAACGGTTTTTTGGAAATCAATGCAGGGTTTACATAAATTTAAGAGGCAATCTTCTTTTAAAACGTGGTTATTCTCAATCGCCTACCGTGCAATCATAGACCAATCCAGGAAACAGAAACGTCAACGTTTTCTAAAAAAAAGGTTAGAGGACTTAGAACTTAGGATGCCACAACGGGCGTCTGTTGACCGACAAGTTACAGCAAAGGAAAGTTACGATGAAACGATCTCGTTGTTACAGCAGTTACCTGAACAATACCGCATGGTACTATTCCTTCGTTTTGTGGAGGAGAACTCTCTAGAGTCAACAGCAGAAGTGATGAAGCGTTCATACAAATCGGTTCAGGCGCTCCAGTATCGGGCGCAGAAGAAATTGATGGATCTCGCACGTAAGGAGGCAGAGCAGGATGAAGGATGAGCAGCGACCTACAGATTGGAAGTCCTTTAAATCAAAGCTGACAGCTAGGAAGCCGTCAATGAAAGAAGAAGCGCGAATGAAAGGCTTGGCTTATGCACACGAAGCAGTGAAAGAAGCTAGAAAGCAACATCGTCGGCGCACTTTTTTGAAAAAGATCTTTATTCCTATACCAGCAGTCGTTGTGCTACTGTTCATGATTGCGCCCATCACGATCTGGTCACCAGGGGATGAGGAAGGGCCTTCAGGAAATGAACAAGAGGAAGAGAAGATTCATATGAACCCAGAAGAAGATGAGGTAGAGTAAATAGTCGCATACTCCACCTATGTAGATTGATTGCGTTGGCAAGATGATATTTAAATAAACGGCTATGATTGTAGGTTAATCTTTCTTTGCGCATGTCCTTTTAAGGCGAAGGACAATGCTAAGCAGCTGATACCCAAAGCTGCGGACGATTGAGCGTCGATCGTTCGTTTCCCGATTTGAAATACATTCATAAATGCAATGACTACGGTGATTGAGCCAAAGGCAATGGCTAACCATTTAAATCGTTGTGCGAGTGATCGGAGCTTTTTTCGGGTCGATGTTGACTCACTCCTTTTCATCATAAAGCCTCTTATGTCATATTTACCTTAATGGTAGTAGTGAGCAGTGGGATTACTCTTAGCATTCCAAGATACTTAATCAAGAAAGAATACGATATTGCCAAGAACGAATGCTACCGTTTTTCTAAGGATAGAACATCATGCGAGTCACCCACATGTTCGGAAGTGTTAAATTGAACATTTATACAATAGTACTCAAGCTTTTAGTCATTCTCCGTGACCACGTGTTAACGATTTGTCTGTAAGATTAACATAAATCAGTATATTATGTCACCTCTCCTCGATACGGGATGGTTCGTAATTGTTTGAAAGAATACATTTGTAGTTCTTTGAAGGAGCGAAGGTAAGCGTGCAGGCTTTCGGTAATCATGATATTGACGGGTTCAGAAATAGTATGGAGGATGATGATCGGTTTTTCGTGTGAATAGGCATACCCAATTTCCCACATCGTGCCAGGGTCTTGCTCATCATAAATGGCGACGACGGCGTCAGCGTATCGTATCGCTACTCGGTCGTCATCGAAGGTGACGCTGCGCCATTCCAGTGACCCGAATTCAAATTGTTCATTCTGATGCTCTCGTGGGACTAAACAGCCGAAGTCCTTTCCAACGCAAAATGTCCTCGGTAATTTCAACTTTCTGCAATTGCTGTTCATTAAAGAAACCCGAAGCTAAATAAATGTATGTAGACATAATCCCCTCCATAATAGCTGGCACTGTATATTGTATATGTTCAAGATTAGTTTTTATTTCTGAATAAGGAGTGAAGAAAAAATATATTTATCTATAAATTTAGAATATAAAGTGCAATTTTGATCTGTATAGTGTAGAGTAGATAATGGGGAATATTTCTTAGTATTCAGTTATTCAATTGGTTGAAAGGGTGTTGGTTTTTGTCTAAAGAATTAGAGAATAAGTTGGTAACACTTATTGGGGAGTGGTTAAATTTACTGTCTGATTATGAATTGGAGCAGGCTAAAGAATTGCAAGCCCAGATCACTGAATTAATGCGATTCAATACGATATCAAAACAAGTAACTTCATACTATGATTTAGTAAACTTTAAACATCAAATGCTTGCAAATCAGATTCTACACCGGCTAGATGGCCAAATATCAGCTCAGGTAGTTGATGTTGAAGAAACAGACAACACACTAAATTACCTTTATAACTATATGGAGGGACTGCTGGCAACAAATACAGAAAGATACATAGAAGCTTTGTCATATTACCGAGAAGCCGAAAAGTATCTCGTTTACGTAAGTATAAATGAGCAAGCAGAATTTTATTTTAGGCAAGCACACGTATATTATCGATTGGATCAAAATTTAACTGCTTTGAGTTATGCTAATCATTCATTTGAAATGATTAAGAACTCACAAAGACATACGAAGCTAAAAATTAATGCTTTGATGTTAAAGTCTGGTGTTTATTCAGAAGCAGGGAACTACGATAGATCGGACAAATACTCGAATCAAGCGATTATGTTAGCTACGCAAGAACCTTACGCAAAATCTCTTGCTATTCGTGGGAAAGCGAACAACTCATATCGCCACGGAAGGCTTGATGAAGCAATCAATCTGTATAGTGAAGCTTTAGACACAGGAGGTCAAAAGAACACAATCATCGGTGTTAAGACACGTTATAATTTAGCAAATACATTGTTAAAAATAGGGGCTTATGATAAAGGGAAGGAACTATTGGAACGTGTAGAAAAAGAACTAGAAGACCATTCTTTAGGTTTAAGAGAATATGTAGCTAGGTGCTCTGTCACACGTGGTCTATATTTAGAAAGAACAGTTGACGAATCATTAATTAATCGAGGTTTTATGATATTAAAAGAGCACCATCTTTTCTTTGAGATGAATGAATTAGCAGAAGACTTATCCAATTACTACAAATTAAATGAGAATTATGAGAAAGCCCTTTCGTACTTGCATATTTCTCAGCAAGCGACTAAAGGAAATTATCTAATAGGAGCTGAATAGTATGACTAAAAAAGTATTTGCTGTGTTGGTTGTTGTCGCTTTGTTTGTTGGAAGTTCTGCTACAACGGATGATACAGTGTTCGCTAAAGAGAACATCGTCTCTCCACAAGACAAAAACGATTTTCTTTAAATGTATGGAGTGCCAACTATTTATGTTTAACAGGTGCAAGACGTCGATCGACGTTTTGCACTTTATAATTAGAGGGCTTGTTTAGGAAGTTAATGATCAATGTATTTGTACCATTTGTTTAGTGTGCATTTCTCAAACACTAAGAGGGTTAGCGATGAACTAAAAATTGGACGGAGTTTACAAAATGCTTCCACGTGGGGAGCGAGCCATTAGTGTATGGTATGTATCCAACTGTCTTGGATGATATAAAGCGAGGGAGCTCAGACGAGTGGATGGACTTTGGAACTTGTTTCACCCATGAATCAAACTCATATTACTTTAATGATTATTTAAAGTTTCCGTCTAAAGACTATCGTATTTACGTCTTTAACAATCAAAGTATAGAAGACCTCATGGATTAGTATGAAAATAGGTAGCAGCTAGACTTGGGGAGAGCACGGAAGGTTTTTTTACTGCGAGCTTACGTTCAATAGAAATTCTGTTGCTACAATCTTGGCAAAGTAGAATGCCACTAAAAGGCTATATTCTCAATCACAATTACGATGCACTTGAATGTATAGGCTATGAACCTATTAAACGTGAACATCTAGAAGAGTATGTAAACAAAAATGATAAAAAAACACCATGATCAATAGACTAAATAACCATTCCATTATTGGATTGTACATATGAAAAAAGTTCTCACTCGCTTGAATTTCTCACATCAAGCTAGCACAGGTGATCATGTCTTTGGGTGATTATGAAAACAGGATACGTTCTTTGGGTACGGGCATATAATCGATCTCTTCATTTTGTTGTGTTATCTAATAAGAATCGTTTTGGACGTTTAGCGTGACATAAAGTAAATAACAAGAGAGCCTTCCATTGCAAAAACTGGAAGGCGGTGGGTAGTTAAATAAATGCCGCTCTCGTCAGATTCATAAAAGCTTGAAGCGGCACGGTGAGGCGTTTATCTTTATGCCATGCTAGATGGGTGTACATCGGGGCGATGGGAGGTGTCCAAGCGAGTGCTTTCATTTCCCCATTGTATAGCTCGCGAGTTACAGCCATTTTAGGTAGAATCGCAATGCCAAGGTCAGCCATCACACATTGTTTGATCGCTTCTATACTAACAAACTCGATTTGATTGTTTGGTTCTATGCCCTGCGGCTGTATGAATTGCTCTAGAATCTCTCGATAAGAGCACCCTTTTTCTGTTAACAGGACGGTGACGTCTCGTAAGTCGTTCGGAAAGATATGCGAATTCTCTGTAAGCGGATGATCTGGTGAGGCAACGAGCACAAGTGTCTCTTCTATAAGTGTCTCCGTGTTCAATTGTGCTGCAGGCTTTGAGCGGTCCATGATGAATGCAATGTCGAGAGCGCCGTTTACAATTTGCTGCCTTGCTCGTTCGTCGGAGTGGGCGGGTTTGAAAATGACTTTGACTTTTGGATAGGCTTTTTTAAACGATTTCAAAATTGGCATAAGTCGGTACGTACATTGACTCTCTTGAGCACCGACAATGATCGTTCCGGACCTCTCATCATCGTGTAAAGCGAGTTTCGCTTCTCGATTTGTCGCGATCATCTGATCTGCGTACCGTTTAAAGGTATGGCCTGAATCGGTGAGGTGGATGCGTTTCCCAAGTCGCTCAAATAGAGGTACGCCAAGCTCTTGTTCTAAACCTTTGATTTGTGCGGTCACATTGGATTGTGAGTATTTCAGTTTCTTCGCAGTTTGCGTCAAGTTCAGGCTTTCGGCCGCTTCTTGAAACGTTGTTAATTGTTTAATATCCATACAACACCTCTAAATCGAAAATAGTAATAGATAACATCATAATTATTCGTTTTTATTAATGGATAGTATACCGTACTATGAAGAAACAACAAAGTTCTTTGGAGGGATTTGGATGAGAATTGCAACGATTTATGGGAGCACACGTCGTATGGGCAATACAGAATTGCTCGTGGAGCGCATGATGAAAGGGATCGATCATCGGAGTGTTTATTTGTCAGACTTGAACATTCAGCCGATTATTGATCAACGGCATGACGAGGGTGGCTTTGATCCTGTGAATGACGATTTCAAGGAAATTGTTGATCTATGCTTAACGAGTGATCTGATTATTTTTGCTACGCCCTTATATTGGTACGGGATGAGCGGTCCGATGAAAAATATGATCGACCGGTTTAGCGGAGCAGTTCGGGATGAGCGGTACGGAGAGGAATTGAAAACAAGTTTGCAAAAGATGGAAACAATCGTCGTCACTGTTGGGGGAGATAACCCTCGGTTAAAAGCATTACCGATGATCGAGCAGTTCAACTTGGCGTTTCAATTTTTAGGTGTACAGTCATTTACTTCATACATCATCGGTCACGCCAGTAAACCCGGCGACATTCATGACGACCGAATGGCAATGGCACAAGCCGACGTGTTGCGTGATCACCTTCAGAATCAAGCAATTGCTCGCGGCTGACCTCAATGCTTAGCATAACAATGGTAACTAGTGCGAGTCGTGATCGTATGCGGGCATAAATCCCCCTATAAATTTGGAGGTGTTTAAATTGGGATACTTAACAGTAATCGGCAGCTTACTATTTGCTAGTGGTTTGATGCTACTCGGCTTCATGCACGTGGCCATAGCTACGTATTCGCCTCATCTTGGGGATTATTCTGAGTCTCGTTTGCTCGCTACGCTATCGCAAATCTCTGGTACTGTTCCTTATTTTCTGAGCATCGTTCTTGCATTCGGGGGAGCTGCATTGCTAGTCATTGCGGTCATTACGAGCAAAGAAAAGGATAAATAAAGTGCTCGTAGCACCTCATCTATCCTGGCTGTCAATTTACCCTTGTTCCTTAAGCATTTTTGCGACGCTCGGGGTTGTTCCGCCGTCGACACGTAAATCTGTTCCAGTAATATATGAAGCTTGATCGCTAACTAGAAAAGTGACGGCTGAGGCAATTTCCTCAGCCTCACCAAAACGTTGCAAAGGCGTCACGTCCAGCATCTTTGCCATCATCGGTTGGCCTTCTGCTTCTTGCTTGCCCATTGGCGTATTAATTGAGCCCGGTGAAACGGATACGATCCGTGCGCCTTTTTTCCCCCAAGCGAGCGCTTGTTCTTCCACAATAAGCAGTACCCCCAACTTCGATAAAGCGTAAGCACTGCCAGAATTATCTTCGGTCATTGGAAGTAGCTGTTCAACCGTATCTTCTGCTAACGGTTGCTTTAGTAACGGAGTGTATGGTCCCTCTTTTGGCGGATTGTGAGCACTCATCGATGAGATACAAACGACCGCAGTTCCTTCTTCTGCAAGTGGGTAAAAGCTGTCCAAAATGATACCTGTGCCAACAAGATTGACGTTAAGCATTTGCCTTGCATCTCCCATTGTCGGAGAGACCCCAGCCGTATGAATGAGTGCCCGTAACTTCCCTAAAGAAGCCGCACGATCTGCCAATGCTTGTACGTCTTGACGATTCGTAATATCAACCGTTTGGTAATGAACATCCGTAATCCCTTTTTCAAGTAAATGCTGTTTCGTTTCTTGCAACCGCGCTTCATTCATATCCGCTAACAAAACCGTGCCAAGTGAACCAACCTGCTCAGCCGTCGCCTTTCCCATACCGCCTGTACCACCTGTAATTACGTAAACATTATTCATTCGGATACCCTCCTGTTTTTAACCAGTGAATTAAGTTTTCTAACCAAGTAATCTTATGTTCATGGTGACTGACGAGATAGCTGTCTAGAAACAAGCGTAACTCTTCAACACTGTCGATTGGGTGATTGCGATATTGTGTAATTTCTTGCCAATCGGTATTTATTTTATCGATTTTCTTCTGGAGAATCGCAATCACTTGATCTGTGTCGACATGGTGGAGATTTGACAGTCCCACAATCATTCCTTGAATGTCTTCGGATCTCTCAAACAAAGAATAAATTTGTTTCGGCAATGAGTGCCTTCCTTGCTCCGTAATTCGAAATAGCTGCTTATCAGGCCGATTTTCTTCCTTCACAACCTCAGTACGTGCAACGAATCCTTTTTTCTCTAATGATTCGAAGTGATAATACAATTTGCTCTCCGTTATTCCGCCAAAACGATCAAGGGGAATCGGCTCGGATAGTTTTTTCTTTAACTCATAAGGATATGTGTCGCTTTCCATTAACTGCCCGAGGATGAAGAGTTGAACAGACATCTGCACACCTCCATAGAAATATAGTACTTTAATTAAAGTACTCATTTTTTAGTATAAAGGGCAAATGCGAGAAAAGCTACTGTCTGATTATTTAGAATTCATTTGAGGTACGTGTAAGTATAAGAACTTCTCAATTGAATGGAGAGGGTGTTCGAATGAGTGCCAAAGAATATGGTGGACACGTACTAAAAGCAGCGGGGGGAATTGCGCTTGGTATCCCGATCGCTTTCGGATTATTTTGGGTGCTTGACATGAACATTGACTTGTTGCAAATCGTAACGGTTGCGGTCACAATTCTCATATTATCGATGATCTTCATTCCGATTGTACCGCCGCGGACGAAAGAACGAGCGATGACAACGAAGCAAAGCACGATTCGGTACGTATTCTTTTTCGCAATTGTCGTTGGTATTGTTATTGGAATTAGCCTTCTCATTTAAGGGTATGGTGACCATCGGTTGGTAGGCGCATGCTTTATGTGGTGGGTTTAGTGTGAAGTGGTATTTTGTTGGTGAAGTGGAGTGCGAGGTGTATGTAGGCTATTTCTGGGCCTCTTAATGGAGGCATGTAATGTTTTGAAATAGAATACTCTCATTAAACTAGCAAACTACCTAACATAATCACTATGTTAGGTAGTTTGCTAGTAACGTTTACAATAGAAAACTATCTCTATCATAATAGATGGAGGTAGTGAAGGGGTTTAAAAAACAGACTCACCTTTGCCATCAGGGGAAATGCTGAAAACAGACTCGCCTTTGCCGTCAGGGGAAATGCTGAAAACAGACTCACCTTTGCCATCAGGGGAAATGCTGAAAACAGACTCACCTTTGCCATCAGGGGAGATGCTGAAAACAGATTCGCCTTTGCCGTCAGGAGAGATGCTGAAAACAGACTCACCTTTGCCGTCAGGGGAAATGCTGAAAACAGACTCACCTTTGCCATCAGGGGAAATGCTGAAAACAGACTCGCCTTTGCCGTCAGGGGAAATGCTGAAAACAGACTCACCTTTGCCATCAGGGGAAATGCTGAAAACAGACTCACCTTTGCCATCAGGGGAAATGCTGAAAACAGACTCACCTTTGCCGTCAGGAGAGATGCTGAAGACAGATTCGCCTTTTCCTAGAGGTTCTATTTCGGATGCAAGAGAGGTGTCTGCTGAACTAAAAGCGAATGCTAAAATAAATGCCATAGCTATTGTGAACTTTTTCATGTGCTAAATACACTCCTTTGATATACATTTAGTTTAATATCTGATGTAATCTGCTGCATTGTCCTTGCAATAGTGGTATTCTGGTCCCCGATCACCTCCAAAACCTCATTTATCATCTCCTCTGCATCAGAATCAGAAAGTGATTTCAACTTATTAATAATTTCTATGGCTCTGTTCTTGTCCTGTTTTATCAATGCACTGATAAAACAATAGCGTATATAATAGTTATCGTAGTTATTTAATTGGGCTTCGAATTTAACCAACCGAGCATATTTTAGTGCTTGATCGATTTTACTATTTCTTATATAGAGTAAAGCCAATTGGTACTTATTTTTCGTTCCGATATACGAGTCATGATGTTCACTGTAAGTTAAAGATTTTTCAAATGTTTCAAGCGCTTTATCGAAGTGTTGTACTTTGATCCGATTTAATGCGTAATTACACAGGGCAATAGGGTGAATAAATGAATACTCACTTGTTCGATTCAATGTACGGTTAAAAAGTTGTTCAGCAGTGTTAAAATCATAATTATCAGTATATACGGAAGCTAAGAGAGATTGGCTATCTAACTGCCTTAATTCATAAATTCTGTTCTTTTCAAATATAGATATTGCCCGTTTTAAATAATCAATAGCTTCATTATTCTGATTAGTTCGATAGTAACATTCGCCAAGCCTGTGGTAAAAATCTGCGACTTCATAAGGGTTGCTAAGTAATTGTATGGAATCCTCTGCCTCTTGATAATGTCGCAACGCTTGTTCAAAGCTGCCATTTCTAAATTCATATTGTCCAGTAAGGTATGTAAAAAGAGTGTTTAACTGACGATTTCGTGTCATACAATTTTCCATGTCAGAAATTTTCTTTTCAGCAAGTTTTCGATTTTTTATTTCTAGACCTAATGAGTAGCGTAAATCAGCAAGTTTATAATACCTATAGACATCACGGTCTGTAGCAGTGTACTCTTTCATTTGTTTGATTAACAAGTGAAGCCTCTGTGCTTTCTGAATGTCTTTTTGTATAATTGCCTGATACCAATCGCTAATAAGTGAAATGAAATGTATTGTGTCTTGATTCAAGAAATAACCTCCGATTCAGATTATACTAATAATTTAATTTATTGTATCACATAACGAATGCTATTTACAATATTTTTACATTATTATTCGTTACTTACATTAGCTCGCTTATGATTACCGTTTTATATAGAGCGATACGGTGCGTGAATCCTATCACCTGATATGGTACAATGATGCGGGCAAGAAATTAAATTGTATGAAATAGAAGTCTAAATATAGAGCACTACCGTTACGAAAGGAAAGAGATGAGTATGAAAGACAATTTCTGGCGTGAATTGCCACGACCGTTTTTCATCCTTGCGCCTATGGAAGATGTGACCGATGTTGTATTCCGTCACGTCGTGAGTGAAGCAGCAAGGCCGGATGTGTTTTTTACAGAGTTTACGAACTCTGAAAGCTACTGTCATCCGGAAGGGAAGCAAAGCGTCCGTGGACGGTTGACGTTTACTGAAGATGAGCAGCCGATGGTTGCGCATATATGGGGAGATAAGCCCGAGCTCTTTGAGCAAATGAGTATTGGCATGGCAGAAGAAGGCTTTCGTGGCATCGATTTGAATATGGGTTGCCCCGTGCAAAATGTTGCAGGTAATGGCAAAGGGAGCGGCCTCATTCGTCGGCCGGATGTAGTGGCTGAACTCATTCAGGCAGCGAAAGCAGGAGGGCTTCCAGTCAGTGTGAAAACTCGGCTCGGGTACACGTATGTCGACGAATGGCGGGACTGGCTAACCCACGTCCTAAAACAAGACATTGCGAACTTATCCATTCATTTACGAACAAAGAAAGAAATGAGTAAAGTCGAAGCACATTGGGAGCTCATCCCTGAGATCAAGAAGCTTCGTGATGAGATTGCACCAGACACGTTACTCACCATTAACGGAGATATTCCGAATCGACAAGTCGGATTAGAACTCGTTGAAAAATACGGTGTAGATGGTGTCATGATTGGTCGTGGCATCTTCACAAACCCATTTGCGTTCGAAAAAGAACCGAGAGAGCATACGAGCGAAGAATTGCTCGACCTGTTGCGTCTGCAACTCGACTTGCACGACAAATATCATCAAGTCGAATCACGAGCGTTCAAGCCGCTGCATCGCTTCTTCAAAATATACGTGCGTGATTTCCGTGGTGCCAGCGATTTGCGTAACCAACTCATGAACTCCAACTCAACCGACGAAGTACGCTCGCTCCTGGATGCGTTCCAAGCAGAAGCGGCAGAGACGGTATAGAACTCCTATACAGGCCATAGTGCCTTTAGGAGTTTTTTTGTTTTGCACAATATTCGATGGAATAGGCAAGAGTGGTGGTGGATGAGGATTGACACTCGTTATGGGTGCATAGCTACGTCAAAAGCGGAGATTTAGGACAGGAATACCCTCGTACTTAATGCACCTGGGCAACCTTCTCTGCCCACCTTTAAGTATATAAAAATCTGATAGTTCATTAAATTCTCGAGAAAAACGTGATACGATAAATAGGACTGTCACCGTAGAGAGGAGAACATCCATTGACTGTACTCGTAATTCAACCGAGCAACATTTCTCCGTTAGGCGATTTAGAAACGTATATAGTCGAAGGGGAAATTCCTTATAAGTCCATTCAAATTGAGCGAGGGGATGCGCTGCCAACGAGTGATGCCGGGTTTACAGCGCTCATCGTTCTAGGGGGAGAGATGAGTGTTAACGATGCAGCTCTCTATCCATTTATAGAAAGCACCGAACAGCTAATACGAATGTTTCATGAAAAAAGCAAACCTATTCTAGGTATATGTTTGGGTGGACAAATGATTGCTAGTGCTTTCTCGGCTGCGATTACCCGTATGCCAACAAAGGAATTTGGATTAACGTTGATACATAAAGCTTCAATTGCGCAATCAGATCCGTTATTTTTTGATTTGCCGAAACGAATGAAGTTTATGCAATATCATGAAGATGTATTTTCCCTACCAACAGAGGCTGTGCAGCTCTGTAGAGGAGATGTATGTGAACAACAAGCTTTTCGGATTGGAAGCAACACGTATGCGTTGCAATTTCATCCAGAAGTGAATGCCCGTATTGCTAGTGAGTGGGTCGAACATTTTGGACAGCAAAACCCGCGTGTAGAAAAAATTGATGATAGTGAACTAGAAGAAGCGCAAAGCTGGGCCGCACATTTGTTTCGCCGTTGGCTAACACTCGTTTAGACAGGAGGATCCTATGAAGCACGATCCAAAAGCGGTCTTCGATCGACTTGCAGCCACGTATCAATCTGACATTGATCAAACGAGTCCGTATAATGCTCTTTATGAGCGGCCGGCGATGATGGCAGCACTCCCCAGCTGCCTTAAAGGCAAACGTGTACTCGATGCCGGATGTTCAGCTGGTTGGTACGCCTCTCAGTTGACGGACCTTGGAGCGGTTGTGACCGGCATTGATGTGAGCCCTGAGATGGTGAGCGCTGCCGAAGAACGCGTAGGCGGCGTTACGTTTCTTTGTCATGACCTTAAAGAAGAGCTTCCGTTTCTTGATCATACATTCGACATTATTATCAGCTCATTGACCCTTCATTATGTGGAAGAGTGGACGACGACGTTTTCCGAATTCCAACGGATGTTAAAACCGAATGGCACGCTCATATTTTCTGTGCACCACCCTTTTATGGATTTTACAAAGTTTGGAAGCACTGATTATTTTGATACAACGCTCTTAACAGACACGTGGGAAAAGCCGTCAATTACGGTTGATGTCAGCTTTTATCGCAGACCGATGCAACAGATCATTCATGATACGACGCAGTTTTTTCGATTAGAGTCACTTATTGAACCTCAACCGCTTAAGGAAATGAAAGAAACTCATGAACGTGCGTACCAATATTTGAACACCCATCCACATTTTCTTATTGTGAAAGCAAGAACTTCGTTTTAAAAAGGAGAGCACAATGAAAAAAATTAAAAGAGGGTATGGACTGAGTCATGACGGGTATATCGTGAGTGATGTATCAAAACAGTATATTTCATCTCGCTACGTGGGTTGTATTGAAGATTCAGTTCAGCGGTTGTCCAAGCAATTCAAAGAGCAATTACACAGCATTTACGTGTATGGGAGCGTGGCGAGAGGGGATGCAACACCTGTCACATCAGACCTTGATCTTATCGTAGTGTTTACTAAGTCACTTACCGAAAAAGAGAACGAACGTCTACGGAAGTTAGAGAAACAGTTGTCCGATGATTACAAGCAGCTCGTTCGTGATATAGGGTTTTCCCTTGCGCAATATGATGAAGTGATGGACCCATCTACGTACGAAGAACAAGCTTTTATTAAAGAAATGAGTGTCAATGTGTATGGCGACGACCTCAGGGATCATTTTGGACCGTATGCGCTCACACCAGAACTGGCCATACGTTTTAATGGGGATATCGGGGCATCACTCCAACGTGTGAAGAACAGGCTAAATACCGCTTCAAAACAGGAATTGCCAGGTGTTGTGCAAAGCTTTTCGAAGAAACTAATACGCACATACTATTCCATGATTAAAGCTCGTTCTCAAATCTGGACAACAAAACTACATGAACAAGCCGAGGTCGTCATCACCTATTTGCCAGAGAAACAGTCGACCCTCGATACGCTCCTCCAATGGGTAGACACACCGCCGCAAAACATTGATGAGGTGCGGCAGTTTTTGATAACGGAAGGAGAATGGCTGGAGGAACATTTTCACGAAGAAGCATCGAAATACTAGTTTGTATCATTTGTATAATTTCAAGAAAATTAAAAAATATTCATAGGTGGTGAATTCCATGCAAACGTTAAATGAGCGCTTTAGACATTTCGTCGAGAGAGAATTCCATCATCATCCGTTTTTCTATTATGCGTTTCTAGTCATTATCACGCTAGTTTTACTAGGGATAATTATTGAGTTGTTCACCCCTTACGCGCAGTTTGTCGCTTATATTGTCATTCTGGTTTCAATCACCTATTGCATAATTGCCGTTTTCCAGATAATCAAGTTAAAGCGTCAAGGAGGAATCCCTAAACGGGTAATCAAAGGAAACGTCATACTCATCATCATTATGGGTGCATGCCTCACTTATACGATTATGAGAGTATTATAGTTCGAAACGGGAGGTCTACAATGATTTCGTTTGGATTAGGATTGTTCCTATCAGCCGTCATTTATCTGTCCTATATTTATTTTCAACAAATCGAGTGGCTCATCGTGCCACTCGGTGTAATGGGTATCGGTGGCATCATTTTAGGCGGCATTATCTCGGGTGCTTTCCAAGTAAAAGCGGCGCCGGGGGAGAGTTTCACCCGTGAAGCAACGAGTGAGCGAAACCTTAAAACAAATTGGTCTACACGCGTATTTCTCTTTAGCTTACCAAGTTTTGTTGCGCTCATCTTAAGTATGATCGGGCAATTTTAAAGTTTCGTTCTTGTTGCTCAATATACCCATATGGGGTATATTGATTTAAAGAGGTGATGAACATGAAAGAAATCAACGTCATAATTTTGCTGTTTGATGATGTGGATGCTTTAGATTTTGCGGGTCCCTATGAAGTGTTTAATTTATCGACCTATGCTGAAGCCGATGTGGAGAAACTTTTCACGAATCGCTTAAAACGTAAGCCTTTCCGAGTGCGAACGGTATCAAAAGATGGAGCAGCCATTGCAGTCCACAATGGATTAAACGTCACGCCTGATTTTTCTTTCACTACGTGTCCGGATTTTGATCTTTTAATCGTACCTGGAGGTCCATTAAAAGCAATTCAACGTGGGTTAGCCGATGAAGAGACCGTTGATTGGATTGCCAGCCATAAAGAGAAGAAAGTAGCCTCAGTTTGTACGGGCGCTTTCTTTTTGGCAAAGGCAGGATTGTTAGAAGGACGAAGTGTGACAACAAACCGTGTCGCAACTAAATGGCTCGAGCAAATGTTTCCAAATGTGCAAGTGAAAACAGGTGTCCGCTATGTTGATGAAGGATCGGTCGTCACGAGCGGGGGTGTTTCTTCAGGCATACACATGAGCTTGCACCTTGTCCGCACACTATTCGATGAGGAGATGGCCAATCGTTCGGCACAAACCATTGAGTTTGAGTGGGAGCGTTAACTTGAATATTTTGCGTTGGTTCTCTACTGTTAGGAGAAGACGGTTGTAGGGGAGATAGGCTAGTGATTATTGGTGTTTTAGGACCAGAAGATTCGATGGAACAAGCAAGAGTTGCCGCCCAGCATTATGATATAGAACAGATTATTCCAATCTATTACGAGCATCACCAAGATATCGTTCCGCAAGTGGAGAAGGTGGCGCATAAGATTGATGGCCTTCTCTGCACGGGGATTCTGCCTTATCAAATTATACAGGCGAACTGGCAATCTTATGTACCCATTCGTTATGTGAAGCATGATAGTACGACTTTACACCGGGCGTTATTTCATGCTTCTTATCATCACCAACTACAAATGAATCGGTTCAGTATTGATATTTTTACTCCTAGTGAAGTGATGGAAATTATGAATGATCTATCTTTGCCTTTTCATGAGATTTATATCAATGAATCAAACGATGTCCAATTTCATTTAGACAATTACAAACAAGGCAATGTCGACTATTGTATTACGGCGTTATTGTCTACTTACGATCAATTAAGGCGTGAAAATATCCCGTGCTTTCGTGTCGTGCCAACCTCTCACTCAATTAGCCGTACATTTGAGTTACTCATCTTAGAGATTGAACACGCGAGGTCTGATGATGCACAGATTAGTATAGGTATCATTCGTATTGACCAGATGGACCGTTTAATCGATGAGTGGACGGTGTATGATCGGCAAAAATTAAAGCTGCAACTATATGAGAAGGTGTTGGACTATGGGAGACAAACATATGCTTCCGTAAGCTATGGAGGAGAACACGAATACTTTATTTACGGAACGAAAGGTGAGTTTTTGACAGACACGTCACAAGAGCAACGAATATTATTATTGCGAAAGATCGAAAAAGCATTCTCAATTTCTGTAAGCCTTGGTGTGGGTGAAGGGAATACCGCTCTTGAGGCAAATAACAATGCTCGCCTAGCACTACGTGCGGCTCAGACACATGGGGGGAGCACTGTAGCAGTAAGGAAAATAAATGGGCATCTCATGCTTCGTAATTCGAAAGAAATGAATCCGTTCACTGCACGATACGATGAGAATAAGCTTGTTAAAGTAAGCGAGCAAATAGGATTGCAAGTACCATACGTTGATAAGATCGCCCGGATTAATGAACACTATCGTGGGAAAAATATCTCAGCATATGATTTTGCCGACGCTTATGATTGTTCATTAAGGAGTGCACGAAGGATTTTGGCGATGCTTACTGAAAAAGGATATGCAACGTTGGCAAAACAAGATCAAGTGTTTGAGAAAGGTCGAAAACGGCGTTATTACACGTTACATATCATTGAAAAGCTTTAACGATATATATTCTGACAATAGTGTTACGTTTCGCCAGTAACTGTGGTATGTTTAAAAAAGGTCATGACATTATTATTTCCTAAATTGAAGGGAGTGTCACAAATAAACAACGTCTTAAGAGTTCTTTATCTATCTATACTTGTAGTTATTGTTGCTGCTTGTGGACAGCCTCATAATATTTATGAAAATACAGATAGTGTGGAAGCAGAAGTGGGCGATGTTCGTGATGTAACGATACTCGGTAGTGTATTAGGGGGAGGGTTTTATAGCCAAAGTTCAGCTATTGCTGATTTGGTGAACAATCGAACGAATGATTTACGGGTGACAGTAGAAGCCACTTCTGGTGGGCATCAAAATGCTTACATTTTAGAAAACCAGCATAATGCAATTGGAATTACTTCCGCTGTTGCTGTCAGTGAATTTCAAGAAGGGGACGGCTTTTTTCCTTTTCAGGCAGAAAATCTAACGATTATTGCTGAAGCAAGACCGATACAAGTGCATCTTGTCGTACGAGAATCTTCTTCAATCAATTCTTTCTCTGACTTAGAAGGAAGGATTGTAAATCCTGGTGCGCGGGGTTCCGGTACGGAGTCCATTGTCCCATCCATTTTAGCTCCGTTAGGAATGTCCTATGAAGACTTTGCTAGTGTGGAATATTTAGCGTTTGGGGATGCAGCTGATGCCATGAGTAATGGAAGTGTAGATGCCATTTTTTGGATCGGAGATTATCCGGCATCCAGCATTCAAGAGATGGCTGTATCAACGGGTATTAGACTAGTCTCTTTAACTGAAGAAGAACAAGAATTATTATTAGAATCTTCTCCTTTTTTTGATCCAATTTCAATACCTGGTGACGCGTATGGTGGAGACGGAGATCCTACCTCAACGATTGAAGTTCCTTCTTTACTCATTGTAAATCGGAATATGCCTGAAGACATCGTTTACTCTATTACAAAATTGCTAGATGAGAATCAAGAAAGACTTGGTGAAGCAAACCAAGCCATCAATCAATGGAACATTAGTGGAGATGTGTCAGACATTGCTGATCTTCATCCAGGGGCAGCGAGGTATTACGATGAATAAGGGGGAAAGAACGATGCTCTCGTGGCTCATTCGCTGGTTTGCAATATTGTTTGCGCTCTTTCATTTATATGAAGCTTTTTTCAGTTCAGTCGGTACATTTGAACTCCGGGTGATTCATTTTGCAGGTGCGGCGTTTTTAATTTATTTGATTGTCCTTCAAAAATCCATACGAGCCATTAGTCGAGTAATGGCAGTGGTTCTAGCGTTTGTGTCATTATTGCTTGGGGTCTATTTGCTAATAGAAATGACAGAATTGCATTGGCGCCTTAGCGTACCACTTACATCCGATATCATTCTCGGCTTTATCACCTTACTGATCATTTTTGATATTACACGAAGAACGATTGGTTGGGCGTTACCGATTATAACCGTGGCAATCATCTTATACGGGGTGCTCGGATCCTACATACCAGGCTATTTCGGACATGCGGGTTATTCAATTGAAAGGATTGCTGTGTATAACTTTTTATCGACGGCAGGAATGTTTGGAACACCAATCGGCATCATGGCACAGTTAATTTTTATTTTCATCTTGTTTGGTGTTTCTTTGGAAGTAAGTGGAGCGGGAAGTTACTTTCTGAAGTTAGCAAAAGCGATTGCTGGTAAGCTGATCGGTGGTCCTGCAAAGATGGCGGTTGTAGGAAGTGCATTGTTCGGCAGTATGTCTGGAAGTGCAGTTGCGAACACAGTTGCGACAGGTTCATTGACCATTCCTCTTATGAAAAGGCTTGGCTATAAGCCTCATGTAGCGGCAGGAATTGAAGCTTCTGCATCAACCGGTGGCCAGATGGTTCCTCCAATTATGGGAGCTGCAGCATTTTTAATTAGTGAATATACCGGCACACCGTTTCTAATTGTTGCGATTACTTCAGTATTACCAGTCATTGCTTATTATATTGCCGTCTATTCATTTGTTCATATTGAAGCCAAGAAGCAAGGGATCTCTGGTCTTCCAAAAGAAGAGATTCCACGCTTTTGGAAGACCTTCTGGGAAGGCGCTCACTTTTTTTTACCGATCGTGTTAATTGTCGTTATGTTCACACTTGGCTTTAGTGTTGCGCTATCTGCTGCGAGTGGAACACTGCTACTTTTTCTTATTATGTTTATCCAAACTAGATTTAAAGTTTCCCCGCTGTTGCAAGCACTGGAAGATGGAACGAAAAGTGCCGTTAACATTTCATCTGCGACAATTTGTGCAGGGGTGATCGTTGGGTTAATTTCATTAACAGGGTCTGGATTGAAATTTTCGAGTACGATGATGACATTTGCAGGTACTAGTGTATTTCTTGCAATTTTATTATTGGCAGCCGCGTCATTTATTCTCGGAATGGGCTTGCCCGTTGTCGCTGCGTATATCGTACTTGTCACCGTTGCCGGCCCGAGTTTAGGTGAATTAGGTGTGCCGCTCTTAATTACGCACCTTATGGTGTTTTGGTTTAGTCAACTTTCAAATGTCACACCACCGGTTGCACTTGCTGCCTATGCGGGTGCAGGAATTGCAAAGGCCGATCCTTTTAAAACTAGTTTATATGCTGTAAGAATTGCAATTCCATTACCTATCATCCCACTTTTATTCTTTTATCGTCCCATGCTCGTTGGTATTGATGACGTCCCATGGTGGGAATTTGGACTCACATACAGCGCAGTCATTCTTGGATTAATCGCACTTGTAAGTGGATTGCACGGTTATTTGAATCAGAGATTAACCTTATCTTTACAATGTCTGATGCTTGGATTATCCGTTGCACTTCTTGTTCCTGTGTATACCATTAACTTAGTGGCTGGTGTGCTCTTTTTAATCATTTATTTCTTACAGAAAAAGAATGAACGAAAGATTATGAATGGAGGACTTGTTCATGAAACATGAAATCATCTTGAAAAACGGGGTACTTATTGATCCAAAAAATCAGAAGTTTGGACGATTAGATATTGGGATCGATCAGGGGAAAGTAACGGCAGTTAGTGAAGAATTGAATGAAGCCCATCATATTATTGATGCGAAGGGTCGTTACGTGATGCCTGGTATTATTGACATTCACATGCATACGACGAGATTACTTGGAGGGCCTCTTGGCTATAAAATGATGGCAGAAACAGGTGTGACGACAGCTATTGATTTTGCCGGTCCATTTATGGATATTGTTGAAGATTTACCCGCGTATGGCTCTGGGTTGAATGTAGGTGGAATTGAAGGGATTATCCCAGGTCTATCTGGGAGAAGAATTAAAACCGATGCCCCGTCCACCTCCACTCTAGAAGAAGAACTAGAAATATCGCTAAATGGAGGGGCACTCGGTATCAAACTAATGGGGGGGCACTACCCATTAACTCCAGAAGCGACAGAAAATGCCATGGCGATTGCGAACAACCGTAAAGCAATTGTTGCATTTCACGCAGGATCTAAAGCATCAAAAAGTGATATGACAGGGATGCGCGAGGCGATTGAACTCGCGAAAAACAAACGGTTACTTCTCGCACACATTAATGCGTATTGTAGAGGAAACGTTGATCATCCATTAGAAGAATTGAAAGAAGCACTTCAACTACTGATGGACAACCCGAATGTCTATCCAGAATCTCACATGGCGGTAATCAACGGAACGAGTGGATACTGTGAAACGGGAATCCCTAAAAGTGGCGTTACAAAGATGAGCCTTTATCGTCTTGGTTTTGAAGTGACAGAGGAGGGCCTTGAAGAGGCGATTCGTACAGGATTCGCAAGGGTTCATAAAGAGCAGGGAGGTGTGAACCACCTCGTTCAATATGAAGAGGCACTTCTACACTGGAAACAAATGGGGACAGACACGGGGCTAAGCTTTCCAATGAACTTACCTACCATTGCGGTCGGCTGCGCCGTGGAACGAGTAAAGCCAGGTGGCGATTTTATCATCCCTATTCAATCGACCGATGGAGGTGGGATTCCTCGTAACAATCTGCTTACAAGGATGCATTCACTTGTGAAGCTTGATTATTTATCCCTTGAAGAGATGGTTGAAAAAATATCAGGCAATCCGGCCAAGATGTTCGGTCTAAATGGAAAAGGTCACCTAGGAGTTGGTGCAGATGCTGATATAACTGTATTTGATGGTGAAACTTCTGCAGCGACATTGAGCCTCGTTGGTGGAAAAGTAAATATGAAAGATGGACTCACGTTACAAGATGGAGGAACACTTCTTTGCACAGAGGAAGGTGTAGAAACAGCAAAACGAAAGAACCTTCCTTATACGCTTGCCAACATCGCAAACAGCACGATGTATCAATAATTGAAAAGAGTGAATATCAATCGATTAAAATTAAAGTTATCGCACTAGGTTATAATGATATTTTGTAATGGATCGCTATAAAAAGATCTTTACTGCTTCTATAATGCTCTTGAAATCTTACGAAGACGATATACAAGAAAACATTATTCATATGAGTAATTTACTTGTCACCATCCATGGATGCTTTCATTGTGATCACAAGAGTGTTGGCGAACTTCCTGCTTGCTGGATAGGTCGACATCATCACCTGTAGTTAAATTGAAAAGCGACCTACAGCAAAATGCTGTAGGTCGCTTTTTAGGTTGACGGGAACTCAACGATAATGCGCTGTGATTTGCCAGCGTGAAGCCGGTCAAAACCTTCATTGATATCTTCAAGTGCAATCTTCTCGCCAATGAGTTGGTCGACAGGTAATTTGCCTTGTTTAAACAAAGAAATATACCTTGGAATATCTCGGGCAGGTACGCAGCTTCCTAAGTACGATCCTTTAATCGTCCGCTCTTCGGCAGTTAAAACGACTTGCGGGAACGAGAATTCATCTTTAGGATCTGGCAAGCCACTTGTAATCGTCGTACCGCCGCGCCGAGTGATGTTGTACGCCGTTTTCATTGCAGGCACAACACCGGCAGTCTCAAAGGCATAATGGACGCCTCCAGAGGTATCGGCTTTGATCTGCTCCACCACATCATCGTCGGAAGCGTTGTATACGGCGGTGGCGCCTAGCTCTTTTGCATGTGCGAGTTTCTCCTCGTTCAAGTCAACAGCGATGATGCTTTTTGCGCCTGCTAATACCGACCCGAGCACCGCATTCATTCCGATTCCACCTAGCCCAACGACGGCGACATCTGTGCCTGGCTTGACTGCAGCTGTGTTGATGACAGCGCCAAGACCAGTAATGACGGCACATCCGAACAGGGCGGCTTGATCAAAAGGAAGATCGGGGTCGATCTTGATTGCTGAATTGGTGGACACGATACTGTATTCGGAGAATCCGGAAATGCCAATATGTGAATACACATCGGTGTCGTCTTCTTTTTGGATGCGTGTGCCACCGGAGAACATTTCACCGGCGTTATTAGCTGCTGCACCAGGTTCACAAAGTGCTGGCCGGCCCTCTTTACACGGAAGGCATTGCCCGCAGCTTGGGACGAACGCACATACGACGTGATCTCCAACGTCAAAACCAGTGACGTTTTCCCCAATTTCTGTGACGACACCAGCAGCTTCGTGACCGAGAACCATCGGCGTTTGCCGTTTGCGGCTGCCATTAATGACAGATAGGTCGGAGTGGCAAAGACCGGCGGCGCGCACTTGAATTAACAGTTCGTTTGGACCGGGGCTCGCCAGTGTGACGGTCTCAATCTTTAGCGGCTCTGACTTGACGTATGGCATATCGTAACCGCTTTCATATAACACGGCGGCTTTAGACTTGACCATAAATGAATCCTCCTTATTCATAGTAGCCATCGGTTGATTTGCGGAATGCTTCAAATTGATTGGCGTCATGTCCGTACCAAATATCTGCATCACGATCTTTAGCTAACGCTTTAATGTAATTTGCCGATCTTTGCCAACCGATGCTGTCATAAATAATGCCTGGCGGGCGTAAGGGTGGTCCAGCACTGTCTTTTGTATATAATGCGTCAGATGCCAATATGATGGTGCCTTTCTCTTCGAGCTCTACTTGCAAGCCGAGCATTCCCCAGGCATGTCCACTACCGAAGTTCAACACTTCAACACCTTCGGCTAGTTTGATTGATGCTTTGTCGGGTTCGATTGGCTCCCACATGAGACCATTTTTCATCCAAGCATCGATGTCATCCCATATATAAGCTCCTGAGCTTTCTCGGTGAGCATAAACGTTTAGCGCTCCGTTCAATTCATCTCGATGCACGATGATTTTTGCACGTGTAAACAACTCCAAGCAGCCAGCATGATCCATATGCAAATGTGAACATACGACAAACGAGATGTCTTCGGGTCGCACACCTAACTGCTCTAAACGATGAGGTAAATAGCATTCTTCAGGTTGATCTAAAGGAAAGCCGACTTGAACAGCATCAGGCCAACGACCTTCTGAACCCATTGAATCAGGGTTGCATGCCGTATCGAATAGAATTTTTCCTTCGGGATGATCAATCAACACCGTATAAATCGGAAACTTCACCATTTCATTCGGCTTTTCCGGTTCAGCGTTTGTTGCTTGATTACTGCCGGCAATTAATAGATTGGCATCCATGGACAATCTTCCGTTATCCATTACGTAAAGCTTCGGTCTTGCCTTATGATAGTTCAAAACGACCCCTCCATTTTCGAAATAGTGTAATAAATGTCTTGCAATTATAACTATTACGCTCATTTCGATTGTTGTCAAGCAATGCAGTTACGTGGATTGGGTCATTCTCTCAAGACGAAGCATGGCAAAAACGCCAAGCAAAGGACCGATCGAGACGATTAAGAACACCGCTCCCCAGCCAATTACAGGAACGAATACAGAGACAAGGTAAATAGAAACAGCTGTTAGTAAAAAGCCAACGCCTAGTTGCATCGTTAAAGCAGTGCCGACGTATTCGGGGCTAGCATAATCAGATACGAGAGCAGAGAATTGTCCAGAGTCAGCAATAATCGATGCGCCCCAAATGATCGCAACGAAAGCTGTAAGGAAAGGGTGCTGTTGAAATGTCAAGCCGATTAGAATAGCACAAATACCGCTCGTAGTCATCGCAATGATGGTGAACCGTACCTTACCTATTCTCTCCGCCCAAACGCCGCCAAGAAAGCTTCCAACCCCACCAAATACACCAATGGCAACAAAGGCGATTAAATAACTATAAGACGAGTCGGAATTGGTCAAGCTTGCCATTAGAAAAAACGGAAGCCACGTCCACATGGCGTACAGCTCCCACATATGAAACCAGTAGCCGTAGTTGGCATACATAACTTTGCGGTTTCTTACTACATAGTGGATATTACGAAACGAAAACTTCGAAGACGAAGCTTGTGCCTCTTTCGTTGGAAGTAATACAAAAAGTGCCAAACCAGCAATGATCGCAAGAACAGAACTTATCAAAATCGTCGTTTGCCAGAGTAAATTCGTTTGAAAGCCGAGCAACAAGTAAGGTAGGGCAGAACCGAGTGTTAACCCCGCGATCAAAATTCCAATGCTTATGCTTCGAAAGCTTTGGAACCATAAAGAGACGAGTTTAATCGCAATCGGGTAGACTCCTGCGAGCACGAAGCCGGTGAGAAAGCGCAACACGAGTGCGAGCTCGAGCGTAGAGCTGAATATGAGCAGTCCATTAAAAACACCTGCGGCAATGCTCGCTACCATAAAAATTCGTTTCGGATTGTAACGATCAGCAAGACCGAGTAGTGCTGAAACGATTGCTCCACATGCAAACCCGAGCTGCACAGAAACGGTCACAACCCAACCTTGGTCCACCGATAATCCCCATTCTTCTTGAAGGCTCGGCAAGACGGCAGAAGCGCTAAACCAAACACTTAACGCACACAATTGCGCAACAACGATGACAATTAGAGCTACCCAGCGGTTATGCATGATATTCATACCTCCGTGTCCAGTCAATACAGTGATTGTATCATGAATCAGAATTTTTCAATAAATACAAAGCTTTATCTAGGATGTTTGAATTGCACAGATCAATGGTACGATAAGGTTGTACTGATTTACAACATAGGAAAGCAGGGAAACTCATCATGATTCGAAAAGCATCCAGAGATGACGCAGAACAAGTTGCACGCCTTGTCGATGTAGTGTTTGAACCACATATTCGGCGGTGGACAGGTGATGCAGAACAAGAAGAACGCCTCCAGTTAATTCGCCACTTTTTCAAAAGCGAAGCCAATGCCTTTAGCTATCAATGTACCGATGTGCATGAGAACAACGGGCGTGTCAATGGAATCGTCGTTCATTATCCAGGTGAACAAGATGAAGCCCTTTTCAAACCAGTCATGGAATATGTTAAGGCGCATTATCCAAGTGGTAAAACCGATCCTCCCGGAAAAGAAGAACCGAGTCCAGAGTATTACATCGGTCTATTATCCGTCAGTGCCGAGGCGCGTGGGCAAGGACTAGGAACGAAATTAATTGAACACGCTGAAACAGAAGCCTTGAAGACAACAAACCGATCCGCTTTATCAGTTAGAGAAGATAACTATGGGGCAGACAAACTTTATAAGCAATTAGGCTATCATTACAAAAAGACGCATAAATCAGATGAACTCGTTTATGACTATCTCATTAAAGAACTTGGACGACCAGAGTAAAGCGTCCACTCTAATGTGGCGATTTTTGACACCTTTTTTTCGTAGGGATTAAGCAAGGGGAATGGTCTCTTTTACTAGTGGAATTCCCACGTAGAGTGCTTTATGTAGCGGTTTAGATCGATCGGGACAAGACGTACACAACTCCAAAAAACCGCCGAGCATACCGTATGCTCGGCGGTTTTTATAATTTACTTCACAGCGGCAACATTTTCTGTCGCCTTTCTGACTTTCACATCATAGCGGTCAGCGTCCATGATCTTCACCCAAGCTTGAACGAAGTCATTGACGAATTTCTCTTTATTGTCCGCCTGTGCGTACACTTCTGAAAGTGCGCGAAGCACAGAGTTTGAACCGAAGACGAGGTCTACTCTCGTTGCAGTACGAACGACTTCGCCTGTTTTGCGGTCCCGACCTTCATATAGGTTGTGGTCAACTGGCTTCCATTCAATGTTCATATCCAACAAGTTTGTAAAGAAATCTGTTGAAAGTGTACCGACAGAATCTGTGAACACTCCGTGGTCGGTATCATCGTAGTTGGCGCCAAGAACACGTAACCCGCCGATGAGGACGGTCATCTCTGGGGCAGTAAGTGTTAATAGTTGAGCTTTGTCGATGAGAAGTTCCTCAGGACTTACGCTATATTGTTTCTTCTGGTAGTTTCTAAAGCCGTCTGCAAATGGCTCCAATACTTCGAAGTTCTCCACGTCCGTTTGATCTTGAGTCGCATCTCCGCGTCCTGGTGTAAACGGTACGCGAATATTAACGCCAGCATCTTTCGCTGCTTTCTCAACAGCAGCTGAACCACCGAGTACAATCAGGTCAGCAAGGCTCACTTTCTTGTCGAGCTTGCTTTGTACGCCTTCAAGTACAGAAAGAACTTTATCGAGTTTTTCTGGTTCGTTGACTTCCCAGTCTTTTTGAGGAGCGAGACGAATTCTTGCACCGTTAGCTCCACCACGCATATCAGAGCCGCGGAACGTGCTTGCTGATGCCCAAGCCGTTGTCACGAGCTCACTAATTGTGAGACCTGAATCTAGAAGAGTCGCTTTTAGTTGATCGATTTCTTGCTCGCTTAGTTCGTAATCAACGGCTGGAATTGGATCTTGCCAAATAAACTCTTCTTTTGGTGCTTCAGGACCTAGATAACGATCTCTTGGGCCCATGTCACGGTGAAGAAGCTTGAACCATGCACTCGCAAATGCATCCGCAAATTCCTCAGGGTTACTGTGGAAACGACGGGAAATCTTCTCGAATTCTGGGTCCATGCGCATCGCCATATCAGCAGTTGTCATCATCGTCGGTACGCGTTTTGAGCTGTCTGCAGCACCAGGAGCCATGTCTTCTTCTTTCTGATCAACGGCTTCCCATTGGTAAGCGCCTGCAGGGCTTTTCGTTAGTTCCCATTCGTAACCGAAAAGTAGGTCAAAATACGTCATATCCCACTTCGTTGGTGTTGGCGTCCATGCGCCTTCGATGCCACTAGTAATCGTGTAAGGGCCATTTCCTGATTCGTAACTGTTTGCCCAACCTAAGCCAAGAGCTTCCATCGGTGAAGCTTCTGGGTCGTCAGCGACATGCTTGTCTGCATCTCCGGCACCGTGAGATTTTCCGAACGTATGCCCACCCGCGGTAAGCGCAACGGTCTCTTCATCTGTCATTCCCATGCGGCGGAATGTGTCGCGAATATCTCTTCCGCTTCCAAGGGGATCAGGTTCACCGTCTGGACCTTCAGGGTTTACGTAGATAAGCCCCATTTGCACGGCAGCAAGAGGATTCTCAAGCTCGCGATCTCCGTGGTAACGGTCATTGCCGAGCCACTCCGTTTCAGGTCCCCAGTTCACATCTTCTTCTGGATGCCAAATGTCTGGACGACCGCCAGCGAATCCAACGGTTTTTCCACCCATCGATTCAATGGCTACATTTCCTGTGAGCACGAGAAGGTCAGACCAAGAGATTTTGTTGCCGTACTTTTGTTTAATTGGCCAAAGTAAACGACGCGCTTTATCCAAGTTACCGTTATCTGGCCAGCTATTTAATGGAGCAAAACGTTGAGAACCAGTCGCTCCTCCACCACGTCCGTCAAATGTACGGTACGTACCTGCAGCGTGCCAAGACATACGAATAAAGAACGGGCCGTAATGACCATAATCTGCAGGCCACCAGTCTTGGCTATCCGTCATTAAGTTTTCGAGGTCTTTTTTCAGCGCGAAATAGTCAAGCTTTTGAAATTCCTCTGTATAATCAAAGTCTTCATCCATTGGGTTCGACTTCGTATCGTGTTGCTGAAGAATGTTAAGATTAAGTGCGTTTGGCCACCAATCCTTATTTTGAGTTCCAGTTGTTGATGGGTTGGTCGTGCTCCCGTGTGTCACCGGGCACTTACCAGTATTGCTATTTGCATCCATGTAAAAATTCCCCTCTCTTTTGTTTGGAATAAGTATGAAATTTTGAAATGGAAATAACGATTCTCACATTATAATTATAATAAACTGAGAGCATAATGAAAAGCAATATGCATGTTTTGTAAAAAAGAGTTTTAACTTAGAGCTATTAATATAAGCGTTAGACAGGTCGTTTTATGCTCGGTTAATGGTTAACATAGAGGTTCATTCAGCGTTGCCGAGCTGTTCAGAAATCGATTGAAAAAGCACGTTATCACTCGCAATTTCATAGTTCCTGTTCTCTAAACTGATCTCTGCTTCCGATACGAGTAATGAATACGTTTGACCAGTATCATAGCTTACGATCGTTAAGCTGTACCTAACATCTGTTGGCGGGGCGCTCACTTGAACCATTTCCATAGAACTGGATGGTTGAAGAAAACGGGTGACATTCTCACTTCCTTCAATCTGAACGGTGATGGGGTCTGTGTCATGCAATTCGTACATGCTAACCGATGTAAATTGCTCTGTCGTAATCGTTTCATACAATTCCTCACCAAACGTCGTCGTTCTTGGAAATAAGAAAAAAAGGGCGATGCCGATTGTGAGCAGGAGTATCCCAATGACAAGCCATCGGACCTTCATTCACGAGCCCTCCTCGTAAAGGTAGAAAAATAAGAACAATTTGAATTTATTGTAACATACCGTTTCTGTAGTCGAACAGTCGCAAGCGAACCTAATACCCATCATATAAATGGATGATAGGTTTAAGTTCGCTTGCCTATACTGATCACGAGGTCACAATAACATCATGAGCAAAATGATTGCACCAGCAATCAACACACCGCCGGCAATACCTCGAATGAGGCAACCGACGCCACGCATGAAAATAGGAAAGATAAAAATAACCATAATCGCTATGACAAGTATTGTTACAATGTCCATCTGTGTCACTCCTTGGAAGCATCTCTGTATGGTATAGCTTCCCCATTTTAGAGGATGTGAAACGAAATGTCATGTTGCAAGTTGTCAAAAAATGCTGTCGCATCATTTCCCGGGAAATGATTGCCGTTGTAAATAGTTCTGAAACACTTCTTTTGTCGAATAGGTCGGCGTATATCCAAACTCGGATTTTAAGCGTTCATTACTTAGCACGGGGCGATACCTAAGAAAGTCAACTTGCTCCTCGCCGTATTGTGTAAGTTTCAGTCGTTTGAGCACGAACAGTGCTGAACCAATCATACGCGCAGGTAAGCGAACGACACGCTTATTTAGCAATTCCCCCAGCTCATCAATGGTCAGTCGCCCGTCTCCGGCGACATTGTAAATGCCACTGTGTTCAGCGGTTATCGCTTTTCGAATACAGGTGACTACGTCTTGGTCCCATATGAAAACGAAAGGGCTCTTTGAGCCACGAACACCAATTAGAAAACGTTTTTCAAACAGATCAGTAATTTGATTTTTCGTTTCGTCGCCTAGAATTGTACCGATTCGAAAGATGACTTGTTGCAGATCAGGATGGGAAGAACGATAAGTTGCGAGCATTTCTTCGACCAATCGCTTGTGCTTTGCATAGGCAAAACGATCATGGCCACGAAGCGGTGTGTCCTCGTTGATCCATTCTGGATTGTCAGGATGATATCCGTACGCTGCCCCGCTCGATGTAAGAATAATGCGGGCTACGTGATGTTTCACACAAGCAATGAGTATTCTTTCTGTTCCGCGCACATCTACGTCATATTCAAATTGGGCGTTGCTATTCTTTCCTGGTGTGACGACGGAGGCGAGGTGAACGACGGTCTCGATAGAATACTGACTGAACACGTCTTCAACTTCTTTCGTCCGAACATCCATGTTCACATACGTCACACCTTCAGGGAAGTGAACAGAGGTAGGCTCACGAATATCAGCTGCGACAATGTTAGAATGCTCCTGTTCGTGAACGAGGTGATCAATCAATTGCTTGCCTAAATAGCCACAAGCGCCGGTCACAAGAATGGTCATGCGCTTAAACCTCCTTTGAATTTCTTTGGACTGCGTCTTGACCAATACGTAGCGACCGTCAAACCTGAGAGGATATGCCAAATTGACCACCAAGCCGCAACGAATGCCGCACCACCGAGACCGTCAAAGAAGTTAAACACAAGAATTAACCCTAATCCAGAATTTTGAATGCCTGTTTCAATGGAAATCGCACGTCGGTCTTGTTCAGGTAGCCCCCAAAGTTTGGCAAACCCATACCCGGTTGCTAATGCAACAGCGTTCATGAGTAGGATGATAAAAAATACCATTCCGATATATTGCAGAAACAAAGAGAAGTTAGAACTCAATGCCCCGGCAACAAATAAAATGAAAAAGATGATGCCGAAACGTTTCACCCAAGGTGCGGCTCGGTCGGCTAGCAATGGCAATTGTGCGCGGACGACCATGCCGAGAACGAGAGGGATACCAAGTAAAATGACAATAATGTTTAGAATCTCCAAAGGATCAATGCGAACCGTTTGCAAGATCTCACGTGTAGGTGCGTAGAACGAGCTCCACACAAGCAAATTTAACGGAGTCATAATGATCGCAGCACTCGTTGAGATCGCACTCATCGTAATAGAGACAGCAGTGTTACCTTTTGCGAGATACGTAAGGAAGTTAGATAAATTCCCTCCTGGACATGCGGCGATTAGAAACATACCAAGGGCAATGCTAGGCATTGGCTGAATGATTAAGACGAGCAAAAACGTTAAGGCTGGAAGTAAGAAAAATTGACAAGTGAGTCCAATGAGCACTGGCTTTGGTTTGGACAGAGAATATTTGAAGTCAGATAGCTTCAGATCCAAAGCGACACCGAACATTATGAACCCAATCAATATGTTCATTAATGTCGTAGCGGTTTCATTGAAATTTATCGCAATTTCATCGATTCCGGTCATTTTCCTTTCGGCTCCTGATGCATGTCTTTAAAGTAGCGGAGACCTGGGGCCCACATATGTTTGACCGGGTCAACTTCACAATGTATGACCGCACATTTGCCCGTAGCAAGAGATCGTTCAATCGCTGTTTTTAACTGTTTCGCATCGTTCACGTATTCTCCGTGAGCCCCCATACTTTCCGCCAATTTATCAAATTGGATGAACCCTAAGTCCGCATTAATGGTTTCTTCTTCACTTAATGATTTTTTGAGGAGGGTTTTCAATGGTTTCAACGAAAATTGTTGATTCATCTTCACCATCCCCCATTGCTGATCACAAACGACAAGATAAATGATTTGCAAGTTGTTTCTAACGGCCGTTTCAATTTCTTGCGGGTGAAAACCCATGGCTCCGTCACCAATAATGCAGCATACCGGCTTCGAGCGATCGGCTGCTGCAGCACCAATGGCTTGTGCAACGCCAGCCCCTAGCATGCCGAACTTGTAGGTGGAAAGGGTGGCTCCAGGTGTTTCAAACTGGTAGTAGAAATTCGTCCAAATCGTTGTATTCCCACCGTCAATGACGACCGTTGAGTCTTTTGGGAAGACAGTATTGCTAATGGCGGGAATGCTTGCTGGGTTCATTGGAACAGATAAGTCTTCAACATTTTCGTTGAGTTTTTTTCGATGTTTTCGTTTATCATCGACGTGTTTTTGTATTATGGAGTCCCGCTGCTCAGTTTTGATGCTTTTTTTGTTTGTTTGTAAGTAAAGCGATAAACGTGTGAGGAAATCTTTAATGTCTCCTTGAATGCCAATATCTACAGGTTTGTTCGCGCCGATAATCTCGGGGTTAATGTCAACCTGGATCGTTTTTTGCTGTTTATTCCAGTACGGTGCTTTCCCCCACCAATCGGTTTCCCCAACTCGGGAACCGAGGATGAGTACAACATCTGCATCGTTTCTAATATTGTTATTCACTTCGATGTGCACCATCGGCATCATTAAGCGATTGCTCTCTGGCATGACCCCACGTGCCGCCCAGCTCGTCGTCACCATAGATTGGAGCTGCTCAGCGACGGCTTCAAGCTCTTTGTATGCTGTTGCGTGAATGATCCCGCTACCCGCATGAATAACAGGAAATTCCGCGTCGATTAGAAGCTCAGCCGCTTCTTCGATTTGTTTATCGGAAGCTAATCCAAATTGCTGCAAGCGATATTGGTGAGGAGCCCAGAACTCGACAGAGGTTTTCACTTTCGTGTTTAAAATGTCTTCGGGAATGTCAATGTGCACAACGCCAGGGCGTCCTTCATAACATTTTCGAAGGGCACGTCTCATCATTTCTGGAATTCGGTCAAATGAAGGAACCGCTTCGCTCCATTTAGCAATTTGTGAAATCACATTCGTTTGATCAAAGCATTGATACGTGCCGACTCGATCTGGATACATAATGCCTGTTCTACGTGCGCTCGTAATTACGAGCACGCGGTTGCCTTCCGCTTCTTCGACGACGATACCAGGTAGAATATTGGCCACACCTGGACCGTTGCTCGCCATGCATACCCCGAGCTTTCCTGTCACTCGTGCATACGCTCCAGCCGCATGAGCGGCGCTCGTTTCGTGCCTTGGAGTGACTAATTCAATACCGTGCTCTTCCAAGTTGGCGTACAAACCGAAATACGTTCCATCAATAATTCCAAAGAGTGTATCCACTCCCTCTATACCTAACATTTTTGCAACTACGGCTCCACCGCTCATTTCAGCCATGCATGACGCCTCCTTTTTTTATTGGTTCGTTTTGGGTGAGAGTAAGTATTTGTTCATAAATATGATAGATATCTTCTTGTGTAGGCACTCGGCAGTTTGTGCGTATGCCATTGCCTTGTAAAGCTTGAGACACAAGCTCTTCAACGAGAACTTGGTGGTGTAAATACGTTCTTGCATCGGTAGAAATATTGGCAAATTCATTAAGAGACTGTAGTTCAGCGAGTAAATCTTCTTCTGTGTTTCCGAGTAAACGAGCGATGTGGCGATGCTTTTGTTCGAGCGCTTGTTCGCCGAAACTTACGACGTACGGTAAGAGCAAGGCGACACTGAGTCCATGTGGCATTCCGGTCGCGTTGCCGAGTGGCCGTGCCATCGCATGGGCGAGATTCGTAGATGAATTGGAAAAGGCGATCCCTGCGTAACAGCTGGCAATAAGCATTTGCTCTCGTGCAACCATTTCGGATGTTTCATCGAGTGAGCGTTTAAACGATTGCCGAAATAACTGAATCGCTTGCTCAGCAAAGTGGTTGGAGAAAAGGGATGCTTTTGTGGAACAATACGCCTCAATCGCGTGGGCTAATGCGTCAAGTCCTGCGTATGCGGCCGGTCGTTTAGGCAGCTGACTAGTTAATTCAGGGTCTAAGAGTGCGACATCTGGAATTAAGTCAGGGTGGGCTGGATTTTTCTTAACGCCTGCCTGCTTATCTGTAATGACCATCACTTTCGTAGCTTCAGAGCCAGTTCCTGCTGTTGTAGGGACTGCGATAAGGGGAAGACGTTGAACCTTCCATCTTAGCGGAACATCATCAAGGCGCAACTCATCGTCAAGTGCAAAAACGGACACCGCCTTTGCAAGGTCCAGTACGCTACCCCCACCCAATCCGCAGATGCCGTCAATGTCTAATTCGTGAACGAGTTCGACGGCCTGGTTCACATGTTCCATCGTCGGCTCACCTTCAGGCTTTAGAAAGAAATTAACTGTGATTGCACTTCGTTTAAACTGTTCAATTAGCTCTTCTTCGTATACAAAGGCAACGGACTTACTCATGACAATGAGGAGTCGTCTAATTTCAAGTCGCTCACATAAGGTATGAAGTTCATGGCGCCGTCCCGCACCTGAGCGAATGATTCGCGGGATCAATAAATCATTCAAAATCGTTCGCCTCCTTTTTTTCGCTGTGTCTTCATTCTGAGTTCATACCGATCAGGGTGAAAAGTAGCCAGGTAATACTCAATTGGCTTTGTGTAACGATTTGTCATTAATCGTTCGACGTGAAGTGCATACTGATGAGAACCAAGGTCAAGGTTTATGGCGTCACAATGTTGAACGGGTTTCACTGAAATTGTTTGTTCTGCTTCGTAAAGGTCGACGGTCAATTCGTCTTCTAGTAGCTGATAGATAACAGCCTCGTTCAGGTCAAACTCCGCTAAAGCGAGACCAAGGTTCACTTCGTAAAAATGACGCTCAATGGCCATTGGTTCACCATCGACTGTGCGAAGACGCTTAATGTAATACAAGTGGTCTGATTGCAAATAGCTGGAAATCTTCGGTTCTTTGGTAACGAAACCGTGATCAAGCAGTAGAGCTCCTGGTTTGCGCCCCATGTTTTCTACCGTTTCCGTTAAACTGCTCAAAGAATCGAGCCATTCTTGAACAGGTGGAGATTGAGAGATGAATGTTCCTTTGCCGTGGACTTTCGTCAATACACCATCTTGCACGAGGTGTGTAACGGCTTCACGAATCGTCGTTCTGCTGACAGAGAAACGTGCCATCAGATCACGTTCGCTCGGAATTTTTTCAACGTAAACACCGGAGCGAATTTCATCGCGAAGTGTCGTTTTAATTTGAAAATGAAGGGGGGCGAGGCTTTTTGAACGGTCCACTCACCATCCTCCTTTCTTTGGATTCATCATGACGTCCGTACCAGTTGAACAAAAGTATATATGTAAGCGATTGCATTTACAAGAAAATTATGAAATTTATTTTTTGAACATGTACAAATGACGATAAATGTATACACTAGACGTAGCATTAATGGATAGCATTTTAGAGTTAGGAGTGAGAATAAATGGCTAAATACGTTGAATTGGCGTACCCGATTTATGAAGGAATGCCGGTCTACCCGGGTTTGCCACAAACAGAGGTGGACGAAAGAGAACGGATTGCGAACGGAGACCCATGGAATGGAAGTGTACTAAAAATGTACTTGCATGCGGGCACTCATGTGGACGCACCTTTTCACCATGATTCTAACGATCGTGGTATTGATCAAGTTCCGATTGAAGACTTTATTTATGAATCCCCATTGCTGCTTGATGTTGAACTTGGGGAAAATGAATACATTACTGTAGATATGTTAAAAGCAGCAGGGGAGCAGTTGGAGAGGTCAGATCTGTTGATCTTTAATACAGGATATTGGAAATACCGCAATGAGGATTTCGTAAAGTACTCGAATGGATTCCCTGCGCTATCTGTCGAGGCTGCACAATTCATCCGGACGTCACTACCTGTGTGCAAAGCCGTTGCAATTGATACGATTAGCATCGAGAACATGACCGATGCACCAGAAAATCACTTCGCCGTGCACAACGCGCTGCTTACAAAGCGGGATTTCAGCGAACGTTCTTTACTCATCTATGAAGATATAAACCCAGCACCCCTCATCGGCGAGAAACTTAGGTCTGCATTTGCAGCACCGCTCCGCATTCGCGGTATGGATGCGTCACTCGTAAACGTAATCGTTGAAGTGGAAAGTTAAAAAATAAAGGGCGTTGCAACGTAATTTCACGAATATCACGGACTTGTCAGAACTGACCGCTGTGACGTGCGCTCTGTTATCGGAAGCGTGCGCATTGGTGTCGAAAATGTGCACGCTCGCGCACCTCGCGTTGCCTAATCACCCTCCAATTTGCGCGCTAGCGCGCAAATCCGAAGTAACCTGTCGACCCCGCTCCCCCGGAGCGCGCCGATAACGAGTATGCTTTTCAACATTTTTCATGGGCGACCTAAGCTGCATTATTGAATTTCACTAGTACTTGATGTCGTAACTGCATCAAACCTCTGTTCCATTCACTCGCCGTAAGAAATTCTAAGATCTTTTCTTTCACATAGGCTAGCGAGATGTAGGCATGAGTCATGCCGAAAACTGCTCAGCTTATCTTCAGCACCTCCGGTGCCGATTGTTGCTAGCACTTCATGTTTTATGAATAAACATTGGGAACGTTCGGTGGCGAAACGAACGTTCATAGATTGCCCAGTTAGAGGTGAACTGCGGTGTTGTAAAGCGATTTATACAAGTTAACCGAAATAATTCCTCCAAGGGCTAGTGGTAAGCCTCGTAAAGTGGAAACTGTGCTCGAGTTGCGGCCGAACTGTTCTCAAGTTGGAGGGAAGAGCGGTCGATTCTCGTAAAACTAGGAAACAGAATGAACAAACTTAGGAACAGATTACTGGGTCACCTGTATATCCCCGCCCCGAAGTACCCACAACACGTCGGCACGAGAAGCTCCGACAGGATATGGGTCCCTACCTTTATTCATCTTCTGCTTGTTTCTGTTTCTTCTTGTGCGCCAAGAAGAAATAGAGAAACGCAAGGCCTACTGAAATGACAAGCATAAGGAGAAGCGGCCAAGTATCTACAAGAAGTTCTGGTCGTTCCATATGCACGGTTGCTCTCATGCCAAAGACCGAGTACGTCATCGGAAGAAGATGGTGCACCCATTGAAACGGAGCAGGAACCAATTCAACAGGGAATGACCCACCGCTACCACCGAGTTGAATAATTAAAAGAATGATGCCGATAAATCGCCCGGGGTTGTCGAGTGCGGCAACGAGCATGAAGATGATGGCCATAAAACTGAGGCTAGAAAACCAGAGAAATACGCTGAACCACACCGGATTTGAGATTGTAAGATCTAGCCATAAGAATACGGCGGCAAGCAACGCGGCCGATTGAACAGTAGCTACGGTCCAAACGACACCGAGCTTTCCAGAAAACCAACGCCAACTCGTTTGGTGGTCTGCTAGTGCGGTGCGAAAAGGATAAATGATCGATAGTGTTAGGCCACCAACGTATAACGCAAGCGATAAGAAATATGGGGCTAGCCCTTCCCCGTACGTGTATTCATTTAAAGGCTCTTCTGATGCTGACTGTACAGGTGAGTGAAACAATGCTTGTTGCTCTTCATTCAGCTGGTTGTCGAGCAGCGTGTCACTGAGCGTGATCAGATTTTCATATAATTCTAGGGCACCGTCATCTAAATCAAGAATGCCTTCACGAATCTCGTCACTACCGGTGTACGCACCCTGCACACCGGTGTGCAGTTCGGACGCCCCGTCATCAAGCTGCTCAATTCCGTCATTCAGGTCTGAAATTGCATACGCTGCTTCAGCAAATGTGTCTTCAATTGTATTGACAAGGTCATCGGTTTGCTGGAGAGCCGATTGCAAATTGTAAAGTGTGGTCGTTAAATCTTCAACGGTCTCAAATTCATCAAAACCGCCTGTGCCTAACCCGCCTGGCAATGAAGACGCCAAAGCTTCGAAACTCGCATTCACTTCAGCGACCCATTGTTCAATTTCAGCTCTGCCGTCAGAGAGCGTCGATGAGGCATCGGCATACATTTGCTCAACATCTGTTGTAAGTGTATCGACACGATCTGTGCGTTCCTCCAATTCATTGGATAACGATTGCAAGGAAGCGTGAACACCTTCCAATTCCTCACATACCGCTTGCTCTTCGCACGCGTCAAGCCGATCTTCGATCGTTTGAAGCTGCTCATCGACCGTATCACCAACAAGCTGTACACTCTCGTTCACATCCTCAATTTGTTGAAGCACTTCTGCCGCAGTTTCAATGGAACTTTGAGTACTTTCCAGCTGTTCTTCCCATTCATTCCACGTCTGTTGAGCGTCACTAAGTGTGCTTCTCGTTTCTTGCCACGTCGTTTCGAGGTTTGAAACCGCGCGCATCATATCGCTGAACGACTCACTTTCCAAATAACCAATCGCTTGTGCGGTCTCACGCTCCAACTCATCCAGTCGGCTGCCGATCCGGTCTACTTCCTCGCTCGACTCATACCGCTCAATCAGCCTGTTTACCTCTTGGTGAAGCTGTGAAACACCGGCTGACGCTTCGTGTAGCCCTGTTTCCAACTCTTCTGAACCTGACTCCAACTCATCCAACCCACTTACGAGCGTTTCCATATTTTCAAAAGCCCGGGTCGTACCGTCAGCAATCTCTTCTGCGCCGTCTCGCAAGTCAGCAACCGCTTCTGTTAGCGTACTGTACGCGTCATCAGCAACGTCTACATACGTTTCCGTCAGCGTACGCTGGAGCTCTTGCTCCATCTCATCGACTGCTCCCGAGCCGAGTTGCCCACCGACAAAACTCATGTCCTCGTTAATGTTGTAATGAATCACCCCTTGTTCAGGCGTTTCATCACGAATGCTCGTCACATTTTTAGAGAAATCAGTAGGGATGTGAACGTAAAAGTAATAGTCAAAATCCTCGAGTCCACGCTCCGCATGCCGGGCATCGGTCACTTCCCATTGGAAATCTTCATTTTCCAGTAGTGTATCGACAAATTCTTCTCCTGCATTTACATGTTCATCATCAATCTGTGCCCCCGCATCCTCATTCACGATCGCAACAGGCAAATTTTCGATCTCTCCGTATGGGTCCCAGAACGCCCACAATAACAGCGCCCCATATAATACGGGAATGACCATGATCCCAAGAATCCCAATACTCATCTTTTTATCCGAAAGAATGGCTCGCCATTCATCTATATATCCTCGCAATTTCCTTCCTCCTAAAACCAAATGACCGAATTATTAATATGGTCATTTTATTGTAAAAAAGAAACATCGCTACGCTTATTGGATCGCGATGCCATCAAAAATATGGTTCCGAAATACGTCATACAATTCTTGTTCTGTAAGGGGTGTTTCTTTTTGCTCCCAATCGACGATGAACGCCATATACAATTTATAAATCGTAAATGCCGTAATCTTCGCGTCAGCAATGCGAAGCCGCCCTTTTTCTGCACCGCGTTCGACCGCTTGTTCTAGCGTCGATAGAATAAATTGTTCGACACGAGCAATGGCTTGAACCGCTTCGTGTGTTCCGTAAATGTTTACTTCCTCTGTCAGTTGAGCCAACAATTTATGTTCTTTGCGATATTGCATGACGCCGTAGAGCGCTTTGTGTAACGTATGAAGAGTGGGGCCATCGTGCTGCAATACACTGTCAAACAAGTCTTTCAAGTCAGCAAGTAAGTCGTCCATGACCGCTTCAAACAGCTCTTCTTTGTTTTTAAATTCCGTGTAAATCGTACCTTTGCCGACGTGCGCGACTTTCGCAACATGTGCGACCGTAGACCCTTTGTATCCAAATAGAGAAAATGCGTGTTTCGCCGCCTCTTTAATGGATTGACGTTTATTTGCAATCACAGACCGCCACTTCTTTCCGTTTGAAAATGACCAAAATACTAAAATGGTCAATTAAGTGTATCATGACGGTTAAAGACGTGCAAAGGTTTCTTTCAATCGAAAAGCATTGTATGATAGATATGTCGGAATAATTAGAACAATAGAACGATACATACAGGAGGAACGACCCGATGAAGCGAATTGGTTTGCTCGTATTGCTCATGTTACTCGTCGCATGTGGTGATTCGGTATCTGAAGATACTGTGGAAGTGCGTGAGCAAACAGACGACGAGAAGCAATTTATGCCGCTTATTCTTGACGGCTATGCGTTTTTTGCTGGGGAAGATCTTCATGAGGATATTACGGAAATGGAAGTATCCTATGAAGTGTACGTAGAAGGGGAGCAAGTGGATGAAAGCACTGTCTCTACAGGAATTAGGGAGACCCCATTCGACCTTGAAGATCTCATGATCGGTTATAACACGACGACAGTAGGGGATGAGCAAGAGGTTGAATTGATGATCCGGTGGTTAGAAGATGGTCACTATGGTATGTCTTCAATCAATTCAACGATGGAACAACCAATTGACAGTGTGCAAGGATTGACGACAGTATACGCCCCAGAGGTTAAGCAGACAGGGGAGAAAAGCCCGCTGTTCGCAAGGTTCGATTCTAGCCAAGTCGTTGAGACATGGTATGAGGAAGAACACATTCAAAGCCTTATCCAACAAAATGATTATGTGTTTATTGTGTATGTGTCATTAAAGCAAACGGATATTAATGAGCAATGATTCACATTCACGGGCAAGTATTAGATGAAGAGACGAGATGTGTTCATTACGACGGACCAACAGATATTATTGCAATAAAATTTGCATGTTGTGGTCGGTATTATCCGTGTATACATTGTCACGAAGAGAGTGAGTCGCACCGGCGTCGCACGTGGGCAACAAACGAACGCGATGAACGTGCTATTTATTGTGGGGCATGTAAAACCGAGCATACGATTCAAACGTATATGAACCATACCCATTGCCCGCGGTGTTCGTCGTTGTGGAATGAGAACTGTAAATATCACTATCACTATTATTTTGAGGAGGACCATACGTGAACGTCATTCGAAGAGACAACCATGTTGCAGGTCGTCCACAAATGGTAAAACCGTACGTGATAAGCGGGTTTGATGAGCCAGCCGACCTGGTCTGGCGAGGGGGTGAAGATGCTCAACGGGCAAACGGTTACCTAGTATTCGTAAGGCGTATCGACGCAAAGCACATTTCCGTGAATACCGTCGGGAAAGAACAGCGCGAACAGACAATCACCTTTATTTGTTTTGACAAGGAGAAAAACGAATGGAATCAGGGCCTACGGTTATGAACCCGTGGCGAATGCTCATCTGGTTATTTATCGGTCAAATCTTAATTGCTTTTATTGGGAGAAGCGTCTCTCCGCTCGGTGTATTCATTGGCGACTCCCTTCAATTAACGAATGCCCAGATCGGCATGCTCCCAGCGGCACTGTTCTTCGGTCAATTTGTTGCTTCGATTCCTTTTGGAATACTCGTTGACCGAGTAGGGACAAAGCGGCTAATTCTAGTCCTAAGTCTTACGCTTGGCATTAGCTTCATGCTCGTATCGGTCACGTTTCATTTCATATTACTTCTCGCCTTTATGGCGATTGGTGGAATTGGTTACGGAGCGTATCACCCCGTTTCGACCCGTGGAATACTCGATTGGTTTGAAACGACCAATCGCGGCACAGCGATGGGCATTAAGCAAATGGGCGTGACCGCCGGTTCTGCACTCGCTGCATTCCTTCTCGTCCCGCTTTCTGATCAGTTCGGTTGGCGACCGGTGCTGTTCATTTCTGCCGCAGTTTTAATCATCGGAGGCACGATTGCTTATTTATTTTATCGAGATCCACCTAAAGAGAAATTCACCACGAGCGCAGGAATGTGGAAACAGATGGTTGCTGTCGGGAAGAACCGTCATTTGTTACTTATCACAGTTGGTGCAGGCACATTGAGTGCGGGTCAAATGTCACTGAACACCTATCTCATCTTATATACGAATCAAGTTTTGCTCATCCCACTCGTTCTTGCCGGCATGTTGCTCGTCATATCAGAGATTAGTGGCTCCTCGGGTCGCATCATCTGGGGAATCGTTAGCGACAAAATCTTTCATGGCAATCGCTTCATTATCCTTTGTGTCATCGCGATCATTTCAGCTGGCTGTGCCCTCGTTATGGGAATGTTGCCTGCAGAACCTCCGGTTATACTGCTCGTCACTACAGTTATCCTGTTCGGCTTTTCAATCGCAGGCTATAACGGCATCTGGCTCAATGCCGCAACCGAAGTTGTACCGAAAGAACAAAGCGGCTTAGCAAGTGGGTTTACGACAAGCTTCGGAGCTTGGGGAGTGATCCTTGGTCCACCACTATTCGGACTCATCACCGATGTGACCGGCAGTTTCCAAGTCGCTTGGTTCACATTAGCCACACTTATGGCGATTGTGTCCATCTTGTTTTTCGTTTTACATTATCAAATGAGGAGGAGTTAAATTATGCGACATCTGTATAGTGTAGGTGTACTCGTGCTCATCATCATTTTCTTAGCTGTGTACACCGAAATCTTAGCTTCCGTAAGAGAGCAATCAGAAATAAGCTTTGATGTGGTTGGACTCCTGACAACCGCTTCAATTTTACAACTGTTCATAGGCGTCTTCTTAAGTCTGATCTTTATCGACGTTCGAAAGTTCAAGATCCGTCCATTTTCTTACATCGCCTGGTCGGGAGCGCTCGTCTTTATTGCCATTTACCTCATGCCATATGTCGGATTTTTGCCAAACAGCACTTATTTTCATTTAGAAGGCACATCCGCATTTCTTCTCGTTGCGAGCGGCCTGCTCATTATGGCCGGGTTCTTTCAGAATCGGGAGTAGGGGGAAGATGGAAGTGATAAGGGAAACCAAAATCAGGTGTAAAACCACTCTCAGTGTGGTATATACAAAGTAATTGAGGAGTGGTTGAGTTGAGTAAATATTCGATTAAAGAATTCATTGAACAGACAGAACAAGAGAATGAAAGTAATGATTATTTTCAACTGGAAACGCCGAGAATCTTGGAAGTGAACTTGGAAGAAATGGTGTGGGCGAAGCTTGGATCGATGGTGTCGTACAACGGTTCCATTAAGTTTGAGCGTGAACGCATGATGGAACACGGCACTAGTCGAATGTTTAAAAAAGCATTTACGAGCGAAGGCGGCACGCTTATGAAAGCGACAGGCCAGGGGCAGTTGTACCTTGCAGACAAAGGAAAACGAGTCACCATCTTGGAACTAAATGATGACACGATCGCCGTTAATAGCAATGATTTGCTTGCGTTTGAGCCGTCAGTAGAGTGGGACATCAAAATGATGCGCCGGGTTGCGGGCATGATGTCGAATGGTCTCTTTTATGTCGTTTTACAAGGTAGCGGGCTCGTTGCGATTACATCACATTACGAACCACTCACCATTCGCGTGAACGAAGACAAACCAGTCATGACCGACCCAAGCACAACCGTCGCCTGGTCCGGTCACTTAGAGCCAGACATACGTACCGATATTAACTTCAGAACGTTCATTGGCCGCGGTAGTGGCGAATCGTTCCAGATGTCATTTAAAGGGGACGGGTTCGTAATCGTTCAATCAGCAGAAGAATAAGAGTAAAAGCGAGGCGTTGTCGAAATAGACAGCGTCTTTTTTTGTATAGGCAGAACGAATCCGGTCAGTAGAACGATAGGATCTTCACCATATAGGCATACATTTGATGGGGGCCTCTCACCGCCTCATAAACAAATTTTTGAGACGATTGGTCGAGCGATATCTGAATGATTCCATTAACCTCGCGAACGTTCACAAAAAAATGGGCCAGTTCCACCTGAAAGCGCCCTGTTTGAGGGGCGGATTGTCACTTAAAAGGACATCTCCCTTGAACCCCAAAGGATCACCCTGGAACATACGGTTCAAGTTTTCCCTACAAAAATCCTAGGCAATTAGAAACCATCGGTGCCCAAACCATGTTGGCGTTTCGACTCCCCAGTACGATGCGAGCACCGATCTCCTCCTCCCCCCTGCTGAAACGTCATCCTTTCGTCATAGTTCATGCATTGAACATTGAGTTGTGGACGTGTAGTCTTTAAATTAAGAATAATGAAACGGGGTGTGCGTGGATGGATGAGATTACATTCGGGTTGGCGGGGCTGGCGTTTGTGGCGGGTGTGGTTTCGTTTTTCTCGCCGTGTATTTTTCCACTTGTGCCCGCGTACATTGCGCAATTGACGGGCGGGACGATTGCCGATGGTGCTGTACATACGGATCGACGTACGATAATGGTTCGAAGTTCTGGATTTATTATGGGTTTTACCGTCATTTTTTTGTTGCTCGGGGCATCTACGACGTTTATTGGCCAAGGTTTCTCGATGTATTCAGGGGTGTTGGAGCAGATCGGCGGCATTTTAATTATTATTTTCGGGTTGCAAATGACAGGCGTCATTTCAATTCGTGCGTTGTTCACGGAAAAGCGGTTCGGTAAACCGAAACGTTCATCTAGTTTTTTAGGTTCATTTGGATTTGGGCTTGTATTTGCGTCGGGGTGGACGCCGTGTGTCGGCATTGTGCTCGCTTCGGTGCTAAGTATTGCTTCTAGTCAGTTAGCGGGTGAGATGGCGGCAGGCATGGGCATGCTGTTGCTCTAATCAATGGGGCTAGGCATTCCGTTTTTTGTTGTGTCCCTCGTCTTCTCGCAATCGATTAATCGGTTAAGCAGCATGAATCGCTGGTTACCTGGCATTCAAAAAGTGAGCGGCGGCCTACTTGTCGTGCTAGGGGTGTTATTGTTTACCGGACAATTCCAACATCTCTCCAACTTCCTCGCACGCATTTCACCAGGCTGGTTATAAATTGTAAATTGGAGGTTTTATGATGTTTTCAAACAATCGTGCGATCGAGATTATCGTCATGATTGCGCTTGCGATCGTGGCACTTTTCACGGCTGAGTTTGTAACGTTTATTATGCTCGGACTCATTCTACTGAAGCTACACGACATGCACAAGACAATGGAAAAATCCCAAGAGAATCCTCCACCGTCTTAAAAGTGTTCGATGTTATACTAGAGGCATTGAACAGAACGGACGTGGTACACGGATGCGATCAGTTGAACAGATGATGAACATGATTATACAGGTGGCTGAAGAGGATTCAGGCATTCGAGCGGTCGGGATGAACGGTTCGAGGACGAACCCGAACGCGCCAACCGATCGATTTCAAGACTATGATATCGTCTACTTTGTCACGGAGATGAACGCGTATACGAAGAAGCACGATTGGCTTCACGTATTTGGTGAGCGCCTCATTATGCAGACACCTGAAGATATGGAGCTATACCCCCAAGAGCTTGAAGGGCGTTATTCGTTTCTCATGCTATTTACAGATGGGACGAGAATTGATTTGACGATTACCCCCGCCTCGGAGTTGGAAGCGTATGTGGATGAGGACACGCTAACCGTCATGCTCCTCGATAAAGATGAGCGTATCGGTACGCTTCCTGCTCCATCAGAGCGGATGTACTGGGTCACACCCCCAACTGTGCGCTCTTACGGTGACTGTTGTAATGAGTTTTATTGGTTAAGTACGTATGTGGCGAAGGGGCTTTGGCGTGATGAGATTCTCTATGCCCACGATCACTTGCATAAGCTACGGGTCGTGTTGATGCAAATGCTCGTGTGGCGAATCGGTCATGATTATGCGTATCGAGTGAATGTCGGAAAAAGTGGAAAGTACATCCAACAGTATGCCGATGAAGAAGAATGGGCAGGACTCGTCGAAACGTATGCTACGGGTGAAAAAGCGGATGTGTGGCGCGCGCTGGAGCGAAGTTTCGTTTTATTTAGCGCACTATCGGACCGGGTAGCGAAACAAAATTATTATTCACGTCACACCGATGAAGGTGAACGTGTCGAGGCGTATGTAAGGAGGGGTAACCGTGGATTTCTTCGCTAGAATGCGACAAGCAACGGGGGTTGAATTAAACGACGTCCAAAAGCAAGCGGTGTATGAGACGGATGGTCCGCTTCTCTTACTCGCCACCCCAGGTTCTGGAAAGACGACGACGTTGAACATGAAGATCGGTTATTTGCTACTGGAGAAGCAAGTCGCGCCCTCATCCATCATGGCGGTTACATTTAGTCGTGCTGGTGCTGAAGACATGTCGGATCGCTTTGACCAGTTTTTCTCCAACATGACGCGCGACCGGGTTCACTTTTCAACGATTCATAGCTTCGCATTTCGGATCGTTCGTGAATACTTTCAGAAACAACGCCAATCGTTTCAGGTGATCGAAGGTAAAACCGAAGGAATGTATGAAAAAAAACGGCTACTCGCTCAGCTGTATACGAAGGTGACGGGGAAAAAGCTTACCGAAGATGAGATGGAGTCGCTTGCGACATACATTACGTATGTGAAGAATCGCATGACCCCAAAAGCAGAGCTATCGGCAGTCAAGTGCAGCGTGGACGCGGCGAAAGACGTGTACCTTGCCTATGAATCTTTCAAAAAAAATGAAGCGGAAACGTTGCTGCTCGATTTTGATGACATGCTCGTGTATGCGTATGAAGTCTTGCACGTAGATCGTGACATTCGGACGCGCTATCAGAAGCAGTATGCTTACGTACTCACCGATGAAAGCCAAGACAATTCTCTTATTCAACATTCGATTGTCGAAATCATCGCCAAGCCTCATAACAACTTGTGTGTCGTTGCGGATGACGATCAGTCTGTGTTTATGTGGCGAGGGTCTGATGTGAGTCGTTTGCTCGATTTCAAGCACACGTACCCAGACGCAACGGTTCTTACGATGAACCGAAATTATCGCTCCTCTTCGCAAATTGTTAAAGCAGCGAACACGTTTATTAAAAGAAACGAAAACCGTTATGAAAAGAACATGTACACTGAGAATGTAGAAGCCGCACCGATTTCTTTTCATCATTTCAAAGAAAGACAAGTTCAGATTTCACACCTCGAGCGGGCTGTGACAGACAATGACAATCATAAAGAGCTCGCCATCCTCTATCGGAACAACTTATCGGCTGTTGCGATTGTCGATATGTTGGAACGCAATCACATTCCTTTCTATATGAAGGAAGTGGATACGAAGTTCCTCCGGCATTGGGTGACGCAAGATGTTCTGAATTTCATGCGTTTCTCCTACCATACCGGCCGTGTCGATGTGCTGGAGAAGATTTATATGAAATTTAACGGCTATATTAAAAAGGTGCAGATGCAGAAGTTAAAAGCGGAAGGCTCGGGAGCGTGTGCGTTTGATCGCTTGCTTCAAAACAGCCCAGAACAGTATCAAGTGAAGCGGCTAAAAGAAGCGAAAAGCCATTTTGATCAAGTAAACAAGCTGTCACCTGAAGCGGCGATTAAGATCATTGAACAAGAACTTGGCTATCGAAAGACGATGGCAAAAACGTCAGAAGCGCTAGGATTTAACCTTGAGCGGGCGACGGAAGTATTGGACGCGCTCAAGCAAATTGCAAAAGGATTGCCGACATTAAAAGCCTTTGCCAATCGACTGCAACGACTTGAGCAGATCATGAAAGAATCCAAGTTCAAAAAGCACGATGAGGTGCTCACTCTCTCGACATTGCACCGGTCGAAAGGGTTGGAATTCGACTGCGTGTATGTTGTGGACGTAAATAAAGATGTGCTGCCAACGAAAGAAGATGCCAATGACCCTGCCTTGATGGAAGAAGCGGTTCGATTATTTTATGTTGGAATTACGAGAGCCCGGGAGCATTTGGAGCTACTCTCATCAGGCACACCCTCATCGTTCTTTTCACAGTTGAAGTCGATTATAGACGTTCCCGCAGGGGCGTTGAATCATGGGGATTTCGAAGTGAATACCGAAGTAATCCATAATAAATTCGGCAGAGGCACCATCATTGATTACACGAAGGAAAGCGTCCGCATTGACTTCCACGAACATGGCGAGAAAGAGTTCCTCAAACAGTTTTGCATTGAGCGTGCGATCTTGCAAAAAGCATAGCCAAACGCTCAAATTCATTGTACGCTTATAAAAAATATAAGGAGGCGGAAACGTCCATGTCACACCTCGAAAAAGTAATGGAATTTAACCGTGAATTCGTCGATGGAGAGGAGTACCTTTCCTATAATACGACGAAATATCCAGATAAGAAGATTGTCATATTAACGTGTATGGACACGCGCCTCGTTGAAATGTTGCCGCAAGCTATGAACGTCGCACACGGAGACGCGGCGATCGTCAAAAATGCTGGAGCAGTCGTGTCCCATCCGTTCGGTTCGATTATGCGAAGCATACTTGTCGCCATTCATAGTCTTGGCGCAGAGGAAGTATACGTCGTTGGGCACCATGATTGTGGGATGGCAAGCCTCAATGCAGAAGAATTGCTAGAGAAAGCAAACGCCGAGAAGTCAACGGTCGCCACATTAGAGAACGCGGGCATTGAGTTAAAAACGTGGCTCACTGGGTTTGATAGCGTCGAAGACAGTGTGCGAAACAGCGTAAGCATGATTAAAAATCACCCGTTGCTCGAAGAGCGAATCCCCGTGCATGGTCTCGTTATTGACCCGGGCACAGGCAAACTCGAACTCGTCGTAAACGGCGAAAAGAAATCCGCCGAATAAATTTGGCGGATTTCTTCATTCTTTATTGCACGGGTGTATTTTCGTCTCGAACGAGCACGATTTTCCCTTTCGTCCGGTTCGTTGCGCTATCCTGATGAGCGTCTCTAGCTCCTTCGACGGTCATCGGATACGTATGGGAAAGCACCGGGCTTACTTGGTGTGCGGTAACGAAATCGTTTAATTGCTTCATTTTTTCTTGATCGGGTTGCATGAACATTTCGTTCACTTGAATGAGCTTTTGTTGCTCAATTTTAATGGTTTCTTCGTCTTGGCTGACACCACCTGCAATGCTCACAGCGACACCGCCATTTTTTACGTGGCTGATCGCTTTTTTGTAAGGCTCACCGCCAACAGCGTCAAACAACACGTCGAACTCACCATCAATGACTTCATCCTGATCATAAGCGATCACGTGATCAGCACCACGGGCAGTTGTGAACGCACGGTTCTTGTCACTGGATGTCGCCGTCACAGTAGCTCCAATTGCTTTGGCAATTTGAATGGCTACCGTTCCGACACCGCCACTACCGCCGAGAATGAGCACAGAATCACCTTTTTGAACACGGGCAATATTCATGAGGGCTTCGATGGATGTGAGGCCAACGAGCGGAAGTGAAGCGGCTTCAGCAAACGACAGTTCAGTAGGCTTTTGCTGAAGTAATGCTTCTTCTACAATAATTTCTTCAGCGTACGTTCCGTATTCGGTAAGCTCTGGTCGAAAGTAGACTTCATCACCTGTTTGCCATTTGTTCACTGACTCACCTGTCTCAACGACTACTCCTGCACCGTCCCAACCGAGCGTGAGCGGCGGGGTGAATGAGAGTGCATCTTTTAAATATCCTTCACGAAGTTTCCAATCGATCGGGTTCACTCCGCTTGCGCGTATTGATATGCGAACTTCATTTGCGCCAACATCCCGTTCGGGCATATCGACGACTGTAAGTTCGCGTTCGTCTCCGTATTGATGAATGCCAATTCCTTTCATGTGTAAAACCTCCTAATTAGGGTCTACCCACCTTTTTGGATACTTACACGTATAGGCGAACATCCAGAATTTTTCGTAGGAAGAAAAAATATTTAAATATTTTTTCTGAAAAGTAGTGACTTTTTCTGGAAATTCATTATAATAAGATCAGCTTCATATGAAGCCGTTCTTATTACACAATGGGAAGAAGGAAAAAGAAGATGAGGAAAGTCAGTCTTCACGGTAGGGGATTACATAAGAGAGGGGAAAGAAAACGACGTCGATGGAACACAGTATCCGCACTTGCGGCTTGTGCAATCGTACCGTTCATGCTTACAGACGGTTATGCGAATGCAGAATCCGATACCCTGGATGCAATCGCAGCGGAAGAAGAAGCGGGCATTGTTGACGTTGAAGAAACTCTAGAGGAATCTCCGGTTATTGAGCAAGAAGTCGTGGAGGAGGAATTTGAGTTCGTTGTTGATGAACCCGAATTCGTAGAGCCAGAAACAGATCAGGAACCGGTCGTTGAAGAGGATGTTCTTGAGGAAGAAGATCAGGTTTTAGAAGGTGTTGAAGAAGAGGTTGAAGTAAGCGAACCTGTTGTTGAAGAGCCTGAACCAGTGACGCCTGTCGAAGAAGATCAAGAAGAGAATGTTGACTCAGGTGCTCCAGCACCAAGTGAGCCAACCCCACCTTTTCATGGGGACTGGGAACTGATCGAGGTTGATTATGACTTATGGATTCCAACAGGCCCAGCGCCAGACAGTTGGACAGAGGCAGAAGCAGAACGTTGGATTGCCTACTGGGAATCATTAAGTGAAGAAGAGTTAACCCTTTGGTTCTTGCATTTAAGTGAAGATTGGCTGGACTACTTTTTAGAGATGTTATGGTGGTATTATGATTTAGATGACATTGATTGGGATTGGGACGAAGACTGTTGGGATGAAGGAGGCGCGCCGGTTGACGGAGGTGCGTCACCTGTAAAAGAATCCAAGCCTGTTCAATCACAACCAGTTGCCTACACGCCTGAAATCGTAAAATCAGTAGACTCCACTGTAGAGTCTGGTGGGGAAAGACTTCCGGATACATCGACGAATATATACAACTTTGGCTTTGCGGGATTGTTAGCATTGCTCCTTGGCGCTATGCTTAGATTCCGTCGCGTAAGCGCTTCGTGAGGAAACTTTTCGGGACGACGCTTTTGATTGCGGGTCTCTTGCTCGTCGGGGTTTCAGCTTATGACTGGGCCTCAACGAAGGTGAATACAGACCAAGCACTAGGGGCGGCAGTACAGAATTTAGAAAAAAGTAAGGGACAACTCGATGAAGAACTAGCCGTGGAATTCAGCCCACAGTTAGGCGAATCTGTTGGTGTACTTCGTATACCCACTCTTGACGTTACCCTTCCAATTGTAGAAGGCACCGAAGAAGAGATGCTTGCACAAGGCGTCGGTCATATGACATCAACGGTATGGCCTGGGCAAGGAGAGCAGATCTTGTTATCTGGCCATCGAGATACAGCCTTTCGCAATTTCGGTGAACTCCAAAATGGTGATGAATTCATCGTGGAGCTCTCGTACGGCACGTTTCAATATGAGATGGTCGACCATGAAATCGTCGACAAAGACGATACGACGGTCATCCGCAATATGGGGGAAGAAGTGCTCGTGCTGTCCACATGTTATCCGTTTCAACTACTTGGTGCAGCACCGGAGCGCTATGTAATTTATGCGAAGCCAGTGAAAGAGCCGAATTAAGGTAAGGGCAGGTGGCGCATTGCCCCTATTTGGTTGCTTGTTAGCTCACTGGAAACGTATAACCGTGTTTCGTTTATAATCAATCGAAAATCCCACATAGAAGCAGTCTATGATGGGATTTTCTTTAATAGAGAACCATTTTTTGTTGAAATCCCCACATAGAAAGTCTAGATCCCCACATAGACGGTGATATGATGGAATTCTTACCGATCGCAACGCTCCGTATTAGTGAAATTCCCACATAGATCGGACCCAATACGTCGCGTTAACGATTAATTTAGGAAGAGAGACGTTATTTTTTTGCGCCCGCCGGCACCAAATTCCGTGGGCTCTGCGTTTTGTACCGTACAGCCCCTCTCTCCGGCACAAAATTCCGTGGTCTCTGCGTTTTGTACCGCACAGCCCTCCTGGCCTCACGCTTTCTATGATAGGAAAATGCGCGATCGCAACTCTCCGTATTAGTGAAATCCCCCACATAAATCGGTCTCTGTGATTTGCGTTAATGACTAGCGCAAAGAGTGAAGCGTTTTTTCAGTGCTCGCTTGGATTTACTCAAGGTTTCGTTTAAAAGTCTCCCGGCTTTGGTTGGATTTCCTCCAATTTGAGAGCCGGTTTAGCTGAAATCTTACCACTGTTTTGTTTATGGTAAGATTCTTCGTTTCTATGGTAGGGTTTGAACCAACAAAGCGCGAAAAAGAAGAAAAATCATTCCATAGGAGATTTTATGGGAAGATTTTAGCCCTGCTGCCTGCTCATGGTTCCAGCAACACGTCGGCGCGAGCCGCGCCGAACGGATACCGGCTTCGTTTCGGCCCCGCTGGGGCCGACTGGTTGCTTGTTTCTTAGCATTATATGTTCAGAGGAGTTGGAGCATCCTGCATCAATCGTTAAACTAGGCAAACTACCTCGCAACATGGCCCCCAGCACCGCGCTGCCCCTCGTGCTGAAGACTCAACAGCAGTTCACCCTATTTAGACGATTTCTATGATGAGAGCTTTGATGTGCGCGATGATCAATACAGTGATAACCGCAATAATAAGCATCGAAGAATTTGAGACGTTATTTTTACAACAACCACTGTATCCCTATGAGGGTATCATCACGAAGTGCATTCGCTATTCCTTTCGACAACACCGAGCAGTCTCTTTTCAACCGTGCTATAATGTGCGGTGAGGTGAGCACATGAATCGAAAAGATCAAAAGCTAACCGTGGATGAAACGGTTATTCAACGATTAAAAAGCGGAAATCCGCTACTACATAAAGAAGACTTTGAAGCAACGAACCATGCGTTAACTGAAGGGGATGTGATCCACATCACCGACGACCGGGGGAAGTTTGTAGCCCGTGCGTATTACGGGAAGCAAAATGTTGGGATCGGCTGGGTACTCTCATTGGACGAGGGAGAAGACATCACCGCATCATTTTTTCAAAGTAAAATTGAAGAAGCTGTCCGTCTTCGAAAACGTTCGTATGAAGATGAAGAGACGACCGCTTTTCGCGTATTTAACGGGGAAGGGGACGGAATTGGTGGACTCACGATTGATCGGTATAACCATCACTACGTCGTGACGTTTTTTAGTGAAGGCATGTATACATTCAAAGATTGGGTGATTGAATCTTTACTCACACTCGATGATGTGAACGGCATTTATGAGAAAAAGCGTTTTGCGACAGACGGCAAATATACCGGGGAAGATGATTTTGTTGCGGGTACGCCGGCAGAATTTCCGATGCTCGTGAAGGAGAGCGGTATGCACTTTGCCGTGAACCTAAACGATGGCCCGATGACAGGAATCTTTCTCGACCAGCGTGAAGTCCGAAAGCGAATTCGCGATCATTATGCTTACGACAAACATGTATTGAACTTGTTCTCATACACCGGCGCATTTTCTGTCGCCGCTGCTCTAGGCGGGGCAACGAAAACGACGAGTGTTGACCTCGCGAATCGAAGCCTCGAGAAAACAGAAGAGCAGTTTCTCGTTAATGGCATTCCGACCGATGATCAGAACATTGTCGTGATGGATGTTTTTCGTTACATGTCATACGCAAAGAAGAAATCACTCAACTTTGACGTCGTCGTTATTGATCCGCCGAGCTTTGCGCGCTCAAAAAAGAAAACGTTCCGTGCGGCCAAAGATTACCGAGCCATGCTGGAAGAAGTGATTGCAATTACGTCCCCAAACGGGGTCATTGTTGCATCCACGAACGCAAGCAACGTGTCGTTGAAGAAATTCAAAGGATTTGTGCAGGAAGCGTTTAAAAACAGCAACCAAGCCTATGAACTACTGGAAACGCGCGGTGTGCCTGAAGATTTTAAGACGAGCGGCGCATACCCTGCAGGCAACTACTTGAAAGTCCTATTCATACAAAAGAAATAGGGGGAAACACGTGAACATTTACCATACAGCCAACGAACCAGAAGTCGGGGTGCTAGAACTGCACGAACAAATATTCGGAGACTGTTTACAAGATCGTTTGTCAAAAAAGCCCGCAACAATCACGACCGTAGCTACGATCGGTGATCGGGTTGTCGGGTACAAAATCGGTTATCCACAAAATGACCGTACATTTTATAGCTGGCTTGGCGGTGTAGATAAACGAAGCCGTGGGCAAGGCATTGGGAAGGAACTTATGAAAGCCCAACACGAATACGTAAAACAACACAAGTATACGACAGTAGAAACGAAAACGATGAACAAATGGCAGGGGATGCTCATCCTCAACATCCAGTCAGGCTTTATGATTTATGGCACCCACCTAAATCAAGAGGGAGAAGTGATGATTATGCTTAGAAAACAGTTATGAGTGTAGGCATAAGAGCGATTATCGGTCTAATTCTCGTATTCGGGTTCTCTGTACTGTTCTCCGTTTCTCTCATTGAGCTGGCGTTATTGCTCGCAATATTTGTATGGGTACCTGTTCTTCTCCACTACATCGTCCCTATGTCCACCGGCATATCGGCGGATCGGTGGCTCAATCAGGCGGGGCGCTGGTCATTGCTATTTGCCGTCGCTGGAGGTCTCGCTGTTGTGCTCGAGAGCACAATTCTTGCTGGAATTTGGCTCGTGTTCACACTCGTGATTGGCGTACTTGGATTTGTACGACAACTTCGCTACGGATTGTTCCGGAGCGAGGAAATGCTCATCAATCTTGCACTCGTTTACTTGCCGGTTGGTGGCGGTTGGCTCGTGTTATCCGTATCTGGAGCGTCGTCATGGTTGCCGTACTCTGACGTGATTGTGTGGCTCACAGCTGTCCATTTTCATTATGCATCCTTTTTATTGTTGATCATTGCCGGACTGTACGTCAGACACTTGCGACAAAAGCGATCCGTCCCGATCGTTTGGCCGCCTCTTGCAAGTATGCTCGCCATCGGTCCGGTGCTAATCGCGATCGGTATTGATCAAGGGCCACCACTGGAATTTTATCTGGTCGTCTTTTATTGGCTCGCACTCGCTGGATTCTCGGTCTGGTGGTTCATTGATGCAACACGTCGAACAGATTTGACCGGGTGGGTTCGCGTCGTAATGGCAATTGCTGCACTCGTATTTTTATGTACGTCTAGTTTTAGTGTGCTGTACAGTTACGGATTATACACCGGTACAATGATTGTGGACATCCCGTGGATGGTGACTTGGCACGGGGCAATCAATGCGACCGTATTTTCACTCTTAACGGTGCTCGTTATCTGGCAAACACACGCTCGTCCAGATGTGCATACGATCGAAGTCAGTCGACTGCGAACCCGTGGATATGTCGGCGACAAACCGATTCGAAACGGCGATTGGCCTCCTGGAACACATCGCGCGAAGCTCGTTCACGACTGGCATCGTTTCGTTGGGGATTCAGAAACGATGCACCCGAACATTCAGAAATTCTATGCCGACCCGCAATCGTACAACATGCACGCCGATGTTCAGTGGGCAGGCTGGATTCGCCCATTAAAACCAATGGTTCACGCCATCACTCGGCGCATGGGGCAATTGAACGTTCCTTCTGGTGGAGTGGAAATGACCGGTCGTGTACTTCCGATTGATCCAACAGAAGACGGTCGACCCTATGCGAGTGCATGGCTCCGTCGAAATGCGGCAACCGAAGAGGCCATTTTCACTGCTGTATACAGCATGCAACACCGGGCAAACCATTCATTTATGAACATCGCTCTGCCCTTACCCTTCGGGACAATGACCGGTATATTGCGACCAGCGAACGACAACACAGACGGATTCATCCTATCTAGCCGACCCGTTGAAGGCGAAGAAGGCATCTATTTGACGTTCGGACCACTCACCGTCCGCACACCATTATATGAGACATTTCACGTTCAAGCACTTGAAGAAAATAGACTGCAAGCCAAACAACAACTCAAACTATTCGGCATACGCTTTCTGACAATTCACTACCGATTACACGAAAAACGAGCCATCAACGCTTCTGCTGAAGAAGCGTAATGGCTCGTTTTTTTCATCGGTTAGTACGTAACAATTAATTCATCATCTTGAATGTCCACATGCAAAGAAGTGTCGTGGCTACCGAGCCCTCCTAACACCTGAATGGTTGATTGAAAAGATGCTCGTTGATCACTAGCAACAACTTCAGCGTCTCCGAATGTGCCCCCTAAAATTCTGTAATTCAATTCATAAGCATCAATAATTTGCTCGTCTACAGTGGACACATCAATTAAAAATTCTAGCGAGTACGTGCCGACATTTCTGTACACTCTGAACGTATCAACTTCCGACTGATCACTTTGAAGTGGCTCAATTCCGAGTATAGCGCTATGGTCTTCATGCTCTGCATAATCCCCGTGAAGGTTTAAAGAAGCTTCTGTTTGCGAAGAAACGATGAAAGAGGCAACAAGCATGATGGTGATGAGAGCGATAAAAGATATCACAATATACGACAAGGGTTTTCTTTTTAAGTGATGCAATGGACTCCCTCCTACCGACAAGTTGTATACTTCCACTCGTTAAATCATATGAATGCATATAGGAAAAATTAACCAGAAAGGGACTCATAATAAAAAAAGGTGGGGAGTCGATGACGATACAAACGGTTGCCAAAGACCGGGTGATCATTGTTTTACTCGGTATCGCAAGCATCATGTTTTTGCCGTTAGGGATCATACTCGGTATCGTAGGATTAATCTATTTTAAGACGGATGACCTAGCTGTAAGACTCGGACGCGCGCTTTGTTGGTTATCCATCATCTTATTTGCGGTTGGACTGTTGTTCACGACCTACTATTTGTTAATTAGTTAAGATTACGTAAAAAGCCCACTTATGGTGGGCTTTTTTAGTCTTATCGTTTAATGGTAAAATAATTTTGGTATAATTGAAGAAGGAAAGGGGCTGCGGCTCATGGATATGCATTTAATCCAGACGATCCGGGAGCACTTGGTTGAAAGGCTAGATGCTCGGTTTATTCTCGTTTTTGGCTCAACGGCAAAGGGGACGGACCGTAATGAGAGTGATCTAGATATTGCATACTATCCTAAAGTGGACAGTACGCTTTCTTCCTATGATGTATTCATGATCGCACAGGAATTCGCCCAAATTATTGATCGTGACGTTGACATCATCGATCTTCAATCTGCATCAACGGTTTTTAGAGCTGAAGTGTATACTTCTGCTCAGTCGGTGTATGTGGAGGAACAAGACTTTTTTGAGCAACAACAAATGACTGCACTAAGTATGTATGTGAAGCTCAACGAAGAACGTTATGAAATTATAAAAAGAATACGTGAAAGTGGGTCCATATATGAGCAGTGATGTGGTGCTGAATAAAGTAACAACGATTGAGCGGTGCATGAAGAGAGTTAAAGAAGTATATGAAGATAACCCCAAAAGCTTATTTGATTTTACGAAGCAAGATTCTATTATTCTAAATATACAGCGTGCGTGTGAAGCGTCAATTGATTTAGCCATGCACATCGTATCAATACACAAACTTGGTTTGCCGCAAACGAGCCGGGAAGCATTTGATCTATTAGAAAAGCATGAATATATTCACGCACAGACTGCAAAAGACATGAAATCAATGATTGGGTTTAGGAATGTAGCAATTCATGACTACCAAAAGTTAAACCTGGATATTATGCAAAGCATCATAGAGCACCATATGGAAGACTTCATTCAATATACAAAACAAATTGTAAAAGGCTTGTGAAACATAGGCGTCGGCACCTGTAGTGCCGACGTTTCTTTGGATTCGGAGTGGGGCTTAAACGTCTGTTACATAGGCCAGAAGTTAGGTTGTGCACACTTTCGACAGCGAAGTGCACGTTTTTGACAACGATGTGCACGCATTCGACAAAATTGTGCACATATTCGACACGAAAGTGCACACTTTCGACAACCCCGCCCCCTCTCCCCTCCGCTTACGTACGTATCCCAAAAATTTACAACTTTTTTCTTGAATGAGTGATCCATTGTCGTGAATCGTTCGTTATCTAGGTAAGAGGTTACATATTGGCTGGTGGATGTGTGCGATTAGCCGAGTGTGATTTCACTAAATTCAAAAGGAGCGATATTACGATGAAAAAAGCAATGGTGTTTCCATTGGCTGGCGTTTTAGCTGTCACTGGATTTGCTGGAACAGCTTCAGCCGATCACGAAGGCCGAGAGTTTTTAGTTGAACTTAGCCCTGAGAATGAAGTGATGGACGTTGAAAGCGACGCAATGGGAGAGGCGCATTTTGAGGTCAGTGAAGACGGAGATTCGTTAGAATACTGGATTCACGCGGAACATTTGTACGGAGCAACGGCGGGTCACTTGCATAGTGGTGCTGCGGGTGAAGATGGACCGGTAGAATTATTCCTTTTTGAGAACGATGAGCCGATGGATTACAACGGTGACGTGGCTTCAGGTACGTTATATGCTGACGACTTAGTCGGAGATTTAACGTGGGAAGAGTTCTCAATGGCGCTCGTCGCTGGTGAAGTTTATGCGAACCTTCATACAGAAGAATACCCAGAAGGTGAGATTCGCGGACAGTTAGATGAGTATGCACAAGACGCGGCAATGGAGAAAGCGAACATGCCGACAGATATGCCGCAAACGGGGATGGGCGGATCAAGCTCAGGAAACTGGTTCGCGTCTATCTGGGCGAATATTACAGGGTTCTTGTTTAACTAATCAAGAACAACACATGAATGAAACGCAGCTGCCAGGAAGCACTAGCTTCCTGGCAGCTGCGTTTTTTTATTTTGCGGACGTTCTCATCGGGAGCGGCAAGGTATCATTTTCGTTTCTGTTAAAATGGAAAGGAGGAATCCGTCCACGCAAGAGGTTCCGCTATGTAGACACGTCATTACATCAGGAGGATTTTTATGAAAAATATTTTGCTTATTTTATTAGGATCAATTGTAATTGCTATTAGCATTTCATTTCTCGGGATGCCAAATGGAATTGCCGATGGCGGGCTCATAGGGATCGCCCTTCTTCTTTATCATGCTTTTTCTTTTTCGCCTGCAGTCGTTAATTTCCTCGGCTTTATCATTATTCTGCTCGTTAGTTATAAGCATCTTTCGAAGTCAGTATTAATGAAAAGTTCACTCACGGTCGTTTTGGTTTCCTTCTTCACCTTTTTGACTGAGTCGTTTGGTGAGCCGGTGGGAGATGGATTGGTAGGCGGGATTTTTTATGGATTTTTTATGGGGATTGGGTTTGCGATTATTCTTTATGCAGGCAGTTCCATCGGTGGGGGGTCGACGATTGCCCTTGTATTGAAAAAGAAATTCGGTTGGAATGTTGTACTGGTTACCTTTATCTCTGATGTGGTCGTTGTATTAGCTGGTGTTATAATTATCGGCGTACTGAACACACTTTATACGATTATTGGGTTGTTTGTCGGTAAGCTGACGACCGATTATATTATCGGGGGTGTTGATTCTAAAAAGGCGTTCAACATCATCTCACCGAAAAACGAAGAAATTGCTCAAAGAGTGACCGAAGAACTTTCTTCAAGTGCAACATACATTAAGGGGTCAGGCGTTTATACGAATAATGAACATAATATTCTCTATATCATCGTCAAAAATTATACAGTTGTAAAGTTAAGGAAGATCATTAGTGAAGTTGATAGCGATGCCTTTGTCGTCGTTAATAATGTGAAGGACGTGTCTGGGGGTACGTTTTTTGTTAATAAAGAGCCCGAGCCCGAGCTTCAAGTAGAAGAGAGCCAAGAAGATCAAGGAAACAAAACTGAGTAAGAGGAGATGAATCATGGAATTTACGTACGTAAAATTTGAAGTATTAATCCCTGAGCAGTATATTATAAAGCTGCGGGATGAATTAAACGATGCGGGTCTTTTAAATGTTGGTCATTATGATCATGTACTGTCTTATGTTCATGTAAAAGGCTATTGGCGTCCGTTAGAATCATCGACTCCTTATCGTGGCACGAAAGGAAAAGTTTCTTTTGGAGAAGAGTGTCGAGTAGAATTTACGTGTAAAGCTGATCGTGTTGGGGTAGCGAAGAGAGTTATAAAAGATATTCACCCGTATGAGGAACCAGTTATTCATGTTTTGCCGTTATTCACAATCTAACAAGTAGGGAGGTGATTTCTATTCAAGATCATCTAGAGATATGTAGATTTGACAGATCAGATATTCAAGGTTTAATTGATCTTTCTGAATCTGTTGGCTGGGATTATGACAGGAGAGAAATTGATACAGTTTTAGCGTCTGGAGCCATTTTCGGGCACAAAAACGTGACCGGAACGATTGTTTCAAGCGCTGCAATCATTACTTATGATTCTTACATAGCTTCAATCGGTATGGTCATTGTGAACCCTAACTATAGAGGGATTGGACTAGCAAAAGAGGTTACGAAACGGTGTATGGATTTAACAGCTCAACATACGAAGGTTATGCTTATTTCCACGGATGAAGGAAAGCCATTGTATGAGCGTTTAGAATTTAAGACGGTTGATTTTGTGCATAAGTATATAAGCAATAAGTATGTTCCACTAAAAATAGCAAATGCAGAAAATATAACGATTGAGAATGTTGAAGAGCGAGATTTAGAAGAAATTATTCAATTAGACGCCGCGGCTTTTGGAGATCAAAGAGGTCAATTTCTCATGACTAGAATCAACCAAGCCGAACAATCTTTAGTAGCAAGAAATGAACAAGGTGAAAAGGTAGGGTTCGGCCTATCTATTCTAGGGTCAGAGAATTTGTCGATTGGCCCCATTGTTGCGGCTGATTCAATTACGGCAATCCGGTTAATCCATGAACTTGCGCGTCTCCATAAAGGGAATTTAAGGATTGACGTGCCGGCAAACACGATTGATCATATCAAAGAATCACTGCAACAAAGTGGATTTAAGAAGGTGAGAACCCCTGAACTCATGATCAACAATGCTGACCAAATGCCCCAAAGAAACGGTCAACTGTATGCCATTGCAGCACAAATCTTTGGGTAGTACTCCTACGTGAATGAGATGTGTGGTGGTACTTTCTTTACCTGACAATAAAAATCTCACTGCACTCTATTTAGTGCCTATTGGAAGGTAGAGGCGGCACCAAAAAGGATACTCAAATGATGAAAATGTATTAAATATTGAAACTCAAAGGAGAATTTATATGGCAACGATTCGATAACGATGTAAAAAGGGAAAATTCACTTTTAGACGTGCCTAGTTGCTCGTCCCAATTTTAAGGGGGTTCGTTATGCAATCAATGAATAGAAAAGTAGCCATTGTGACGGGTGCGAGTCGCGCAAGCGGCATTGGTACGGCCGTTTGCCTTTCTCTTGCAAAAGCAGGAGTTGACGTATTTTTTACACATTGGACGGCATTTGATCGGATAGAGGGAAATGGGGAAGAGCGTGATTTCCCTGATAAATTATGTGACCAGCTTAAAAGTTTTGGCGTAAGAGCAGAACATATGTCTCTTGATTTACGTGTAGACAAGGCACCCGCAACACTGTTAAACGAAGTGAAAGAAACGCTAGGACCTCCGAGCATCCTAGCTAATAATGCGACGTATGAATCGCCAACGGATTTCCGTACTTTGAATACGGATCTTTTAGATAAACATTACCAAGTGAATAATCGAGGAACATTGATGTTATCTGTTGAGTTTGCAAAACAATATGAAAAATCATTTCAGAACAAGCACGAAGGTAGAATTATTAACCTTGTTTCTGGAGGGCCAGACCCTAACAATTTAGCATACATTGCGACGAAGGGAATGACCATTGCCATTACTGAGCCCCTATCTGTAGCACTTCTTCCAATAGGAATCACTGTGAATTCGATCAATCCTGGCCCGACGGATTCGGGGTGGATGAACGAAGACACGAAAAGTCATCTGCTCGCTCAATTTCCTGCCGGCAGATTAGGAAAACCTGAAGATGTAGCAAAAGTGATTGCCTTTTTAACGAGTGATGATTCATATTGGTTAACCGGACAAACAATCCGCTGTGAAGGTGGTTTTTTAGGGAAGTAGGCTCTGGGTGCTTCTTTACAAAAAATGATACGGGAGCAAATGATGCTTGCTCCCGTATGTGTTTATCGAATTGCCCGACCATACTGTTTTGGAGGGGTGACGTCTTTATGAATGTCTTTAATGGCGTGCATCGCCCAATAAGGGTCATTCAGCATCCCGCGGGCAATGGCTACTAATTCAGCATCCCCGTTTGAAAGAACAGACTCTGCCACTTGTGGGTTTTCTAACCTTCCTACTGCGATGACCGGTACATTCAGGTTGTCTTTAAATTTCCTAGCATAAGGCACTTGATAAGCAGGGGTATTCAATGGTTTCTTTTTCCCTGGCAGCCCTTCACCGCCTGTAGAGATGTGGAAGAGGTCTACGCCTGCGGTTTGATACTCTTTTGCTATTTTTATGGAATGATCGACGTCATACCCGCCATCAATATACTCAATGGCTGAAATCCGCATAATTAAGGGCATCTGTTCTGGCATAACGGATTTTACAGCTTTTATAATGTCCACACCAAACTTGGATAAGTTTCCGTATTCATCTGTACGGTTGTTAATACTAGGTGACATGAATTGGTGAATCAAATACCCATGGGCACCGTGCAACTCAATCGTATCAAACCCTGCTTTTACGGCACGCTCTGCCGCTTCTTTAAAACTTGATATGATCCGTTTTACTTCATGTGTCTCCAATGCTCTTGGAGGAGTTAATGTGCCATTCTTCGTTTCTTCTGGAATAACGTCAACTGGAATGCTCGATGGGCTAACGGGTTGAGGAGCATCTTCGGCTTTCCGGCCTGCATGTGCAATTTGAATACCCATTTTCGTGCCATGCTTATGAACTTCCGTAATGATTCGTTCGTACGCAGGAATTTGAGCATCGTCCCATAAGCCTAAATCTTGATCCGTAATTCGTCCGTCAGGCTCTACACCCGTCATTTCCATAATCATAAGACCTGTACCACCGACAGCTCGGGATACGTAGTGTACAAAGTGCCAATCATTAGGAGCCCCATCTTCGGCTTCTACCGAATACTGGCACATCGGAGGCATAACAATCCGGTTTTTTAGCTTTAGACCTTTTAGTGTATAAGGTGTTTGTATTAGAGACATTCAATCACTCCTGTTATTTATTTGTTTGCGCATGCAAATATATACCCGTATGATAGAATTATAAACAATCATTATATTTTTGTAAGTATAGCGGTCTATATGGCTAGCACATGAGTTTAAGAATGGAGGTGGAGGAAATTAACATTATTGATGCTTGGATGAACTATTCGAAATTTCATACGAGAATTTTAAAAGCAATGAATCACACTTTAATGGAAGAGTATCAATTAGGAATGAATGATTTTTACTTGCTTTACTTCCTTGGAGAAGCTGACGAAGGAGAATTGCAACAATCGCAATTGCAAACATTGATGGAACTAAGCCCAAGTGCGCTGTCTAGAATGATTGTGCGGTTGATTAAATACAAGCAATTGAACATTATTGAAAAGCATTCCCTAGATCATGATAAAAGAGGATATGCGATTCGCCTAACAAAAACGGGGAAAGAGCTATTAATGCAACTTCATAGCACGTTAGAACAAAAGCTAAATCACTCGTTAACGGAAGAAGACTTGGCGCATGTTCTTTCGTTAAGCAAACCGTGATGGGCCGTGTGTGGAGAGAGTTGCATGATTGGTGGACTGTAGCCTTAATATGTTGAACATAAAGAAGATCGGATTCACTTAAAGGCAAACGGAGCAAGGAATACTACAAGTGGAGGTAACAATTTTGGACGAAAAATTAGTAAGAGTTGGAACGACGTACATTCCCGTAGCCAATGTTGAATCATCAGCCCGGTGGTATACGGTTAAATTAGGCGCAAACCTCACATATATAGATGGGGATAAAGCGATATTAAACCTTGCTAACCAAAGTATGTTCTTAGTTAAGTCAAGTGAAGGCCAAACGTCTAATTTTATTGATGTTTATGGTGAGGAATGCTTTTCTTTAACATTTGAAGTAAACGGATTGGAATCGTTAAAAACTTTGCATAAAGAATTTAAAGAGAATGATATTAAGGTTAGACACATTGAAAACCGGGGTCATGCTGGACGAAACTTTGTGTTCTTTGATCCAAATGGGAATAAATTCGACGTATGGAGCGAGCTTAGTCCGTCATAACCATGCGATTTGTGGAGGTGATCTGGGTTTGGATCCATTAACGAATGTCACAATGACCATTCCGAAGGGGTGCGATAATGCCCCACGAAAAAAGATTGTCATTGACTTGATCGTAGCTTTCTTAGCGAAGGACGAGGATACGATTCGTACGAATGTGAGCGAATCGGCTGTTTGGATCAACATTGCAACGAGTGAAGAGTTACGTGGCGTCGACCAGATTGTGAGCCGCTTGGATGAGAACGATCAACAGTTAACTGACGTTCAGGTTTCATTTGTCATTACCCACGGGAAATTTGCATCCATTGATGGTATTGTCCATTATCAAGACGATTCTGCTCTTTATTTTTGTGAAGTGCTTACCTTTTCAAGTGCCTCCAATAAAGGTGTAGTCAAAGAGATGAAATCGTACCATGTGCTGAAATGAGGGGTTAATAACGTGCCTTCAATTCAGCATCAGCACTAACGAATGAATTCCACTAATTAAAAATACCGCGGGTATGAGGCAAAAAGCAATAAACCATCCTTTGTTCATCCGATCTGCAGGATTTACGTACGCATGCAAGATGGCGAGGAAAGACGTAGGCGCAGCAACGAGCGAAAATGCCACGTTTACCCAAGAATCGATCGGGTCACCGTATTCGTACGTAAACGTTTGATAAAGCTTAATCACTGTAAGAATGCATAAGACAATAAATAGCGTAACTGCACTCCATTTTAATGATTTCATCCGATCCCCACCTTAGCGTTCCCGCTTAGAAAATACGGAATAATCGCAATACCTCTTCGCCGCTGCCACTCATATGTTTAATGACGAAATACAGACTGCAAAGCATTATTACAAGTCCGCTCGTGAGTGCGGTATAACCTAGCGCTTTGCTCCGTTCTTTCAATAGTGGATACAGTAACAAGAACATGATGCCTAAAAAGAAAAAAATTAAGATCGTCATGTAATGTGCGTGGATGGCGTGCTCTCCGTAATGCAAGGAAATCCCTCCTAGAATACGTATTCTACTCATCAATACCCTACTACAAGCTATACAAACATTTGCATCACGTCTCCCTTAACTCGGGGAATTGTTCATCCCCTTCCCCACTGAATATGGGCAGTATATATTTCGGCACTGGTTATCCAAATGCTGGAAGCGTAGTGCTGAAAAAAGCCAGGTACCAGCATTAGTAAACCAAATACTGGAAGTGTAGTACCGAAAAGAGCCAGGTACCGGCATCAGGAATCCAAATGCTGGAAGCATAGTACCGAAAATCGGTACACAAAATCAATACACCCTCTGCCCGTCACCTCCCTGGGATAATTTAGGAGTATCATGATCTAGATCACCCCGACGCCTAGCCCGCCCCCCTAATTGAAAAACCTCTTACATGTTGACATGTAAGAGGCGGTTTTGTTTCGGCACCCCAGGTGCCGATGGGTGAATCGGTTTTGAATTTACTTAGGAGAATGGTGACTCAAATTGGGTTCTCCAAATACTTTAGCCTTCGATCCACTCATCAACGAGATCGCGGTTATCTTCGATCCATTGCTCGGCGGCGGCTTGTTCGTCGTCAAGTTCGGCAAACAGGACGAGCATTTCTGACAGTTGGTCATCGGTAAAGATGACGCGGTTCATGAATTCAATTAATCCTGGGTCTTCATCGCCAAGACCAGGGCGGGTCATGTAGTACATGTTGTCGCCTTCTCCGTAAATGAGATCAGGGTCTTCTAAATATTTCATGTCGTATTCCCCGAATGTCCAGTGTGGGCTCCAAAGGGTAACGACGATCGGCTCTTCATTGTTGTATTTACTGTTTAATTCTGCAATCATGGCTTGTTCTGAAGAGGTTTGTAATGTGAAATCGTCCAAGTTGTAGTGATCAAGAATTTCGTTTTGTGTAATGTCGGAAAGGGAGGCGCCAGGGTCGATACCGGTAATAATGCCATCTAGTTCATCCACGTAGTCGTTCAAATCTTCAATTGTATTTAAGTCTTCCATATACTCGGGTACAACGAGTCCCATTTCTGTACCTTCATACATGACACCCTCTTCGTACGTATCAATATTGTCAGAGTCAAGAGAGAGGAATTGTTGATCCGTGTGTGGTAGCCAAGCAGAGATCCCTAAATCAATCTCCTCGTTTTCTAAGCCAGAGAACAAGAATGCTTTCTCTACAAGAGAGGTTGTCGGTTCGTAACCAATTTCTTCAAGAACTTGTCGGAAAAATTCGGCTTTTACAATACCTTCTGCGTAGTTGTTATGGCTGATAGAAATTGGACCACCTGCAGGTTCACTATCACTTGCCTCAACGTTGTCCTCGCCATTCTCTTCAGTTTCTGCGCCATCATTTTCTTCAGTTGTCTCGTCTGTGTCGTCTCCACATGCAGTGAGTAGAACTGCGGTAGCACCAACTGCTAGAATGGTTTGTAATTTTTTCATTTTGACCCCCAATGATATTTTTGTATCTTTAAATCATACTAGATTGGAAGAGAATTACAAGTAATTCGATATATTTCAGCTATCAAGGTAAATGCTCTACAATAGAGAGAACGACACACAAAGCGAGGAAATCAAATGAAGGAAGTATATAGTGATCTCATTCAATACCGTGGCAGTCACTATGATTTTGGAGTGCTGCAAGGTGAGAAACTCAGGCGTTCACTCACGCTTGTGAATCGCGAGAATCAATGGAAAGTCCGGCAACCTAGGTTTCAAATTGATGTCGAAGAGACGAAAGAAGTATTCATGAAATTGGCGCCACACATTTGGGAAGAGCTGAACGGTCTTCGCGACAGCTTGGATTGGTCGATGGAAAAAGTGTTGCAAGAGTTTGGCGGCTACCGGGTGAACGATGAGCGCTCCGGATGTTCCATCCTGTCTGGTGATACATATCTTGTACGTAATTACGACTATCATCCAAAAACGTATGATGGCCGTTATGTGCTTTACCAGCCGACAGATGGGGGCTACGCAACGATTGGACCGAGTCAACGAATTACCGGTAGAATGGATGGCATGAATGAAAAAGGACTGGCGATGGGCTATAACTTGACGAACCGAAAGAAGCCAGGGGACGGGTTCATCTGCACGATGATTGGTCGCATCATTCTTGAGACGTGTGCAGATGTAACCGAAGCGGTAGAATGTGTACGTGCCATGCCTCATCGCCACTCGTTTAGCTATATCGTCTACGACCAGACCGACGGAATGGTCGTTATCGAAAGTTCACCGCGAGGTGTAGAAGCCCGGTCTGCAGATGCGTGTACGAACCATTTCGAACGGTTAACCGAAGAGAACCGGTTTAACTTAGATGATTCCCACCGGCGTCTAGATCTAATGAAACAGGCGGATGTGCAAACAGCTGAAGATGCGTTCGCACTATTAAACTCACCTGAAGAAGACATTTTTTCCCTAAAATATAGCAGTTGGTCAGGGACGATTCACACATCCCTTTATGAGCCGGAGAAGATGTGTGCTTGGATTGGCATTGGAGGGAATCAGACACCGAAGAAATTTGACTTTGAATCGTGGTTGTTCGGGACCGATGCAGAAGGCGCAAAGGTGCACGGAGTTGTTGATACCGACCTACCATTTGTTCATATGGATGAGAATGCAGATTGGTTCCGCAGAAAGGGTGAGCGTCGTGATTGAAGTAAAGAACTTAAGCAAATCATATAAAGACTTTCAGGCGGTCAAAGACAGTACATTTACAGTGGATAAAGGGGAAATCTTCGGATTTCTCGGACCGAATGGGGCAGGGAAGAGCACGACGATTAACATTCTCTCAACGATGCTCAAGCCGACTGGCGGTTCTGTCATTATCAATGGGTATGATGTGACTAAACATAAAAACAAAGTTCGCGAGAGCATTGGAATTATTTTTCAAGAGAATACACTCGATGAAAAATTAACGGCTAAAGAGAACTTGATGCTTCATTGCAAGTTGTACCGTGTGCCGAGGTCAAAACGAAAGGCACGGATTGATGAAGTGTTAGAGATCGTTGACTTGACCGATAGCCTAAACAGTACCGTTGAGAAATTCTCCGGAGGGATGAAGCGCCGGTTAGAAATCGCAAGAGGGTTATTGCACTATCCGAAAGTATTGTTTCTTGACGAACCATCGGTTGGCCTCGACCCACAGACGAGAGCTCACATTTGGGATTACATTCTCAAACTTAAAGAGAAAGAGAACATTACGATGTTTCTTACGACCCACTATCTTGATGAGGCGGAAATTAGTGACCGGGTGGCGATCATGGATCGCGGTGAGATCATTACAATAGACACGCCTAAAGCGTTAAAACAGCAGCTTGGTGGAGATATTATTGAGCTCACGACAGCGGATAATGCGCGTGCTCTTGAAGAAATTCAAACAAAGTTTGATGTGGTTGACGCTACGATTGTTGAAGATACGATTCATTGCAAAGTCGAAAATAGTGACGCATTCGTGTCGGACTTCATAAAGCAACTAGAAACACCACTGACCGGTTTGGACATCCGCAAGCCGACGCTCAATGATGTGTTTCTATCATTTACCGGAAGAGCGATTAGAGACTAGAAGGAGGGGGAGCATATGGAAGGAATGATTGCCATATGGCAGCGTGACGTCTTGAAGTTTTTTAAAGATCGAGCCCGACTGTTCGGTTCGATGACGATGCCGGTCTTATTGCTCATCGTGTTCGGTGTCGGTATGGGCGGCTCTATGGAATCGTTGATGAGTTCAGCTGTCGGCGGGGACCTTGAGTTTAATTATGTCGAGTTTATCTTTCCCGGCATCGTTTCCATGACGTTACTCATGACGTCGGTGTTTTCATCACTATCGATCATTCAAGATCGGGATTTTGGGTACATGCGAGAAATACTTGTCTCGCCCGTTTCCCGGGTGAACATCGCGATTGGGAAGATGCTCGGCTCAGCAACGGTCGCGTTTATGCAAGGGTTGATGCTATTTATTCTCATGCCAGTACTCGGCGTAAGTATTGATTTAGTTTCGTTTTTCCTCGTCTTGCCAGTCATGTTTTTGCTGGCGTGTACGTTTGCGTCATTAGGATTACTCGTGGCGAGCATTTTAAAATCAACACAAGCGTTTCAACTCGTCGTTAATGCGCTCGTGATGCCGATGATCTTTTTGTCAGGGGCATTATTTCCATTAAACAATATGCCGGCATGGGTCGATTTTCTCGTCACACTAAACCCGGTTACATACGGCGTAGACTTAATGAAACATATTATGATTGATGTGGAGAACTTGAGTGCAGAAGTGTATGAAGAAATGGGGTTAAACCTGGATTTCTTTGGCATCCCTGTAACACCAGCAGGAGAGATTCTTTTCATTGTTGGATTTACGACCATTCTCATCATTCTTGCTACATTTAGCTTTAGCCGATCTAACTCTTAGAAAGGACGATATTCTTGAGTAAACGAATTGTACCGCTAAGTTTCATTGTGCTCGCCAGTGGCTGCGTTCCTGGGGCGCAAGCTGCGGCTGATGGCTTTCAGGACGCGTCGATGACGACGCTTGTGCTCATCACCGTTCCACTCTATTTCATCTACTTACTCGTGGCGCTTTTCCAATTTAAGCGAACGCCCCGTGAATCGAAAAACTATACCGGAGCCGCTGAAGCACTTAACGAACGTAATCCGGTAGAGCTGGCGCTCATCACGAAACGAAAAGCGTTGTTTACCCCGAACGTACAACACGCGCTCTTCGTCGACCTCATTCGGCGTGGCCATGTCGAGGAACGGGACGGGGTTTTTGTTCTCGTTCATGACGAAGGGCTTTTCGATTACGAAAAACCGTTCGTTCAGCTCGTGTTCACCAAATTGAGTGAGACACCAGGTACATTTGAACCGGAGCGAGTCAAATCCCGAATAAAACAGGACAAAGCCTTTCAAGAGCGCTTCAAACGTGCCTATTTAGAACAAGGGAAATTATATCAAGAGCGATTTCTTCGTCGCGGCTGGTTCAACCGGCAAAGCCCAGTCGTCATCGCCAATACACTCGCAAATATTGCTTTTGCATCCGTCGGCGTCGTCTTCTTTTTTGCACAAAGCAATGGATTTGCCTTCGCAGGTGCGGGCTTAATCGTATCAGCACTTGTCATGTGGGGGTACCTCATCCAACAAAACGTACTGAGTGAATCAGGCAAAAAAGAATACATTCTAGGGAAAGCGCTGCTTTATGAGCGCGGGCACAGCGAAACGATCGAGAATGAGCAAACGTACATCTTTTTAAGAGCGGCTGGGCGCGCGCACGAAGCCCCTGCTCATGTAAACGTCGATCCCGATATGTTTGATTTTTATGGAGGTGGGACGGGTGCTAAGCGCTAAGAAGCAACTAGATCAAAACTATGTAATCCGCCCAATTGAAAGAAGGTTGACTGCCGGTGTGGTGGGCAGCCTCCTTTTATTATGGGGAGGCTCGATCTGGATGTGGCTCGTGTTCTCCGGCCCTGTCGTCGTTCATTGGGGGATCAATGGGTACAGTTACGGAGCGCCCAGTTCCAATTTATGGATGAGTGTTACGTTTACAGTCCTTGCTCTTTTGTTACTCATGTTGCGAAGGTGGTTAAATCCGTATACCAAATGGACGAACATCCCAACGCCTGTTACTAAAGAGAATGCTGAGCCGATTTACCGGAGTTTGCGCCACCTTATGGCATGGCTCGCATTCATCACGGCATTACTTCCGTTGCCAATCTTCATCGAATTTCTGCTCGTCAGCCTCGGTGTGAACGTTTACCTGTTTGCGGTTGCACCTATCATAGGTCTTGTGTATCCTCTTGTGACTGTCTACTATTTGCTTAAAATTTCGAATCATTAATTATGAGGCCGGCAAGATGTAAAGCTTTTGTTAAGATTTCTAGAAAGAATTGATCGGGGGCGAAGCGTCGTTTACCGTTTGTATTATATTGCGTAAAAGGAGACAGATTGTGCGCCAGCTTTTAGAAATTTTAATTGTATCTTTTCGACTCGGATTAACATCGTTTGGAGGGCCCGTTGCTCACTTGGGCTATTTCCATGAAGAATATGTGAGAAGGCGGCAGTGGATGGATGAGAAAAGCTACGCTGACCTCGTTGCGTTAAGTCAGTTCTTACCAGGACCTGCAAGTAGTCAAGTAGGAATCGGCATCGGCGTTGCACGAGGGGGAATTGTCGGTGGGTTTGTTTCTTTTGTTGGTTTTACACTGCCTTCTGTCGTGTTGCTCATCGTGTTCGCGTACATTGCCCAATCTTACGGAGTGCTTGATGCTGGATTTATTCAAGGCTTAAAAATTGTAGCTGTTGTCGTCGTTGCTCATGCGATTCTAGGCATGGCTGGCAACTTAACACCAGACATGACTTGTAAAGCGATCGCTCTCGGTGCACTCGTACTCACACTTTTAATTCCTCACTTTATGATTCAGATCGTCGTGATCATCACTGCTGCAGTCGTCGGCTTTTGTCTATATCGAGGGGAGCGGTTAGCAAAAGAAGAGACGGTGAACTTATCGCTTCCACTATCACGCCGGTTTGGTGCGATCTGCCTAGCATTGTTTGTCGTGCTGCTCCTTGGCTTACCTATGCTCAGCCAGCTAAGCACGAACATGTGGATCGGCGTCGTCGATAGCTTCTACCGTGCAGGCGCGCTCGTTTTTGGTGGTGGACATGTCGTTTTACCTCTTTTAGAAAGAGAGTTCGTTCCGACGGGTCTCATTAGTGCAGAAAGCTTTCTGGCGGGTTATGGTGCGGCTCAGGCTGTGCCGGGACCATTGTTCACATTCGCCGCCTACATTGGAGCAGATCTCGGAGGATGGGCGGGGGGACTCGTCGCAACGGCGGCAATCTTCTTACCCGCTTTTCTGCTTATTCTAGGGGCGTTACCATTTTGGAATACACTGCGCCATAACGACGCGGCGCGCGCAGCGTTAATGGGTGTGAACGCCGCAGTTGTCGGCATACTTATCGCTGCGTTTTATACACCAATATGGACAAGCGCAATCGTTGGCCCTCTCGAATTCGCATTTGCGGCTATTCTGTTCTTTATGCTCGTTTACTGGAAATTGCCGCCGTGGCTGATCGTTTTAACCGGAGCTATAGGAGGGGCAGTTTTGTTATAGATGGAGGAGTAACAGTTGGTAGGAAGTGATCTAGATCACCAAATTCCAGTATATATTAAATGAACGTGGACGCAGAACGCGAACAAGCGCCTTCGACATCCTCATTCCCACTACATGAAGACGCTATTAGCTATGGACCGGACCGAATTCGTGTGAATTCAGTACATCTTGGAACGGTTCTCACTCCGCTAGTGAAAGAACTTGGGGCTCGGGGAAAGGAGGGCTTGGAAGTTATAAAAATAAAATAGGCGCCAAACATTCCATTGGTCTTCAAGGTGGACACATTGACGTGGCAAACACCGTTTTGTTTCTCGCTTCCGATGAAGCACAATTCATTACAGGAGCTCAACTAGCTGTTGACGATGGTTATACTGCGAAATAAAGGAACAAAAACTAGCCAAATCTATACGATAATTTGGCTAGTTTTTAATGTCTAAGAATAAAGTATAATGCTTAGAAGCTAACAAAAGCCATACCATTACATATCCTGTTATTAAGTTCAGCATAGGAGGATATTCATGAAAGAAAAAGACTGTCACTTAGGAAATCATTCAAAGTCCTCTATTCGAATAAATAACAACTTAATCAATGGGTCATTAGGTGTAAGTACAGGTGGATTGGTCCCGACAACGCCAACAACACCAACATTTCCAACGGGAACAACGGGAATTACAGGTCCAACCGTACCGACAGGAGCACCTGGCACGGGCCCAACCGGTCCAACGGGTCCGACAGGAGCACCCGGCACGGGCCCAACCGGACCAACGGGTCCGACAGGAGCACCTGGCACGGGCCCAACCGGAGCAACGGGTCCGACAGGAGCACCTGGCACGGGCCCAACCGGAGCAACGGGTCCGACAGGAGCACCCGGCACGGGCCCGACGGGTGGTGGGGGCAGTGGTTCGGTTTTTTTACAAACAACTACACTCGGAACAGTCAACACACAAATTCCGTTTAACGTAGGGGCTGGGAATAATGAATTGCTAGGAGGAATTATATACAACAGTGAAGACCCTGTCGTTGTTGACCGTCTCGCTTGTTATATTACGCAATCGGGAGTACCCGGGCAGTTCCAATTAGCGATTGCCTTGCCTACGTCAAATGCTACGGCTCAAGTTGTTGCAACAACAGCGAACTTTACAGAGCAATTACCAGGCGGTTTGTTCGTGTTGCCGTTAGTAACTCCGTATTTAATGCAAGTAGATACACCGTATTATCTTATTATTAAAGATGAAGACAACGGTTCTGCATATGGAGGATTCACCGCTGGTTATGGGTCGGTTGTTGAAGGACCACCAATAAACTTTAGAGAACAGAACGTATCCAACCCTCTCGTTGGTGGAGAAATATTAAGCACGAGTGATGTGAGCTTAAATTTAACTCCATGGATTGCGGCACTTACCCAATTATAAATATATAATCGCAATAAGAAAATTGGCTTAAAGTATAAGGACTGCCTAAAAGGGAGGCAGTCCTTTATAATGAGTAGTCGACTGTACACGGCATGGATATTTCAAGAAGGTATAGTTAGCCCCACTACTTCATCATAAATGGCTTCCGCTTCCTCCGTATCTTGCACCCCCCGAATCATCGCCCTTCCATCTTTGAACAAGATGACTTGCCGTCCGTCTTTACGGAATGTCGATAGATCAGGAAAGCGCTTATACTGCCATTTGTCCGCATTTAGATTATCCGGGAAATCTAGTTGTAAAGCCTGAGCAGGGCGGACTTGCACCCCCGTCCGCGCGCACATCCATTGAATATGCTTCTCCCGAGGGCGCTCACGGAGCGCAGGGTACGAAGGCTCCGGGCCGCACGTTTCGCATGAAATCATCGCCAACTTCGCAACTGCAACGTAAGAAGACTCCGCCTTCCACACGTCAAACGTGTACAACTTCGGCGTCTGCACATCTCCGACGAGCATTCGCAGCACTTGTGTCGCCTGATGAGCGGCGACAATTTGGATGCCCGTCGCTAACACCCCGTTCGTGTCACAATCCTCATCTTCTCCAATATAAGGAGATAAACAGCGAAAACACGGAGACTGGTCAGGGTAGAAAGGCATTGAAACGCCATAGCTCCCCGATACACCTCCGTACACCCAAGGAATTCGGTTCTTCCTCGCCGCATCGTTAATGAGCATTCTCGTTGCAAAGTTGTCTGTTGCATCCACAATCACATCGACGTTTTGGATATGCTCGTCGACATTTGCTGCATTTAGTTCGGCAAAAGCTTCGTGTATAAGAACCGATGAATTAATTTGTCTGAGCCGCTCTGCGGCGGCTTTCACTTTAGCACGATGATCGTCGGCGTCTTGTTCGGTGAATAATTGTTGACGCTGAAGGTTGTGAAGTTCAACAAAGTCTCCGTCCACGAGTGTTAACGTGCCGATGCCGGAGCGTACAAGGGTCGAAGCCGCAGCTGTACCGAGGGCTCCGGCGCCAACGATTAAGACGTGAGACGCTCGGATTTTGTGCTGCCCTTGTTCACCGATGGGCTTAAAGCGTTCTTGACGACTATAGCGTGTCATTTCTTCGCCCAGCTTTCCTGGGGACTGCTCGCACTTGCATACTTTTGTGCGGGGATGCGTCCAGCTTCAAAGCCGAGGCGTCCAGCTTGAATGGCAAGCTTCATCGCTTCAGCCATTTTAACCGGGTCATTCGCTTTTGACACCGCACTGTTCAACAGCACCGCATCCGCTCCGTATTGCATCGCTTCGGCCGCATCATGTGGGGCGCCGACGCCGGCATCAACGATGACCGGAACGTTTGCTTTTTCGATGATCAGTTGCAAGTTGTACGGGTTGGTGATGCCAAGGCCACTCCCAATTGGCGAAGCGCCTGGCATGATTGCATGTGCACCGAGTTGTTCAGCTCGAAGTGCGAGCATCGGGTCATCTGACAGATACGGGAGTACGGTAAATCCTTCGGCTAGCAAAATCTCGGTAGCTTTTAACGTTTCAACGGGGTCGGGCAAAAGCGTTGGCGGGTCACCAATCACTTCGACTTTAATCATGTCACAAATGCCTGAAGACCTCGCGAGGCGAGCTAATCGAACCGCCTCTTCAGCTGTTTTTGCGCCTGCGGTGTTTGGCAAAAGTGTAAAGTCATTCCGGTCCAATTGTTCAATCGGATCAGGTCCGATATTGTCTAGGTCAATGCGGCTTAGCGCAAATGTGAGCACGTTCGTTTCAGATGCTTTGACGGCTTCCCTTTGAATATCGGCATTTGGATATTTCCCTGTACCTAATAATAAACGCGACGTGAATGTGTAGTTTCCGATCGTTAACATCGTTTATCCTCCTCCTACAAAGCGAACCATCTCAATCTGGTCACCTGCAGTAATATGCGTATCGTTTTGCTCGTCGACAGATAGTGCCGCGCCGTTATGCTCGATCATGACGACCGTGTTTTGCAGTCCGAAATGTTCACGCAACTGCTCAATAGTGGTCACGTGGTTTGGCAGTTCACGCTTTTGTTGGTTGATGGTGACTTCCATGTGGGATCCCTCCATATTTCGGTTGAAATGTTGGCAACGCAACAGAATCTTGCATGATTTGTTGTACGATTTGCTTGCCGGTGATCGGTGCGAGTAGAATGCCGTTGCGCCCGTGTCCGCCAGCAAGCCAACAGTTTTGTTGAGCGGGGTGTGGACCGATGAAAGGAAGGCCTGTTGTCGATTGTGGCCTAAGTCCTGCCCACATGTTCGTAATTTTCGCATGCTTTAGAGAAGGGATGAGCGTTGTGATTTGACTGAGCAATTGTTGAACGCCGTGCACCGTGACGTCTCGGTTGCGCGAGGCTTCGGACGTCGCCCCGAGAATTAGCTCCCCATCTGGCTTTGGAACAACGTACATTCCTTTATAGAAGAGCGTCTGTTGCACGGCTGCTCGATCGGTCATTACCTTCACAATTTCCCCTTTTATCGGATGCACGTCCCAAAGAGCATCCAGTTCTGGCAAGGTGTCTACGCCTGTGGCGATGACGAGCTGGTCGGCGTGCAAGGTGCCTGATGTCGTCTCTACACCATTAATGAGTGGTTTGATTACAGTTGTGTCCAAGTACAGGTCGACGCCTTTCGAGACGATGGCTTGTGTGAGCGCCCGCGCGGTTTGAACGGGTTGGATATGCGCCTCGTTCGGGAAGTGCAATCCGCCGATCGCTTCAGGCGAAACAGCGGGTGCGATGCGTTGCAATGTTTCTTGGTCCACATACTCAACGTGTTCCCCTTCGCGCTTTTGCCACGATTGGATGTTCTTTAGGTGACTCATTTCGGTTTGATCAAAGGCAAGTTTGAGTGCGCCTGAGCGTGTCCAACCAATGTCTGTACCGGTAAGTTCAGCCAATTCATCTTTCAGGTGCGCGTATAGTTCGCGGCTCTGTTTGGCTAGCGGATAAAGTTCGGACGGCCCTTCTAACTCTGCTTGCACTCCGAGCATTCCGGCTGCGGCAGCTGTTGTGCCAGAACCCGGCTGAGCTCGGTCGATGATCGCCGTTTTCAGCCCGTGATTGGCTGCATAATAAGCGGTGGATAAGCCAATGATGCCTGCACCGACAATAAGCAGGTCATACGTTGGATGCTTCATGGGTCGCACGATCCTTCCCGTACTGTTCATAAGTTTGGGAAGCCACTCGAGGGTTTTCGGATGACCATACTCCGGACATGATGGCAACACCAGAGGCTCCAGCTTTTTGTACGTCTCGTAAGTTTTCAGGTGTAATCCCACCAATCGCATAGACAGGTACGCTCATGTGTTGTGTGATATCTTCTAGCTGTGCCAACCCTCGTGGGGTGATTCCCGATTTGCTGTTCGTTTCGAAGACGTGACCGAAGTAGAGGTAGTCTGCCCCTTCTTCAGCCTGCGTGAGTGCTTCGTCTTTAGAGTGGACAGACACACCAATCATCAAATCTGGATGTTTCGCTTTAAGCTCCTGAATGCGATAGCCGCTGTTTGCGGGCAAGTGCACCCCTTTTAGCCCCCAAGCTGCAGCAGCTTCGGCATGTGTGTTCAAGATCATTTGGTCTGTTCTAAGCCCTAAGCGAAGCATATGGTCAATCTGTTGTTTCAAACGTTGCAATGAGGCTTGTTTGTCCCTCACGTGAATCGTCGTAATATGAGGAACGCATTGTTTAAGAATGCGTATTTGCATATGAAATGGAAGTTGTGCGTCAGTTACTAAGTGCCAAGACATCGGTCTCACGCTCCTACTTTTGTATACACAAAAAAGCCGACCTCTTTGGAGAAAAGATCGACGAATGTCACATAGTAGGTACCCATGCATGGTCACACATTCTACTTTCCTCCGCTGGTATCAACCAGTTCAGGTTCAAGAGTTTGAGTTTCCTCATCTCAGCCCGTATGCGGGCACCCCTAGTAGCTTTTTTATAAATCAAGTATCTTTATGTTATCTTATCAATGAAGACAATTGTTCGTCAAACGTCACGTAGAGAGAGAGGAGAAAAGACATGTGGATCCAGTCTCAAAATAAGAAATCCATTCTTCATGTACAACAAATCACTACCAAAGGAAAATATGTAGAAGGCGTACTCGGTAAAGGTTCGTTTTCAGAATGGAGCAGTATGCTCGGGAAGTACGAAACAACGGAGCGAGCACAAGAAGTGGTGAGTCATATATTTGAGCGCCTGAGCAGTGAAACGCCAAATCGGCTCACTTATCAGATGCCAAAGAAATAATGTACCTACACTTAGTGACAGAAAAGGAGCGGGTCGCATGTTAAAGTCTGAACGAGTGAGACTGCGGAAGATGACAATCGACGACGCCAAACAGTATCACCGCTGGCGCAACGATCTGGATGTAATGAAAACGACGAATCCTTATTTAGATGTGTATACGCTTGAGGAAACCGAAAAGTTTGTTGAAAAAGTCATGCTAGGTTCGCCCCACTCAAAGAGTTATATCATTGTTGATCGCGAGAGTAATGAGGCGATCGGTGTCACATCACTGATCGGAATTGATATGAAAAACCGTAACGCAGAATGCATCATTGATATTGGTGACAAAGACTACTGGGGCAAAGGGTATGGACGTGAAGCATTCGGTCTCCTCCTAGCGTATAGCTTTTTGGAAATGAACCTGCATCGTTTGAATTTGCAAGTGTTTGAATTTAATACTGCCGCATTACAACTATATGAAAAGCTCGGCTTCACACGAGAAGGCATAAAGCGCGAAGCCGTCTATCGAAATGGAGAGTATTTTGATATTGTGCAGATGAGTCTATTAAAACGGGATTACTCGCTCGACACGACCCGCATCTAACACAAACACATCTGGGTTTTTCATTTGCTTCCACTCTTCAAAACCGAACCCTAATAGAAGGGCCAACAGATTGCCGTGGCTCACAACAACCGTGTGCTTTGGAAGGCTGTCCAGCACAGCCCGTCCTCTCGTGAGCGCGTCTCTAGCCGATTCACCACCAACGCACGCGTAGTCGGGATCTAGAAAACTCTGCTCCAACGGGGTGAGCCAGTTGTCCATCGGTTCTTTGCTCAGTACCCGCTCTTTGAGTCGCTCATCGATTTGAACCGGAACGCCGCTCGCAGCACTAAACGGTGCAATCGTCGCCGTCGCCCGCGCGTAAGGGCTACTTACAATGCGAGACACTTCTTTTTTATGAAAGAATGCAGCAAGATTCTTCGCCTGTTGTTCACCTTCTTTGGTGAGCGGTGCATCGGGCTCTTGCCCGGTTGCACGACAATGTCGAACGAGATAAATCATGAAATGGCCTCCTTGAGTGTTTGTCCTTACTACGAATTGATCCGAAGCGAAGTTTCGAAATGTTTTGCATATCGTTTACGGGTCTAGCATCTAATGAGATAATTTACGAAAACGAAAGGTGGTCTCGCCATTCATGAAAAAACTAATGAATGATTCCGAGCAAATTGTAGAGGAGTTTTTGCAAGGGTTTATCGCCGTTCACGGTGATTCGTTAACGAGAATTGATGGCACAAATGTGGTCACACGTATTGATCAGGCCAAAAACAAAGTTGGCATCATTAGTGGGGGCGGCAGTGGCCATGAGCCGGCTCATGCGGGTTATGTTGGTCCAGGCATGTTAGATGCAGCAATCGCGGGTGAGGTGTTCACGTCACCTGGTGCCGATCAGTTTCTCGCCGCAATACAGGCAGCGGACAGTGGAAGCGGTGTGTTACTTGTGATCAAAAATTACAACGGCGATGTTATGAATGCTGAAATGGCTCAAGAAATGGCGGATGCAGAAGGTATTCAGACCGAGATGATTATCGTAAATGATGATGTAGCCGTCGATGATCTTGCGAAAAGGAGAGGAATTGCTGGAACCGTTCTTGTGCATAAAATTACCGGTGCTGCAGCAGAAGCTGGAAAATCATTGGTAGAAGTAAAACAGCTTGGGGAGAAGGCAATTCAGCAGATGAGGAGTATGAGCGTGGCATTGTCAGCATGCACATTGCCGTCATCTTCGACACCGAGCTTTTCGCTTGCGACTGACGAAATCGAAGTTGGCATTGGCATTCACGGAGAACAAGGGATGGAAAGACGGGAAGTGATGCGATCAGCGGAGATCGCGCAACTGCTTACCGAACATACGTTAGAAGAGCTTGATGAGAACGGATCGTACGTGGCACTTATTAATGGCATGGGCAGTACACCTTTACTGGAACAATATGTATTCGCAAAAGATGTTCGTGAGCAACTTGAGAAACGAAAGGTCACGTTGAAGAAAATGTATGTTGGAGACTATATGACGAGTTTGGATATGGCTGGTGTGTCGCTAACGTTGCTTACTGTCGATGACGAACTCTTGCAACTATTGTATGCACGAGCAAAAACAACGACATGGACGGAGGCGGGCAATGACGACTGAACAATTGCACGAATGGATGAAAGAAACATACGAGTTGATTCAAAACAATAAAGAAGAACTATCCGCACTCGATCAGGCAGTAGGTGATGGGGATCATGGTACGAACATGAACCGTGGCTTTCAGACGGTTGTCGAGGAACTCCCAAACTGGGAAGGCGAGACATTCGCCACGACACTTCAAAAAATCGGGATGACGCTCATTTCAAAAGTTGGAGGGGCATCAGGACCATTGCTCGGGACGGGCTTTATGCGACTAAGCGCCTCGTTTAAGGACGAAGTAAACTGGGGCAACGGTTTGGAGAGTGCATCAGAAGGAATCGCTAAGCGCGGTAAGGCTGAAGTTGGAGAAGCAACATTGCTTGATGTGTGGTCGGCTGTTGGTGAATCGGTTCGTGAGCATGGGCTTGATTGGGACCGAGTAGCTGACGTTTCTCGCGATGCAATGGAGCGCACGAAAGCGTTAGAAGCGAAACGTGGCAGAGGGGCTTTACTCGGTGAGCGTTCAGTTGGACACCTTGATCCTGGCGCGGTCTCAAGCTATTATCTTTTTCAAGCACTGGCTCGGGTTATGAAAGGAGCCGATGATTAATGTCGAACGTAACCATTCTACTACTTTCTCACGTTGAAGAACTGGCACGAGGAGCGTCTAGACTACTATCAGAAGCGAATGCCGAAGTGGAGGTCATCGCTGTCGGTGGCCTCGAAGATGGAGAAATTGGCACAAGTGTTGACCGCATCACACCGGTGATTGAGCGAATCGATGAACAGAAAGAGGTTCTCGTCTTTTACGATATCGGTAGTGCCAAGATGAACGCAGAAATTGTCCAAGAAATGTACCCTGATCGCACGATTGAAATTAGTGACGCTCCGCTGATCGAAGCAGGATATGTGGCGGTCATCACCGCAGGGCTTGGTTCCAACTTGCAAGAAGTGAAAGAAAAAGCAGAAGCTGGGTATAAGAAAGGGCGTTGACAACTGTGACACTCCGAAAAATCACCCTATTAGACGCCCCACAATTATTTGCGCTCACTCACACGGGCAGAGAGTACTTGCGCACGTGGTTACCGTGGGTGGACCGAACGACAAACGTATCACATACTGAAGGGTTTATTGAAAGCTCACTGCGCGCCATGAACGATAAAAAAGGCGAGACGTATGTGATTTTAGAAAAAGATCAAGTTGTGGGTGTCATCAGCTTCAACATCATTGATTGGCAGAACAAAACGGCATACATCGGATACTGGCTCGGTGAGGTGCATCAAGGAAAAGGGTTAATGACCGAAGCAGCAAGAACATTAGTTGACCGTGCCTTCTCAACATTGGCCATGCATAAAGTCGACATACGAGCAGCCGAAGGGAATGACAAGAGCCAAGCCATCCCTAAAAGGCTAGGCTTTACCGCTGAAGGAACACTAAGAGAAGTAGAAAACGTCAACGGAACCTACCACAACCATGTTGTATACGGCATGCTCCGTCATGAATGGCAAACGTAAAACAAACTTTAGGGCACTGTGCTGAGCACAGTGCCCTAAAGTTTCAGAGTATTTTTGTCTTTCCCTTAGATCTAGCGCCAGGTGCAGGGATACCCGGTATTTAGAGACGCCTGTCTTTAGATTGTGATACCTAGCGAGGCATACTTGCGCTTATCCGGTTACTGCTAACAGCACATACTAGGTATGAAAAAGCTTCTGCCAAGTTACCCCTCTCGATTTCGTTCAAACGCCAACAAGCTGTCGGCATGAGTCATGCCGAGGACAATTCAGTCTACCATCGGCACCTTCGGTGCCGATGGTTGTTCGTCACTGCAAGGGTTGCTGGCAACACGGAAAACGTTTGCCGAAGGGTAAAAAGTTGTGACCTAGGGTCACCACCTGGCACAAGCATGTGATCTCCTGTCACTTATGTGACAATTCAGCCCTCAAACCGGCGGCTTTCGGCCCTCAACGGTCACATATATCGGGATTTGTGACCGTTGAATCCATTTATGTGCGCATCCACGTTTAAAATGATGATTTTTCCTTCTCAAGTGTCACATTAATGAATATATGGGACATTTGGGCATCTTTCCACACCGTGACCAGTAGGCCGAAACGTGAACCGTTTCGTCGTTATGCTCTGAAGTGTAAGCATCCGCGTGCAGTGGAAAGCAACAAACTGTGCAATTAGGAAAATGTTAAGTTCATTCTATATAGATCACTGATCTGCTAAAATTCCCTAACGGTTATACAATTAGCGGTTTTTGTGAGCAAATACCTCCTCAACTTCGGTATACAGTAAAATCAAACATCTGTGTATACTCTGATGCAAGGGTTGCTCGGGCAACTCGATGCGGAAGCGAACGTGACGGTTTTATGGACGACGCTCTAACATCCCCAGCTTCAACCGTCTCATCGGAGGCTTGGGCTACACTTACAGATGCTTAAAGAAATAACAGTAGAGTGATGAACCTCTGAACTAAAAGTCCACTTTCCCGCCCCTTCTAAAACGTATAAAAATGAGGGCACGGCAATGAGCCGTGCCCTCATTTTTATGTGTTCACCCAATCCGCTATTGTTTGTACGGTATCACTCAGAATTTGGAGGGACGTGGCTGTATCTTCCACTTCAAGTGAGTGATCGGCGTGGGAAACGACGTTGACTTGATGCGATCCTTGTAACTGCTGCACAATCTTTTCATCGTAATGTGGGTCTTGGTCGCCAATGACGAGTAGACTTCGGTTTTTCGTGGCGAGTAATGACTCCTTTAAAGGTTCAAGTTTCACGAGCGGGGTAAGGGCAATCCACTTGGCATTGTGGAATCGTTCATCTTCTAACAGTCCGCCGATGAGCGGAATTGTACCAATGGACTTACCGAGGAAAATGGTTTCTTGGTAATGACCTTCCCGCAGAATGTCATCAACAACAGGGGAGACGTCGTTCATCATCTCTTCTAAAATCGTCTCGAAATCCGATTCGAATAATTCTGGACTATATGAATATTCGATATGAACAAAGTCGATTTGCTTTTGTTTCATGAGCATAGAGGCATAGTGAAACAGGGGTTTGTCATACGTATAACCAAGCCCTGAAAACATAAAACAGATGCCTTTCATGCCATTTTGTACGTGCGTGTAGTCGATGGAGCGTTCTGCTTTTGTTTGGACAGATAGCTTCTTCACGTTTACCGACTCCTTTGTTGACGTCTTTAATTGTAGTATACGTTACCTTTAGACGAAGAAAAAGAACAAGGGTAAGTTTTTTAGTGTCGTTGCTTTTTATGGACAAATAGAAAGGGTGAGTTTCTTGAACATCTATGAAAGCAATCATAAGGAACGCGATTCGGTTAAAGAACACTCGCACGATCGCTTTCAGATCTTGTACGTGTTAGAAGGTTCAGGTGTTTGTGGTTTCCAACATGAGCGGCAACTGATTAAAAAGGACAGCTTGATTCTCATCGCTCCACGTCAGTTACATTCCATTCATGCGGAAACGAAAATGACGAACCTTGTTCTAGACTTTACGGAACTCGATCTCGAGGAGAATGGTCGTAATATCTTGTTACCCCAAGCGTTTTTAACATCAGCTGTTCTGAATCTGAACGTGTACGAGTGCAATGACTTTAAACAATTGCTTCGGAAAATGCTCTATGAAAAGCGTTATGGCGATGAACTTCAGTCTTTAATTATCCAGGCACATTTAATGGAGATTCTTGTGCTTATCATACGAACAACAGATGATCAGCGGAAACAATCGGACACCGGTCTTGCTGAACGTTTAAAAGAGTATATTGATAAGCGTTATTTTGATATTGAAAGTGCTGAAGATATGGCGAGCATGATGAATGTGAGCAAACGCTACATCCAAACGATTTTTAAAGATCGGTATGACCGAACTCCAATGCAGTACTTAACGGAAATTCGCATCCGCGTCGTCAAAAATCTATTGTTAAATACGGATAAAGATATTATTTCAATCTGTTTTGAAGTAGGGTTTGAATCGGTGTCAACGTTTTATCGAATCTTTAAGAATGCCGTAGGTATGCCTCCGAATGCGTACCGTCATCAGAACGACAAGATCTATCAATAATACGTTCTGAAAATAAGAAACGTTTCTTAATTCAGTAAGACAGTACACAATTGATTTGTTTAACTGTGTATAGATAGGAGAGATTGTATGATTAATAGTCTGTACATTATGAATTTATCGTCTTTAAAGCGAGTATACGCCCAATCTGACCGTGACCGCATTAACATAACAAGCCACGTGCTTCGTGCACCGATGGACGCTGCGGATGTTTATAAACATGAAATAGCGCTGAAACAGGTGGAAGTCATCTTCTCAGGATGGGGTGGCCCGACGCTCGATGAGCAGTTTCTGCAGGCAACCCCAAAACTGAAAGCGTTTTTTTATGCTGCTGGTTCCTTGCGCACGATCGTGACAGAAGCGGCTTGGGAACGAGGTATTCAATTTTCATCTGCAAACTCCGTAAATGCGATTCCTGTCGCAGAATATACGCTTTCACAAATTCTATTTGCTCTAAAACAAGGATGGTCGATGACCCGACGTGTAAAGGAATATCAATCGTTTCCGCCTAAACCGTACCGTGAAATTGCAGGTGCATACGGTTCAACCGTTGGCATCATCTCTTTAAGTAAAGTCGGAAAGCTCGTATGCGAGCGACTCAAACCGTTTGATGTGAATGTTCAAGTGTATGATCCATATGCAACCGATGAACAGATTAGAGCTGCAGGGGCTACGCGCGCGACGTTAGCGGCGATTTTCGCAGAATCTGATGTTGTATCTTTACACGCACCGCTGCTTGAGGAAACGAAAGGCATGATTCACGGTGACCACTTCCAATCTATGAAAGCCAATGCCAGTTTTATTAATACGGCACGGGGTGAAATTATTCGTCAGCAGGATCTCGTGCGTGTGTTCGGTGAACGGCGAGACTTGACTGCCGTGCTGGATGTGACAGACCCAGAACCTCCCTTACGTAATGATCCGTTGTGGAAGTTAGACAATGTGATTGTGACGCCGCACATCGCAGGCAGTGAAGAACGAGAATGTGAACGGATGGGCGCGCTTATGGTTGAAGAATACTTACGTTATCAAGCGGGCGTGCCACTGGAACATGAAGTCACCCGAGCCCAGTCCCATATTCAAGCATAAAGGAGACCGTCGTATGAAAATCGGAGTTTGTTCCATTACATTTCGCCATAAAACAGTGGATGAAGTTATCGAGATTGCAAAATCAGTATGCCTAGATGCAATTGAATGGGGAGCGGATGTGCATGTGAAGCCTGGAGACATTCTGCACGCACAACAAGTCAAACAAAAGACCGAGGCGGCGAAGTTAGAGGTTAGCTCTTACGGCTCCTATTATGTTGTCGGAAAAGGCGAAGACGTTCAGCCAATAGTAGATACCGCACGTGCATTAGGAGCACCTTCCGTTCGAGTATGGGCAGGGGCCAAAGGCTCTGACACGATGAGTGAGGAAGAACGGAGAATTGTGACTGAAGACCTTATAAACATTGGGGAAAGGGCCTGTGCTTCCAGGATACGAGTGGATGTTGAATATCATAAAGGGACACTGACTGACACACCCAAAAGCGCCGAGCGATTAATGAATGAAACGAATCACGAAAATGTCCGCTTGTATTGGCAACCAGCAGAAAGTATTTCCTACGAAGAGCGGATGGCGTCGATTGAACAGTTGCACACTTGGACCCGTCACGTACACGTCTTTCACTGGAAGGATACGACACGTCTCCCGCTTCGAGACGGTGCCGAAAATTGGCAACGTTACATTGATCAACTTGCCGGTGCTGACCGATATTTTTTATTGGAATTTGTGCGGGGCAACGATGATCAACAATTTTTAGATGATGCTCGTGTATTGAAGAAATGGCTTAGCCGAAAATGAGAACTGTAAGCCGAAACTAGTAAGACAATGCCAGGCTCATTCTTTACAATCATGTATAACGATTAGACAACTAAGGGGGGATGGAGATGACGGCAACGGTGCCTAAAAAGAAGAAATCAGGCCAATCCTACATATGGTATCTGTTTTTACTACCGACGATTGTTGGGATTGTGCTTTTCATTCTCTACCCGGTATATGAATCGTTTCGACTTAGTTTCTTTCGGTCATCTGGGACGAGTGAAACGTGGGTCGCATTCAGCAATTACGAACGAGTACTGACTTCGTCATCGTTTTGGAATTCGGTGTACAACACGTTTTATATTGCGTTTTTCCAATTGCTTATTGCCATTCCGCTCGGGTTTATTATCGCGTCATTAATTAATAGCATTACGAGATTTCAAAATTTTTTTAAATCAGTATTTTTCCTGCCGCACGTGACTTCAATGGTCGCAGCAGCAATGATCTTTTCCTTTGTGTTGCACCCGGAAATGGGGTTGTTCAATTACTTTCTTGATTCACTCGGGTTACCGACATCTTCATGGTTATCTCACCCTGATAGTGCCAAAGGTGGCGTCGTTCTCCTCACCGTCTGGCATTGGCTCGGGTTCGTAATCATCATTTGTCTCGCGAACTTACAAGCGATTTCTTCAGAGTTGTATGAAGCGGCTGACATTGACGGGGCGAGTGGTTTGCAGAAATGGTTCTTCATTACAATTCCGAATATGGGAGGAACATTTGCGTTCTTACTCGTCATCGGTTGGATCGCTGGACTGCAACGTTTCAACGAAGTGTTCGTTTTTGGTGGTGCGTCAGGAAGTCCGAGTCGCTCCTTGCAGACGATGGTGCTGTTCATCTACGAACGAGGATTCAGTGGCTTTGAATTTGGAATCGCTTCAGCAGCAACAGTGATTCTTTTTATCATCATACTTGTGCTTACGCTCATCAACCTTCGATTAGCACGTGTGAGAATGTAAGGGGGGAGACCGGTGGCTAAACGACGTAAAATCATAAACGCTCTTATCACGGTGTTTCTATTCGTTTTTGGGCTCATCGTTATTGCTCCTTTTATTTGGATGATTACGGTCAGCTTTGACCGGCTTGCCAATATACAAATTCCGTTTCCTCCATCTCTCATTCCGGACGAACCGGCGCTCTTCAACTATGAACTCGTGTTTGAGAATGGAAGAATTTTTCGTGCCTACATGAATTCAGCTTTTGTCACGTTTGTGTCGGTCGCGATTCAAGCATCCGCAGCGCTTCTTGGGGGTTATGCGTTTTCCAAAGGCCGGTTTAAAGGGAAACGAATTCTATTCATCCTCGTGCTCGCCACGATGATGGTACCGATTGAAGCGCGTTTAATACCGCTTTACCAAATGTTTAATCAAGTGAATCTCATTAATACGTTTTGGCCATTAATTTTACCGACTATTTTGTACGGTTTAGGTATCTTCTTATGCAAGCAGTATTTCGATCAATTGCCAGACACGTTGCGAGAAGCAGCTCGCATTGATGGAGCAGGAGAGTTTAAAACATTTTTCCGAGTTTACTTGCCGCTCGCAGGTCCGATTACTGCCACTCTCGTGATTTTGTCATTCATGTCCAATTGGAATGAATTCCTCTGGCCGCTCGTTGTCATCAATTCGGAGAGCTTACAGACGATCCCTCTCTTTTTAGCCAGTTTCTCACAACAAAATCAGACGCAAATCGCAGGGATGACGATGGCGCTGGCGACGATGAGTGTATTACCCATTATTGTGTTGTTTCTCTTTTTACAACGATACATTATTCAAAGCATTGCACTTAGCGGAATCAAAGAATAAAAACTTAGGGGAGGGTTTATTGTGAACAAACGTTGGATGAGAAAGGTAGGGATGGTTGGCGCTGTAGCCGCACTCACGCTTGCTGCTTGCAACGGTGAAGAAGACGCTGGCTCAGGAAATGATGCAACGGGGGATGGTGAAAGTTCGTCCTCAGGAGACGCGGATACCCTACGGGTAGCGCTCATAGGCGGTTATGAAATGTCTTCGACAACGGACCCGATTACAGGGGAAACAGTCGAAGGGTTAGAAGTCATTAAAGACGAATTTGAGTCGCAAAACCCTGATATTGAAGTCGAGTTTATCGTTATGCCGTGGAGCAATCACGTGGCAAACACTCAAGCGATGATGAGCAGTGGTGAAGCCGATATTTATCAGATGCCAGGCATTAATGATTTCGCAGCCCAAGGCATGTTAGAACCACTCCAACCGCTCATTGATGAAGACGGTTTTGATTTGAATGTGTATATCGATAATCAAGTAGAAGGTTGGCTCACCCAAGGTCCAGATGATGATGACTTAGCCATTTACGGTTTGCCTGCCTTTGGTGACTCTCGATTTGTTGCCTACGACGGGCAATTGTTTGAAGAATGGGGAGTAGAACCGCTGTCCGATTACCCAGATATGGAAGAAATTCTTGAAAAAGCGGAACAGATGACAGGAGAAAATCCAGTGACCGGTGAACAAAATTACGGCGCTTGGTTCTCTGGAGAGCACAGTACGTTGTTCCAGCTCGTCAATGCCGCAGAAGGTCAAAACGGGCAGTGGGGAGAAGGGTATGAATGGTCAGAGATTGAATTCGCCTTTAACTCAGATGAGATGGTCACTGGATTAGAGTGGTTAGTTGACATCAATGAATTCACACCCGATGGCAACATGAGTGCTCAAGGCAATGAGCAATGGATGACCGAAAACAACAACATCGCCATTCGTCTTCACGCCGAATCCGCCGAGATCATACAACAAGTGCAAGCCCAAGGGTTAGAAGACAGAATTCATGTCGTGCAAGAGTTTAAAAACGATGAGGGCATTGGTGGTATGTTCGCAGGCAGTCCACTTTCCATTGCCGCAGATAGTGAAAACCAAGACATCGCCTTTGAGTTTCTAAAATTTACGGCAAGTGACTTTTTCCAAGAGTTCATGTGGGAACAACATAGCGGCGTGCCCGTCGTTGAAGCCGCAAGTGACTGGGCGAGCATTCAAGAGCTCGAATTGATGGAAGGGGTACTAGAGGCAGCAGCGAGTCCTTGGACGCCTCGTTATCCATGGTCGTCGTCGCAACCAAGGTATATTTTGCAAACGGCGGTTGAAGATGCACTCACCGGAGGGACAGAGCCTGAGGACGCATTAGAAAATGCCCAAGCAGAAAGTGAGCAATGGTTAGAAGATCGCTAATGGAAGTTTTGGCCGAGACGAACCAACGTCGTCTCGGTCATTTTTGCATGAAAGGGTGAAGAAAAGATGACAACACCTCGGACGTTTGCTGAAGAAGAGTTGAAACGCATGAAAGCAATGTATGCGTTACCGGATTTGCGGATGAAATTAGACGATCGGTTTGAAACAGAACAAATTCTGATCCAATCCGGTGCCCAACAGTGGACGCTGACAGCAGGTAGTGAGCGGGCCCTACTATACGGGGTATACGATTTTTTGCGGCTCGTGCTAGGCGTGGAGTGGCCATACCCAAATCGAGGCGCGCAGTTTGTAGGTCCGACCGCGCAACTGAGTGATGTTCGCATTCACTCCCATCCTAAGTTCCGACGTCGCGGTCTCGTATTTGAAGTGAACTTTGATGCCGATTATATTGTCGCTTCCATTGATTGGGCAGCGAAACAAAAACTAAACGAGCTGTTTTTTACGTTTCTCGTATGGGACGAAGTAAAAGAACGAGCAGCTCCAGAGTTACAGCGCCGTGGACTCCGGGTAACGTTAGGTGGACATAGCATCGATTATTTGAATCAGAAGTTTTCATTGTACGGTGAAGTCGGGGATCTCGAGTACGAGCAAGCGTTTATTGAGCAGCTACAAATGTATGTAAAAGACAACCCGCTCATTTCAAAGGTATCGTTGTGGCCACGGGATATTGCGGGTGCGGTCGATCTCGCGCATTATATTCGCTTTTGTGAACGAATGGATGAGGCCCTCGATATCCCTGTCGAGCATATTGCGTATAATGCCGGGTTGGATTGGCGGTTGCTAGAGAAACGCGCGAGCACATCGAGTGAACTACCGACGTTATTCGCCTACTGGGGGCGTGATTATCATATGAACGCAGCACCAGACGAGCGCGGGGACCGAGCGTTATCGAACTGGCTTGCCACGAATGATGTTACCGTATTTGAATACTATAGCGATCATTTCATGCAAACCGACCTGTTCCCCCCGCTCCCAAAACGTATCGAAAAAGATGCAGCCGAGTATCACGCCGTGGGTGTACAAGGAATGCTTAATCTTGTCGTTCCGTATTCGGGGGATGATCCATTTTACAACAAGAAATGGTACGACTTGCAAGCGCAAAATAGTTACGCGTTCTCACGGGCGGTGTGGGGCGAAACAGACGTACGGACATTCAACGTTATGAACGCCGAACTCGAACACATTTTGAGCGCATTCACAGCATTCAACGTCCCGCTGTTCCCGCACCGTGTCGTTGATCCGCCCGTAACCATTGAAAATGAGGCACTCGCCGAGCGCGTCATTGAGCAGTTGCACATCGCCAAGCAGCAGATCGCTGATATAAATGATACCTATGAGGAAGCGTACATGGAATATTTACACGAGCGCCTCAACACATTGCAAGCTTCATGGACCCGTCTTTTAAAAATGAGTAAGACCGATCGTTGAAAATAAACGACGTATCACTCTTTATGAGAAAAGGAGTGATTAGCATGAGTGAGTCATTACACATCGTATCCGTTGATTTTATAGACGGAGAAGTTACGCTCACAAGTGAGCAAGCAAAGGTTAGTGCCCATGAGCTTTACCGCTTAGGTGCCGACCTTGTTATGGAAAGCGGTTCTGTAGAACTGGAGATGAACTATTTTGATGAAGAAGGAACGACGGTAGAATCCGCAAGCACGCCATTTCGAAGTGCGAATATTGATGCTAGAGAAGGAATGGGCGTGTATGTGTACGGCCGAGCACCAGAAAACGCCGTGACCGCTTCTTTGTCCATCACGGCAGGAGTGGCAGCGGCGGCGAATTTGCGTAACTTGAACATTCGCTGGGAGAGTCAATTGCAACTGGATACCGAGGATAAACAAGATTTGGGGGATATGGTTCTGAGCACGATTACATCCAATGCTGTTCAAAATGAGTACGGTGAGTTGTTCTTTGCAACGAATGGAGATCCTGCGCTTTTTCAAGTGATTGATTTATACACAGGTGAGCGTATCTTTGACGAACGCATCCCAGGTATTGATACGGCTTGGGGCATTGCCATCGGGTCAGATGAGAACGTGTATTTCTCCGGCACGAGCAACCGCATGTTGTATCGGTACGATCGCGTAGAACAACGCATTGAAAATTTAGGAACCAACCCTTCTGAGCCATGGGTATGGGATTTAGCCGCAACAGAGGATGGGAAAATTTACGGAGGAACGATGACGAGCGCTATGGTGTTTGAATACGACATTGCCAGTGGAACGTTTACGAATCTTGGCCGTATGAGTGAAACAGATCAGTATGTTCGTGGCATTGGTGCGACGGATCGCTACATTTATGCAGGTATTGGTATGACAGCGGGTGTCGTGAGAATTGATCGTGAAACAGGAGACCGCGATGAAGTACCGATTCCTAATGCCGGACAAGAAGGCATTATTGCGAACATTGAAGTGTACGCAGGCAAGCTGTTCATTCGTTCCGGCTGTTGTACAGTGTTCGTCATTGATGAACAGACCCATGAACTGCTGCAAACGTTACGATACAGAAATGAAATCTCCCCTCCAAACCCTAATAATGAGCGTGATCTTTATTATACGAGAGGGACGAGATTGTACTATTACAATATGGAAGAAAACAAAGAGCATGCTGTTTCTAATGTGAGCAACTTGTCTGATGCGGATATGCGGTCTCTCGGCTGGTTGAAGAAAGAAGACGAGTACGTTCTCATCGGATTAAATCGTCTTGCAGAAGCGTTTGAATATAAGCCTGGATCCGGTGAATTTCAATTTTTGACGATTGACGCCGCTCCGACAGGGGTGCCTATTCATTCGATAGAAATCGGGTTTGATGGCAACGTGTATATGGGTGGTTATCATCGGGGAATGACGATTTATGACCCTGTTGCTGAAGAGATTCTTCATAGCGTGGAGAATATGCAACAATCTGAAGGCATTGGCTTTATGAATGGTAACGTATATTTCGGTACGTATGGGCAAGCGCGAATCTATCGATACAACCCTTCCGAACCGTTTGAGTTTGGTACGAATCCAGAAATGTTCAAAGCGATTGGTGAAGCCCAAGACCGCCCGTTTACGTTAACGTCTGGGGACGATCATTTATTCGTCGGAACCATTCCAGATTACGGTCAGCTTGGTGGTGCGCTATCAATCTATGATGAAACAAATGATCGTTGGGACGTTCACCGTCATGTCGTACAAAACCAGAGCATTGTTGGTCTAGCGTATCTAAATGGAAAGGTGTACGGAGGTACATCAATTTGGGGTGGAGATGGGTCAGTGCCGACCGAAGATCATGCGAAGCTGTTTGTTTGGGATGTCGAGAAAGGCGAAGTCGAGACGGTACTCACCCCGAACGTTTCTGGCAGCGATATGCGACCAAAAATGATCGGAGAACTTGCGGTCGGTCCAGACGGTTTCATTTGGGGGCTAATGGATGGAACGGTGTTTGCAATGAATCCTGACACGCTTGAAATTGTGAAAAGTAGAGTCATCTACTCAAGTAATTTCAGTGCAAGCAAATGGCGCCCATTTCATTTGCGATTTGCTCCGGACGGACTCATCTATACGACGGCAGGCAGGAAGTTGACAGTAATTGATCCAGAAACGTTGCATCACCGCCTCATTGAAAACGACGTTCACCTTATGACCGTTAATGAGCATAACGAGTTGTACTTTGCGTCTGGATTTACAGGTGCAAACCTTCTAAGAAAACGAGTCATCAATCACCGTCCTACCGTTTAGGCAATATGCTTGGCCCCATCAAGGTCGATGGGGCCAAGCGCTTGATTTATAGATGTAAAACGAGTTGTAATTCATCACAATATACGTCGGGTCCTAGCTTCATAGAACGACTCATCTTTCCGTATTGTTCAAAACCTAAACGATGGTAAATGTTAAGGGCGGCTTCGTTATTCGTTGCTAACGTGACATGTATTTGTTCAATAGCGACTTTTTCTCGCGCCAAGTCAATGGCGCTTTCCAACAGACGTGCGCCGTATCCTTTTCCTCTGTACTCAGGTGTAACATAGACGGCAAGCAAGGTCGCTTTATGTGTCAGCTTTTGTTGCTCATTCATTGCAAGGGTTGTCATGCCAACAAGTTTCTCGTGATCGAAAGCACCAAAAGTGGCAAGGTCATCCCGAAACAAATGGTTTTGGAACGCTTCTAAATTCAGGCTCTTTTCTTCGTCAACGCTTGATGCAAAGCATTCTGGACATTGTTCTAATGACTCTAATCGTAACGAACGGTATATGTTACTATAACGTGCATCCAATTGAATAATTGACATGATTCGACTCCCTGAATTTAATCTTTTTTGTGTAGCACATCTTCGTATTCTGCGTGTCGTTCAAACTCTGCTTTAGCAAACGGACATAGTGGCATGATCTTCTTCCCTTGCTGCCTCATTTCATCCACCACGGAAGCGACTAGCTTAGAAGCCGTCCCCTTTCCACGCATTTCGTCAGATACATACGTATGGTCAATAATGACCATAGAACTGCCTGAAGGAACAAAAGTGATCTCAGCAAGCATCTCCCCGTCTGTATTCTCAATCACATGCTTTCGTTCTTGTCGCTTGATTTCCATTATGAAGACTCCTTATGAATGTATTGGAGGGCACCGCTTGGGCATAATTTGACCGTATGTTCGACTTGTTCAGGGTTCTCTTTGTCGGGAAGAATCCAAGGTCGTCGCTCTGTATCAAAAACGTCTGGTGAGTTTCCGACACATTCTGCCGCGTGTTCGCACATGTCTTTATTAAAGTAGACATTGATCTTTTCACCATAGTATTCTTTAAAGCCACGTTCTTTAAGGTCTGTACTTTTCATGTTTTCATACCTCCTACTTTTAGTATACTTTTTACCCTTCTTGATTGAGAGGTAAACGACACCGGGTTAATAGAAACAAGCTTGCATTTTGTTGTCGTCAGGATCATAAAATGTGAAAAATCGCTGATCCGCATCTTCTTCAATTGTGAAAGGCGCTGAATGATCGCCAAAGCCTAAGATTGCATATTGTTCACCCTGGTGCAACAGCGTGAACTGTAGTTTTTCATGGTACCAGCGTATGGACGCTTGGAGGTCTTTGACGGTAACACAAATCGTATCGACACGTTCTAACATAATGTTTCACGCTCCTGTCTAATGATTACTCATTCGAGATTCGTCCACAAATTCCTCTATTAAAAAAAGCTTAAGATTCGGATTTTTTATTGGTGAGCAAGATATAGTATAGATACATAGAGAGGAGAGTATTTCATGAAACAACAAGGATTAGCAGCGAACGAACGAATTCAATCACTCGACATCATTCGGGGGATTGCACTTCTGGGAATCGTTTTAGCCAACATGTCGTATTTCAAGTCACAAGGTATTACGAGTGAGTTAATGTTAGTGCAAGGGTATGTGTTGCCAGATGGTGGGTTTGATGCGGCAGCACGTTTATTTACGACCGCATTTATTGACGGAAAATTTTACCCGATGTTTAGTTTGTTGTTCGGGCTTGGGTTTTATATCTTTTATCATCGGTTGCTTCAAAAAGATGTGAATGCAACGCGCGTCTTCGTGCGACGCCTCGTCTTTCTCATCGTCATCGGACTCGTTCACCTCGTCATGATCTGGTCCGGAGATATTTTGTTTACATACGGAGTGACAGGGTTCTTGCTCCTAGCTTTCGTGTCAAGAACGCCAAGGACCATTTTAATTTGGGCGGTTAGCATCCTTGTTAGTGCGACGGTTCTGTTCACATTACTAAATGTCCTCGGGGGATTTGGAATACAGATTTCCAAATCCGCAGGGCTAACATCGCTTTCTGAAATGAAAGCATACGACGTAGCATTAGCAGAGCAGATGGCCGGCGGCGGTTATGCGGAAGTGTGGTTGGCGCGCTTGCCAGACATTTTGCTCATGTTCTTTAATGCGTTAATGGGCATCCCAGGCATTCTTCCTCTTTTCCTGCTCGGTTTATATTTTGGGAAGAAGGGGATGTTTAAAAACGCTCAGGAGTACGCTCGGGTGTGGAAGAAGATTTGGGTGCATAGCTTGTGGGCAGGTTTGTTAGGAACAATTGTCGTTACCGCACTCATCCACAATTTCACGCCGCTACCGAGTGCAGTTGGATTTGGATTAGCCCAAGGGTTAAATATGTTGGCAGGGCCGATTCTCATGTTGTTCTACGTCTCATCGCTCGTGCTTCTCACCCAAAAAGAAACATGGCAACGAATGTTGAAGCCATTCGCAAACGCCGGCCGAATGGCACTCACCAATTACCTTCTGCAAAGCATCGTACTCGTTTTCGTTTTTTATGGCTTTGGCTTTGGGCTGTACGGTCAAGTAGGCGAAGGAGTAGGATTTCTCATCGGTGTTGGACTGTTTGTCGTTCAAGTTATCCTCAGCACACTGTATTTAAAGAAATTCAACCAAGGTCCAATGGAATACGTGTGGAGAAAGTGGACGTATGGACGCAGCAACGGGTAACGACTTGTGACCGAAATCTGCGCTCTAGTTTACGGGTTGTGCGCGCAAGTTCGCAAGGTTGTATTTATAAGACCACTTATTTCTCGAACTAGAGCGCAGAATATAAAGTTTGGCCATGACGAAACATGAAGGAGGGATCGGAGTGATTCATATTGAAACACCTAGAATACGGTTACGTGATTGGGAAGACGGGGACACCGATCCTTTTTACTCGATCAACAGTGACCCGAAGGTGATGGAACATTTCCCGAGCACGCTATCAGTGGAAGAGTCAGCAAATCTACAAAAACGTATCATTGAAGAAATGAGCGAATACGGCTACGGATTGTATGCCGTAGACTGGAAAGAAACCGGACAATTCATTGGATTTATCGGCTTTCATCACGCCACCTTCCCCGCTGATTTCACCCCGTGTATTGAAATTGGCTGGCGCTTATCCCCAAAGGCTTGGGGAAGAGGGCTAGCTACTGAAGGGGCAACCGCGTGCTTAAACAATGGCTTCAGTGAGCTAGGCTTTACAGATGTTTACAGCTTCACAGCGTGTACGAACGAACCGTCCATACGCGTGATGGAACGCTTGAATTTTGCCTTTGAGAAGACATTCCAACACCCAAACATCGCACCTACGCACCGATTGTCTAAACATGTTTTATATAGTATGAATGCAAAACGGTGGTTGGGTGGATAAATTGTTTTGTACTTGAGGTTAGCTCAGCGCACTTATTTAAGGGCTGGGGAATTTTTAGCTGCTTTTATTTTGCAATTCCTCAGGAGCTTAATGAATTGAGGAATTGCATTATAGTTGTTTGAATCATTCTTATTGCAAGCGCTACCATATATAGATAGACAAAGGATAATATGTATGGTCTAATAAAATGAGTTATAACATTTTGAATTTTTTGCAATCGTTTGCACGAAAAAAGGGAGGAGATTCATATGAAGTATCACTACGGTTTGATTGCGACGGGCTGCTTATTGCTCATGGCATGTGCCCCGGATCGTGAAGAAGAAGCGAGTGTTGAAGACCGAGACAATACTGAAAGTGAAGGTGCAGAACCTGATAAACCAGATCAGCTACATATGTGGATTCATGACAATGATGAGCAAGCCAATGCCATTGAAGACATGGCAAGTGAGTATACCGAAGCTACAGGTATTGAAGTTCAGTTGACACGGATGAATTATGATGACCAAGCCGAGAACATTGCGCTAGATGGACCAGCAGGCACAGGGCCTGACATATACTTTAAGCCCCATGATTATACCGGTGAACTTGCTGTGCAAAGTCTCGCAGAGCCTCTAGATTTGGATGAAGAGCAACTCGAACGATTCACTCCAGAGAGCTTACAGGCGATGACCTATGAAGGGGAATTATACGGTTTACCATTTGTCTCAGAAACGGCAGCTTTATTATACAATGTGGAGCTCGTTGAAGAAGCTCCTGAGACGATTGAAGATTTGTTACTGATCGCTGAAGAGCTGACAGACGCAGGGAACGATGAATATGGGTTCCTGACTGTTCCCATCTATTATTACTCTCATTCATTTATTACAGGTTACGGTGGTTATATATTTGGAGAAAATGAAAGCGGTTACGATGTTGGAGACGTTGGCTTAGCAAATGATGGTGCTATTGAAGGCGCCAAGCGATTTCAGTCTCTGTTTGAAGATGGTTTGATTCCGTCATCGATCAACCCTGAAATTCAAGATGGGTTATTTGCAGAAGGCAAGATTGGCGTTTCGCACACAGGTCCTTGGAATATCAACCCTTATGGTGAAGCCATTGGTGAGGAGAACTTGCGCTCAGCTCCACTTCCTGTTTTAGAAAATGGAGAGCCAGCTTCGTCACTTGTTGGGTTTAAGTCATGGCTCTTATCCCCTTATTCTGAACATCAATATTGGGCGCAAGACCTTATGCTTCACCTTACGTCAGATGAGCAGAACATGTCTTATTATATAGCTACTGGCGAAATGCCTGCCGTATCAACGTTATTAGAGGCACCAGAAATAGCGGATGACGAATTGATGTCAGGTTTTGCAGAGCAAATTGTAAATGGAGAGCCGATGCCAAATGTACCTGAGATTGATCCAGTATTTGGGGCAATGGGGGATGCGATGTTGTTCTTAGCAGATGGTGAAGATGCAGAAGAGATTATGACGGAGGCAGTGGAGCAAATTCAACAAGATATTGACACGATGAATTAAATCATAAGAGGAGCTAATCGATGAAACGACTTATTCAACTTATGAAATGTATCACTGTAGTTTTCCTGGTTACTACAATAACCCTGGTAGACGTTGGGCAAGCAGCAATCTCTTCACCTAATGCACCTGTCGGAGACAATCTTGGACCTGTTACCTCAAGGGATACAATCTATCAAATCGTAACGGATCGGTTTGTTGATGGAGATTCGAACAACAATGTGCCAGAAGGTTTTGATCCGACATTATTTGATGGGACGGGAGAGGATTTAAAGCTTTACCAAGGTGGAGACTTTGCAGGAATCGTTGAAAAAATACCTTATTTAAAGGAAATGGGCATTACTGCTGTTTGGATTTCCGCGCCATACAGTAATCGAGATACAGAAATATTGGACTATCAATCCGATGGAAGCATTGATCGCTGGACGAGCTTCCACGGCTATCACGCCCGAAATTTCTTTGAAACGAATCAGCATTTTGGATCTATGAGAGATTTTATGGATATGAAAAATGAGTTGCAAAACAACGGAATTAAAGTGGTACTAGATTTTGTTTCTAACCATACAAGTCGTTGGCAAAATCCTACCATCGGTAACGTACCTGAAGATGGGCAGCTATTCGAACCAAATCGGGACGAAAATGGGAGGTATATGTTTGATGATGACGGTGAACCAACTGTCGTTAACGGGAGGACAGAACAGCTGTTAGCTGATCCAAATGGCAGTTTAAACGCTAATTGGTTTTACCGAATTGGTGATCGAGGTAATGATGAATCTAGATACGGATTCCGTTACAAAGATCTTGGTTCATTAGCAAGTTTCAATCATGAGAATCCTGCGGTAATTCAACATTTAGATGATGCAGTGCAGTTTTGGGCTAACACCGGGATTGATGGTATTCGACACGATGCAACGCTTCATTTAAACCCTGCTTTTATGAAGGGATTTAAGCAGAGAATTGATTCAAATAACAACGGTCCAATAACACAATTTGGGGAATTTTTTATTGGTAGACCGGATCAAAAATATGATGAGTACGTTAGCTTTCCAGATCGTACTGGCGTGAACAACCTCGATTTTGAATGGTATCGAGCATCCGCCAATGCTTTCGGAAATTTCTCGGAATCTATGAGTGATTTTGGAGATATGCTTGTGAAAACAGAACAAGATTATTCTTATGAAAATCAAGCTGTAACATTTCTTGATAATCATGATGTGACTAGATTTAGGTATACACAACAAAATGATAGGCCTTATCACGCAGGGATCGTCGCTTTAATGACGAGTAGAGGTGTTCCTAATATTTACTATGGCACAGAACAATATCTGGACTCCGATGATGCAAGTGATATTGCGGGTCGAGTGTTCATGGAAAGAGAAACAGAATTTAATGAAAATACAGTAGCATTTCAAACCATTTCATCTCTAGCTGAACTTCGACAGCAGAACCCAGCGATTGCTTACGGTTTGACGAACATACGCTATAGTAGCGAACACGTACTCGTTTATGAGCGTAGTTTCTATGATTATACAGTCGTTGTAGCCATTAACCGCCATCCAGATGAAGCGTTTAACGTGCCCTCAGTTCCGACTCAATTGCCTAATGACACTTATGAAGATGTTCTAAGTGGGTTGTTAGATGGACAAAGTGTTGAAGTCAGTGACGGCCAATTGCCAAGTTTTGAATTATCAGGTGGAGCTTCTGTTGTATGGTCTTATAACAATCATTCAAGTGAGCAACCGATGATTGGGGATGTCATTTCTACAATGGGCGTGGCAGGAGACCGTGTTCACTTATATGGAGAAAACCTCTCAGAAGCGAGTGTTTGGTTCGGTGACGTAGAAGCAGAAGTTATTGATCGAGGTGATCAAGAATTGGTCACTCTAGTGCCAACAGGATTAGATGCGGGTGATGTATCCATTACCCTTCAATCTGGAGCAACAACAAGTAATGCTTTTACTTTCCATAAGTTAAGTGGTGAACAAACCCAAGTTGTCTTTAATATTGAAGCGAACACGAATTTTGGGGAGACAATTCATGTAGTTGGAAACATACCAGAACTAGGAAGTTGGGATGCGGATCGATCGACTGAGGCGTTTCTTAATCCTGAACATCCTTACTGGTTTTTACCGGTAAGCGTACCGATAAATGAAGAAATTGAATATAAGTTTATTAAGAAGAACGAGCAAGGTGATGTTATTTGGGAAAGTGGCACAAATCGTACGCTCGATACTCCTTCAAATTTCTCAGATGTTAAATTTACTGAAACGGATGTCTTTCGAAACTAATCAATAAATAAAAAAGCAGCAGGTATACAAAACCTGCTGCTTTTTTAATTTAGCGCTCTTCCCCAACCATTGGCGATTTGTATGAACTGTTGTGACTCATAAAACTGTTGTGCAGGCAGACGCTCGTTGCGGTTGCCTGTATTGACAAAAAGCTGGTCTGCCCCGAAGCTTTTGCCCCAATCCTCTGCAGCACATAAGAGCTTAGAAGCTATACCTTTTCCGCGATGGTTCTCATCGGTGACTAAGGTGACGATACGAACATATGTCGCGTCTTTTTCATAATACATGCTCGCATGTAGGCCAATCATGCCGAGTATTTCTTTGGAGTGGTGTTCGTGAGTTACATAAGTTCGATAATCAGGGTGTGTGGAGAATTTTTGTAAACGTCGTTCCATACGTGAAGTGTTCGTTAGGTAGCCTAATTGGGTCATCAAATCAGCTAGGTAACAAGCGTCATCTGCTGTTGCTAGACGTACATTCATTAAAAGCACTCCTTAAATATGAAACCGTCGGACGAATTCATTACGCATCGTACGATTTGCGAATAGTGCCATGCCAATAAGGGTAAGCAGCGCATAAAGTGCAGTGATTGCGCTCGGCCATAAGACGAGCGACAGAGAGCTTAAGAACAATAAAACAGGCATAAAGCCAAGAACGATCATCGTCATCATGTACCCTAAGTATTCTCGCCACTTCATCGGTTTGTTTAGAATGATAATCGTAACGATTAATGTTGCACTGATGACGAGAAAAGGGATGACGTAGTGGATCGACCAACGGGTCGCACCTGCAGCAGTATCGAGTACAATGAGCATCGCCGATAGTGCGAGCACTTGAAATATAATTTTTGAACCTGCGTGTGCACGGGAGAGTATCGTGTGATTGACGAGAAGAAGTACGTACAGCACAGGTCCAACAATATAAAATACCCAGAGCACGTCCGGTGTTGTGAGCAGGTTAATTAACAGAGAGCCGCTAATGATTAAAAGAGCGATAAATAGTGTGACTTTCTGTTTCATGTATCGTTGTTTTGAGCGATTATGGTAGACCGGATAATGATCGGCGAGTTGTTCTTCTTCAGTCAATTTCCGGCTGCATAGTGGGCAGACTTGCTGTTGAGTTTGCACTTGACAGTGTTCGCAATGCTGCAAGGAAATCATCCTCCGTCATTTGAGTAAACTTCGACATCGATCCCTGATATTTCCACAAGTTGCGTGAAGAAAGCACGGATCACATCGCTTTCCTCAATCGACCGAGCGAAAGAAATAACAAAGCGGTCGTTAATTGAGCATATTCCCCCGTTTATGGGGCTTTTTCTCGTTGGATACATCACCATTTCCATCTGTTCAATCGCTGTGCTCACGTCTTTTGGCAAAGAAATGTTGCCGATGTTCGTGAGCGTGAGCGTTTTCGTTCGCTCCCCGTAACTTTTGTAGCCGTAGCGAATGGCTTGATATTTCAATATCGCTGGCACGAACCGTGCGGTGAGCATGTTTTGCAATTTCACATGGTGGTTCAAACCTTGCTGCAACTTCTCTTGCTCTGTTTTTTTCTTTAATTGTTCTACAACTTCTGTATGAATCATTTCCAGTGATGTTTCTTCGGTCACTTCCATTCCAACATTCACGACCGCAAAAAAATTACGCAATGACTTGGAAGGGAAAATCGACCGTAAATTCACGGGGATGGCAATTTTTATTGGTTCACTACGGTTTCGAAATCGGAGCTTTTCACGATAAATACTCATAATTAAGACCGAAGTAAGGTAGGTAGTGATTGTACCATTTATTGTTTTCGCTGCTTTTCGTAGTTCAAGTGCACTCATCACCCCGTGAATCACTACGGTCTCTTCAATCGGTTTTCCTTTTATTTGGTAGGCGTTTTCTTCCTTCGTTCGTTTCGATGAATCGCTAGACTTGTAGTTCTGATAACTATCATCAAGCTCATACTCGCTAGGTGTACCCGATACATCAATGACTGTACCGTCATTGTTCGGTTGTTCACCCGTTTGATTCAAGTAGTCAAAGACGAGTGCTTTTAGAAACTCAAGTGCTCCTGTACCGTCCGTTACCGAATGAAAGAACTCTACAGAGATTCGCTTTTTGTAATAGAGCACGCGAAATAAATACCCGTTCGTCTCAATCGGGTCGACAGGTGAGCACGGAAATGTCGATTCTTCTTTAACGAATAATTTCTTGTCGTTCTCAACGAGAAAATCCCAAAACACGCCACGACCTAATTTCACTGCGAACATCGGAAATCGCTTCATTACATGATCCAATGAGGTTTGCAGCTTGTCCGGTTGTACGTGTTCGTTCATGATCATCGCAATGCGAAACACAGATGAATTCGCACGTTCAGATACAGCATGAAAGACTTTCCCGGCATTATCAATTTTATACCACTGGTCCATCATGCACTCCCCCGAATGTGTTTATTGTTATCATAGCATTTCCAACTCGCTAACAACATTCACATTTCGAGAAAAAATAGTCAAACAAAAGAGCTGATCAATTCAATTTGACACGTTTTGTACAATGATAGGGAATGAGTAAAGGTTAAAACAGGGGTGAATTCAATGTACACGATCGGCACACTGTCCAAAAAAACGGGAGTCACCATCCGTACGTTAGATTATTACGACCAGATTGGCTTACTATCTCCTCATAACAAAACAGAGGGAGGGCATCGTTTATATAGTGATGAAGAAGTGTTCAGACTAGAGAAAATACTCTCGCTGAAATTTTTAGGGCTGTCGCTCGAGACGATACAGACGTTCATGAATGAACGAACAACCACGTGGGAAGCTGAATTATCCAGGCAAATGCGAATGGTGCAACAACAAAAAGAACGGCTAACCCAAATTGAAACAGCGATTCGCAGTGTGCTCTACTCAGTGAAAGTTGAACATGACGTAAACTGGGCTGTCATTTTTCAAGTGATGAATCTTTATCAAGAAGGGGTGATGCCTGCGGACGATACATTGAACCAATACCTTAATAATGAGGAAAAAGAAAGAATGCTTTCTATAAGTTATGATCAACAGTCGGAAGAGCAATGGCTCGCGCTTATTCAAGACATTCGTTCTAATCTTCACGAATTGCCGACTTCTAACGTAGCTCAGCAATTGCTTGACCGTTGGCTAGAGGGCACGTACGAGATGTATGGTGAGGATGAGCAATTCCTTGGCAAAACGTGGGACATGATTGCCAATGAGAGTGAAAGTATCCTGTTCTATCCAATGACTAAAGAGGTTGTGGAATTCATTACTGCTGCTATGCATGTGAGGGACAAGCCTCACCACCAACTGTAATAAAGTAGCCGAGCATCGCTTTTAAAGTTAAACAAAGCTAAGATGGTTTTGCACACTTGTGCCGTATACGAAACATCTTGGTAATACCATTCGTCATAGGAAGTCTCTCCAAAAAAAGGACCAGCTAGGGCGGGCAACGTGTAATGGGAAGTGGAGGGGTCATTTAACGTCTCCGAGCATACGTGAAGTAAGTGTTCAAGTTGTTCTCGGCTGACAGGGTACATCTTGCAGTCATCTTGTTCATTTTGAACGTTCTCAACAAACCAGCGATGAATGTGATTGGCTTTGCGCCAATAAGCAATCTCTTCATGGTATACACCATCAAAATCATTTCTCTTTTCAACGACTAAATACATATCTAATCCCAAATAATCACCTCGTCTTTTTCGTATTCCAAGGACAGGTGTGCATAAAGGGCAAAAGGTTGGGGATAAAGGATCGCAAAGTTGAGGGTTTGAAGAAGTAACAGCTTGAGGTAAGTAAGTCGTGCGAAGGTGACTCACTGACTATTATAAATGTTCGGTTATTGATTGTGTAGAGGACAAACTACAGATTTATCTGGATAAAAACTAAACCATGAATAATGTGTATGACCGAGGTTGTAGGGGAAATAGATAAAAGGGATGAGGAGGGGTTTCATGATTACATATGTGCAGGCGACGGCAGATGATTTTGATAAGCTATTAGCACTGCGGACGACAGTGATGGCTGAAGATTTCAAGCGACACGAAATTGATGTAGATCGAACGAAGTATTATTTCGCCAAAGCTTTTCAGCCGCAATACACATCGATACTGATGATTGAAAATGATGAAATTGGTTGTGTTTCAGTACAACCAGGTGAAGGTGGGGAAGATGAGCTCAAGCACTTTTATCTGTACCCAAAGTTCCAAGGTTATGGGTACGGAACAGACGTATTAAAGCGAATTATCCGTGAGCAGAGAAAGAATGGGCGAAACCTCACACTGCACGTGTTCAAAGGAAGCGAAGCCATTCCTTTATACAAAAAACACGGATTTAATGTCGTTGAAGTAGGAGATTTCACCGAACGTCTTAGACTTTCGGTAGTCGAGTAACTGGGTGCAAGTACGGTGGGGTCTGCCCGGTTATGTTAGGTAAAGAAGGGTTTCTAGTGCTTGGCAGAAAACGGGCAGTCCGTTAGAGAGCGCCAAAAAGGCTTCTTCTCCAGAGAATAACAAATGTTCTCTGTTGGATTGAACTTTACACTGGCAAATCATTTAAATTACATGAACCGTCACGTTTGTTTCCGCATCGATTTGAGCGGGCCATGATAGAGGCAAACCCCGACATTCAAGTATATGGAGGAATTTGGGCTTGGTTCTGTTCTCTACATAGGTTGAGGTGGTTTTTACTCACATAAACGCTTGGTTGTACACCGTTTGTGGATTTTTAGGAGAACGGCGAGCTAGTTAAGTTAAACGAAAGAATTTCTTCAAGAACCCATAGTAAGCTTCTGAAAGTGGAACTGTTCTCGAATTGAGGCAGAACTGTTCTCAAGTTGGTAAAAATAGCAGGAAAAGCAGTTTATTCTCATAAAATAGGGAGTAGAATGAGCAAACTTGGGAATAGATTACCGGGTCACGTGTACATCCCCGCCCCAAAGTACCGAGCATCCTGTCGGCGCGAGCCGCGCCGAACCGAGTTCGATTTGGCTTCGGCCCCGCTGGGGCCGACGTGTCGTTGGCACTTCAGACTGGAATCTGCGCTCCAGTTGGAACAAACTGCGCAAAATAGCACCGAGCTACCCCCCACCCAACAGTGCAAATCAAGAAAATGCTAAGTTCATTCCATATAGATCGTCAAGTATTTGGTAAAATCGACCTTTTTACCGTGATCTAGACCATTTTGGGCATGATCTAGATCGCCGATCTCCTAGAAAATACCAATACTTAGTGTCCATCCAAAGTAGACACAGGCTGCACCATGTTACACTTATAGTCTGGAGTACATAGAAAACACGGTGGCTGTTTTTTGGCCACCGATGTTGCACTTGTGCTTTGGAGTGTAAAGAAAACACGGTGGCTGTCTTTTAGCCACCGATGTTGCGCTTATAGTCTGGACTGCCTAGAAAACACGGTGGTCGCCTTTTGACCTCCGATGTTGCCCTTGTACTCCGGACTGCAACCATCCGCCTGCAGTGGAAAGCAACAACAAACTGAGTAATTAGGAAAATGTTACGTTTATTCTTTATAGACTTAGTCGGCAGAGCGGTCATTCATCTTTTTAATTAAGGAATAGATGTCTTCAGGTTTGTAAAACTCGACGGGTGTAGCGCCTTTTTCGAATGTAAGCTCATCGGCTTCGGCGATGAGTACATATCGTCCGTTTAGTTTTGCGATGTGTAAGCTTTCGCCAAAGTCGGCAAGCAAGCCTTTAACTTCAGTTTCACCGAGCTTTACCTGAATCCGGGCTTCAGGGGTTTGTTCAACGATTTGCGCGGATGCTTCGACGACTTGATGGGTTTCAAGGTGCTCATTGATTTCACGCTTATCGCTCGTTTCCCACTCATCGAGGGAGCGCTCCCAGTTCACTTTCTCTTCGCTTTCTTCTGTAAAGCTCTCTGAAATGTGCTCGGTCATCATTTCCTTCACCTGTTCTCTCATCATGACGGGGACGCTGTCTCCGTACTCAACAAATGCGAGGAAGTCTTGGAAGTAACGAGCATGAGAGGCTTGGTGAATCTTCAGCTCCGCAGGTTGAACCATTCCTTCTTCAATCATGAACGGATATTGAATCGACTTCATATTTTTCGTAGTGATGGCGTACTCGATCTTTCGCAAAAGCGTCGATTCATCGCTAATGGACGCCACTTTTGGTTCGAAATCACATTTTAAGATGAAAACGAACTCGTCGGAAAAATACTTTTTAGGCACAGCGGAAGCGACGAGAAATACACCGCCACGAACCGCAGCAGTCTCCGTGTATAGTTTTGCGAAGGCGTTGCTATGTTCGGTGAAAACGTCGCTCGTTTCTGCACGGATCGTCTTTTGAAACAACGCGTAATTCGGGTTCGAATCAAGAGGATAGTCGGCCTCTGTTAGAAACCGCCCAATTTTCGTTGGTACTTGATCAGACTTCGGATGGTGCTCTGCTTTTCGTTTGACAATTTTCTTTAACTCACCGTCGAGAAAGTCCTTCAGTTCACTTTCGTCAAACTGGTCTTGGTCTAAGGTTTGGTAATGTTTATAGTAACGGCTCGCGTCATCGCCACTACCCTCAACTTCAATCACATAAAATGATAGAAACTTCACATTAAACTCCATTTAATCCCACCTCTTGATGTACGCAACAAGTATACGCACAGAAAAGGGACAAATCAATGGATGAATAATGGAATATAAATAAAGATCCCAAGCAATGAAATGACAGAAAGAAGTAGAATTCCTTTCCAACGTTTCCGTCTAAGGATGAGAGTGGAGACGATCATCCCTTGGATGAAAATTAGCGTAGCGCCACTGACCGTCAAAAATATTGAACCGAGAAATGCTCCTCCAATGTTGATGAGTATACCGAGAGGCATTAGACCGATGAGTAAAATGAGGGACGGGCTTGTTTTAATTTTTTGAAGAATTTCTTTGCGTTGTTCTTCCGAAAATGTATCAAATTCAACGAGGGCAAACCATCCAGTAATCATAAGAATGGCGCCAGTCACAGTAATCGCTCTCATTAAAAAACCTCCTAGAAATGGTTTTTCCATTTGTGGAGGAGTTCAAACGTGAGGTGTAAACGTTTGGCTGTTCAACGCTTTGTTGAACAGCCATAAATGATTGTGTTGTTAGTGGCGAGCGGCATCACGAACCGCTTGGTTTCGTTCAAAGTTGGTTAGATTCGTACTAGCATTAAATGGAGCAAGAGTATCTTGGTCTAACGGTCGATACCGAACATGGAACTCTTCATCGTAATCAGAAGATTCCTCTTCAGTAACGACTTGCATTCCCCTAATCCAAGTCTCGAGATCATAGTTTCCTCGTTCAATAATTTCTGCTAGCATCGTCAGCGATTGGGTGAGTTCAGCTAGACAGTCAAGGCCATTGCTTAAAATGATGCCTTTGCGTCGTGCTTTCTGCACAGAATGTTCCATTCGATAGGAATTTTGCTGATACCGGAAATCAATCGAACAGCCAATTCGGTCCCAGTTAAATTGGAAATCTTTAATTTTTAGTCGTTTCATCGTCTTCAGAAGTTTACGTTCGTACGAATTTTGTTCTTTTAACGGTACCCATTTCAGCAATCCTCTCACCTTCCCTCTCTTGTTATTACACATTTCTCCAAGAACTGAACATCCCCTCTAAATAAGTTTTTACACAAATCGACGGTTTCTAGCATTGCACGGTCGCAAAACGCGAAATGTCTATCGGGGAGAAGGTTTTCATAGAAAGTAGAATTCGACAAAAAAGCGAGAAACCGTCAAAATAATGACAGCTTCTCGCTTTTAGAATTTATTCATCATCAAACGTATACGTGTGAAATCGTTCATTCTCAAGACGTTCCACGGCCTCTTTATTTCCTTCGCGATATAACCGCTCATGCTCAGGAAATGTCGCGCCGAACTGCGAGTAATGAGCTTTTAACGTTTGAATTTTTTGTTCGATATACGGTTTGATCGAGTAAACCACATCTGGGTTGTCCTTTGTGATCGCCACGCCCCAAAACCGTGGGCGTGTTTCTTTTGGCATTGCAGCTAGAGCATTTTTAACAGCTTCCGCTGTTGCATCATGGTCAGGGTGCACACCGTGTTCGGGATAAAATGAGATGACGACGGAAGGGTTTAATTCTTGTACAAGGTCCGTTACAACCCTTTCCAATACGCCATCTTCAAGAAACTCCAATGTTTTATCACGAAAACCCATCATTCGTAGGTCGGTGAGTCCCATCGCTTTTCCCGCTGCAAGTAACTCCCGCTCGCGAATCTCGCGAAGTGATTCACGGTTTGCGATTGGCGGATTCCCAACGTTCCTCCCCATCTCACCGAGAGTAAGGCAAGCGTAAGTGAGCGGTGTTCCTGTGGCAACTTGTCCTGCCATCGTCCCGGACACCCCGAAAGCTTCGTCGTCCGGATGTGGAAAAATGACAAGGACATGTGTTTCATCGTGCATGTTCAATTCCTCCTTAGTCATATTGAAACGGTTGCTCAGACAATTCAAGTGTGACCGCAATTTTTCCGTCTTGATTGAGGCCGGCAAGAATGAATTGTCCGTTTTCATTAACTTCGTAGTGGGTGAGCCCCTCGCCGTAGATCCAGCCAATTGGCAGTTCTAAACCGACGCGGTAAGGACCATCGCCGCGTATTTTTCCTTGCTTGTACTGAACGTTGGCATTGCGAATGTATGCACTAGCGGAGAAAAATGATTGATCAAAGTGCGAAGCATACGCGCCGTTCGTCGTTTCCAAGTGCAAGTAAAGATCTTTTTCAGCGTATTCTTCAATGAGACGCTGAACGTCTTTAGCATTGATTGGTTTCACAGTATTGCCTCCAGTCTAAACAGTTCTTTCGTGTATTATATACGTTGTGCGGACAAAATCCCAATTCTGAGCTTGAGATTTGTGTGATATAGTAAACGAACAGCGAAGATATGAGGGATGTATGTGGATTTACAATTGTGGTCGTATCTCATTATATTTATTGTCGGCATTGTAGCCGGGGTGATTAATACGGTTTCTGCTGGTGGGTCACTCCTAACGTTGCCAATGTTGATTTTTTTAGGATTACCATCATCGGAAGCGAACGGAACAAATCGTGTAGCCATCGTCGTGCAAAGCATCACATCGGTGTTAGCCTTTAAAAAGCGCGGGAAGCTTGAAACGAAAGTGAGTTCTCTCGTGGTGTTGCCTGCAATCGTTGGATCCATTCTTGGATCGATGGCAGCGGTAAATATTAGCGATGGATTGTTTCAAATCATCTTAGCGATCACGATGGTCGTCACGATATTTTTTATCGTTTGGGACCCGACAAAACGGTCGGGAAAAGAAATGAACCTCTCGCTAAACCGTAAAGCGTTAGGCGCCTTGTTATTTTTAGCGATTGGGTTTTATGGTGGATTCATTCAAGTTGGTGCAGGGTTTTATATCGTACTTACAGCGATGTTTATTTTTCAATTGTCGTTTATTCATGCGAACAGTGTTAAAGTGTTAGTAACGGGTGCGTACATATTCGTGTCACTGCTCGTTTTTGGCTTAAATGGAGAAGTGAACTGGTGGCTCGGCCTCGTACTGGCATTAGGAAATGCAACGGGCGCGTGGATTGGAAGCCAGATTATTATGAGTTCACAAACGAAATGGATTAAGTGGATTTTATTTGCTACGGTTCTAGTCATGGCTGCACGTTTACTTTATGAAGCACTAGTTTAAAAGTGGGGTGTACAGATGTCGGATAAGTGGGATCGAAAAGTCGAATCTTCAATTCGCCAAGCAAAAGAGCAAGAAGATTTCCACAAGCTAAAAGGGCACGGAAAACCATTGTCAGACGAGTATTTAAAGGGCGATACGTTAAACGGGATCTTGAAAAATGCCAACTATGTCCCGCCTTGGCTCGAGTTTCAGCATGAGATTCGCGACGATATTAAAGCAGTCATTGACGAGCAGAAAGTGCTCACAGAGTCGCAAAAGGAGCAACGGCTCGGTGAAGTAAACGAAAAGATTAAAAAGTACAACCGAATGGTACCCGTTCCGTCACTGCAGAAGATGAGAATCTTCGCCGAATCAATGGAACGTCAATATGAAAAATGGAAATAGGTGAGGCGGTCCGATACGTGGGCGGCCTTTTTTAGTGTTTATTCTAATCTGGAGTTTGCAAGGGATGATATGTTTCGTAGGCGTTAGACAAATTTAATTACAGATACGATCTAGGATGGACTCTAGAGAATTTCCTGATGTGGGCTATTGAGTTTTTGATTTCAACTACAGGAAGACCAGCCTAAACTCCTCGGTCTTACGGCAAGGTCACTGAACAAAAGCGTTTCACTCCCTAAGTTACTCGTTAACGCGAACCAGCGGGTCCGGCTCGTGTGGGGATTTCAACTAGATAGGTTGAACTAAAGAATTTCTTTTAGAATCAATGGGTAGCTTGGTAAAGTGGAAACTGTGCTCAAGTTGGGACCGAGCTGTTCTCAAGTTGAAGAAATTCGCAGGAAAAGCGGTGTATTCTCATAAACTAGGGAACAGTTCACAAAGTCATGTGCACATCCCCGAACCGAAGTACCCACAAGACGTCGGCGCGGTTCGCGCCGAACCTAGTGCGGTTGCGTTTCGGCCCCCGGCGGGGCCGACGTGTCGTTGGCACTTAGCTTGGAATCTGCGCGCAAGTTAGAACAAACTGCGCGCAAGTTTGATGATATCGGCGCTAAAATCGGTGAAAAGCGCAAACTTGCGCGTAGATGGGGGAAACTAGCGCGCAGAATGGCACCGCGCTACCCCTCCAACCCTCCAACCCAACAGTGCAAGTGAAGAAAATCTTAAGTTCATTCTATAAAGATCGTCAAGTATTTGTGGAAATCGACCTTTTAACCGTGATCTAGACCATTTTGGGCGTGGTCTAGATCACCGATCTCCTAGAAATTACCAATATCGAGCCTCCATCCAAAGTAGACACAGCGCCGATGTCCCCTTATGCTTTGGAGTGCATTCACCTGCAGTAGAAAGCAACAATTGTACATTTAGGAAATTGTTTAGTTCATTCTATATTCATGGAGCGTTGCAATCGCAAATTATCCCATCATAGAACCGTCTATGTGGGAATATCGCCTTTCTATGTGGGGATTTCTGATAAAAATTGTTCCTCATTGAAGTAAATTCCATCATAGACAGGGTCTACGTGGGATTTTCTATTTTTAGCAAACAAAACACTGTTATACATTTTTCCATTTCCTTTTTTCAGTGAACTTCTTACGAGCTGCGGGGTCTAGCCTTGGAGCTTCTTTCGCAAGCGTCACCGCCGTTCATTCCAATCAACGGTACTGAATAGGCGACGTTTTCGGACTAGAGGTCCTCAATGGTGAAACTGAACGGAATTTATAAAATTTGGACACTACGACCAGTCATAGAAGCCATTCTTTGCTACATCTACGGTGAACGATGAACATCGATCGTCGGTGACGTTGAGCTTTTAGCGTTAACCGCTCGTTTACCATTAGGCTCGTGATGAATATCTCTAGTTTATCGTATGTTGATGTCAAAATTCTGTTGGCTTACAACAAATGCGACAAACTACGCTCGACACCTACCGTATATTGCGTAAAAAATGATGCATCGAATTCAGCGTAAAGGTAAAAGAATCGTTGTGACCAACTCCGCTCCAATCGGCAGTGCGCCCCACATAAGCAGTAAAGACGTGATGGTTAAGCTAAGCTTTAACGCCGGAGAATTACTCTTTACGATAGCTCTAACAACGTACAAGCCCAAACCAATTGCCCATACAGCCATGATGAAGAAAAATTCCGGTGCGACAAAGGTTTCCGGACTGTTGCTCTCAGAAATAAATCCTGCAGCGAACCAAGAACTAAATAATAGTGAAACGATGCAAGTAATGATGACGTTTATGATCATAATGAGATGATACATTGTAACCCCTCCTTATGCACCGTAAGAATATATAATTTAGATTATTTCAAATAAAAACACGGAATGGAAGCTATGATGATGTAAGAGTACAAAAACGGTGCATAGTTTTTTGCCCACTTGCAACAATATATATGTGCATCAACTTGTCTGCGGGTAGCGAAGAACGTTGCTGTAGACCCACTCATATAGCGATTGCTACGATGCATATACATAGTCTGTTGGAGGAGGATGACTAATGGGACGATATGAACGATTGCGAGAAGGGGAGAAAGGTGCTTGGTTAAGCATTGCTACGTACCTTGGTCTAGCTGGAGTGAAACTCACAATTGGCTACATGTTTTTCTCTCAAGCGTTAATAGCAGATGGCTATAACAATGCGGCAGATATCGTCGTTTCAATTGCTGTCCTCATTGGGCTTCGGATTTCGCAAAAGCCTCCAGACCAGGACCATCCTTACGGGCATTTTCGCGCTGAGAGCATTGCAGCACTACTTGCAGCGTTTATCATTATGGTTGTTGGCTTCCAAGTCTTATGGGGGGCAGGAACATCATTATTTGGAGAGACGAGGACTGAATCACCGAACCTCATTGCAGCCTGGGTAGCGATCGGAGCGGCAGCGATAATGTTTGCCGTATCGTGGTATAACAAACGTCTCGCCAAGAAGATTAATAGCCAAGGGCTACTTGCTGTATCAAAAGACAATCGCGTGGATGCATTTGTTAGCGTTGGGGCATTTATTGGGATTATTGCGGCGTATTTTCATTTAGGATGGGTCGATTCATTAGCTGCACTCATCATCGGTCTTGTGATTTGTTATACAGCTTGGCACATTTTTCGTGATGCGGCCCACTCACTGTCAGATGGGTTTCACGAAGAAGATTTAACGCCGTACCGTGCGACGATTGAAGAATTAGAACATGTACATGGATTGAAGATGATTCGGGCACGAAAGCTAGGTAGCTCGATCCACGCTGACGTCGTTATTGAGGTCGAACCCCACCTGAGTGTAGAAGATAGTCATGAAATCGCTACTCAGATTGAAAACAACTTAAAAAATGAACATGAAATTGATCATACAAATGTGCATGTCGAACCTAAACGTAAAAAGTAACGAACAACGGAAAAGCGTATTCAATAGATGAAGTAATGACTTCGGGGTCTATGAAAAAATAAATGAATATACAGGGCAAGGATGTAAGTGTTTACAGCAAGATTCGCATGTTTACAACTTCACAAACATGTGAGAAAATGTCGCTTGTGCTCATTGACATATGGAAAGATTTGTCGAATATAGGTTTAAAGTCGGTTGAAAAAAGGGAAACACCTATAACTGTTGTTTCATACTTTCACGTAAAAAGGAGAGGATATGAACGACATACTCGTTTGGGTTGTACATAATTTACCGTCTTTTTTCAATCCAAATTGGTTAATAATATTCCAAAGACGATCTAGAGGAGGTTTATTGTGAAAAATAGCAAATTAAGTATTGTCTTTTGGGTCTCTCTAGCGATTGCTGGCGTTTTTATTCTTTGGGGAGTTTTCCTTCCTGACAATGTAGAGGCAGTATTAGGATTTATTGATGGATTTTTAGCAAGTAATTTTGGTTGGGTATACATTATCGGGACGACGTTATTTGTGCTCCTTGCGTTGTTTCTCGTATTCGGCCCTTACGGGAGAATTCGATTAGGAAAGCCGGATGAAAAGCCGGAATACAGTTATTTTACGTGGTTTGCATTTCTCTTTACAGCAGGGATGGGTGTAGGACTTGTATTCTTCGGAATTTCAGAACCACTTACCCACTTCCATAATCCGCCTTCAGTCGATCCGGCGTCGATGGCTGCTGTGGAAGAATCAACAAGGTACACACTTTTTCATTGGGGTTTCCATCCATGGGCTACATACGCCATTGTTGCCTTGACTCTTGCGTATTTCAAGTTCCGTCATCAAGCACCTGCACTCATTAGTTCGGCATTTACACCACTTATTGGTCAGCGCGCTCAAGGTGGCCTTGGACATAGTATTGATATACTTGCAGTGTTTGCGACGATCTTTGGTATTGCGACTTCATTAGGTCTAGGTGCATCGCAAATTACCGCCGGTCTAAGTTACACATTTGACGGCATTAATAATACAACGACGACGACGATGATCGTTATTCTCGTTGTGACTGTCATCTTTATCGTTTCAGCAACGACCGGTGTTGATAAAGGTATTCGTTACTTAAGTTGGATGAACATCGTAGTTGCGATTGCCTTAATGCTATTAGTATTCATCTTAGGCTCATCTATTCAGATGATGGAATCCTTCACAACGACGCTAGGAAGTTACATTCAGAATATACCTAGCATGACGCTTGGAATGAATGCTTTTGAAGGGGATCGTGAGTTTTTAAATGACTGGACCTTGTTCTATTGGGCTTGGTGGATCGGTTGGTCTCCGTTTGTAGGTACATTTATCGCCCGCGTTTCTAGAGGGCGGACGATTCGCGAGTTTGTTATCGGTGTAACCGCCGTGCCTGTGTTGTTTAGTGCCGTATGGTTCTCCATCTTTGGCGTTGCAGCTATTGAGATGGACAATGCACTCGGTGGTGGATTGTACGACATCATTAGCGATCAAGGGAATGAAGTTGCCCTCTTTGCTTTCTTAGAGCAATATCCGTGGAGCCCTGTCATTATGGGTGTCGCGATTTTGCTTGTTTCCTCATTCTTTATTACATCGGCAGATGCAGCGACTTTTGTTTTAGGGATGTTAACGACCGGTGGTCGACTAAATCCTCAAGTTAAAGTTAAAGTAATCTGGGGTGTGATCCTTTCTGCTACAGCGGCTGCATTGCTTCTGTCAGGTGGATTGCAAGCATTAGAGATGGCGATGTTAATTGCCGCCTTCCCGTTCACATTTGTCGTCTTGCTGATGGCGGTGTCCTTACTCAAAGCATTGAGTGGCGAGTACGACATTCTAAGGCTTGAGAGTAAGCATAAAGAATATGAACCGACATTCCTTGAGGAGTCAAAAGAAGAGCTCAAAGAAAAACGTGAAGAGTTTGAGCAAGGAATGCCCGAAGAGATGGTCGACGATACAGAAGAAGAATTAAATGAAGCAGACGAAGAAGCAAAAGAAGAAAATGAAGAAACCGACGAGGATGAATCCGAAGATAAGAAATAACGTGCCAGCTAGTACGTTCAGTCGGTATCTGGTTGATTAATAAAAAGCGTGTAAGGATGATCTTAACTCCTTGCACGCTTTTTTTATTTGACACGTTGTTTTCATTATTTATTGGAAAAAAGTGTAACCCTTACCCGCAGAGAGCGACAGACCCACTAGGAAGAACAAAGGAGCTCTGACGGATGAGAAAGAATAAATGGTTCATTGCATTTTCTTTGCTAATTGCAATGGCGGCCAGTTGCAGTGTCGAAGCAAATCAAAACAATGTGAATAACAAGCAACCATCCGAAGTTATCGAATTAAAACAATAATCCAATTCTGAAAATATCCATTGCTTTATGAAACAACCTTTCTTATGCTAGAAGGAACTAGCAAAAGCAAAGGTGGCGTCTGCTCAACATGAAATTACAATGTGTCGATTGCAAAAATACATACTCAATGGATGATTTTCAATACCAATGTGAATGTGGCGGGCTTTTTGACATCGTCCATAACTTTAATGGTGTGGATACAGAAAAATTAAAACATACGTTCCAAGAACGGTTAGCTGAGCGAATGACGCCATTAGCAAGCGGAGTGTGGCGCTACAAAGAACTGATTTTCCCTGAAGTACAAGAGGAACACATGGTGACGAAGTACGAAGGGAATACCGGGCTATATCAGTCTGCACAGGTGCGTACGTATACAGGGATGAAAGAAAACGTCTTACTTAAAGCTCAAAGTGAAAATCCAAGTGGTTCCTTTAAAGATAATGGCATGGCGGTTGCAGTTTCTCACGGAAGAAGCCTTGGATATAATAAATTTACGTGTACGTCTACAGGCAATACTTCATCATCGCTTGCGATGTACAGTTCAATGGCAGGATGTAAATCATACGTGTTCGTCCCGAATAAGAACATCTCGATGAACAAAGTGATGCAAACGATCGCTTACGGGGCGAAAGTATTTAGTACAGAGGGTAAATACGATGAAGGTATTGAGTTTTTGCAGCAATACAGTGAGGAACTTGGTCTTTATGTATGCAACTCCATTAATCCGTTTCGCATCGAAGGCCAAAAAAGCATTGTCTTTGAGATCGCCCAATATTTAAATTGGAAGTTGCCTGACTGGATCGTTGTTCCAGGCGGAGCACTTAGCAATAGTACAGCTCTAGGCAAAGGCTTGCAAGACTTATACGAACTAGGATTTATCGACAAACTGCCACGAGTGGCAATTGTGCAAGCGGAGGGGGCAAGCCCTTTTCACCGGATGATGGCGACAGGTTCACCATATGAGCCTGAACGTGAGCCAAATACCGTTGCCAGTGCGTTAAATATTGGCAACCCGCCGAGCTGGAAAAAAGCAGCGCGGGTGCTAAAGGAAACTGACGGAGTAACCGTTGCAGTTACCGATGAAGAAATTCTCAATGCAAAAGCTGTCATTGACCAAAGTGGTATAGGGTGCGAACCCGCATCTGCGGCGACAGTTGCCGGTCTCAAAAAGCTCGTCGATCACCAAGCTATTGATAAAGAAGAGCAGGCGTTATGTATTCTAACTGGAAATATGTTGAAAGATACAGACGTCTTAAAGAAATATCATACCGAACAACATGTGTTTAGCAACCCGATTGTTGAGACGCTACTAACAAAAGAAGAAATCGCAGCAGAACTATAGAGAGAAATGAATCAATGATGATTGAACAATTTTGGAACGAGTACAAGAAGCAAAACCCGAATGCGCCTGAAAACCTTCCAGAAGCGTGGAGTTTTGGCAGTGGGGCAGATATGGCCGATGAATTGTTAGGACTTGTACTTGCAGGCAAAAAGACAGCAACTTGCTCACTTCATGTTTTATATGAAATTGATGATGAGGCAATCCCAGAAGTGGGAGGGTACAATATCATTCTCAATGGAGCGGGGGAGCCGCACGTCATTACCCGTCAGACATCTGTTGAATTCATCCCATTTAACGAAGTTGACGAAGAATTTGCTCGCGCTGAAGGAGAAGGTGATTTAAGTTACTCGTATTGGCATGATGGACATGTTCGATATTTTTCTAATCTACTTGAAACGTATGGTCGAACGTTTGACCCAACGATGTTAATCGTATGTGAACGATTTGAGTTGTGTATGACTAGGTAAGATCATTAGCGTCGCAAGGAACCCCCTTGTGACGTTTTTATTATGTACTTTTTATTGTGTCTGTTGGAAGTTGGGTCTTAGGTCGTCATTAGCACCGAAATTTTATGCTATTCAGAAAAATACTAGACAGTTAAACCGACTTCCTGTACTATACTTTTTAAAGTTAATGTTAAAAGATCGGGAAAGGAGTGGATACGTGTTCGCATGCTGAATCGAATTGCATCGCAAGTGTTTCATACTATTCGTTTACAGAGAAAAGCATCAAAAAACCTCATCAGTGTACAAAATGATGTGAGTGCAACGACAGTAAATACGGTCGTTCAAAACCTATTAGAAAACAATTTCATTCAAGAAGATGGCATCGGTCACTCGACAGGTGGAAGAAAGCCGCTGCTTTATAAAGTGAATGATGATATTCGATATGTGATCTGTGCTTCTTTAAAAGATCATACGATGACGTTTGCTAAAGTGTCGCTTGGAGGCATTGTTCTTGATCGATTTACGAGCAGTGTGCAGTCGTTAACTGGGGAAGCGTACATTCAGAATTTTTTACAACAGCTCGACCAATTTATCGCTCATTTGGACGATTGTATGGCGATTTCGGTCATTTTGCCAGGTGTCATTGAAGCCGATCGTGGTGTAGTGCTGTACAACGCACAACTTAAAATTTATGAGTACCCATTAAAGCAATCGCTTCAACAGCTTTACGCGGTCCCTATTTATATCGAGAACGATACGAATTCATTTGTTACAGCGGAGCGTTACATGGGCGCTTTGCATGAAGAGAATATGCTCTACGTTACGATTGGCGATGGTGTGGGTGGAGGCTTACTCGTCAACGGCTCCATTCATCGAGGTCAACACGGTGCGGCAGGAGAAATTGGACATATGACCGTCGTTCAAAATGGGGTGTTGTGCTCATGCAACAACCGTGGTTGTTTAGAAAGCTATGTGAGTTGGCCGGCTATACGAGGCCGAATCATTTCCTTATTAATGGCAAGAAGATCAGAGACGTGCCTACATGAATGGGTGGATGATCAATATGAGAAGATTACACCGGAAATGTTTATTCGAGCCGTGCAAAACGACGATCCTCTTTCCATTGTCATTAACAATGAAGTCGCGGAATATGTGGCAACCGCGTTTATTAATGTTCTTCACTTGTTAAGCCCGGATACGATTGTATTAAGCGGCAAAGTCGTACAAGGGAATGATCAGTTGGTCACGAGAGTTCAACAAATTGTAGAAGAGAGGAAGTTGCCGGCGCTAGCTAGCAAAACGAATATTAAACTTACGTCTTTGAGTGAGGAAGTTGAACTCTTTGGGGCACTATCTGTCGCTTGTTCTGATCAAATTCCATTAGCTCAATAGCAAATCAATTATTAGGAGGGGAACGTATGCAACGTACACTTGTTATCGGATTAGGAACGATGGGTTCGGTTCATACGAAAGCGATCTATGAGATGCCTGACGCAGAACTTGTTGGAGTCGTGGACCGTAATCTAGAAAAGCGCCAACAGTTTTCAGAACGTTATGAAACAAATAATTATGAAACATTTCAAGAAGCGCTCACACAATTAAACGAACGTATTGATGTGGTCTCCATTTGTCTACCGACCGATGAGCACCCAGAATACGTCAAGCAAGCCGCTGATGCGGGCATTCATGTGATTTGTGAGAAGCCGATCGCAAGAACACCAGAATTAGCGAGAGAGTTAATTGATTATTGCAAAGCAAAGAAGGTTCAATTATTTGTTGGACATGTCGTCCGCTTTTTCCAAGAGTACGTTGAAGCAAAGCAAGTGATTGATTCAGGAGCGATTGGCAAGATCAACGTTGTTCGGACAAGGCGTGGTGGTGCATTCCCGCAAGTACCGAGTGATTGGTACAGTGACTACTCAAGGAGCGGTGGACTTGTTCTCGATACAATTATCCACGACTTTGACTTTTTACGCTGGTGTTTTGGAGATGTTACACGGGTGTATGCAAAGAGCATTGCTGGAGCCAAAGGCGTAAATGAGAAAAAACGGGACTATGCATTGGTGACATTGCGGTTTGCAAGTGGCGTCATCGCTCATGTGGAAGGAACGTGGGCGCATCGCCAGTTTTCCACGGCTTTTGAGTTCTCCGGTACCGATGGAGTCATTGATTACGATAGTCAAAAACAAAAAGCCGTCATAACAGAAATTCACCAGACTGAAGGGAGTGGTGCTGGAGTTGCTGTCCCAGAAAGCCCGTTACAACTCTCCCCGTATGACCGAGAACTTAGACATTTTATATCCTGCATTGAAACCGGTTCCGAACCGGTCGTCACTGCTGAAGATGCGTATGAAGCCGTCGTGATTTCGCATGCTGCACTTGCATCTATTGCCGATGGTGACGTTGTGGAAATTACTGCAGAAGGAGTGAAGTCGTCATGAGAGTAGGAATTATAAGCTTTGCTCATGGGCATGCGAATGCATATGCCGATGCGCTCGTAAATATGGCAGAAGTTGAACTTGTCGGAATTGCAGATGATGACCGTGAGCGTGGCCGAGCGGCGGCTGATCGTTTTAAAACAGAGTACTTTTCTTCCTACGATGCATTGTTAAAGGCGAGCGTCAATGCTGTGATCATCACTTCAGAAAACAGCCGTCATCGTGAGCATGTAGAAGCGGCAGCTTTGGCAGGTGTGGCCGTGCTTTGCGAGAAGCCGCTTGCTCCTACAGCAGAAGACGCGAAAGCGATGATTAACGCTTGTAAAGAGGCAGGGGTCTTATTGCAAACCGCGTTCCCTGTTCGTTTTAATGAAGCGATTAAGCGTGCTAGAAATGTCATTCAAGAAGGTAAAATAGGAGAGATTGTCGCCATTAAGGGGACGAATCGCGGCAAAAACCCAGGCGGTTGGTTTGTTGACAAATCGTCTTCCGGCGGCGGAGCTGTAATGGACCATACCGTACACGTCGCAGATATTATCCGCTGGATTACAGAGAAAGAATTTACACACGTGTATGCCGAAATTGAACAATCTGCGAAGAGCGCGATCGACGACAGTGGCATCTTAACGATGACGTTGGAGGACGGATCTTTTGCGACGCTGGATTGCAGTTGGTCACGTCCGAGTAATTTTCCGACGTGGGGTGATGTCACAATTGAATTTATAGGAACGGATGGAACGTTATTTGTCGATGCTTTTGCTCAGAAATTCGATGTGTATCACAGCAATGGACTCCAATGGACGTTTTGGGGCGATGATATGGATGCAGCACTTGTTAAGGATTTTGTCGGTGCAGTTCGTGAAGACCTTGCACCTTCCATCACAGGGGAGGATGGGCTACGCACGGTAGAAGTCGCATTGGCGGCTTATGAATCAAGCAAACAAAAACGACCTATAGCCATTACGTAAAGGAGGCATCTGACATGCAAACGGGACTCAATCAATGGTGTTTTCCAGAAGGTACACCGCTTGAAGATGTGTTTTTATGGACGAAAGAAGCCGGCATGGGTGTTGTGGAGCTGAATGTTGGAGAGCCAGGCGGAGTCGGCCTAACAATGGAAACGACAGCCGAAGAAGCGACGGCCATCAAACGGTTGGCGGATCGTTATGCTATTCAATTGCGGAGCTTATCGACCGCACTTTTATGGAAAACTCCATTATCAGCAAATGATGGAAACCTTCGTGAAGAAGGCAAAGAGGTCGTGAGAAAGATGTTGGCCTTGGCTGACGTGATGGAGATGGAGACGATCCTCGTCGTCCCAGGCGTTGTTACAAAAGATGTATCCTATCGTGACTGTTATGAGCGTTCCCAAACGGCCTTACGAGAGTTGGCACCTTACGCTGAACGATCGAATACTTCCATCGGTGTAGAAAATGTATGGAATCGCTTCTTACTGTCTCCATTGGAGATGGCAGCGTTTATTGACGGTTGTGAATCCCCATTTGTCGGTGCATATTTTGACGTCGGTAATGTATTGCAGTTTGGTTATCCAGAGCAGTGGATTGAAATTTTGAATGAGCGCATTTTGAAAGTACACGTTAAAGATTTTAAGACGAGTACGGGGAACATTACAGGGTTTACCAACCTGTTATCTGGAGATGTGGATTGGAAAAAGGTGGCGAATGCTCTTAGAGAAATTGGTTATGACAGCACGATCGTGGCAGAACTTAGCCCGTATGACACATCAGCCAAAGCGTTGGCGATAGACACGGCCCATCATATGGATGTCATTTTTGGTCAGTGAGTTAAGGAGGATTGTATGAACAGACTTGGAATTGGTTTTATCGGTGCAGGTGGTGTTGCACGTGTGCACATGAAAAACATTGCCGATATTGAACATGCCAAGATTGTTGCGGTTACCGATATTCAAACAGAAGCTGCAAAAAGAGCAGCTTCTGAATACAATGCGCGAGCGTATGCAGATGCTGAGCAGATGATGGATAACGAGAACTTGGACGCAATTTTTCTTTGTGTACCACCGTTTGCGCACAGTGAATTGGAAGAAAAAGTTGTCGCTCGTAACATCCATCTGATGGTAGAAAAGCCGGTAGAACTCGAATTGTCTCGGGCAAAAGAAAAAGCAAAAATGATTGAATCTTCAGGGATTATTAATGCCTCGGGATATTGTTTAAGGTATTGGGATCTCGTAGCGAAGGCGAAAGAGCTACTCGGTAATCAAACAGTTGCGATGGTCAGAGGTCAATACTTGAGTTCGTTTGTTAACACACCGTGGTATCGGCATCAAGAAAAGTCCGGGGGGCAATTAGTTGAACAGTCCACGCACATTGTTGACCTTGTTCGCTACCTCGCAGGAGACGTTAAAACCGTCAGTGCTGACATGGCGCTAACGGTTTCCAAACACATTGAAGGATTGGATATTCCAGATGTGAGTTCAGTAAACATGCGCCTTCACTCAGGAGCCATCGCCAATCTAACGAGTACATTTACGCAGCCGGATCATCGCATGGGCATTGAGCTTCTCGGGAACGGATTTCGCATTGAAGTAAGCGGTCGTACGTTAACCTATGTCACCGCAGATGATACGAAGACGATTTCATCGTATGAAGATTTCTATAAAGCCCAGGATCAAGCGTTCATCGAAGCCGTGCGGCAAGGAGATCAGACACTCGTCAAAGCTTCGTATCAAGAAGGTGTAGACACACTTGCCGTCACACTTGCAGCGAATCAATCCTTTCAGACCGGCAAAATGATACACATCTAGTCAATTATAAGGAGGGTGGATATGCGTAAGAAAATCGGGTTGGCGTGTGCAGCTAGCGTGTTGCTCGTTTCTTGTTCAGGTGAAGAACGCACGCAAGATACGTTGCAAATTGCCCTGTGGGATGAGGATGCCGATGATGCGGTAACAGCCGCCATCGCTTCCTTTAATGAGATTCACCCAGACATTGATGTGCAAGTTACATATACCCCATTCGCACAATATTGGACGAATCTAAGTACAAGCATGGGTGCAGGCAGTGGTCCAGACCTCTTTTGGATGAATGCCGTCAACTTTCATCGCTATGCAGATTCTGGGTTAATTAAAGATCTCGATCCATTCGTTGAAGCGGACGCTGAGTACGATAAAGAAGACTACTATGAGAATGCTGTTGAATTATATAGCTATGAAGACTCTTTATATGCCGCACCTTATTTTGTCGATGCGATTGCGCTCGTTTACAACAAGGAAATGTTTGATGAAGCAGGTGTCGACTATCCAGATGAAACATGGACGTGGGATGACTTAGAAGAAGCCGGGGCAGCATTAACAGACGAAGAAGCAGGAGTTTACGGCTACGGGGCAACCATTACGAGTAATCAAAGAGGGTATTACAACCTCATTCATCAGGCAGGTGGCCAAATTGTGAGTGATGATGGACTGTATTCAGGCTTTGGTACAGAGGCTGCCTTAGAAGCGTTGCAATTTTCAGAGCACCTCATTGAAGAAGGAATCTCGCCTGGCGTACGCATGCAAATTGAATCAGCAATGACACAGCTTTTTCAATCTGAGATGGTCGCGATGTACCCAGAGTTGTCACCAATGCTCGGTGAGGTCGTTGAGACACTTGGAGATAAAGTCGAAGTGGCTCCTTTGCCCAGTCATAAAGAAGATGCTTCCATCATCCATGGCATTGGATGGGCGATGAACGAAGATGTCGTTGACCCTGATGTTGTCTGGGACTTGTTACGTGAGTTGACAAGCGAAACTGGAAATGCAGAAATTGCCGACAGCGGTTTTTCCACACCGGCGATGATTTCACAAGGAGAACGATGGTTGGAGTCCACCCCATCGGTCAATTTAGAAGTATTTCTTGAGGCACAAGAAACCGGTGCTCCTTACCCGGTGTCAAACAATACAGCCGAGTGGCAACGTGTCGAACAAACCGAGATTCAAGGCGCTTTCTTAGGTCAGAAGACGATTGAAGAAGCGTTAGAAACGGTTGCCAACGAAATGGATCAAATACTTCAAGAAGGTATTGATGTCGAGGAAGAGGGGGATGAGTAGATGGCGAACGTGGCAACGGAGCACCGTACAAGTACTCGGCACACGAAGAAAAAGAAGTTGCACGACCATAGGTTATGGGCAGTGTTGTTCGTCGGTCCAGTGTTTCTCGGGCTGTTCACTTTCTACATGATGCCTGCCCTTGCTTCATTTGGACTCGCCTTTACGTTTTGGGACGGGCTCACTGACCCATCTTTTGCAGGGTTAGATAACATCATCGCTCTTTTTAATAGTGATATCTTCATGCGTTCGCTCGTAAACACCATCATTTTTACAGGGGTGGCTGTCCCTGTCACCGTAACGTTGGCTACGATGATTGCGGTTTTGCTCAATCAACGAATTAAAGGCATGATCATTTATCGAACATTGTATTTCTTGCCCGTCGTGACGATGCCTGTAGCGGTAGGAATGGTCTGGTTGTGGCTTTATAACACCGAGTTTGGTCTGATTAACTATGTACTTGGAATCATCGGTTTACCTGAACCAGAGTGGCTCTTTAATCCAAACATCGCCCTTCTTTCGGTTATTGCCGTCTACGTATGGATGACGGTCGGTAACAGTGTCATTTTGATTCTCGCCGGTTTACAAGGGGTATCCACAACCTATTACGAGGCGAGCAAAATTGACGGGGCGTCAAAAATGAATCATTTCTTTAAGATTACCCTTCCGTTAATTACACCTACACTCTTTTTTGTGACGGTTACTTCAATGATTACGTCTTTACAAGTGTTTGACCTAATTTTCGTCATGATCGGTGACACACCTGCGATCGTCAATCCGATTCGGACGATTGTGTACGGCGTGTATGAATCTGGATTTATGTTAAGTCAAATGGGGTATGCATCCGCTCAAGCCTTCATTTTATTCCTTATGATTCTCCTCTTCACAATTATTCAGTTCTGGGGACAGAAAAAATGGGTGCATTATGATGCGTAAACAAGGGGGTACGAACCATGAAAAGTAAAATCTGGATTCATTTAATTTTGATTGTTGGCGCGGTTATCATGGTTGTTCCTTTCTTTTGGATGATCTCTACATCTTTAAAAACGTATGTGGAATCGGTTCAAATACCTCCAACAATATTGCCGAGTGATCCGCAGTTTTCAAATTATCTAGCCGTTTTCGAAAGTGCGGACTTCTTTCTCTATTATATAAATACGTTTTTAATGACAGCTGGGCGCACACTCGCACAACTGCTTCTCTGTTCAATGGCGGCTTATGCGTTTGCCCGTCTTGTGTTTCCATTTAAGAATACGATTTTCATTCTCATTTTGTCTGTCTTAATGGTACCGATGCAAGTCATTTTAATTCCTAACTATGCACTTCTCACAGAATTTGGTTGGGTAGATACGTTTTACGCATTGATTGTACCAGGCATGTTTAGCGCATTTGGGGTGTTCTTGCTTCGGCAATTCTTTATGGGCATTCCAAAAGAGTTGGATGAGGCTGCTCTTATAGATGGCTGTTCCCATTGGGGAATCTATTGGCGAATCATCTTACCAAATGCCAAACCGGCGCTTGTGGCGCTCGCCATTTTTACGATCTTAAACTCTTGGAATGACTTCCTTTGGCCGCTCGTCATGACCAACTCGGAAAGCATGCGGGTGTTGTCGGTCGGAATTGCTTCTTTCCAAGGCCAGTATAGTACAGACTTTCCACTTCTGATGGCAGCGGCTTTCCTCTCTACCATTCCGATGCTCATCATGTTTATCTTCTTACAAAAACATTTGATCGCCGGCATTTCACTCGGTGGTGTGCGCAGATAAACATCAGGCTGCTGCTCGTTTATAATAACGGAGACAGCAGCCTGGCAATGTTCTCTTTAATTCGAACCCAATTGGAGCGTTGTTCATATTCTTCCAATGTTAATTCATGGCAGTCGATGATGTCATCTTGAAACGTTGACTTCATTTTTATGGCCATGTCTTCGTCATACATAAACGTATTCACCTCGAAATTAAGACTCACACTGCGTACGTCCATGTTCGTCGTTCCAATTGTACTAATTCGGTCATCGACGACCATCGTTTTTGCATGCAGGAAGCCGCGATCATAAATATAAATCGTTGCACCGAGACGAAGTAATTCACCGATATGAAAGTACGTTGCCCAATAAATGAACGGATGATCGGGCTTGTTAGGAATCATGATGCGAACGTCAATCCCACTTAAAATCGCGACCCGTAAATTATCAAGTAAACCAATATCGGGAATGAAATAGGGCGTCTGAATGTAAATGTATTTCTTCGCATTCTGGATCATTTGGATGAAGCCATTTTTCACTTGATCGGTCTCAAAGCCAGGCCCGCTTGCAACAATTTGCATCGGTACACCGCCTTTTAATGATGAGGAGACCGGAACGGCATAATCTTCAAAAGCTTTTGACCTGTACTTCTTTCCTTTATTCCAATCCGAAATAAATTGATCGTGCAGATGGTGAACGGCGCTTCCGGTCATGCGCAAATGAGAATCTCGCCAATAGCCGAGCGCGCTATCTTCCGTGTTGTACTTATCCCCGATATTAAATCCGCCAAGGTACCCCACTTTTCCGTCGATAATTCCGAGCTTTCGGTGATTTCGGTGATTTAAACTGCCGTACGTGAACATCGAGCGCGGCGGGAAAAACGCGCGTGCCCTACCGCCTGCTTCTAAATAGTCACGCAAATAGCGCTTCGTAATCTTGTATGAACCGAGTCCATCGTACAACAACATGACTTGTACGCCTTGTTTTGCTTTGTCAGTGAGCAGTGAAATGAGCGTATCGCCAAGCTCATCTGTATTAATGGAGAAATATTGCAAATGAATGTAGTTCGTCGCGTCTTTAATATCTTGGAAAAGGGAAGCGAACTTTTGGTCACCGTCAGTCAAAAGGTCGACGGACTGCGCGTATGTCAGCGGTGCATGACTGTGCGTAAGATGCATATAGATAAGGCTTTCCAGGCCGTCCATGCTCGGTGACTTCCGGTACAATGTGTCTTCTTGAAATGCCTCTCTTTGATGGAGAAGTAAGCTGTTTGTTTTGAACAACGCATTCTCATTCCAAGAACTATTTCTTAATTCACGGCCAAAGATAAAGTAAAGGATTAACCCGATGACAGGGATAAAAAATAAAACCATTAACCATGCCCATGTTGCCTGAGCACTTTTTTGTTCTCGAAAAATAATAATAAGGCCAAAAATAATATTTAAAAGTAAGATGCTTAAAAAAACAATTGCAGGCCAAGACATGCTTCTTTTCACCCTTTCCCTCACTGTTTCAACATTTCCCTGTGTGGATCGTTTTTAATCACAATCGTGCAAGGGAAATCACGAGTTTTGTCGAATAGTTTAGTAAGAATCACTCCAGTTGCTTATTTTCACATAATCTTCATGGTTTTTCACCTCAACTTCAGACGAACTTCAGATCGTTCTTGTACAGTGAACGTATAACCTTTAGAAGGGGATGGTTGACCATGAATAAAATGACAACAGGAATGATTACTTCATTACTTGCGCTTAGTTCAGTTACTCAACTCACGTATACCGATTCCGATACAAAAGAAAAGCAAGGTACGACTGTATTCGGATACTACGAGACCGCAACTTCACCCCTTTCCGAAGACATTGAAGGAACGGTTGAGACGATTGATGAAACAGGGCAAGTGCTTCATGTCGAAGATGTGACCAATACGATAGAATACGTAACATAAAACAGGAGGGTTCATTCATGAAGGATACGAATGCGCATCAAACCGTTTATGTCAACACATTCACAAATGGTCTTTTGGATCCGTCGAATGAGATGCTCGGTCCAGTAAAAAGTGGTGGATATATCGTTGCGAACACAGCGCCTGGCTGTTGGGGTCCGATGATTACACCGAGCTTACGTGGTGGGCACGAAGTGACCGAGCCGGTGTACGTAGAAGGAGCGGATGTAGGTGATGCCATTGCGATTCGTATTGTTTCAATTCACCCGACATCAATTGCCACATCTTCTGGGAATGATCAGACAGTTGAGGGGCGATTTTTAGGTGATCCTTTTGTCGCAGCGAAATGTCCTGGCTGTGGTACGGACCACCCAGACACGAAGATTGATGGCATTGGCAATGGGGCGATTCGTTGCGTAGAATGCGGTGAAGATGTCACCCCGTTCACCTTTACGAATGGATATACGATGACGTTTAATGATACAAAAGATATCGGAATTACTGTTAATAAGGAAGTGGCGGAGAGAATTGCACGAGAAGGTGAGCACTATATGGCTAAACCTGAAAATTCCGTTCAAAACCCCGTCGTCACTTTTGCTCCTCATGATATTGTCGGAATGATTGCCAGATTACGACCATTTCTTGGGCAGCTAGGGACCACTCCGTCAAGAGTGTTACCAGATTCACATAATGCGGGTGACTTTGGCAGTTTTCTCGTAGACGCTCCCCACGAATACAGTGTGACGAAGGAACAACTCGAAGAACGTACCGATGGACATCTCGACATAAACCGGTTGCGCGCAGGCGCCACAATTATTTGCCCTGTTAAAGTTCCTGGTGGTGGCGTGTATCTTGGTGACATGCATGCAATGCAAGGGGATGGGGAGATTGCTGGGCATACGACCGATGTTTCAGGCATCGTTACATTACAAGTGGAAGTGATAAAAGGGGTACACACATCTGGCCCCATCCTTCTTCCAGTGGAAGAAGATTTGCCTTATTTGGCAAAACCGATCAATGAAGCCGAGCGGGCGCGTGCCGAAGCGTTAGCGTTGGAGTGGAACATTCCTCAACAGCTCGAAGAGAGTCTGCCCATTTCATTTATCGGTACAGGCGAAGATCTGAATGTGGCTACAGAAAACGGTTTAGCTCGTGCTGCCGAGTTTTTAGGCATTACAGTCCCCGAGGTGATGAACCGAGCGACAGTGAACGGTTCCATTGAAATTGGCCGACACCCAGGGGTCGTCACGGTAACGTTTCTCTACCCGGTTGAGAAACTAGAGCGCACAGGAATTCTCAACTATGTTACGGAGCAGTACACATTATAACAAGGTGGTAATGAAAGTGGGACAAGACTATTTTGAAAATATCGACGGGCGTATTTCGGGCACGATTATTGACCATTTGAATATCGAGTTTATTGAAACCGATCCTGACCGGCTCGTCTTGAAGATGCCAATTACAAAAGCAACGCATCAGCCGGCTGGAATTCTTCACGGCGGGGTGTCAGTCGTTTTGGCCGAAACAGCTGCTTCGGTCGGGACGGCAATCAACATCGACTTGTCAAAAAAAATACCCGTCGGGTTAGAGATTAATGCAAATCATGTTCGCAGTAAGCAGGAAGGGGAAGTGTATGCGACGGCAATTCCTGTACATAAAGGTCGAACAACGATGATTTGGGAAATCAAAATTACCGATGAACAAGATAAACTCATCTGCACATCCCGTTGTACAATGGCAGTGATCGATAAAAAAGAGTAGAATAAACACTGAATCAAATGCTGTGGAGGAAATAGACGTGTATGTGGAAAGAATTTAAAGCTTTTATCGCTCAAGGAAATGTGATTGACTTGGCGGTCGCTGTCGTTATCGGTACCGCATTTCAACAAATTGTTAGCGCACTTGTGGACAATATCATTATGCCACTCGTCGGAGTCATTCTTGGTGGTGTGGACTTTTCGACACTCGTCATCGGTGTTGGAGAAGCACAAGTGGAGTACGGCCTGTTCATTCAAGCGATTGTAGACTTCTTTATTATCGCTATGGCCATCTTTATTTTTGTAAAAGTGGCTACTAAACTTATGAAGAAGCGCGCTAATGAAGAAGAGGAGCCAGCACCAGAAGAACCAACGGCTACTGAGCTGTATCTCAAAGAAATTCGCGATCTTCTCCATGCTGAGCAAGAAGAAAAACAAACATCAACTAAGGATGAGAATGTCGAGCCAGCTAGTTCAGAAGATCACGAGATTGAAACTGCCGAGGAACAACCAAAAGACGAGCGCTGACCAAACGGTCGACGCTCGTTTTTGACATTGGTGTGTGTCATTGGCGTTTGAACTTATTTAAGCTGATTTAATTAGAAACGAGCCATTTTTTAGGTGAAATCTTCAATAGTAAGATTTCCAATTTCGATGATGTGTTTTTCGCACACCTCGTAAACCAACAAAAACCTTCCCATAGACAGTGCTTTAGGAAGGTTTTTACTCGAGTAAGCATCGGTCAGAGAAACAACCTAGCTTTAGCGGTGTTCTTTACTTTGAATAATGGCGTCTGTAGTTTTCCCGCCACGCTCATCTGCGTAAAACGTAAGTGCATAATCTTCTGTTTCATAGTTATAGGCGTACATCCCGCCTTCACTATCTAGCCTCACACCTTCTGAAACTGTGCCGAAATGTTGATTCAATTCAGTAGGAGTCATGCCAATATGTGCTCCGAAAATATCGGTCGTTGGGTTACCGATCCAATAACCATTGACTGTAGGGTTGTTTGCTAGTCCGTCATAGAAATAGCCATTTTGGTCATAGAAGATGTAAGCTCCTCCCATAAACCAATCTTCCACTCGTGGGGTGCCTTTTACCTTTTTTACATCGCTGATCAATGTACCGACCGGCATCATGCCTTCGACGTCACTACCACCATTACCAATAAACGAAAAACTCAACCTACCTTCTTGATAATAGAGTGTGTATTCAATGCCAAACGTATCGTCTGTCGTCACTAAGCGAATGACTGCAATGTCCTCCATCGGTGTGGCATCCAATATGTCGAGATCGTTCGTGAAGGAGAAGTTATCCGGAGATAAGTTCTCAATTGTTTCGGTATAGTGGACATCAAATGTGTTTCGGTCGATTTGCTGAACTCTTGTAATGCCGAGAGCTTCCGTGTATTGAACGCTCAGTGAACGGTCAATAAACGTAGCAAATTGTCCACGGCTCACATTTTCTCGAGGTCGGAAGTTTCCATCACTCGTTCGTGTAATCTCGTGTTGGGAGAGGATTCCGATATTTGCTTGATGGGCTTCGCTTGCTCGGTCAATATCGGTAATTGGTTCCTGATTCCCTCCTTCAACAATGAGCTCTAGTTCAAAAGCTCGCACGAGAACCGAAGCCATTTGTTCCCGAGATATGTCTTGATGAGGTGCGAATATTGTGTTTCCTTCACGACCATTCATAATGCCCGCTTCTTGAACGGCATAAATTGCTGCAGCGTGCGGGTGTTCGTTCGTAACGTCTGCAAAAAGGTTGTCTGGCAGTGTGTTTTGATCTGGTAGATCAAGTTGCAATGCTCTTGCAATAATCACGGCAACGTGACCTCGGCTTATGGACGCTTGAGGTTGGTATGTACCGTCGGAGTATCCATTAATAAATCCGTACTCTGCAACTCTCTCAATTGCTCCATAATGAGTGTGGTTTTCATTCACATCTAAAAACGTCGGGGATTCTGCGGCAATTGTCATTTGTGGCACGAGAGCTAGAGCACTCATTGCCATGGCGGCTGTTACGGTTCTTTTCATCACATTGCTCCTCACATGTAGGTATAAAAGCATATATCTCTATTATGCCATAAGTTCTTATAATTTTCTTTAAATTAATGAACGAAAAACTCTAGACCAATAGAAAGGTCTAGAGATATATGCGTTATGAAAATACAGGTGGCTTACGTAGTCGGGTCGCCTGTTCCAGGCTAGATCCAATTTCAATCAAGGTGCGCTCATGAAATGCTCGTCCTGTAAAGGTTACTCCAAAAGGTTGACCATTTGGCATGAAGCCAGCCGGAATCGCTACGGACGGGAGACCAGCACGAGCGCCAACTGCAAATCCAGTGGCACTAGGGAACAAAATCGCATCCAGGTTGTAGTGTGCGATCGTGTTTTCGATGCTCTCTTCATCATGTAACCCTTCGTTCTTGATTTTTTGTAAGAGCCATTCCCGGTTTGCGAGCTCTTCTTTTCGATCGGTACCGGATAGTAAGCTGTCAAACCCATACGGTTGCTCAGAAGCATGTTCAAAATAATAAGCGAGCAGTTCATCGAAGTTTTGAAAGTTTGTTGGTGGTGTTGCTGTTTGAAAAAATGTAGTGAGTGAATGTTTAATTTCATAACGAAGTAGTGACGGAATCTGCTTATGAATATCGGGAATATCAATGTTTTCAACGATTTCTGCCCCAAGTGATTCAACCGTTTGAACGATGGATTCATAAAGGACATCGTTCACATGAGGGGTCATATCTTCAGGGATGGCTCCTCGGTAGATGCCGATTCGCTTATCTTTCAATCCGTCTTCGTCCAAGTGCTCACTATATTTTGTCGGTGAACCTGGAACGCCGTGCGTCGTCGGATCATCTACGTCCACACCGGCGATCGTGTCGAGAACGATCGCTGCATCGGCAACGGTCCGTGTTAGTGGGCCCGCTACATCTTGTGAATAAGACAGCGGGATGATGCCAGAGCGACTGATGAGACCATACGTAGGTTTAATGGTTACTAGAGCATTTCTAGCTGCTGGATTGAGTAGTGAACCAGACGTTTCTGTACCAATGCTCACAGCGGCGAAATTGCTGGCGATTGCAGCGGCAGAACCAGAAGAACTTCCGCCAACATCAAAAGTATCTGGTCCGTAAGGGGCAAGAACAAGCCCTGCCCGGCTACTAAAGCTGTTTGGCATACCTTCTTTACCGATGCGGTGTGCGAGCTCAGTCATGTTCGCTTTGCCGAGGATGATAGCACCGGCATTGCGAAGCTTTTTAACGAGAAACGCATCATTGGCGGCTTTCCAATCTTTGAGTGCAGTTGTCCCTGCACTTGTAGACAACGCATCGCCGGTTTGGATGTTGTCTTTAACGAGTATAGGAATGCCATGCAATGGACCCGTAAGACCGGATTGTTTGAACTTTTGATCCAACGTTTTTGCAATGGTGAGGGCGTCTGGTGCAATATCAAGCACAGCGTTAATGCACGGTCCATCTTGGTCAAACAGTGCAATTCTCTCCATATAGTACATCGTTAACTTCTGAGCTGTAAGCGTGCCCGCGAGAAAAGCTTCATGAATATCATGGATCGTTGTTTCTTCGTGCCAGTAGTTAGCGAGCATGTGATGTCTCCTCATACAGATGACAAGCGACAAAATGTCCAGGTTTTGCTTCTTGCCACACCGGTTTCATTTGTGAACAGATGTCCATAGCTTCTGGGCAGCGGGTACGGAATACGCAACCGCTTGGTGGATTGACAGGACTCGGTACCTCGCCTTTTACGATAATTCGATCTCGTGTTTGTTCAATAGAAGGGTCAGGTACTGGAATGGCTGATAGCAAGATGTTCGTATACGGGTGCAATGGCTCTCGATATAAATCTTCACTCGTCGTCATTTCCACGAGATTACCAAGATACATCACACCAATTCGGTCACTAATATGTTTAACCATTGCTAAATCATGCGCAATAAACAAATATGTCAGGTTATGCTCTTTTTGCAAGTTTTTCATAAGGTTAACGACTTGGGCTTGGACTGAAACATCCAACGCTGAGATCGGCTCATCAGCGATGATGAATTCAGGATTTACAGCAAGAGAACGTGCGATTCCGATCCGTTGTCGTTGCCCACCACTAAATTCGTGTGGATAACGGCTCGCATGTTCTTTTTGCAGTCCTACTGTTTCTAGTAATTCGTGAATTCTCTTCTCACGTTTTTTGCCCGGGTACAACTTATGGATGTCCATGCCTTCACCGATACACATCGCAACATTCATCCTAGGGTTTAGGGAAGCGTATGGATCTTGAAAGATCATTTGCACCTTTTGATTGAAATCTTTTCGTTTCCGGCCACGGATATGAGCCACTTCTTGACCGTTAAATTGCACATGACCTTCACTGCTGTTGTACAAGTTAATGATTGTTCTTCCGGTCGTTGACTTACCACAACCAGATTCACCGACAAGACCAAATGTCTCTCCTTTATAAATGTCAAAGGAAATGTCATCCACGGCTTTTAGAACTTGATTTTTACCGACGTGAAAATGCTTTTTTAAATTTTTGACTTCCAGTAGTTTTTCCGCTGTCATGTTTTCACCTGCTAACCTAGTCTCTTTGTATCTACAAAACCGACGGAAGGATAAAGCATGGGTGCCCGCATGCGGACACCCTATGAAGGATTAGTCTAAGCTCGCCCATTTTAGTTCTACGAACCCTACAGCATGACGGACAACATCGTTTACTTCAGGTTTATACAAGAACGTATGGTTATAGAAGTACAGAGGTACAATTGGAGCTTCTTCCATAAGAATCGCTTCCGCTTCATAAAGCAATTCAAAACGAGCATCTGGGTCTTCTTCTGTGTAGCTTTCATTGATAAGTGCGTCGTATTCTTCGTTTGAGAAATCGGTCCGGTTCATCGGATTGTTCGTTGTGAATACGTCTAAGAAGTTAATCGGATCATTATAACCACCGAGGAACGAAGAGCGAGAGTATTGTAAGTCCACATTTTGTTGAGCTTCTAGGAATACAGACCACTCACTATTCTCTAGCTCAATATCAATGTCTAAGTTCGTTAACAACATCTCTTGCATCGCTTGAGATACGATACTGTGTTGGTCAGAAGTGTTGTAAGAAAGCGTAACCGTTGGCAACTCGTCATAGCCTTCTTCCGCCATACCTTCTTCCAAAAGTTGTACCGCACGTTCTGGGTCATACGCATAGAAATCTTCAACATGATCACGGTAGTCATCGCCATCGGGCGTTAAGAAGCCGTACGCCACAAACCCGTGAGCAACGTTTTCATTCCCTTGGATAATCTGATCAACAATCACTTGACTATCAATCGCATAGTTAAACGCTTGGCGAATTTTTTTGTTATGGAACGGTTCTTCATTCACATCAAATCGTTGGAACTCGATTCCAGCACGAGGGGCTACGAATGAATCCTCACTATCAACAAGCGTCTCCATCATGTCTGCTGGAATGTCGACAATATCTAATGTGCCATCCTCGTAGAGTTGGTAAGCAGTGGAAGAATCATCGACCATTTCAAACTGCACACCGTCAAGGTTTACACTGTCTGCATCCCAATAGTTTTCATTTTTTTCAAGTACAATTCGAACGTCGTGGTCCCACTCTACCATGTTGAACGGACCGTTTGTTACGATCGTATCGATGCTTCCTGCCCAGTTTGCATCATCTTCAACCGTCTCTTGATGTACAGGGAAAAGTTGTGGCATCGCAGTGATTGAAGGGAAGAAGTCAGTAGGGTTTTCCATTACAACTTCCAACGTTTGTTCGTCAATCGCTGTTACTTGAACGTCTTCTTCGTCACCTTCTCCAGCGTTAAATGCTTCAGCACCGGCAATCCAGTAAGAATGTTGGGCAGCCCCAGACGCTGTGTCAGGGTCAGCTAAACGCTTAAACGAATATTCAAAGTCGTGGGCAGTTACAGGTTCACCGTTTGACCACTCGACCCCGTCGCGAATATAGAATGTATACGTTAATCCATCATCTGATACATCCCAATCTTCTGCCATCGCAGGTTCAGGAACAGCTTCGTCTTGTGCCAGGCGGGTGAGGCCTTCACCTGTGTTGTTGAGGATCGTATAAGAATACTCATCGTTACCAATCGGTGGATCAAGAGACGTTGGCTCTTGACCATTGTTCATGACGAGCACATTGTCGCCAACATCATCAGCGGCATCATCAGCCTCTGATTCGCCATCGTCTGTTGACGTATCGTCTCCGTCAGAATCGGTTTCCTCACCTGAACATGCAGCGAGAAGAAGTACCATGCTGAGAAGCATTGCGAATAGTAAAACAAACCATTTCCTTTTCATACAAATTCCCCCTTAGTTATGTGTGTTGACGACTTGCTTGTATAGAGTGAGCGCGCGCATCTTGCAACCAACAGTGGACATAATGATCATGCCCGAGGTCTGACTCTGGTGGAGCGTGCTCTTTACACACTTTCATGGCATACTCACAACGAAAATAAAACGGACAACCTTCTGGTGGATTCATGAGGTTTGGTGGGGTGCCCGGCACTGGAATTAGCGGCTGGTCTCGGTCACCGTCAAGACGGGGGACCGATTTTAAGATGCCTTCAGTGTATGGATGTTGGTGTTGCTGGAAAACAGTAGCACTCGTCCCGGTCTCAGCAATCTTGCCAGCGTACATGACGCAAATGCGATCGGCAATTTGCGCAACAACCCCTAGATCATGAGTAATAATAATGATCGCAACGCCAGTTTTACGTTGTATTTCTTTGAAAAGATCAATGATCTGTGCTTGGATGGTGACATCCAACGCGGTTGTCGGTTCATCAGCAATGAGGATATCTGGCTTACAAACAAGCGCCATCGCAATCATGAGGCGCTGCCTCATCCCACCGCTAAATTGATGAGGGTGCTGTTTCATTCGTTTTTCTGGGTCAGCAATGCCGACGAGTTGAAGCATTTCAATGGCTTCTTTCGTTGCATCTGCTTTAGAGATCTTTTGGTGTCTCATAAGCCCTTCACGGATTTGCTCACCGACGGTAATGACCGGGTTTAAGGAAGTCATCGGATCTTGAAAAATCATGCCCATTTCGAGTCCACGAAGTTTTTGCATTTCTTTCTCCGACAATGTTGTCAATTCTTTGCCTTTGTATCGAATGCTTCCCTCTTTATATTTGCCTGGAGGTTGTGCGATCAAGCGCATGATGCTCTGCGCGGTGACGCTTTTACCACAGCCTGATTCGCCAACGATAGCAAGTGTTTCGCCCTTTGATAGGGAAAAACTAACGCCTCTAACCGCTTGGACCTCCCCGCGCTTTGTGGAGAAGGAAACGTGTAGGTTGTCTACTTCTAGAAGCAATTCCGGATTCGTTCGATCAGCCATAGTTTCACTTCCTCATCTTAGGGTCGAGTGCATCACGTAATCCGTCACCGAATACGTTAAACGCAAACATCGTTAATGATATAAAGAAGGCCGGGAAAAACAATCGCCACCAATAACCGGTTTGAATGACCCCTAATGCATCATTGGCCATCGTCCCCCAACTTGCTACAGGTGCTTGAACGCCTAAACCTAAAAAGCTAAGAAACGCTTCAGCAAAAATCGCTGATGGAATCGTGAGGGTCATCGAAACGATAATCGGGCCGGACGTATTCGGCAAGAGGTGCTTGCGAATAATCCTTGAGTTGCTACCGCCGAGTACCCTTGATGCAAGGACGTATTCAGATGATTTGAGTTGCAACACTTGCCCTCTGACGAGTCGAGCCATCCCGATCCAGCCAGTAATAGAAAGGGCGACAATAATTGTAAACAATCCAGGACCCATCACAACCATGAGAAGTACAACAACGAGCAAGTACGGTAGCCCGTAAAGCACATCAACAATACGCATCATGACATTGTCTACACGTCCACCGCGGTAGCCTGAAATTCCTCCGTACGTAACACCGATAATAAATTCGATGACGGCAGCGGCGAGTCCAATAAATAAGGACACACGTGCACCGTACCAAACCCGCGTAAACACATCTCGCCCTAGCTCGTCAGTACCGAACCAATACGTGCCATTAGGTGAAGTATTCGATTCCAAAATGGATTGAGAGCGATAAGTATGTTCCGTTAGCCACGGACCAATAATTGCCATAATGGAGAGAAGGATAATGAGAATTAAACCGAGTGTCGCCAGTTTGTTTGAAAATAACCGTCCCATTACATCTCGCCAATAACTATCGCCTTTTTGCTGCCTAGTATCGACCTGTTGTTCTTTCGGAAGAGGAACAAACAAGTCATCAGGAACGCGAGAAGGGCTTGTTTCCTTACGCTTTGATTCCATGTTATTCCTCCTTCTTATGAAGTTGTATTCTTGGGTCGATAATGCCGTAAACAACATCAACGATAAACATCATGACGATAAAAATCGTACTGTAAATAATCGTTGTCGCCATAATCATCGGATAATCTCGGTTCGTAATGCTGTCGACAAAATATTGACCTACGCCCGGAATTGCAAAAATTCTTTCAACTACAAAACTTCCTGTGAAAATACTCGCTACAAGTACACCAAGAATGGTGATGACGGGAAGTAAAGCATTCCTTAACGCATGCTTTACGACGATTTGCCAAGCAGATAAGCCCTTCGCCTTTGCCGTACGAATGTAATCTTCGGTTAACACTTCGAGCATATTGGAACGAGTCATCCGGGCAATAATGGCCATCGGTCCAGAAGAAAGTGCAAGTGCGGGTAAAATCATATGCCGCCACGTACCCCACTGAGCGGTTGGAAAGAAGTCAAATTGTGTGCTTATGTACTGGATGAATAACATAGCTTGAATAAAGTTCGGAATTGATATTCCAATAATTGCAATAAACATGGTTGCATAATCTATCATTCGGTTGTGTCGAAGCGCAGCGAGAACACCAAGAATGATGCCTGAAATCACCGCAAACATTAACGTCACAAACCCGAGCTGCAACGATGCAGGAAAACCGCTAATGAGCATATCGTTGACTTCTCTTGAACGCGTGACCATCGACGGTCCGAAATCAAACGTGACGGCGTTCGTTAAGTACGTAAAGTATTGCATAATCACGGGTTGGTCTAAGTTATAATGTGCCATCATATTCTCACGAGCTTGTTCCGACATGCCGACATCATCAACATCTAGTGGGCTGCCGGGTGCTAGTTGCATCAGAACAAAAGTAATTGTAATGATGACCCATAATGTCACGAGTAGCCAAAGAAAGCGCTTTCCTATAAATTGAAGCAAGTCATTGTTTCCTCCTTTCTCGTCATGGAGTGTGTTTTTAATGAGAATATTGAGAAAATGGCGTCTTGATAGTATTACAATAATGGAAGTAGACGCCCAAGTCAATTCATTTTCAGTGAATATTGCTAACTTTCATGATAGATTTGCTATCCATGTATAATGAAACGTTATCAATTTACTTTTGATAAATCAATTGTTTAAGAGTTGTATGTTCAGGGAAGGACATGACTAATAAGGCAGTAGCCTTTAACCGATCATGCATAGAAAGGTTGATTATACAATGGCAAAGAAAGTAGCAGTACTCATCACAGATCTTTTTGAAGACAGTGAGTTTACAGATCCAGCCAAAAACCTTGAACAAGCAGGACATGAAATTGTAACGATAGAGAAAAAAGCAGGCAATGAAGTGACTGGCAAGAAAGATGGAACGAAAGTGACAATCGACAAAGGCATTGACGACGTTTCGCCAGAGCAATTTGATGCGTTGCTCTTACCTGGAGGATTTTCACCAGACATCTTGCGTGGCGATGACCGTTTTGTTGATTTTACGAAAGCATTCGCAGATGCAGGAAAACCGATTATGGCCATTTGCCACGGTCCACAACTGCTCATTAATGCAGACGTATTAAAAGGAAGAACTGTAACTGGTGTGAAACCGATCGTACCGGACTTAAAAAATGCAGGCGCAAACTTTAAAGATGAAGAAGTTGTCGTTTGCCAAGGAAATCTTGTCACGAGTCGAACACCAGATGATTTACCCGCATTTAACCGGGAGTCATTAAAAGTGCTCGAATCTTAAATAATAAATGCCCTGCCCCCTGAATAACAGGCGGCAGGGCATTTGCATTTCGAAAGTAAAAACTTTCAGCCTAGCTAAAGCCGATACGTTGACAAGCTTTGAATTGATTAACGGGCAGAGTACATGTACACACCGTGCTTATACTCCTTATCAACCATGTGCAATTGCTCCATATAATCCAAATGACCAATGATTTCTGACATGACGAGGGGGAATTGGCTCTTGTAACGCTTCTCGTACATTTGCTTTGCCACGTCACTAGCTGTTTGTTGTGATGTGTAAAGCAAATCGCGAATGGCGTCAGTTTTTCTTTTGACCCCTTCAAGCCGTTCGTGAATGAGCGCTTTAGGGTCAGTGATTACTGAACCATGACCGGGATGAACCGTATTCACATTGGTGTTTGCAATTTTTTGCAATGACTGCACGTGTTGACTGAGTGCTTGGATCCGTTCTCCATCCTCGTTTGGTTCAACAATCGCATTACTGGATATATGGCCAATGAGCAAATCACCACTGATGAGCAAATCGCGATATTGAAAGGCAATCTGATCGGGTGCATGACCTGGCACTTCTAACACCTCAAATCCAAAAAGTGATTGCTCCACATCCACATACGTCAATTCCCCGTCAATGGCTTTACCGGCATTTGCATCTAATGACGCGAGCAGATGTTGAATTTGCTCCTTGCCAACGTCACCACAACCAGATTCACGATAGAGTTGTTCATAGAAAGCGATGCGCATGTCCATAAAGCTCGGCTCACGCCGCAATCGAGATGTAGACTTTTCATGGACATATAAAGGAATTTCCACTTTGTCTCTAATGCTATTTACGAGTCCGACATGATCAGGGTGGTGGTGAGTAAGTAGAATTGCACTCAAATCCGTAACTTCGTGTCCTAAGTGATGTAATTCACTTTGCAAATCATCCCAACATGTTTCTGTAGGATAGCCCGCATCGAGCAGTAAAAGATCCCGATCCGTCTCAATGATGTAAAAGTTAATGCTTTTTAATGAAGACTTGGTTGTTGAATAGATCGGGTGTATCAAAATCAAAAGAAGTTCCTCCTTGCAATCAATGAAAGCGAAATATACAGTATATTCTATCATGAATATCGCTATGGAGGCATAGAAATGGATCAGACAATCTACCTTGTTCGTCATGCGCATGCTAATTATCAAGCCGATGAACGAACGCGTGAATTATCGGAAAGAGGAATGAAAGAGCGCCAGCTCCTCGATGATTATTTTGAAGGGATTTCAATTACAGCGATTGTGTCTAGCCCTTACCGAAGAGCGGTTCAAACGGTTGAAACTGTTGCGGAAAAGAAAGGGTTGCCGATTACTTACGATGAGCGGTTTCGAGAACGTCTCATCAGAAAAGGCTATATTGAAAATTTTACTGAAGTAGTCAAGCAGATGTGGGCAGAACCATCATTCTCATTTCCTGACGGTGAATCCAATAAAGTAGGCACAAGTCGTATTGTTGATGGTTTTTTTGCACACGCACAAACGGGTTCGACACTCATTTCAACACACGGAAACATTCTCACCCTGTTGCTCTATTCTTTCGATCGGGCATACAATTACCGACATTGGCTGAACATGCCAATGCCGGCATTGTATCGTTTAGACAAAGCTGAAGGTGCTTGGACGATTAGTCCACAAATGCTCCACCATAGTCAAACTGTTTATCCCGCCAAACCGTGTGGAAATGAGAATCGCTAGCGTTAGAAGCTCCTTCTTTTGCAGACCATTCTAGCCATACTCTTGGACCATCAATTCTTGCGTAAGCACTAGGTTCATTCATGTCAGAGTGACCAGACCAAGCAATAGTTGTTTCATTAAGCGCATCTTCCTCGAGGTAAGCATGTACGGTTTCGCTTTCAGGAGAAGCAGCTGTCCAAGTAGTCACTACGTCTTTAAAGAGTTCCTGCTGCTGAGCGGAAAGCGCGCTGTATGCGATTCCCATTTTTTCTGGGAAGCTGTTGTCTTTCTCTGGACCTAGAACAATATCTTCATGTAGCTCTCCGAGTTTTGCCGCATCGATTTGCTCCTCACTTAAAGAATCAAATAACGTCTGTAAGCTGTTTTTTTCATCGTGAAGGGGTTCATAAGTTTCCCCATCCCACCACGTAAACTGACCGGGTTCTACCCCGAGAAATTGAGGGGTAACATGAGCGACGTTCTCGTGAATAACGATGTTTTTTGCAAGATGATGACCGCTAAATTGAAGCATCCAAACATCATCATCAGAAGGGGTTCCATGTATGGAAATCGAATAAAGCCCGGCACCGAGAGTATCATCGGTATTGTCGGTGTGCAAAAACGCATCGGCTTTCATTACGTCTGTAAGCTGTTTGTACCCGTCTTCACTTTGTGTGGAACGAATGAGCTGTAATGCGGCACGAATATTTTCTGCATTTAGCTCTTCAAAAGAAGCGCCATTTCTCGTTTGTTCATGAATAGGGGCATTATCCCAATTCATCGCTGTCTCTTCCTTGAAATCAAGCTGAACACGATGCTGGTCTTCAAGTGAGAGGGTTGAAAGAAAAGCCTTAGCTGCTTTTGATGGGGAATCAGGAACAGGTTGTTCAAAAGAACCGTCAATCATTTCGATCAATTGTGCGGTTTCTTCTGATTGTGCCTTATGTATGGAAACGCCATTGTCGTCATTGTCGTGTGTTGTGACAATTGTGGTGAGTAATAGAGTAGCGGTGAACAAGATCGGTTTAAACATGACCATGCCTCCTAAAAGATTTAATGTTAGTATTTCCAAAAATTGAGAACAACATGCTTGGAATCTAAAGGCGAAGAAAGATATAATGAAAAGTATATCGATGATTAGAGGAGGGTTGATTAATGTCGAATGAATCAATGAAAGATGTTGTTCGTTTTCATAACGGCGTCATGATGCCGCAGCACGGTTTTGGGGTTTATCTCATTAATGAACCTTCGGAGGCAGAGACCGCGATTACAACAGCCATTGATGCTGGGTACCGATCTTTTGATACGGCTCAACTCTATGAGAATGAACGGCTAATTGCTGAGCAACTAAGAGGAACATCACCGTCTATACACGACTTATTTATGACAACGAAAATTCACAATGACCATCAAGGGTATGACAACACGCTCCAGTCGTTTGAACGTTCGATGAATGAGATGCAGCTGGATCGTTTAGATCTTTTACTCGTGCATTGGCCGAGTAGACAGCATCTGTTCGATACGTGGAAAGCACTAGAGCGATTGTATGATGAAGGTACAGTAAGAGCCATTGGCGTATGCAACTATCAAGTTGATCACTTGGAACGGTTAGCTACGAAAGCAAACGTCAAACCGATGATTAACCAAGTGGAATGCCACCCATACTTGACGCAATACGCACTAAAAGATTACATGGATGAGCAAGATATTGTGTTTGAAGCGTGGAGTCCAATCGGACGGGGAATTGTCCTTGAAGATCCCGTTCTTCAAGAGATTGCAAAGAATCACAATAAATCCGCCGCACAAGTGGCATTACGCTGGCATTTGCAACAAGACTCGGTCATCATTCCGAAATCAGTGACGCCAACACGAATTTATGAAAATACGAACATTTACGACTTTCAATTAACAGAACAAGACATGCATCGCATCGATGCACTAAATCAAGATGCGAGAAGAGGACCGGACCCTGACGAAGTGTACGAGAGAATCTAAATCGAATACAAAAGATTCATCGTTGGTGACATGTGTATCGTTTGTAATCGCATCAGTTGTTTGCAAATGAACGGATAGGATACAATAGTCCACAGCGATGAATAAAGGAGACCGGTCGATGATTGCGACATCTAAGAAAGATATACACGGACTAAAAGAAGCAGGGAAAGTCATCTCAGAAATTAGAGATGAAATGATTGCCCACACTAAACCAGGCATCACGACAAAACAGTTAGATGAAATAGCCGAGCGAATGTTCAAAAAGTACGGTGCCATTTCTGCACCGATCAGTACGTACAACTTCCCAGGCTACACGTGCATCTGTGTAAATGAAGAAGTGGCTCATGGCATTCCTGGTGATCGAGTCATCCAAGACGGAGAGCTCGTAAATATCGACGTGTCCGGAGCGTATAACGACTATTGGGTGGATACTGGAAAGTCATTGATTGCTGGGGAGACGAAGAGTGAAGAGTTGGAACAGCTGCTGAAGGCGACGGATGTTGTATTTGATGCGGGTCTTCAGAAGTTTAAAGCTGGAGCGAAAATGAACGGTGTAGGTCGCGCTGTTCACCGTACAGCAAAAAAACTTGGGTATACAGTGATCAAAAACCTCACGGGTCACGGTGTAGGTTCTTCCTTGCGCGATGAACCTGATCATATTTTTAACTACTATATACCGTGGGATAAAGAAGTTTTCACGAATGGTTCTGTTATCGCTTATGAACCGTTTGTATCGACTAAGGCTGAAGAGATCTATGAAAAAGACGATGGATGGACGTTGCTTACAAAAGAACGAGGATACGTCGCTCAAAAAGAACATACGATTATCGTTACACAAGATGAACCGATCATTGTCACGTAAGGAAGCGCGCCCGGGTTCGGGCGCGCTCAACAACGCAATCGTCGTAATCTACTGAATAATCGGAGGGGTAGCATGAAGAAGGTTGGATTTATCGGAATCGGTGTGATGGGTAAAAGCATGACAAAACACTTGATGGATGCGGGTTTTGACGTAAGTGTTTACACTCGGACGCCGTCAAAAGCAGACGAGCTCGTTAATGGTGGTGCAACTTGGAAAGATTCTGTCCAAGCACTGGCCCAAGATGTTGATGTTGTCATTACGATGATTGGGTACCCTAAAGATGTCGAAGATATTTATTTTGGCACAGAAGGGTTGTTGAATTCAGCTAATGCACACACAACGTTCATTGATATGACTACCTCCAAACCATCATTAGCTGTTAAAATTGAAAAAGCGGCAAAGGAGCGAGGGTGTGCTGCTCTGGATGCACCTGTATCTGGTGGTGACGTGGGTGCGAGAAATGGCGCACTTACAATTATGGTCGGTGGCGATGAAGACGTGTATGACGCTTCTCTTCCTCTCTTTGAAGTGATGGGCAGCAACATTCAACGACACGGTCCGGCAGGGAGCGGCCAACATGCGAAAATGTGCAACCAAATTGCGGTTGCTGCAAGTATGATTGGTGCGGCTGAAGCGCTTGGTTATGCAAAGCAAGCAGGTCTGGATGAACAAAAGGTACTTTCCACCATCTCTTCGGGGGCTGGTGGCAGTTGGACGCTAAACAACCTAGCCCCACGAATGCTGAATGGAGATTTTGAGCCTGGCTTTTATGTGAAGCATTTCATTAAAGATATGGACGTAGCACTTGAAGAGCTAGAGTCCATGGACCATGACTTACCGGGACTTCGACTTGCGAAGCGTCTCTATGACGAGCTCGCTTTGAAAGGGGAAGAAAACAGCGGTACACAAGCTGTGTACAAGCTATGGCAATAAGGAGAACAAAATGAAAGAGATTTTTAAAGATAAAACGGTACTACTGCCATTTATAACAGCCGTGATGTTGACGATTGTCTCAGCAGTCATCATGTATTTCGGAAGCCTATTGTGGATTATCTTCTTCAGTTTGGCGCAAATCAATCTATTTCTCGGCATGTACCGAATCATGAAGCACGTACAATCATAAAAGGCTTGCGAACTCCGCAAGCCTTTTCATTTTAAGGAGGAGAGTTTCATGCAAAGCTTACAAGGAAGAAAAGCACTCATCACAGGAGCAGGTTCAGGGATTGGGCAAGCCGTTGCAAAACGGCTTGCTGAAGAAGGGGTTCACGTTGTTCTAGTTGGACGAACAGAGGACAAGCTGCTTAAAACCGCTTCTTTGCTCGAAACTTATGAAGTGAACGTTGTAACAGAAGTCATGGATGTTGGCGAAGCAACGTCCGTTGAAGCCGCTGTTGCTCGCATTAAAGCAAGCATTGGCGACGTCGATATTCTCATTAACAATGCAGGCGCAGGAAAATCATCCCCGTTTCTTGAACTGACCGAGTCAGATTGGGAAGACATTTTAAATGTTAATGTGAAAGGTGTATTCCGGGTAACACAAGCGGTACTGCCAGGCATGATTGAGAAGAACCGTGGGGACATTGTCAACATTGCGTCAACGTCTGGTCTACGGGGAACGAAAGGATCAAGTGTATACAGTGCATCTAAATTCGCATTAAGAGGGTTGTCAGAAGCGTTAATGCAAGAGATGCGTCCACACAACATTCGTGTACAAACGATCAATCCGAGTAAAGTCATTACTGGATTTGGCGGCAGTGAGCCTGAGGAAAATACAGAGGACGCATTTATGCAAGCCGAAGATGTAGCCGATGTGATTGTTACTCAGCTCATGTTACATCCTCGCATGTTCGTGAAACAATCCGAGCTATGGGCAACGAACCCACGGTAAGCATGATTTTAGACAAAACCGCCAAAACTAGGGTACACTGTGGTTCGCAAGAAATACAAAGGGGTTGAAACAATGCAAACATTAACGAATAAAACAGCAGTGATTACAGGGGCAGGACGAGGCATTGGCCGTGCAACTGCGATTGCTTTTGCAAAAGAAGGCATCCATGTAGGGTTAATTGGGCGCTCTCTTGAAAACTTAGAAAAAACGGCTGAAGAACTAAAGCAATACGACGTTAACGTTTCTGCCGCCTCAGCCGATGTGAGTGACCTAAACGCAATGGAAGAAGCCTTTTCGCACATTAAAAATGATCTCGGGACGATTGATATTCTTATTAATAATGCTGGAATTGGAAAGTTTGGTGGCTTTTTAGACCTTACTCCAGAAGAATGGCAAGAGATCATTGACGTGAACTTGAAAGGTGTATACAATGCGACGCGCATTGTGCTTCCAGATATGATCGAGAAACAAGCAGGAGACATCATCAACATTTCCTCAACAGCAGGTACGAAAGGTGCACCAGCGACGAGTGCGTATAGCGCCTCTAAGTATGCAGTCATGGGACTCACCGAATCACTCATGCTCGAAGTGCGAAAGCATAACGTTCGTGTATCCGCGCTCACACCGAGTACAGTTGCTACTGACTTAGCCATAGAAAACAATCTTACCGATGGGAATCCAGAAAAAGCGATGCAGCCAGAGGACTTAGCGGAGCTAATTACTGCGCAGTTGAAATTGCACCCAAGAGTATTTGTGAAAACAGCAGGGTTATGGGCAACCAACCCGTAAAGAAAGAGCCCCATCAAAGGAGCGGATGTCTCATAGTAGACATCCGCTTTTTTAATTACGCAACGGGGTAGAGGTGGAGACATTTTTCGCTATCGTTCGGGTTCTTGGACCGGAATATTAGGGATCTGGAGATTTATTCTTTTCTGACTCCTGCTTACGGTGTTGGATTTACACGGAGGAGAGCGTGTAGAAGTTCTCTACCGATCTTGGAGTAGCGTTTGTTCAGAAATACTTCTCTATAAGTGGAACGAAAGAAATTCACTGAATCGGATGACCGAGATCGGTCTTTGCAGGCAAACGCCTACCTATTGACTGTTGAAGTGCATATCACTTTGACAACTTCGTTGTTCGTCACTTCAAGGGTTGCGGGCAACACGAAAAACGTTTACCGAAGGGTAAAAGGTCGTGACCGAGGCTCACCACCTCGCACAAGCATGTGATGGCTGGTCAAGTATGTGACAATTCAGCCATCATACTGGGCACTTTCGGCACGCAACTGTCACAAATCGCAATATTTGTGACAGTTGACACTGTTTATGTGCGCATTCACGTTTAAAAACATGATTTTTCTTTCTCAAATGTCACTTAAATGAATATATGGGGCATTTGGACTTCTTTCCACACACCGTAGCCAGGAGGCAGCACCGAACCGATGTCGCCCTTATCGTCTGGACTACATAGAAAACACGGCGGGAGATTTTTGAGGTGCTGCACCCCAAAAGTTAGAGCTAAAACTAACGTTTGGGGTGTTCCTATGACTAAATATAGTGATGATTTAAAAGCGCGTGTCGTCCGAGAGTATCTAGAAGGCGTCGACGGATATAAACCTTT
>NZ_JBHFQF010000007.1:0-221030 GCF_041949955.1 Geomicrobium sp. JSM 1781026 | reverse complement strand
CCAAGTCTAATGTAATATTTACTTGGGTCATATTGATTCCCCCTGTTCATAATTTTCATGGCGAAAACATTGTAACATGGGATCAATATGACCCTTTTGACTTTTACACAATTATATGGACTCTACCAACGAAAAAGTGTAAGCCCCGGATTTTGTGCCGGAGAAGGGCGCTGTGCGGAACGAAAAAGTGTAAGCCCCGGAATTTGTGCCGGAGACGGGTGCTGTGCGGAACGAAAACGATTAAGCCCCGGATTTTGTACCGGCAAGAGGGGCTAGGTGGGCACCACCAGCGTAAACATCCCTCTTCGCCTTCCAGAACAGCTTTTCCTTGTTGACTTAGTTAACTTCATAAGAATTCCTCCAATATTTAGCGTTTGCTGTGCGCTTAACTCATTGAATTGTTTGGGAGGTGGTCATTTTTTGTGGCGTGAAAACTTTGGGAGATTAAGGCTGACAGTTATGAAATTCCTTCAATTATAAAGAAAAGCGAATAATGGATCATAAGTCATTATACGCATCTATTATCTAATGTCGTAACCCGACTTTTAGAAGTTAATAGATGTTAAACTGTACATGTCGTTAGGAGGTCACCGTAATTAAGAATGCATATCTGATTTCCACAGTAGTCTAATGCATATTCGGAATAATTTCTACTTTATGTCATCATTCCTTTTGAATTACCTTTATTTCCTGTACTTTTAGCAGTAAGTGTGTTGTTTAATACTGAATTTTTTTCTGAAAAAGAAAATCTGGCGGGTAAAACTGCAAATTTTATATTGTCGTTCTTATTCTTCATTTTGTTCGTTTTATTTATGTTTTCCTTTATTTCTTGATCCGTTCTTTACATTAGCATTAAGAAGTCCAACTGCCCCATATATTCATTTAAGTGACACTTGAGAAAGAAAAATTATCATTTTACACGTGGATGTGCACATAAACGGAGTCAACGGTCACAAAATGTGATCTATGTGACCGTTGACGGCCGAAAGTGCCCGGTTTAAAGGCTGGATTGTCACATAAGCGACAGGTCATAATATTCCTTGCTCCAGGTGGTGACCCTAGGTCACATCTTTATACCCTTCGGCCAACGTTTTTCGTGTTGTCCGCAACCTTTGCAGTATCGCTCAAAGGTCGGCAACGAAGTTGTTGAAGTGAGATGAACTTGAACAGACAATAGGAGGGCGTTTGCCTGTAAAGACCGATTTCAGTCATCGGTTTCAGTGAATTTCTTTCGTTCAACTTATACAACTTAAAATCTGCGCTAAAGTTAGCGGTAAAGAAACGATTTCGCTTAGGAAACCTCAAACTAGAGCGCAGATTCAACAGACATGAAGCCCTTCCCTCTACAAAAACTCCGAAAACGAGCGGGCAATACGGGTTTTTGCTCGGTCAAGCAGTGTGCGGTTGCCGACATCGGCTTCAGTCAATTGGCGTGCACCAGCGAAGTCGTCTTCGAGGGTTTGCACGAGTTGTTGAACGAACGGACTGCCGGGCAGAAAGAGGTCAAGCTCATCATTAAGATGAAAGCTGCGTTTGTCAAAGTTGCTTGAGCCGACGAGAGCCGTTCTTTTGTCGACGATGATCGCTTTGCCGTGATAGAAGCCTTCCACATATTGATATACTCCGCAACCGGCGGCGAGCAGGCTTGGAATGTAGGCGTAGGCGGCGGCTTTGACGAAGTTATGGTCTTCGATGGCTGGAATAAGGACGGTGACGTTGACGCCGTTTTTTTGTTTGGCAATGAGCAGGTCTTGCAGCGCTTTGCCGGGTACATAGTAGGGTGTCACAATTCGAATAGAGTGCTCGGCTGTAGCGAGCCAATCGTACAATTGATCGGCCAACCCTTTTCCTTCACTATAAAGCAGTTGTAATCCCTCGCCACTAACGGGTGAGACGGACTTTTGAGGGAGCAAAGGGGTAGGGGCTCCTGCTCCCGACCAGTCATCTAAGAATAATTGCTGGAGGTCATCGACGATTTGACCTTCTACACGCACGTGAAGGTCCCGCCAAAATCCGTACTTCGGGTCTTTGCTCACATATTCTTGGCCAACGTTAAAACCACCGATATAACCGATCTTTTGGTCAATGACCCCAATTTTTCGGTGGTACCTTCGGTTAAGATTATAGAACAAGTACGGGAATCTCGGAGCGTGGATGTAGGAGAAATAAACGCCAGAATGTCGCAAGCGCTGAATGGTGGGCTTGGAAATGGACGAGCCCAGCCGGTCAACGAGTATACATACTTGTACACCGTCTCGTGCTCGGCGTTCCAGTAAGTTCAGCAATTCTGTACCAATGCCGGGTTCTTTCCATATAAAAAAAGAGAGATGGATGGTTTGTGAGGCTGATTCGATATCGGTCTTTAATTGCTCGAAGAACGCGCGACCATCGCTGATCAGTTGTGGATGCCCGTAGCGGATGTTGGTGCGGGTCGCTGTCGTCGCCTTTTTATGATGATCAGCTCGGCCCCCACGAAAATCAAGATTGATAAGAAGTAGGATGAGAAGAACGATAATAAGTATTGACAATACAATCGCGGTGGTCACGGTAGCGCCTCCTTTCTAACATTATTATGTCCGAGAAAGAGTCTGTTCATGAGCAACGAAAAAAATGAATGGTCGTTCAGTGTTTTTTTTGTTATACTCTTTGTAATAGACAAAAAAAGGGGTAGGAAAGGAGCGTACTCATATGGAGATTTTCCATTGGATTCATGTAATCGCTTTCTTGCTAGTCACAGCGTACGCCGTATACTTATTTGCAAAACTCGTAAAAACGAGAATAGGATTTATTAAGCTCGGTCAAGAAGCGAAGTTCATTCTCACGTCGAAAGAACGTCGGCAAGCGGTGCTTGTAAACGTCTTTGGGCAAAAGAAATTACTGAAAGATAAGAAAAGTGGTATCATTCACCTGATTTTCTTTTATGGCTTTTTAATTGTACAGCTCAGTGCCATTGATGTGATTTGGAAGGGGATTAACCCAGGCAGTAGTTTGCCACTAGGGCCTTTGTATCCGTTTTTCACGCTTTCACAAGAAATTGTCGTACTTTTAATTCTTTTCGGTGTCGTTTGGGCATTCTATCGCCGCTACATTGAGAAGATTGTTCGCTTAAAGAGAAACTGGAAAGCTGGTCTCGTACTCATCCTCTTGAGTGGTGTCATGGTATTCAAGCTCATGACGAAAGGAATGGAGGCGGTTGCTGGTGGATCGGCAGTATGGTCGGTTTATGAGCCTGCTTCCTCAGCAATTGCTGCCGGACTTGGGTTTGTTGGCGCTGATGTAGCGACAGCATTGTTTTACGTGTTCTGGTGGTTCCACTTATTGTTCTTGCTCACTTTCCTCGTGTACATTCCGCAATCCAAGCACGCCCACTTAATTGCCGGGCCTGCAAATGTATGGGTTGGCCCGACGCACAAAACCGGGAAGCTTGAAGCGATTGACTTTGAAGATGAGTCAAAAGAAGAGTTTGGTAAAGGGAAAATTGAAGATTTTGATCAGAAGCAATTGCTTGATTTATATGCTTGTGTAGAGTGCGGACGTTGTACGAATATGTGCCCTGCAACTGGAAGCGGGAAGATTCTTTCACCGATGGACTTACTGCTAAAGATGCGTGATCACTTAACAGAAAAAGGTGCGGCAGTTACGTCGCAAAGCCCGTGGTTACCAGCATTTGCATTTGGCAATGCGACAGCGAATCAACTCGCTGCACAAGGTAGTGAAGAAGCAGCGGCTTCATATGATGTGAACCTCATTGGGGATGTCATTACTGAAGATGAACTATGGGCATGTACGACGTGCCGAAACTGTGAAGACCAGTGTCCAGTTATGAACGAACATGTTGATAAGATTATTGATATGCGCCGATATCTTGTGCTGACAGAAGGGAAAATGGACCCAGAAGCACAGCGGGCCATGACGAACATTGAACGTCAAGGCAACCCGTGGGGCATTAACCGAAAAGAGCGCGAGAATTGGAGAGACGGTCGCGATGATATCGATGCTCCGACTGTAAAAGAAATGAAGAAACGGGAAGAGACGTTTGAATATCTGTTTTTCGTTGGATCGATGGGTTCATATGATAAGCGTAGCCAGAAGATTGCTGCATCGTTTGCGAAGCTGATGAATGAAGCGGGCGTGAAGTTCGCAATTCTTGGAAACAAAGAGAAGAACTCTGGAGATACACCGAGACGTATCGGTAACGAGTTCTTGTTCCAAGAGCTTGCTGCGGCAAACATTAGTGAATTCCAAAAGAACGACGTGAAAAAGATCGTCACAATTGATCCCCATGCGTACAACATATTTAAGAATGAGTACCCGGAGTTTGGTCTTGAAGATGTCGAAGTGTACCATCATACCGAATTACTCATTGATTTGTTACAAGCTGGAAAGTTAACACCGACGCACGAGTTAAATGAAACGATTACGTATCACGATTCTTGTTATTTAGGCCGTTACAACGATGTGTATGATCCACCAAGAGAAATCTTACGTGCCATCCCAGGTCTTAAAGTTGTTGAGATGGAGCGAAATCGCGAAGACGGCATGTGCTGTGGTGCTGGTGGCGGTATGATGTGGATGGAAGAAGAAGCTGGACAGCGTGTGAACGTATCCCGTACCGAGCAAGCGTTAGCCGTTGACCCAACAATGATCGGGAGTGCGTGTCCATACTGCTTAACGATGCTTAGTGACGGTACGAAAGATAAAGAAGTTGAAGAGTCTGTTGAGACCCTTGACATTGTTGAAATTCTTGAACGTTCGGTTGTTGGCGTAAAATCAGACGTCACAGAGTCTGCGTAACAGATTTGAATGTGAAGGAGCGAGTGTGATGACAAAGACGGTCATTGTCGACGGGGCGAGAACCCCGTTCGGCCGCTTAGGTGGAGGGTTGTCGAGTTTAACTGCGATGGAACTTGGTGGCGAGGCGATGAGAGAGGCACTGCGGCGAGCAGGGACAGACCCAAATCGTGTAGATGAAGTTATCGTCGGTCATGTATTGCAAGGGGGTCAAGGTCAGCTCACCTCGCGCCAAGCGGCAAGACAAGCGGGCATTCCTTGGGAAGTAAAGACGGAAACAGTGAATAAAGTGTGCGCTTCAGGGATGAGAAGTGTGACGCTAGCGGATCAGATTATTCGTAGCGGGGACGCAAGCCGAATCGTTGCTGCAGGAATGGAGTCAATGAGTGCGGCACCTCATTTTATGAAAGGAATGCGTACCGGTCAGAAGATGGGAGACGCTTCGCTTCAAGACCTTATGATTCACGATGGGCTCACTTGTGCGTTTGAAGGAGTACACATGGGCGTGTACGGTAATGAGAATGCTACGAAGTTCGGCATTAGCCGTGAGTCTCAAGATGAATGGGCGCTTCGCAGTCACAATCGTGCTACAGCAGCTGAAGAACGCGGCGTGTTCGCAGAAGAAATTGTACCGGTGACGGTATCAACGCGTAAAGGCGACGTGACAGTATCTGTTGACGAAGCAATTCGAAAAGATGCGACACTCGAAGGGTTCCAAAAGTTAAAGCCGGTCTTTGGCAAAGACGGAACGATTACCGCAGGCAATGCTCCGGGTGTCAATGATGGTGCGTGTGCGCTCGTCGTCATGAGTGAAGATGCGGCTAAAGAAGATGGTCTGACCCCAATTGCAACGATTATCGGCCATACAGCTCTTGCTGTGGAAACAGAAAGGTTTCCTGAAACCCCAGGGCTCATCATTGATCAGCTATGTGAAAAAACAGGCTTGTCCAAAGATCAAATTGATTTATTTGAAATGAATGAAGCATTCTCAGTCGTGGCACTTGTCGGTGAAAAACTGGCGGGCATTGACCCTGAAAAGGTAAATGTAAACGGAGGTGCTGTTGCGCTCGGTCACCCGATTGGTGCGAGTGGAAACCGCATTCTTTTAACACTTGCGTACGAACTGAGAAGACGTGGCGGAGGCATCGGTGTTGCTGCGATTTGTAGTGGTGGCGGTCAAGGTGACGCTGTGATGATTTCTGTGTGAAGGCTAGAGGACCGGGCGTAGTTGTTCCGGTTCCTCTTTGTTTGATGTAATACTGAGCGCTCGCTCAGATTAACAGGAAGGGAAGTAACGCTGTGAATCTTAATCCGAATGAACAAGAGGAGATGCTTCGCAACGTCGTGCGAAAATTCGCTGAAAATGAGGTTCAGTCTTGGGTTCCTTCGATGGAAAAAGATGAGTTTCCTTATGGGCTTGTGGAGCAAATGGGTGAGCTAGGTTTGATGGGGATACCGGTCCCAGAGGAGTACGGTGGGTCAGAGATGGGCTTTGTTGCGTACATCGCCACGATTCATGAGTTATCTAAAATTTCTGCGTCAACAGGTGTGATTCTTTCCGTGCACACATCCGTTGGAACCGGTCCGATTGTGAAGTACGGAACAAAAGAACAAAAGCACGCCTATGTGACCGACCTTGCACAAGGCAAAAAAATTGGTGCTTTTGCACTCACTGAACCTGGCGCAGGCTCGGATGCGGCTTCTCTTAAGACGACAGCGGTCGACCGAGGAGACCATTACGTGTTAAATGGCACAAAGGCGTTTATTACAAATGCGGGTGCTGCAGGCGTGTATATTGTATTCGCACGTACGGGCGAGGAGCCAGGCAATCGAGGCATTAGCGCGTTTATCGTTGATGCAGATTCACAAGGGCTGATTGTCGGCAAAAAAGAGGAAAAGATGGGGATGCACGGGACGAATACGAGTGAGCTCATTTTTGAAAATATGATCGTTCCGAAGGAGAATCTCCTCGGGGAGTTAAACGATGGCTACCGTGTCGCTTTAGCGAACCTTAATGCAGGAAGAATTGGGATTGCGGCTCAAGCCCTTGGCATCGCTGAAGGAGCGCTACAGCGAGCCGTTCGGTATGCGAAAGAACGGAAACAGTTCGGCGCGAGCATTTCCAGAAATCAAGGCATCTCCTTTAAGCTCGCGGAAATGGCAACTGAAGTTGAAGCAGCGAAGTGTCTCGTCTATCAAGCCGCAAATCTTGAGCAGTCTGGTGTGCCCTGTGTGAAAGAAGCGTCGATTGCCAAATTGATTGCGTCAAAAGCGGCAGTTGAAGTCTCACAACAAGCATTGCAAGTATTTGGTGGTTACGGGTATACGAAAGAATATGAAATTGAGCGATATTTCCGTGACGCCAAAGTGTGTGAGATCTATGAAGGCACAAGTGAAATACAAAAAATGGTCATCAGTAAGCAGCTGATGAACAAAGGGTGATAAAGCGTGAACTTTCAACTAACAGACGAACAACAAATGATCCGAAAAATGGTGCGGGATTTTGCTAAGCAAGAAGTTGAACCTACAGCGGCAATTCGTGACCATGAAGAGCGCTTTGATCGTGAAATTTTTACGAAGATGGCAGAGCTTGGCCTGACGGGTTTGCCTTGGCCTGAAGAGGAAGGCGGTGCCGGTAGTGGATATGTGAGCTATGTGCTTGCGGTTGAGGAGTTGTCCCGAGTGTGTGCGAGTACCGGGGTTACGCTGTCCGCTCATTTATCACTAGCAAGCTGGCCAATTCATAAATTTGGCAATCAAGAACAAAAGGAAAAGTATTTAAAACCCCTGGCAGAAGGAAAATTCATCGGTGCGTATGCGCTAACAGAACCTGGAGCAGGCTCTGACGTTGCGTCAATGAAAACATCCGCCGTTCTTGATGGAGACGATTACGTGTTGAACGGATCAAAGATTTTTATTACGAATGGCGGCGTTGCCGATGTGTATATTGTGTTCGCCAAAACGGAATCTGCGGACGGTCATGGTGGTGTGACGGCGTTTATCGTTGAACAATCGTTTGCCGGCTTTTCCGTCGGTAAAAAAGAAGAAAAGCTCGGCATTCGCTCATCACCAACGACAGAGGTGCGGTTTGATCAATGTCGTGTACCGAAAGCGAACGTGCTTGGTGACGTGGGGGCTGGCTTTAAGATTGCAATGCAAACGCTCGATGGAGGCAGAAATGGGATTGCTGCTCAAGCGGTCGGCATTGCTCAAGGGGCACTGGACGCAGCTGTCCAATATGCAAAGGAGCGTAAGCAATTTGGCAAACCGATTGCTACGAATCAAGGCATTTCGTTTAAGTTAGCAGAGATGGCTGCTAAAGTAGAAGCAGCACGCTTGCTCACGTATCAAGCCGCTTGGCTCGAAGAGAACAATCAACCGTACGGACACGCATCGGCAATCTCCAAGCTATACGCCGGAGATGCGGCAATGGAAGTGACGACCGAAGCGGTCCAAGTATTCGGTGGGTATGGATACACACGAGAATATCCAGTTGAACGGTACATGCGTGATGCGAAGATCACACAAATTTATGAAGGAACGAATGAGATTCAAAAGGTGGTTATTAGTAAAGGGTTGTTAAAGGGGTGACCACAGGATGAAACGTCACGTACCAGCGATGGTAAAAGATGAAGTGTTAATAAAAAAACGTCGAGAACAGATGGTTAAAGCCGCTGTCCAATTGTTCCATGAAAAAGGGTTCCACCGAACGACAACACGAGAGATTGCAAAAGCGTCTGGGTTTAGCATCGGCACACTTTATGAATACATCGGCTCGAAAGAAGACGTCCTCTATCTCGTGTGCGACGCTGTGCATGATGGAGTAAAAGGGCGATTTAATGAACTGCTAGAAGAAAGCAGCCCAGGCATCGAACGCTTTAAACACTTAATTCGCAGCCTTATTCAAGTAATGGATGAAATGCAAGATGAAGTGTTAGTCATGTATCAAGAGTCAAAATCGTTACCAAAAGATGCACTAACGTATGTATTGGACCGAGATCGGAGCATGACCGACGATATTCGGAATGTCATCGTCGATTGTCGTGAACGAGGAGAGATCATTGCAAGCGATCAAGAGATTCAATTGCTGTCAGAAAACATCATGACAAAAGGCTATATGTGGACGTTTCGCCGGTGGGCACTTCGCAAGAATTTCTCGTTAGAAGAGTATACAGAATTGCAGTTGCAAGACGTGATGAGAAGCATACGTACCCAACAGTAAATGAAAGAAATAAAAGAAAGGGATTTTTATAGCATAAAGCTTGTGTTTATGTTTATAATGGTAGGTATGCACGCCGCTTTGCAGATCGAAAGCGAGCCACTTACGAAAGGGTGTAGGTTGCATTGACCATTAAAGAGCTTAGCCGTGAAGAGATTACGGAAATGTCTGCTGTCGAGATTTCGTATCGTTTGATTAAAGAAAAGAATGGCCCAGCAGAGTTTGCTAATTTCTTTACTCAAGTTTCAGAATTAAAGCAGATTCCGAGTAAAGACCTCGATGATCGTCGCACCAAGTTATTTACAACCTTGAATATAGATGGCCGGTTCGTTCATCTTGGAAACAATCATTGGGGGCTAAAAGAGTGGTATCCCGTGGATAAGACGGACGAAGACCTTGGGAATACCTTCCAAGCACCCGAACCAGAAGAAGCACAGGAATTTGAAGACATCGAAGATGAGTTGGATGAGATTGCCAACGAAGACGATTCGGATGCCGATGAACAATCAGACGATGACTTTGACGGCTACGACGACAATGATGAAAGCGACGACTATGACGAAGAAGACGACGCTGAAGATGATGACGAAGAAGACGATGATAACAACTAAGCGATAACTTACCTGCTGTCTGAGTGTATACTCAGCAGCTTTTTTTGTAGGTTAATTTAACTATGTTGCGCTAAAGAAATTCACTGTTTCTTCAGAGTGTACTTGCACAGAACCTCGTTTTCATACGCTCGGCGTAAAAAGCTCCACTACCCTTTTTGATTACATAAACGAACGAGACGTCAGCATGGGCTATGCCGAAGAGCACTCGGTTCACCTTCGGCACCTCCGGTGCCGATCGTTGCTCGCACTTGAGGTTTAGATGAATAAACAGGGTTGACGTACGGTTTTCAAAAACGAAGCATATGGGGAACGGCGGTGTTATCGTGCGACGTATATAGAATGAACGTAAGATTTTCCTGATTTGCGCTGTTGAGCGTTAGTTGGGAGGGATCGCCTGGTGCGGACTGCCTTTTTGCGCGCAGTTTGTTCCAACTGGAGCGCAGATTCAATGCCGATAAACGAGCAAACTGTCGGCCCCGCCGGATTCGGTTCGGCGCGAACCACGCCATCGTCTCCATATGTTCCCATCAAGCTTATCAGGCGGGGAAAAGCAAAGAGTGGCGATTGCGAGAGCGTGGATGAACGAACCTGATCTTATTCTCGCTGACGAGCCGACGGCCAGTCTCGATACTAAGCGCGGCCACCAAGTCATTGAGCAACTAAGTGAGCAAGTGAAAATGCGAAAAAAAGCAGCAGTGCTCGTTACACATGACGAACGTTTATTACCGATTTGTGATCGTGTCATTCAGGTCGTGGATGGTCATACCGAAGACACGTAAGTAAAGTTACGCCCAATGGTCGATACCATTGGGCTTAAGATGTTTTAGAATAATGGTAAAGGTTGTTGCTGCACGGGCTGAGTGACTGTACCAGGACCATTAATTAGGTTGTTATTAATGACAATACGAAATGGAGGTTGGTGAGAAAAGCCACCGTCATGACATTGTGAGCGAATAAAATCTCTCGTAGGGTTCCACAAATGATAAGGTTGTCTCATATTGAGCACACTCCTTTCTGAAAAGGATACAGTACATCGTATGTGTACGAGTTTGAAAAGCGTGTTCTCTTATCCCTAGTAAAGAAAAAAAGGCGCTGTCAAATATTGCCCGGGAAATAAAAAACGTGGCATATAAAAGAGGAATTTTTCGAGGAATGCTAGAGATTTCTTTAAGAATTCTATTTCGAATCTATAATAATCCAAAAAGATTTATAGTGAAAGGAAGAATGATCATGTCGTATGAAGTGAATATTGGCTTGCAGGTAGAGGAAGATGAAGTGCCGGCGTTACGGGAAAAGGTAGGGTGGGAGCGGCGTGACGAAGATTATCCAACACTTTTTGAGCGGTGTAACTTCTGGGCAGTTGTCCGCGATGAACACGACGAACTCATCGGCTTTGGTTATGTATGTGGGATGAGATTGGAGCACGGTTATATGGAAGACATCATTGTCCATCCAAGTTACAGAAAGAAAGGTATTGGAGGTCAGATCGTTGAGGCGTTGCTGCAAGAAGCTCGTGTTATCGGACTTGAGGTTGTGACAGTAACGTATGATCCCACGCACGAAAGTTTTTACCGTAAATCTGGGTTTTTACCCGGTGGTGGCGGTGTATGGCGAGCATCCTTATAAGACTCAACCCGTGCACTCACACTTGGCATTTCAATTCTTGACAATTGGGCGATCCGGGGGTAGAATCAATTTTGGGCTTGTCCAGAAGGTATAAAATAGGTTTGTCAGATAAATAGTAAGTAGACGCGAGAAGTGTGCCCCCGATGAAGGCGGAGGTCTCACTTTTTTTTATTGTATAAGCAAAATGGATGAAGAAGGAAGGGGTTGGCGAAATGGCCGTAAAGTATATTTTTGTCACAGGGGGAGTTGTGTCGTCCTTAGGAAAAGGGATTACAGCAGCATCTCTAGGACGTCTTCTAAAAAACAGAGGTTTGAATGTAACGATTCAGAAGTTTGATCCTTATATTAACGTAGACCCAGGGACAATGAGCCCTTACCAGCACGGTGAGGTTTTCGTTACCGATGATGGTGCCGAAACGGATTTGGACCTCGGTCATTATGAACGTTTTATTGACATTAACTTGAATCAAAACAGCAACGTGACAACAGGAAAAGTGTATTCATCGGTCATTCGTAAAGAACGCCGCGGCGATTATCTCGGAGGAACAGTTCAAGTTATCCCCCACGTAACAAATGAATTGAAAGACCGTGTGTACCGCGCTGGCAATGAAGCCAATGTAGATGTTGTCATTACAGAAATTGGCGGTACCGTCGGCGATATTGAAAGCTTGCCTTTCCTAGAAGCGATTCGCCAAATTAAGAGCGATGTAGGTAGAGAGAACGTAATGTACATTCATTGTACGTTGATCCCGTATTTATCAGCAGCAGGTGAAATGAAGTCTAAGCCAACGCAACATAGCGTAAAAGAATTAAGAAGCTTAGGGATTCAGCCGAATGTCATTGTCGTGAGAACAGAGCAACCCGTACCTGAAGAGATGAAAGAGAAAATTGCCCTTTTCTGTGACATTCATAAGGACTCGGTCATTGAAGCTAGAAATGCAAATCCGCTCTATCAAGTTGCACTCGATTTGCAAGATCAGCACCTCGATGATATCGTCTGCAATCACTTGAAGATTGATTCGCCAAAGCCTGAAGCTGATATGAAAGAATGGACCGAGTTGGTTGAGAAAGTGAAGCACCTTTCTAAGAAAACGACGATCGGGCTCGTTGGAAAGTACGTCTCGCTCCCAGACGCGTACCTTTCAATTGCTGAGTCGTTGAAGCATGCGGGTTATGCTTATGACGCAGATATCGACATTCGTTGGATTGATTCAGAAAACGTGACCGACGACAATGTCGCAGATCAACTTAAAGACGTTGACGGCGTATTAGTTCCTTATGGGTTTGGACATCGCGGAGTGGAAGGCAAGATTTCTGCCATCCGTTATGCAAGAGAAAACCGCGTGCCATTCTTTGGGATCTGTTTAGGAATGCAACTTGCATCTGTTGAATTTGCACGTAATGCACTTGGGCTAAGTGATGCAGCTTCTGCGGAGATGGTGCCAGAGACGAGCAACCCAATCATTGACTTGCTTCCCGAACAAAAGGACATTGAAGACCTTGGGGGAACTCTCCGCCTTGGACTTTATCCTTGTAAGTTAAAAGAAGGTACGGTCGCCAAACGTGCGTATGGTGAAGAAGTTGTGTACGAGCGTCACCGTCATCGTTACGAGTTTAACAACGCGTACCGCGAAGCATTTGAAGAGGCAGGGTTCATATTTTCAGGGGTTAGCCCAGATAACCGCCTCGTAGAGATTATTGAACTTGCTGACCACCCATACTTCGTTGCGGCGCAGTTCCACCCGGAATTCGTTTCACGACCAACACGTCCGCAACCGCTATTTAGAGAATTTATCCGTTGCTCCTTAGGAGAGAACTAAAAAAGCGCTGCATCCGTTTCCGAACGGAGCAGCGCTTTTTTTGTGCGAATAAGAAAAAACCACTGGTAATACAAGATTCTCGACAGCTTTTTCACATTTTGAGCGAGAAACCGTGATACACTGAATTCAATCTAGTAGTTCCTTTATGTGGAACATGAGCATTTGATACGCGTATACGATGGCAATTTCACCGGGATATCCGCTTCTCGAACCATCCAAGTTAGGGACAAGGCCTTTTGATGACGTTTCTACGTAGAAAGGTTCTTCCATGCCTTCGACTTGTTGTAGGTCTGGTGCTGCTGAACCAAGAAACACGACCGGCGTTTCGGCTGAAAGAATTTGTTGCAGACGTTGATTATCGTTCTCGTTGTCTGATTCTTCGGTGATATAAACGAGACGATCTGCTGGTGTGACGACCTTTAAGGCGTCATCTAATGGAAGATATACCGTTTTATCTAATGTGTCCGGGTTTTCTGTTAGTGCTTGTGCGAGTGATTGAAAACGTGCCGACGCACAAAGATAAATGGTTCCTTCACCGACGAGGGCGGCAGCGAGCATCCGGCTGCTTTCTTCTATTTGTTCTTCTTGGTTTTGAATAAGTGTAAAGACGCGTTGTAGTTGCGTCGTATACATTTTCATCATCTTAAAGTCACCTTTTCTAACGTTATTATCCACAAGTTTACCCGATTCTCAAGCTTACAAAAAGAGGAGATTTCAGTTGCTGTGAAGAATTCATGTAATGTGATGATGAATTCCGTACCATACCAAGTGGAATCTTTTAATGGCAAGAGGTGACTATATTTGCAAAAAATACTCATTGTAGACGACGAAGCAGGTATTCGTAAACTAATTGAAGCCATTTTGACAGAAGAAGGGTATGAGGTTCACCTTGCTTCTAATGGATATCAAGCATTGGAAGTGTTGGCAGAAGATTCCTTTAAACTTGCCATCTTAGATGTTAAACTCCCTGGTATAAATGGGATTGATGTTCTGAAACGAATTCGGGGGAGAAATTCGTCCATTCGCATCATTATGATGACAGCTTACGAAGAACTTGATTTTAATGACGTATTAAAAGAGCAAGGGGTGTATGGGTCAATTGCCAAGCCATTTGACATTAAAGAAATTCGCGATCTTGTGAGCGGTGCGATGGATACATAGATGTATCATGAAAACAGGATATGCTATAATATCAGAGAATGAAATTCTTTAGCCAGTACAAGGAGGAAGTAACATATGCCATTAGTTTCTATGACAGAAATGCTCAGAACAGCAAAGGAAAACCGCTATGCTGTTGGACAATACAATTTAAATAATATGGAATTTACTCAAGCAATTTTACAAGCGGCAGAAGAAGAGAAATCACCGCTTATTTGTGGTGTTTCTGAAGGAGCAGCCCGATATATGGGAGGCTTTGAAGCAGTTGTACAAATGGTGAAGTCATACATGAAGACATACAACGTCACAGTACCGGTAGCGATTCACCTTGATCACGGTTCAAGTTTTGAAGCGTGTGCCCAAGCGATTCATGCTGGATTTACTTCAGTTATGATCGACGGTTCTCATGATCCACTTGAGGAGAACATTGCGCTCACAAAACGTGTCGTTGAAATGGCTCATGCTGTTGGTGTATCTGTAGAAGCCGAACTTGGAAGAATTGGTGGACAGGAAGATGACCTCGTCGTGGATGCGGCAGATGCAAATTATGCCATTCCTGAAGAATGTGAGCGTCTCGTTAAAGAAACAGGTGTTGACTGCTTTGCACCAGCGCTTGGCTCAGTTCATGGTCCATACAAAGGCGAACCGAATCTTGGGTTTAAGCAAATGGAAGAAATCAACAAACTTGTCGGCTTAACGCCACTCGTATTGCATGGTGGTACAGGTCTACCTGTGAAAGATGTACAAAAAGCGATTGAATACGGCCATGCGAAAGTAAATGTAAATACTGAAAGTCAAATTGCGGCGACAGAGGCTGTAAAAGCGGTGTTTGAATCGAACCCTGAACAGTATGACCCGCGTAAATATATGGGTCCTGCACGCGATGCGATTAAAGAAACGGTAAAAGGAAAAATGCGTGACTTCGGCTCATCCGGAAAAGCGAAGTAACTTTTTACAGCAGGAGAGGAGAATTTCATGAAGTTTTTTATTGATACAGCAAACATTGAAGAGATTAAAAAGGCCTATGCACTAGGCATTTTGGACGGTGTAACAACAAACCCGAGCCTCGTCGCAAAAGAAGGCGTTGATTTTAAAGATCGTCTGAAAGAGATTACTGCACTTGTCGACGGTTCTGTGAGCGCTGAAGTTATTGCATTAGAAGCAGATGCGATGATTGAAGAAGGAAAAGAACTTGCAGCTGTTGCTCCAAACGTTACAGTAAAAGTGCCAATGACGGTTGAAGGGTTAAAAGCAGTTAAAGCATTTAAAGATCTCGGCATTAAGACGAACGTGACACTTATCTTCTCAAGTGTACAGGCGCTTCTAGCCGCACGTGCAGGCGCCTCGTACGTATCCCCATTTCTCGGTCGTGTAGATGATATTGGCGGCAATGGACTTGCCCTTGTTGAAGAAATTGCCGATATCTTCCTTACACATGACATTGATACTGAAATTATTGCCGCGAGTGTTCGCCACCCTGTCCATGTGACAGAAGCCGCGAAGCTTGGCGCCGATATCGCAACCATTCCTTATAATGTGATTGAGCAGTTAGCGAAGCACCCACTAACAGACCAAGGCATCGAGAAGTTTTTAGCTGATTGGGACAAAGTCGCAGGCAACAAGTAAACGTGTCTAGCATATAGAACTCGTGACTATACTGGCAAATAAGAGGATATGACCAGGCTTTCTTCGGAAAGCCTGCGTTTCTAATTGATTCCGATGGATGAGGGAAGTGACATACCAATGGAAAAGTTAATGGTCGAAGGGGGTCATCCGCTGACAGGAGAAGTGCAAATCGGCGGAGCCAAAAACAGTGCAGTTGCGCTTATACCGGCAGCTTTGCTTGCCGATTCACCAGTAAGGATTGATAACCTGCCAAACATTTCCGATGTGGAAGTACTTAGTGATCTGCTAACACATATTGGGGGCCATGTGACCCAAAAAGGCGATGAGATTACAATAGACCCGCGAGGAATCAAACCTATGCCCTTGCCAAACGGTCGAGTGAAGCAAATGAGAGCATCCTATTATATGATGGGCGCTATGCTTGGCAAATTCAAAAAAGCAGCCATCGGTCTTCCTGGAGGCTGTAACTTAGGCCCGCGTCCGATTGATCAGCACATTAAAGGATTTGAAGCACTAGGTGCAGTGGTCACGAATGAGCAAGGATCGATTTATTTACGTGCAAAAGAACTTGTTGGTGCACGAATTTATTTGGATGTGGTCAGTGTTGGTGCAACCATCAATATTATGCTCGCTGCTGTAAAAGCAAAAGGAAAAACGATTATTGAAAATGCTGCAAAAGAACCTGAGATTATTGATGTGGCAACGCTCCTTTCGAGTATGGGTGCAGACATTAAAGGCGCAGGAACGGATGTCATTCGTATCGAAGGAAAAGAACAGCTCAAAGGTTGCGGACATTCAATTATTCCTGATCGAATAGAGGCAGGCACTTACATTATTGCTGCTGCGTGTATGGGCACAGATGTAAAGATAAAAAATGTCATTCCAGATCATTTGGAATCACTCATTGCGAAGCTGGATGAAATGGGTGTGAACGTGCAAAGTGACGATGATGTAATTATCGTCGAGAAAAGTAAGCAAATTACAGGTGCAGACATTAAAACCCTCGTCCATCCAGGTTTTCCAACCGACTTGCAACAACCAGTAACATCTTTGCTCGTCAAAGCGAAGGGCACAAGCATTATTACCGATACGATCTATAATGCCAGGTTTAAACACATTGATGAGCTTCGCCGTATGGGTGCAGACATTAAGGTCGAAGGACGTTCGGCAATGATCAATGGTGGCAAACGCCTAGAAGGTGCTCGTGTAAAAGCAAGTGATCTTCGTGCCGGTGCAGCGCTGGTCATAGCAGGACTTATGGCAAATGGTGTGACCGAGATTACTGGCGTACATCATATCGATCGTGGGTATGAATCATTAGAAGAAAAGCTTAAAGGGCTTGGTGCTAAATTGTGGCGAGAACCGTTAAGTCATGAAGAGCAGGAACAGTTAAAAAGTTCATAACGATCGATCAGGGGGCAAAAAGATGGAACGTAGTTTATCAATGGAGCTTGTCCGTGTGACAGAAGCAGCCGCTTTATCTGCAGCCAGATGGATGGGCAGAGGCATGAAAGAAGAGGCTGATGATGCAGCAACAAGTGCCATGCGTGATGTGTTCGATACCATTCCAATGAAAGGTACGGTCGTCATCGGTGAAGGTGAGAAAGACGAAGCACCGATGCTCTATATTGGTGAAAAGTTAGGGAATGGCTACGGACCGAGAGTGGACGTTGCCGTCGATCCAGTTGAAGGAACGAACATCGTTGCCGCAGGTACTTGGAATGCACTTGCTGTCCTCGCTGTCGCAGACAACGGCAGATTGTTGCATGCACCGGACATGTACATGGACAAAATTGCCGTCGGTCCCGAGGCTGTAGGTGTTGTCAGTCTCGATGCTTCTGTGGAGGATAATTTGAAGGCGGTTGCAAAAGCGAAGAACAAAGATGTTGAAGACCTCGTCGTTAGCATTTTAAATCGTGATCGTCACGCCAAGCTTATTCAAGAGGTGCGTGAAGCAGGGGCAAGAATCAAACTCATTCAAGACGGTGACGTGGCTGCAGCCATTAACACCGCATTTGATGAAACCGGTATGGATTTATTAATGGGAACAGGCGGTGCTCCTGAAGGAGTAATCTCGGCAGTTGCCCTCAAATGCTTAGGTGGAGAATTCCAAGGACGTCTGTTACCAAAAGATGCTGCTGAAGAAGAGCGTTGTAAGCGAATGGGCATCGATGATACGAGCCGTATTTTAGAGATGGATGACCTTGTTGGTGGCGATGATTGCATTTTTGCAGCGACGGGCGTAACCGACGGAGAACTACTAAAAGGCGTTCACTATAAAAGCACCAAGGCGACAACACAATCGCTCGTCATGCGTGCAAAATCAGGAACTGTCCGATTCATCGACGGAAAACATAACGTTGTGAAAAAGCCTGATTTTGTGATGAAAGACTAGAAAGACGAGGGGGAGCGTGACAAAAATTCGGTTTTCATTCGAAGAAGACTATGGTACGTTATTACCAAGAGTTACACGCACCCCCCATCCTTATATATGAACATAGTTTACAAGTACATTCCCCTCATTGTTTTGCCTACCCGGTTTGAATCCAACAATTACAACTAGACACCAATGAAAATTAAATGAAAGCGGTGATGTAGATTGACTTTAGCTGAGCTAGAGCAAAAAACGCTACGTGATCTTTACAAACATGCAAAGGATTTGAAGATTTCTTACTATAGTAAGTTAACGAAACAAGAATTAATTTTTGCGATCTTAAAAGGGCAAGCAGAACAAGATGGGCACATGTTTATGGAAGGTGTATTAGAGATAATTCAGACAGAAGGCTATGGGTTTTTACGACCGATCAACTACATGGCTAGTTCTGAAGATATTTATATTTCAGCATCACAAATTCGTCGGTTTGACTTGCGCAACGGTGATCGTGTGTCTGGTAAAGTCCGAAAGCCAAAAGACAATGAACGTTACCATGGGTTATTGCAAGTGTCTGCAGTGAATGGTGATGAGCCAGATCTTGCGAAGGAACGACCACATTTCCCGGCGTTAACCCCACTATTCCCAGACAAACGAATCCAACTTGAAACGAACCCTGGGCGTCTGTCCGCTCGAATTATCGACATTGTGACGCCAGTCGGCTTCGGTCAACGTGGATTAATCGTTGCACCACCAAAGGCGGGTAAAACGTCTTTATTAAAACAAGTCGCAAATAGCATTTCCGAAAATCATCCAGATGCAGAATTGATCGTTTTGTTAATTGACGAACGCCCCGAAGAAGTGACCGACATTCAACGTTCGGTACAAGGGGAAGTTGTGCATTCGACTTTCGATGAAGTGCCAGAGAATCACATTAAAGTGACGGAGCTCGTATTGGAACGGGCGATGCGTCTCGTTGAACAGAAGAAAGACGTTGTCATCTTGATGGACAGTCTTACTCGTCTTGCGCGGGCGTACAATCTTGTCATTCCACCAAGCGGTCGTACGTTATCCGGGGGGATTGATCCCGCTGCATTTCACCGGCCGAAACGCTTCTTCGGTGCAGCGCGAAACATTGAAGAAGGTGGCAGTATGACGATTCTCGCGACAGCTCTTGTGGACACTGGCTCTCGCATGGATGATGTCATTTATGAAGAATTTAAAGGAACGGGAAATATGGAATTGCACTTAGATCGTCGCCTAGCTGAGCGTAGAATCTTCCCGTCCATTGACATTCGTCGCTCATCTACTCGTAAAGAAGAACTGCTCATTCCAAAAGGGCATTTAGAGAGCCTCTGGGCGATGCGTAAAACGATGAATGATTCGCCGGAGTTCGTTGACCATTTCATTCGCAGAATTAAAGATACAAAAACGAATGATGAGTTCTTTGAACGAATGGAACGAGAAAAAACGAGACAAAAGCAAAAGTCAAAAACCGGCGTGTAATGCCAAATTTTGAAAACTCATAAACAGATCCTTGTAAAAACACTGGCGTGTTGTTATAATCACGTTATGTGTAAAAATGACCTCTTTGTAAGAGGGAGGAGGGAAATACTTTATGAAAACGGAAATTCATCCGCAATATCAAAAAGTTGTTTTCTTAGATACAAGCACGGGCTTCAAATTCCTAGGCGGTTCAACGAAATCATCAAAAGAAACTGCCGAATGGGAAGATGGAAACACTTATCCGTTAATCAAAGTGGAAATCAGCTCTGATTCCCACCCATTCTACACGGGTAAACAAAAACTTGCCGATGCTGGTGGTCGTATCGACCGCTTTAAGAAGAAATACAACATGTAAGAAAAAAGACAAGCTCGGGGAAACCCCACTTGTCTTTTTTTTGTCTCCTTTCTGGGAGAATTGGGTGAGATTCTCATGATGAAGCCCGCTTCGTTAGGAGAAACTACGGGTGAGGACATGGGATCAAAATCGAAAGAAAAGCGAGTCGCTAATGATGGAGCAGCGACTCGCTTTTTCCGATGTGTATGGGCGAAGGTTAGGATACATTTCCGATATAGGGCAACAAGGCGCGTTGCCCTATATCGGAAATGTTTATTTTTCAGTAAGTGCGTATACATGGTATACGTCTTATAATTATTCTTTGAAGCAGCCTTACCCTTCCCATCGTGGTTACATAGCACGGTGTAGGGCGAGAATCTTACCATAGAACTGGATAGGGAAAAATTTCTCTTCATTTACGCACCCATTCGTTGAAAATCGTGCCATAGGAACTCCAAATCTTATCATAGAACAAACAATGGTAAGATTTTTAGCTAAATAAGTTTTCTAATTGGCAAATATCCTACCATAGCCATGAGCCACTCACCGAGTACCCTAAGTAAAAGCGCGAATTCACTAAAAAGCGTCTTACTTTCTACACACTCGTTCACGCTGACCAAGTTTTGGCTAGTCATGTTGCCCTCTTACACTGAAGTGTAGAGAAAACACGATAGAGTATTTAGCGACCGTCTTCTACTTAATAACGCTTTCTGCGCCGGGCCGCTTGCTGAAGAGGGTCCCAAACCCCGTTGTATGGTGGAGCGTAGGATAGATCTAAATCTTCAAGATCTCTGCACGTAAGTTCTTGATAAAGTGCGGTCGCTGCGACATCAATCCGTTTATCCGCACCTGCACCGATGGCTTGAGCACCGTACAACTGATCGCTCTTGCGGTCGTATACGAGCTTCACATGTAATGGCATTTTGTTTTCAAAATAACCAGCAATGTGCGTACCGTCATAAGTAACGGTTTCAATGTCTAAATTAAGATCACGGGCGGCTTGCTCGGTCAGGCCGGTCATTGCAGCGGTCAAATTGAAAAAACGGAAAACAGCAGTCCCAACCATGCCAGGGTACTTGCGCGGCGGTTCTGTCTCGCTCATGTTCATGCCAGCAATACGCCCTTGTTTATTTGCGTGCGTACCGAGGGGCATGTAGTCGTGTTGTTTCTTCACTCGGTGATACTGAGTTGCACAGTCTCCTGCTGCGTACACGTCACAGACGGTCGTCTCCAAATAATCATTCACGCAAACGGCCCCATTTTCATGCTGTTCAATCGGGCAGTCATTAAGAAATTCTGTGTTCGGAGCAATACCTGTCGCAAACAGAACCAAGTCGGTGTCAAAGGTGCCACGGTCTGTTTCAACTCGGTGTACTCGTCCGTTGTCGCCGGCATGTAACGCGCTTACGTTTGTTTGAAAAAGCACATTGACGCCTTGAGCGGTTGCTTCTTCCATTAAATGTGTAGCCATGTCAGCATCAAACGTTGACGCGAGCTGATGGCTCCGGGCAACCATGTGTACTTGTTTTCCTTCGGCGATGAGGGCCTCCGCCATCTCAAGCCCGATATATCCGGTACCGACAATGGTGATGTGTTTTGTACCGGCTAATTCTGTTTGAATGGCTTCAAGGTCTGGGATCGTTTTTAGTGTATGTACACCAGGTAGGTCATTTCCAGGTAAATGAGGAATAAACGGCTTAGCACCTGAAGCGATGAGCAGTTTGTCGTAAGCGATTGTCTCTTCCGTTTGCTTTTCGGTTACGAACGTTACGGTTTTGTTTTCACAATCAATGGACGTGACTTCGGTATGAATGCGCGCATCAATGCCGTGTTTTTCACGAAATGTGCTCACATCTCTCGCAATGAGTTGCTTCGTGGAGCGGACGGCACCTTCGATAACATAAGGTAACCCGCACTGCGCGTAAGAATAAATTCCGCCCTTCTCTAGCGTTACAATCGCGGTCTCTACGGGATCTCGTGCACGCACAATTTCCATAGCCGCGCTCATACCCGCAGCATCTCCACCGATAATGACATATTGTTTTTTCATTTGTGCACCTCTTTTGTACTGAATAATCCTACCATTCCCGCGCGTGTTTCACATGAAACATGGCGCTTTGACCTCCTTACCTCCTTATACTATACTAAATAAAGATGAAAAATGAGGTGAAGCGCGTGCTTGAAAAACTTCAAACGCTGGAAGATCGCTACAATCAACTGAACGAATGGCTTAGTGATCCCGAAGTAATTAGCGATACAAACAAATTACGCGATTACTCGAAAGAGCAATCGAACTTAGAAGAAACGGTTGGAGCGTACCGAACGTATAAATCGACGTCAGAAGAGCTTAGCGATGCAAAGGCAATGCTTGATGACAAATTAGATCAAGACATGCTGGAAATGGTTAAGATGGAGATTGAAGAGTTGCAGGAGCGAAAAACAGAGATTGAAGAGAAGTTAAAGATTCTCTTAATCCCGAAAGACCCGAATGATGACAAAAACGTTATTATAGAGATTCGGGGAGCAGCCGGTGGTGACGAGGCGGCTTTGTTTGCAGGGGACTTGTTCAAAATGTACAGTCGATTTGCTGAACAAAACCGTTGGAAAACCGATATTATTGAATCTCACAGTACCGACATCGGTGGTTTCAAAGAAATTATTTTCTCCATTAATGGCGATGGCGCTTATTCAAAGATGAAGTATGAGAATGGGGCCCATCGTGTGCAACGTATTCCTTCGACAGAGTCAGGAGGAAGAATTCATACGTCAACAGCGACGGTTGCAGTTTTGCCTGAAGCAGAAGAGGTCGAAGTCGAGATTCACGACAAAGACTTGCGTGTGGATACATTCGCTTCAAGTGGCCCTGGAGGGCAGAGTGTAAACACGACTATGTCTGCGGTTCGGATTACTCATGAACCTACTGGGATTGTTGTGTCTTGCCAAGACGAAAAGTCACAAATTAAAAACCGCGATAAAGCGATGAAAGTTTTGCGTGCGAGAGTGTATGATAAGTTCCAAAAAGAAGCGCAAGATGAATATGCTGAAAACCGGAAAGCAGCGGTCGGTACGGGTGACCGTTCTGAGCGGATTCGAACATACAATTTCCCACAAAGCCGTGTAACTGATCATAGAATTGGTCTCACTTTGCAAAAGCTTGAACAAATTTTACAAGGTGGCTTGGATGAAATTATTGACCAACTCATCGTTGAAGAACAAGCGAAAATGATGGAGAGCAATGAACAATGACAGAAGAACGTACACTACACGAAGCCCTCAAATGGGCTTCGTCTTTTTTGGAAGCACGAGGTGTTGAAGTAGCCGGAGCAAAATGGCTGTTAGAAGATGTTGTTGGGAAATCAGGCGTTTCCTTTCAATTAGCGCTGCACGAAAGATTAACCGAAAAGCAGTGGCAGCTATTTCAACAAATGATTCAAAGGTTTGCATCTGGGGAGCCTGCCCAATACATTACCGGCGAGGCACACTTTTATGGACGAACGTTACTTGTGAATCCAGCTGTTCTCATTCCTCGCCCGGAGACAGAGGAACTTGTAGAGCTCATATTGGAACGGGGCGAAGAGCGGTTCCAGCACCCTAAAATTGTAGATATTGCCACAGGAAGCGGTGCGATTGCCCTTACACTCGCAAAAGAGTGGCCAGAAGCTGAAGTGAGTGCTTCTGATTTATCCGCTGATGCATTACAGGTCGCTATGGCAAATGCTGAACGATTAGGCGTGAATGTGAGATTGCGTGAAGGCGACTTGACCGAGCCCTTCCAAGGTGAGAAGTTTCACATCATTATTTCTAACCCTCCATACATTCCTGAAAAGGATATTGAAGAGCTACAGACGAATGTACGGGCGCATGAGCCACATATGGCACTTGTAGGTGGGACAGATGGGTTAGATTTTTACCGCCGGCTCAGTGTTGAAATTCAAGACATCATCCGAGCGGATGGGATGGCATTTTTTGAAATTGGTTATGATCAAGGGTCTGCTGTTGCAGCGATTATGAAAAAAGCATTTCCACGTGCAAAAGTTTCGGTACATGCGGACCTGAATGGTAACGACCGCATTGTCGTTGTCGACCTTCAATAAGCAAAATTTGTCGGACGAATCATCGTTTAGAACCTTATCCTTTCTGACCACACTTTAGGTAGAGAGGATGGGGTGAAACGAAATGAAGCAAGCTATTATTTATACTTTTATTTGTTTATTTATGGTCGTAAGTACGTGGGAAAGTCAACAACAATACTGGATGGAAGAGGATGACGTGCCGGAGGAAGCCATTCGCCTTCGCATTTTCTCTCATTCAGATGCCCTCGTTCATCAACAAATTAAACGCGATGTCCGCGATGAAGTTGCGCTTTATACGAGAGAGATGCTTGAGGATACAAATACGAAACATGAGGCACGAGAAGTATTTGAGAAAGAGCTCAGAAACCTCGAACAATTGGCAGTGACAGTCGTCGAAAATCACGGATACGATCTGCCTGTCGATGTGTCTTTAAATACCGATGTAGAATTTCCGACGAAAGTATATGGGCCACTCGTTTATCCAGCAGGGTTATATGAAGCATTGGTGATTGAAATTGGTGAAGGAAATGGCGAGAACTGGTGGTGTGTCCTATTCCCGCCTCTCTGTCTCACCGATCTTGGTATCGGTACGGATGATGAGGAAGACGAAGAGGAGTTATCAACAGAGGGTGTGAATAACTCTGAGGATAACGAGGAACCTGAATTTCGATTTTTCGTCGTCGATTTGTGGGAAGATTGGTTTGGAGAAAAATCGTAGATGTTATCCTCAACCACCACGCGGTATGTGGATAACATGACGGTATATGTGGATAACTTATTAAGCGTGTGTACATCTCTTAAACCCTTGATATAGAAGAGATCCCAGCGATAGAAGGAGAATTATTAGTGAGTTCTCAACATACGAAAATATTAAATGTGAATAACTTTGACGATGCGAACAGTGTGAAAGAGGCGGCCAAATTATTGAAAAATGGCGAGTTGGTCGCTTTTCCAACCGAAACGGTCTATGGACTAGGGGCGAACGGGTTATCCACAGAAGCGGTGATGAACATTTTTACAGCAAAAGGGCGGCCGAGTGATAACCCGCTCATCTTACATATAGGTGAATTGGAGCAGCTCGATGCACTCGTCTCTGAACGAAGTGAATTGGCAAATCAATTAATCGAATCGTTTTGGCCGGGTGCACTGACGTTAGTTATGAAAAGAAGCCAGCTTGTTCCTGACATCGTGACCGCAAAGTTGGACACAGTGGCGATCCGAATGCCCTCCCACCCAGTCGCAAGGCGCATCCTCAAAGAAGTGCAGTTGCCGATTGCAGCACCGAGTGCAAACCGTTCCGGTCGTCCAAGTCCTACGCTTGCTGAGCATGTTATGAACGACTTGAATGGGCGTATTGCTGCAGTGGTAGACGGCGGGGCATGTGGGTACGGACTAGAATCAACCGTTGTCGATCTTTCAGGGGACGTTCCGGTTATCCTTCGACCTGGAGGTGTAACTGAAGAAATGATTGAAGACGCGGTTGGGACTTCTGTTATGCGACCCACAGCGAATACGGCTGAGCACACTCCGAAGTCACCAGGAATGAAATACCGTCATTATGCCCCCGATACGGCGCTCATTATTGGTGGCAAACAAGCCAATGAGCTTCAAGAGCTTATCGATCAATATCGAAACAAAGGAAAACGTGTGGCGGCGGCGGTAACCGCTGATCTACAAAAAGAAATTCAAGCAGACCACCATCTCAACCTTGGTGAAAAAGACCGGCTCGACCGTGTTTCGCAAAGAGTGTACCAAGTATTACGTGAAGTCGATGCTCTGCAACCAAATGTGGATGTGTGTATTATCCAGTCGTTTGAAGAAAAAGGTATTGGCCGAGCGATTATGAATCGATTAAATAAGGCAGCGAATGTCTAAAAACCCCCTTGTCTGCATACGCTTGTACAACAGACAAGGGGGTTTTTTATGGTTGAGTTTATGAGTATGTTCGTCATTGCGCTTGCCCTCGGGATGGACGCCTTTTCTATAGCGCTTGTATTTGGCATTGGCCCTGGTTTAAGAAGAAGTGAAGTATGGCGAATTGCTACAAGTGTAGGGTTGTTCCACATGATTATGCCGCTGGCGGGAATGGTGTTAGGTGCGTGGATTAGTGGGTTCTTTGGACCACAAGTAGCCAGCTTTGTCGCTGGAATCATCTTGACGGTTATTGGAATTCAAATGATATTCACAAGCCTCGGTGGCAAGAGTGAACAATCGTTTCGCCTTCGCGGAGCCGGGATTTTATTTTTTGCATTTATCGTTAGTCTTGACAGTTTTTCTGTCGGTGTTTCATTTGGCGTATTCGGTGCAGAAGCGACGATGGTCATTTTGACATTTGGTATAGTAACGACGATCATGACAGCCGCCGGTTTTATGCTTGGCAACTTGTTTAGAAACCGGATTGGGGATTACGGGGAGCTGCTCGCTGGGGTCGTATTGTCGGTATTTGGGTTGTATTCCGCGTACCCGTATATTGTTCAATTCCTTTAACTCTTTTTCGTTTTGGTGGTAAACTAAAAGAAGAGACGGTTAAAGGAGGATCTATCCTTGACGAGTGTATTATTTGTTTGTACAGGCAATACGTGCCGAAGCCCGATGGCAGAGGCACTGTTAAAAAAGGCAAACCCGGAGCTCACGGTTCGTTCTGCAGGGATCCAAGCGATGGTCGGAGCGAGTGCAGCTGAGCATTCACGCATGATTGTGCGAGAGAAAGGGCAAAGCTTAGAGCAGCATACGTCAACGCAAATTAACGAACCTCTGCTCGACAAATCGGATGTTGTGTTAACGATGACGCGTTCTCACCGAGACGTGTTGCACCGGCTCTATCCCGAGTATAAAGAACGGATCTTCACGCTTTCAGAATTCGGGGAAACGGACGAAGAAGTAACAGACCCGATAGGTGGAGATTTGGCTGAGTACCGGACGACGGCGGAGCAGTTGGAACGATTGTTGCAAAAGATTCAGCACAAATTAGTCTAGGAGAAGAAGGAGGAACGGATGATGAAAGTAATCATTGGTTCAGATCATGCCGGTCTTGCATTAAAGAAAGAGATTGTACCTTTACTTGAGGAGATGGGCATTGAGTATGAGGATGTGGGTGCTCATGAAACAGAGAGTGTGGATTATCCGGATTTCGCGCGCCCTGTCTCTGAAGCGGTCGCGGCGGGCACGTATGATCGTGGCATTTTAATATGCGGGACAGGAATTGGCATGTCGATTAGTGCAAACAAGGTAAAGAATATCCGTTGTGCGCTCGTTCACGATGTGTTTAGTGCAGAAATGACGCGTCGTCACAATGATACGAACGTGCTCGCGATGGGTGAGCGTGTGATCGGACCGGGACTTGCGAAAGCGATCGTTACAACGTGGCTGGAAACGGAATATGAAGGTGGCCGTCACCAACGTAGAGTGGAAAAAATGATGGAGCTAGACTAATGCACATTCGGGCAGATTTGAAAACGATGCTCGAAGAGTTACAAGCAGCGGCTCAGCTTCGGCCAGGTCACATTCTCGTAATCGGCGCAAGTACGAGCGAGGTAGCTGGCAAACAAATTGGAAGCAGCGGTTCTTTTGAGATCGCTGCCGATTTGTTTGCAGAAATTGAAGCATTTTGTGAAAAATACCAATTGTATCCTGCGTATCAAGGGTGTGAACACATCAACCGGGCGCTTGTCGTTCCGAAAGCGCTCAACATGGAGGAAGTGAATGTCACCCCCGTTCGAACGGCGGGCGGGGCGTTGGCTTCTCTTGCGTTTTCACAAGGCGGGGAGCGGGTGATGGTCGAACACGTCAAAGCCGATGCAGGCATTGACATCGGGCTCACACTCTTTGGCATGCACCTTAAGCATGTCGCTGTACCTGTCAGACCATCGATTCATAAATTAGGAGAGGCAATCGTCACGATGGCGAGAACTCGTCCAAAATATATTGGTGGACCTCGTTCAAGTTACGATCATTCATGATAGAATAGAAAAAAAGATAGGGAAGGGGATTTTCCGTACTATGAACCACGTTTCCAATCAAGACCCAGCCATTTTTGAAGCGATACAGAATGAACTTACCCGACAAAGAGAGAAGATTGAACTGATTGCATCAGAAAACTTCGTCAGTGAAGCGGTCATGGAAGCTCAAGGCTCAGTACTGACAAATAAGTATGCCGAAGGTTACCCTGGGCGTCGTTACTACGGGGGCTGTGAGCACGTCGATGTCGTTGAGAACCTCGCGCGTGATCGTGTGAAAGAAATTTTTGGTGGTGATCACGTTAACGTTCAACCGCACTCTGGCGCACAAGCAAATATGGGTGTGTACTTTACGATTTTGGATCACGGAGATACTGTCTTGGGAATGAACCTTTCTCACGGAGGTCACTTAACACACGGCAGTCCTGTGAACTTTAGTGGTGTCCAGTACAATTTCGTTGAGTACGGTGTGACCGATGGTGACCATCGCATTGACTATGACAAAGTGTTAGAAGCGGCTATTGAGCATAAACCTAAGCTCATTGTTGCTGGTGCATCAGCGTATCCGCGTGAAATAGATTTCAAGAAATTCCGTGAGATTGCGGATAAAGTTGATGCTTATTTGATGGTAGATATGGCTCATATTGCTGGACTTGTGGCAGCAGGCGTTCATAATAACCCTGTTCCGCATGCTCATTTCGTCACGAGCACAACACATAAGACGTTACGTGGACCACGTGGTGGACTCATCATTTGTGAAGAACAATTTGCAAAAAAAATTGATAAAGCGATGTTCCCTGGACTGCAAGGTGGCCCGCTCATGCACGTCATCGCTGCAAAGGCGGTATCGTTTCTTGAGGCGTTGCAACCTTCATTTACTGATTACGCAAAGCAAATTGTAAAGAACGCCAAACAGTTGGGCGAGTCATTAAAAGCACAAGGCATTGAACTTGTGTCTGGAGGTACCGACAACCACTTGTTATTGCTCGATCTAACGGGGCTAAACCTTACGGGTAAAGTAGTTGAAAAGGCACTGGATGATGTAGGTGTAACGACGAACAAAAATGCGATTCCATTTGACCCAGAAAGCCCGTTTGTAACGAGCGGCATTCGGATTGGGACAGCGGCTGTCACTTCTCGCGGTTTTAAGGAAGAAGATATGGTGGAAATCGCTGAAATTATTGGACTCGTCTTAAACAACATTGAGAACGAAGACAAGTTAAGCGAAGCAAAAGGGCGGGTGCATGCACTGACGAAGCGCTTCCCAATGTACGAGTAAGCAGGGGATTTCTCCTGCTTTTCTTACTGTATAAAAAACATCATGCTCATGTTTATCGTTTATCATCGGAGCCGATGCTAGATGGTGAACGATCATAACTCTTCTCGAGATGTGACCAAAAATTGGACACAAATGAGCGCAAATTTCACTTGAATCGGGTGCGCTTTTTCTGTAGAATTTTGAAAGGCTGAATACGACAAGTTAAAGGAGTGCAGGCAATTATGGGAAAAGTATACGTTTTTGACCATCCACTTATCCAACATAAACTCACATACATTCGTGACGTATCTACGGGAACGAAAGAATTTCGTGAACTAACGGATGAAGTCGCCACGTTGATGGCATTTGAAATTACAAGAGACTTATCACTTGAGGAAGTAACGATTAACACACCAGTCGGTCCTGGTCAGTCCAAAGTAATTGCCGGCAAAAAGCTCGGCCTTGTGCCAATTCTACGCGCTGGCCTCGGTATGGTTGATGGGATCTTGGACTTGATCCCCGCAGCAAAAGTCGGTCATGTCGGGTTGTATCGTGACCCTGAGACATTCAAACCTGTTGAATACTACGTTAAGCTCCCAAAAGATGTGGAAGAGCGTGAACTTATCGTAATCGATCCGATGCTTGCCACAGGAGGATCTGCCGTCGAAGCGATCCACTCCTTGAAAAAACGGGGAGCGCAAAACATCAAGCTAATGTGCCTCATCGCCGCTCCAGAAGGCGTAGAACAAGTTCAAAATGAGCACCCAGACGTGGACATCTACTTGGCCGCACTCGATGAAAAATTGAATGAAAAAGGCTACATTGTTCCAGGACTCGGCGACGCCGGAGACCGTTTGTTTGGTACAAAATAGTGGCGGAAAAGCGTGAGGATGGTAATTATCCTTGCGTTTTTTTATATGGTGTGCCTTGTGGGACGTGCTGTTTACTGTGTGCATGGCGTCGGGAAAATAGGCAAATGGATTGGATATGTATATAAACAGGGATTGAAGTACAGAAAAAGTGTGGTTATCGGCGTTAGGTATTCAAATGCTAGAAACGAAATACCGAAAAAGAGCGGGTATCGGCATTAAGTGCCCAGAAACTGTAAACGCAATACCGGAAAAGTGTGGATACCGGCATTAAGCACCCAAATACTGGAAACGTAATACCGAATTCGGCATTATAGTGCTTTTATGCAACAACCGTAGCAGGCAGTATACGATAAGATGCACCTATTTATTCTAGATTACCTCAAAAGTAGATATGCACGATCAGCTGAAAGAAGACTGTCTGCTGTAACATACGAATTTACATAGTTTTTAACCCCTCATCTACGCCCAAAAAACGACAACAACTCCCCGGTTGATTTTGATTTCTACTTCCCCCGACAACCGAGAAAAATGCTGTCGAGAAGTATTTCCTATATAAAAAGAATTAGTTATTGTCAATCTAATTCCATAGTTTTATGATAAATAGCGTAAACCATTAACAAAACATGCCATTTGGAGGGTAGCTGTGAAAAAGTTATGCGGTTTAAGTGTTGGGTTGTTGTTGCTCAGTGTGACGAGTGGAGTTCTTGCTGAGGATTCTGGAAGTACCGATGTGGACATTAACATTACGGAGGCGTTACCAGCGCCAGGCGAGTTAACGTTAGACGAAGTTCCGAGCGCGTTTAACTTTGGGGAAAGAGAACAATCGTCAGACGGAACATATGATCTGGATGTCGGTGCACCGGTCACAGTTACAGATGAACGCTACAATGGAATGGGTTGGCAAGTTAAAGTGCAGGCAGATCCATTAAGGTCCTCTGATCGCCAAACCTATATTTTAAATGCTTCCCTTGATATCCATGCAAGTGAGCCAACCGGTGAAGGTACAGCACCAGTTAACAAAAATTATACGACGGTTGTGTTCGGAGGCGAGTCACAAACGCTCATCAAAGCAGCTCCTGGCTCAGGTGAAGGAACATGGAGCTCAGATATTGAACGTGTAAGATTGAATATTCCTGAGCGAGATAACAACCCTAGACAACTAGAGTCACGAATTACTTGGCAACTACAATCAACACCTTATTAATTTCGCTACGTCATGAAAGGCCCGCCCGGGCCTTTTTTCAATAAAAAGGAGGAAGGCTGGATGGGAAGGAAAATGATGGCTTGTGTGGGTATGCTCATCGGGGTGTGGTTGCCGATGACCGGTTATGCGAATGACGAGGACATTATGTTTCAAGTACAACCCGTCGTGTCTGAATCGCAAGTAGACACGCATGCGTCGTACTTTGATATGGAGCTCGAACGAGGGGAAGAGGAGACGGTACATATGTTGCTTGTGAATAACGGAGCGGAGCAGATTGAATTAGTGATGAATTATCATCCGGCAACAACGACGAGTCAGTTAGAAGTGGATTATTCTGAAGCGGGAACGAATCAATTAGAAAATAACATTGAATATGATGAACATCATCTGCTCGAGCCGTTTGAGACGAAAGAAGTGCCAATTACGGTGACGATGCCTGATGACGTTCAAGAAGGAATTATTCTCGGAGGCATGTATGTAGAGATGGACCAAGATGACGAGGCGTCGGGGTTGATCAACGCGTACGCCTACATTATTGGCATGCAACTTATGAACGACCGAGATGAAGCCGAGGCGTTGCGACCGAATCTTAATTTGCAATCAGTCCGTACGGATTTGGTGTACGGTGAACCGGGATTGGTGGCCGAATTAGCTAATGATGTTGCGGTTGCTGCGACGCCTCTTCACGTACAAACGACCATCTACCGGGACGGGGAATTGTTTTTGGAGGATGAGCGCCAAGCTGGGAGCATGGCGCCGAGCTCAGTGGCCGATTTTTTTATTGCGTGGCCAGACCGACAAGTGGCACCGGGAAATTATGAAGTTGACTTGACGATCTCTGATGAAGAAGAGACGTGGCAATGGACCGATTCTTTTCACGTTGAGGCGGACGAAGCGGACGATCTAAATGAAGCATCGATTATTTCATCCGACAATTCAACAATGTTGTGGCTTATCATGGGTGGGGCGATGATTGCATTGCTCGTTGGCGTCGCCTATTATGCAGGAAAACGCGGCTCCGCAAAACGGTCTGCATGATTCTCTTTAACAGGTGCAAAATAAAGAGAATGAAAAAGGGGGCCTGTTATGGGACATCGCAAACATCGAACACGAATGATGATCATTGCTGGATGCTGTTTTCTTTTATTAGTAACGGGTCTTGCACGTACCGAAGCTATGGAAGTGAAGAGTTCATATATTGTGCAGTTTCATGAGGATGTGGAGGACGAGGAGGAGCTGCTCGCAGATGTGTTGCAAAATGTGACTCCAGATTTTGTGTATGACCAGAGTATTCGTGGCCTTGCTTACTCGTTAACTGCAGAGCAAGCGCAGGCAGTGAAAGCGGTAAGAGGTGTAACATCTGTGGATGCGGGCGTGGATTATGAAGTGTCGCTCCGTGAAAGTGTTCCGTTTATCGGTGCTGACGATTTACGGTCTGAACTCGATCATCGTGGCGTTAAGTTAACGGGAAAAGGAGTGAAGGTCGGCGTAATTGACACAGGCATTGATTATACCCACCCTGATTTAAGCCGCAATTACAAAGGTGGATATGATGTCGTTGATGACGATGATGATCCAATGGAGTCGAAGGTAAAAGGAAAGGCGCAGACGTTTCACGGCACACATGTGTCAGGAATCATTGCGGCGAATGGCAGTGTAAAGGGTGTTGCACCAGATGCTGAGCTGTATGTGTACAGAGCACTTGGTCCGGAAGGACAAGGTTCCACGGCCTACATCTTAGACGCGATTGAGCGGGCGATTGATGATGGGGTTGATGTGTTGAATCTGTCTCTCGGCAGTCCGATTAACGGTCCAGATTGGCCGACGAGTACGGCGCTCGACCGAGCAACAGAAGCGGGTATTATTACTGTTACATCAAACGGAAACAGCGGTCCAGATTTGTGGAGTGTTGGCTCGCCAGGAACGGCATCAAAAGCGATTTCAGTAGGTGCATCAACGCCGCCACTTAAAGCGCCACACTTAAAAATGGATGGTTCAGATGAGCATGTTCTTTTACAAGCTGTCCAAGGCACAAAACCGTGGGATCTAAAGCGGAAAAACCGCGTAATTGATGGAGGGATGGGGCTTCCTGATGATTTGGATGGTGCCGAAGGCCGTGTCGCGCTCATTGAGCGCGGTGGAATTCCAATTCGCGCCAAAATCGAAAATGCGAAAAATGCAGGAGCGGTTGCGGTGTTGCTCATGAACAACGTACCTGGAACGTTTATGGCCGGTGTCGAGGAGCCATTGGCGTTTACAGCTGCAGCGATTGACCATAAAACCGGCAACCAACTGCGTGAGCAGATTCAAGCAAATGAAGACGATGAAACAATGATGGAAACAACATACATTGAAGAGACCGACCATATGGCAATTTTTAGTTCCCGCGGCCCGGTCACGCAAACGTGGGACATTAAACCAGATGTGGTTGCGCCAGGTGTGGACATTGACAGTACCGTTCCGGACGGATATTTGGCGCTAAACGGCACGAGTATGGCCGCCCCGCATATCGCAGGAGCAGCTGCCCTAATTAAACAAGCGAAACCCGATTGGGGACCTGAACAGGTGAAGGCGGCAATTATGAACACTGCGGTGCCGCTCGTAAGTGAGGACGGAGACCGGTATCCGCCGTTTGTACAAGGATCTGGAAGAGTAGATATTCAGGCAGCCGTTCTAAGTGACACGCTTGTATACCCAGGTGCCCTTTCATTTGGTGTGTGGGACGCAGATCCGGACCTTCAACTGTTCCAACGATTAGAAAAAGAATTGACGATTGAAAACCATAGTGATGAAAAACGAACGTACACGTTTGACGTGCCTTCATCTATTGGCACAGGCTTAAGATGGCACTTGCCGATGGCGACGACCGTTCAACCTGGAGAGAAGAAAAATGTGAAGGTGCGTGTTGAGATTGAACCAGACATCATTGACTTTAAGCGCGTTGATGGACTCATTCGTGTAAATGGTGGCACAGAACCGGTCACATTACCGTTCCTCTTATTCAGTGATGAACCGGACTATCCCCGTGTGAGTGCGTTTCAGTTTGGGAAATTACCTGGAAACGGAGATTGGATGTACGAAGTGTTTCTCCCCGGCGGTGCTGAAGAACTAGAAATCACACTGTATGACCCGGACACATTTGCGTATATCGGTACGCTCGATCATGAAACCGATTTGCCAGAGGGGCCGTTTGAAAAACGTATTGATCGCAATGAGCTCCAGCTAAAACCAGGTCTCTACCACGTTCTCGTGTATGCGAAGTTAAAAGATCGTGAAGATACGTTAGAATCAAAAATTCTATTGTTGGAGAGTAAATAAGATAAGGACCAGAGGATGATGTCGTTCTCTGGTCACTGTTGTGTAATCGCTGAACAAATACGCCCCGAGGGGTTGTCATTAGAGCCATGACTTTGTGAAAAACTGGAAAGTGTCAAGGAAAAGAGTAAGTTTCTATAGTGATTGTCAATGTTTTGACACATTGTTTATTTCGGAGGAACACTGTCACATCAGGTTTTTTTCATAGAAAACGTTCGTTGACATGTGAATGTCGCTATTGTACGATTACTGAGGGTATGCTGATTGTTTTTTCTTGTCCTAGTACAGAGAAAGTAATTTGCGCGCATTGTTCAAATAAAAAGGACCTTTTTCTTTTATTGAACAACGGCTTACAGTTGAAGGGAGTCGCCAAAATGGCCAATGACAACGGCAAACGCAATCCTTACAAAGGTGCAGCCGTCGTGTCGACCGTACTTTTTTCAATGGTTGGTTCGATGTTTGGTGGAATTTTGCTAGGCTATTGGGCTGATGGGCATTTCGGTACAACCCCGCTGTTATTAATTCTCGGCTTGCTAATTGGTATGACAGCAGGCTTTTACGGTGCGTATCAGGTCATTAAGTCTTTACTTGGAGACGATGAGTAATGCATACGCAACTGCAACAACGAATGAAGTATTATTTTCGCGTCGTCATGATCGTCGCCATTGTCTGTTTGATTGGCGTGTTCACGACAGCTTATCTCGCTTCATTCCTCGGATTTCTTTTAGGAATATTTTCCTCAATGATTAGCTTCACGTCGACCTACATTAAAACAGAGGTGGTCGGAGCGGCGGCATCAGGTGAATCTTCGAATTTATTTTCATATGTCGTTGCGGGATTCAGCTTATTGATCCGTTATGGTATGATAGCGGTTGCGGTAGTTGTCTCGCTTTTCAATCCAGAGTCATTTGCCTTGTGGGCAGTACTTACAGGATATGGAAGCCTCTATCTCTATATTATGGTGGACATGCTATTACAATTACGAAAAGTGAGGTGAAATTATGGATGCACAATCAATTTATTGGACCCCCTTTGAACTTTTCGGAGCTCCGATTACGTTTAACGTTACAACAATGATAACGTTTTCGATCGCCGGATTAATCGTTTTTCTCTTTACGTTCATAGGTGCAAGAAAGATGGCGATGAGACCTACAGGCTTACAAAACTTTATTGAGTGGGTCATCGACTTCTGTCGTGGGATCATTAAAGCGAACATGGATTGGAAAACCGGAGGCCGCTTTATTGCACTCGCCTACACTTTACTTTTCGTGATTTTCGTATCAAACATGATGGGGATCCCATTTGAAATGGCGACGAACGACACACATAGCGTAATTTGGAAGTCGCCAACGTCAGATCCGTTCTTGACACTGACGTTAGCAGCATTTGTTGTTATTCTAACGCACATTTACGGGATTAAATTGAGAGGTACAAAAGAATACTCGTTGGATTATTTCCGCCCGAAGTGGTTCTTGTTCCCATTCAAGATCATTGAGGAATTTGCCAACACACTAACGCTTGGTATGCGACTTTTCGGTAACGTATTTGCCAAAGAGGTACTCATGCTACTTATCGTAGGTCTTGGTACAGCAAGTATTGGGTGGGGACTAGCAATGTTCGCGCCAACAATGGTTTGGCAAGCGTTCGGAATCTTTATCGGTTCCTTACAAGCGTATATCTTTGCAATGCTTGCGATGGTGTACATGTCGCACAAAGTTGAGTCACACTAAAGATTGGAATAACGCCTGCTCACATTGCTGAGCATGTTATCAATATTACCCGGGGAGAAATTCCTCAAAACATTTAACTACATTAAAGGAGGATGTCATTATGCATCTTGGAATTGGATTAGCAGCTGGACTAGCAGCCGTCGGTGGAGCGATCGGTGTTGCAATTATCGTTAAAGCAGTACTTGAAGGGGTTGCACGTCAACCAGAACTACGTGGTTCACTACAAACGCTTATGTTTATCGGGATCCCACTTGCAGAGGCCGTTCCGATTATCGCAATCGTTGTATCAATTCTAATGCTTTTCGGCGTTGGTGCGTAAGCTTAGGTAATGGTAAGAAGCTGATGGGATGGCGATGATGTTCTTCGATGAGGATCTTCGCCATTCCTTATGTATCATGTATTGCGAAAGGAGCGTAAACGATGGAGATACTCGGTGAAGGTATTGAGTGGGGCACGATAGCATATTCTTTAGTGGCTTTCACAGTATTGATGCTAATAATCGGTAAGTTCGCCCTCAAACCGTTGATGGGTGTAATGGAAAAGCGCCAGAATCAAGTAAATGATGACCTTGATAATGCTGAGAAGAGCCGTGTTGAAGCAGAAAAATACTTGGAGCAACAACGCGAAGAGTTAAAAGCAGCACGCGTTCAAGCGCAAGAAACGCTCGAGCAAGCGAGCAAGATGAGCGAACAACAATCACGTGAAGTCCTTGAGAATGCAAAGCAAGAGGCAGAACGTATTAAAGAAGCAGCCGTTCAAGATATTGAACGTGAAAAAGAGCAAGCTCTTGAGTCCGTTCGTGATCAAGTCGCCAGCCTTTCTGTTGCAATCGCAACGAAAGTGATTGAAAAAGAATTGGATGAAAAAGAGCAGCAGAAATTGATCGACAGCTACCTTGAAGAGGTTGAAGCGAAATGAGTAACGTCGCCGTAGCTGGCCGTTATGGAAGTGCACTCTTTCAACTGGCGAAAGAAAAAGACGTATTAAAGCGCGTAAGTGAAGAACTAAACGTCGTTTCATCCGTCTTCGAATCGCTTCCAGAGCTTCAGTCGATCCTCGCTCATCCACGGATTACTAAATCCGAAAAACGAGCTTTGCTTCAAGACGGGTTTTCTGACGCACACGATTTCGTGAAGAATACATTACTTGTTCTTGTTGATCGGGACCGTATTTCCGCATTATCAGAAGTGATTTCTGCGTATCATGCATTAGCAAACGAAGCGATGGGCGTCGAAAAAGCAACGATCTACTCCGTTCAGCCGTTATCAGAGGCAGAACAAAAGGCCGTTACAGATCGATTCCAACAAAAAATCGGGGACCGCACACTTGATGCGGTAAACAAAACCGATAAAGATATGCTTGGCGGGTTAATCGTACGTATCGGTGACACCGTCTACGATGGCAGCGTACGCAATCAGCTGCAAAAACTCGAAAGAAAGATTGTTAGTGTAAATCGTTAATTGATAGGGGTGAACAATATGAGCATTAAACCTGATGAGATCAGTGCGCTGATCAAAGAACAGATTGAAAACTTTCAGTCGACAGTAGAAGCGAGCGAAGTCGGTACAATCACTCAAATTGGTGACGGTACAGCTCGTGTTCACGGCTTAGAGAATGCCAAAGCCGGAGAACTTCTTGAGTTCTCAAACGGTGTAATGGGTCTTGCTCAGAACCTAGAAGAAAACAACGTCGGTGTTGTTATTTTAGGACCGTATGATCAAATTCGTGAAGGCGACCAAGTGAAACGTACAGGTCGTATTATGGAAGTACCTGTCGGTGAAGAACTTCTTGGCCGTGTCGTTAACCCACTCGGTCAACCGATTGATGGTCAAGGCCCAGCAGGAACGGTAAAAACACGTCCAATTGAAGCACAAGCTCCTGGTGTAATGGATCGTAAGTCCGTTGATGAGCCACTTCAAACAGGAATCAAGTCGATTGACTCAATGGTTCCAATCGGTCGTGGACAGCGTGAGTTAATTATCGGAGACCGTCAAACAGGTAAAACCCAAGTAGCGATCGATACGATTCTTAACCAAAAAGAAGAAGACGTTATTTGTATTTATGTTGCCATTGGTCAAAAGCAATCAACTGTTGTAGGTTTGACGGAAACGCTTCGTCAAAAAGGTGCGCTTGACTACACCATCGTCGTTGCTGCCAACGCATCAGACCCAGCACCACTTTTATACCTCGCACCATATGCAGGGGTATCAATGGGTGAGGAGTTCATGTACAACGGCAAGCACGTATTGATTATTTATGATGACCTTACAAAGCAAGCAGCGGCTTACCGTGAGCTTTCATTACTCCTTCGTCGTCCTCCAGGTCGTGAAGCTTATCCAGGGGATGTTTTCTACCTACATTCACGTCTACTTGAGCGTGCGGCAAAGCTAAGTGATGCAAAAGGTGGCGGCTCAATTACAGCTCTACCGTTTATTGAAACACAAGCGGGTGACATTTCTGCATACATTCCGACAAACGTAATTTCAATTACGGACGGACAAATCTTCTTGCAGTCTGACCTTTTCTACTCAGGTGTACGTCCTGCCGTTAACGCAGGTAGTTCCGTATCACGTGTTGGTGGTTCAGCTCAGATTAAAGCGATGAAGAAAGTTGCCGGTACACTTCGTCTTGACCTCGCGTCATTCCGTGAACTTGAGTCTTTCTCACAGTTCGGTTCTGACTTAGATGAGTCAACGAAAGCGAAGCTTGGCCGTGGACAACGTACTGTTGAAATGCTAAAGCAAGACTTGAACTCACCACTTCCGGTAGAGAAGCAAGTTGCGATTATTTATTCTCTTGTTAACGGATTCCTTGATGATATCCCTGTTAGTGACGTTCTTCGCTTCGAAAAAGAATTGTTCACGTACATGGATAACAATGCTGTAGAACTTCTCAAAGGCATCCGCGAAACAGGTAACCTTCCTGATAAAGAAGAATTCGACGGCGTCATTTCTGAGTTTAAGAAGAACTTTAGTCCTTCAGACGCAGAGTAACGTTTTCGATTCAGTGAAAAGGTGGTGAGACGACAGTGGCTTCTTTACGTGAGATAAAGTCAAGAATTACTTCGACGAAGAAGACGAAGCAAACGACGAAAGCGATGCAAATGGTAGCGGCTTCTAAGCAGCGCCGTGCCCTAGCAAAAGCACAAGCTTATCAGCCGTATATGGAGAAAATCCAAGAGGTTGTAGGCAGTATCGCAACTGGCGACACTGACATTAGCCATCCGATGATGGAAAATCGTGAAGTGAAAAAGACAGGTTATGTAGTCATTACTTCTGACCAAGGTCTAGCCGGCGGTTATAATGCAAGTCTCATTCGTGATTTGACGAAGAAACTCAAAGAGCGACACAAGTCTACAGACGAATATACAATTATCATGGTCGGGAAAATTGGCCGTGACAACGCAAGACGACTCGGGCTGCCTGTAAGTGAGGTTGTAACTGAACTCTCTGATTCACCATCATTTGATGAGATCAAAACGATTACTCGTAAAGCGATTGGCATGTATGAGAACGAGGAAATTGATGAGCTGTACATGTGGTATAACCACTTTGTCAGTGCGATCCGTCAAGATGTGACAGAGAACAAATTATTGCCGCTTACCGACTTGGCTGAGGATCTTGGAGAAAATGCAAGTGCTACACCAAGCTATGAGTATGAACCAAACGAAGCAGTCATCTTAGAAGGCTTACTTCCACAATACGGAGAAAGCTTGATCTACGGTGCATTGCTTGATGCAAAAGCTGCTGAATTTGGTGCGAGAATGACCGCGATGAGTGCTGCATCTGATAATGCAGATAACCTCGTAGGGGAATTAACGCTCGTCTACAACCGTGCTCGTCAAGCAGCAATTACACAAGAAATTAATGAGATTGTTAGTGGGGCAAACGCTGCTAACTAATCGACTCTGAAATACAACAGGATTACAAAGGAGGTCAAAAGGATGAGCAAAGGAAACATCACTCAAGTGATGGGTCCAGTTGTTGACGTTCGCTTTAATAGTGGCGAACTTCCAGAACTCAACAACGCCTTACTTGTTGAACAAAAAGCATCTTCAGACAACGATGCTGACATTAGCGTTACACTTGAAGTCGCTCTCCACCTTGGTGATGATACGGTCCGTACCGTAGCCATGGGTTCAACAGACGGTCTTCAACGCGGAACGTCTGCAGTTGACACTGGAGCGCCAATCTCAGTACCTGTAGGTGAAGCAACACTTGGTCGTGTATTTAACGTAACAGGTGATGCGATTGATTTGGACGGGCCAGTTGCGGCTGACGTACCAAGAGACCCGATTCACCGTCAACCACCAGAATTTGATGACATGACAACAAAGACGGAGATTCTTGAAACAGGAATCAAAGTTGTAGACTTACTTGCTCCTTATGTTAAGGGTGGTAAGATCGGTCTATTTGGTGGTGCGGGTGTAGGTAAAACTGTACTCATTCAAGAGCTCATTAACAACATCGCACAAGAGCACGGCGGTATTTCGGTATTCGCCGGTGTAGGTGAGCGTACACGTGAAGGTAACGACCTTTATCACGAAATGACGGACTCTGGCGTTATTAAGAAGACTGCCATGGTGTTCGGTCAGATGAATGAGCCGCCTGGTGCTCGTATGCGTGTTGCACTTACGGGCCTTACGATGGCGGAGCACTTCCGTGATCGCGAAGGCGCCGACGTACTTCTTTTCGTTGACAACATCTTCCGTTTTACACAAGCAGGTCAAGAGGTTTCCGCCCTTCTTGGACGTATGCCTTCAGCGGTAGGTTATCAGCCGACACTTGCAACAGAGATGGGTCAACTTCAAGAGCGTATCACGTCAACGAAAAAAGGTTCAGTTACGTCAATCCAAGCGATTTACGTACCTGCCGATGACTATACGGATCCGGCTCCAGCAACGACATTTGCTCACTTGGATGCAACAACGAACCTTGAGCGTCGTCTTTCTGATATGGGTATCTACCCTGCCGTGGATCCACTTGCGTCAACTTCACGCGCACTTTCTTCTGAAATTGTTGGTGAAGAGCACTACAGCGTTGCAATGCGCGTACAGCAAACACTTCAAAAGTATCGTGAACTTCAAGATATCATCGCCATCCTCGGTATGGACGAGCTATCTGAAGACGATAAACTTGTCGTAGCGCGTGCACGTCGTATTCAATTCTTCTTGTCTCAAAACTTCCACGTAGCTGAGCAATTTACAGGTATGCAAGGATCTTACGTACCTGTTCAAGATACAGTTCGCGGATTTAAAGAGATTCTTGAAGGCAAGCACGATGACATCCCTGAGGATGCATTCCGACTTGTTGGTGGAATTGATAAAGTGGTTGAAAAAGCTCAAAATATGTAAACCCGTTGGTGAAGGAGGACGATTACTTTGAAAACGATCAATGTTAGCGTCGTTACCCCCGACGGGAGCGTATATGAAGACGATGTACGTATGATTTCTGCGAGAACGGAAGTCGGAGAAATTGGCGTGCTTCCCGGCCATATTCCGCTCGTTACCCCACTCATTATCGGTACAATACGTATGAAAAAAGATAATGGGGAAGACACGGTTTCTGTAAGCGGGGGCTTCATGGAAGTTCGCCCCGACAAAGTAACCATCTTGGCAGAATCTGCTGAGCGCCCAGAAGATATCGATCGAGCTCGTGCCGAACAATCGAAATCACGCGCAGAGCAGCGTCTAAGTAACGACAGCGATGTCGACAAAAAGCGTGCAAAGGCCTCGCTAAAACGAGCAGAAACTCGCCTAAGCATCGCTTCAAAATAAGAAAAGCCCTGCCATTCGGCGGGGTTTTTCTTATTTTACATAAGTAGCAAAAATGTCTTCATATGTTTGCGCGCAGTGGAGCGTGGATCGGATTGTGCGCGCAGTTTGATCCAATTAGAGCGGAGATTCAATGCCGATAACCGAGCAACCTGTCGGCCCCAGCGGGGCCGACGCCAAACTGAACTCGGTTCGGCGCGACCCGCGCCGACAGCATTTCGGGTTTTTCAACTGAGGGTTCGGTCCAGGACGGGCCTCTCAACAATTATCACTTTTCATGGTCCTCACGAGCGGTGACACGGCCGCCGTGACCCCATCAGGTGACCTCTCGTAACGGGGACTCATCTAACCAATTGAGCGCTCAGTCAGGAGAGGGAGCCACTTGAATCCGAACAACAAATAAATACTGACACAAAATATTCAAAATTTAGGTTGTCGAACGAGCGAGCAACCTGCATACATATACGTGTGGTCGAAAACAGTGCGGGTGGTGCTTGTACCAGTATGTTTGTTGAATTGTGTCACATTTTCGTGATGGTGAAATCTGTCTATACTAGGCATTTGAACACTTAATTAGTGTTAATTCGTCAATATTTGACACCAATTTGATATGTCGACAAGGGATAACCTGTTTGATATAATTATATCGTTATGAAATTTTTAGGTTGATGAAGAAACGTTTACATAATGACGTTTTGTTAAGGAAGGAATCGTTGATTTTGCTGATATTTGATCAAATCGGACAACATGCTTTGCTTCATATTACATTTAACTTATTTGTGCTTGTTATCGTATGGTGGAGTTTGCAAGCACTGAAGTTGGACCGGATCATCCAGCATCCTAAAAGCGGTAGAGGTATGATGTTGTTTATTTTAATTGCCGTTGCGATTACCCACCTTGTGAGCACATTTTTCCTTGAGTATTTAAATCAAGCGCTCATGCTTAGGTACTTATTCTAATGGAACAGAGTTCTAGGTATGTGTGTACTGAAAAAGCAAACACTACTCACAAGTAAACATCGACAGTTTTTCTCATTTAAAAACGTTTGACCATGAAACATGTTGGGAATAAGTCAATGTGAATGAACAAACACAATGACAAACAAATATGCTTGTAACTTTTTACCTGAGTTCACGACTAAGAAAGTGTGTTTCTGTAAAAAGGTACTTAGCAAACGGCTACAGACTGAAACATACTGTGAATTTGGTTGCCAGGTGAATGAAATGGGCGCGGTTCAAGGGGTTTTGTTGGGAACGCCCATCCACGATTCTGAATAGAATAGGAACGAAGTGAGCATTCCTGTCTGGTTGCCAAGCGATCCAGCATTGCCAACGAGTACATTGGCATGCACAAGTGAAAAGATTAATGGACGCGGAGGGGAATACGTTGGAAAAAATTAGAGTCAGAGGGGGTAAAAGGCTCAACGGAACGGTAAAGACAGAAGGGGCAAAAAATGCTGTTTTACCTGTACTTGCAGCCTCCCTACTCGCTGAAAAAGGAACCAGCACCATATATGATGTACCAGCTCTAGCAGATGTATACACAATGAAAAGTGTTTTAAACCACCTACAAATGGACGTTGATTATAAAGAAGGCGTTTTCTATGCGAATGCCGAAAAACCGCTTCGTCCGAATGCGCCGTTTGAATATGTGAGAAAAATGCGTGCGTCATTTCTCGTAATGGGGCCACTTCTTGCGCGGACCGGTCATGCGCACATTGCGCTACCGGGTGGCTGTGCGATTGGCTCAAGGCCGATTGATCAGCATTTGAAAGGCTTCGAAGCCATGGGTGCAACCGTAGAAATCGGTCAAGGATATATTGAAGCTCGCGTAGATGGCAGACTTCAAGGTGCAAAGATTTACCTTGATTTCCCAAGTGTAGGTGCAACAGAGAATATTATGATGGCAGCAGCGCTTGCTGAAGGAACGACGGTGCTTGAGAACGTAGCGGAAGAACCGGAAATTGTTTGCTTGGCCAATTACTTGAATGCGATGGGAGCAAAAGTGCGTGGTGCAGGGACAGGAACCATCCGCATTGAAGGTGTTGAGCGCTTAGTTGCAGCTGACCACACAATTATTCCGGACCGTATTGAAGCCGGCACATTTATGATTGCGGCAGCGATTACCCGTGGAGACGTTTTTGTAGAAGGTGCGCTCGCTGAGCATATGCGTCCGCTCGTTGCAAAGATGCGTGAAATGGGCGTTGTCATTGAGGAATCTGACAACGGTATGAGAGTAATCGGGCCGGACATTTTGCGCCCGGTTGATATTAAAACGATGCCACATCCTGGCTTCCCAACAGATATGCAAGCACAATTTATGGCGTTACTCACACAAGCAAAAGGCTCTAGTGTCGTTACAGAGACGGTATTTGAGAATCGTTTTATGCATGTGGAAGAATTCCGCCGTATGAATGCAAACATTAAGATTGAAGATCGCTCAGCGATTGTAACCGGTCCAGTGAAATTGCAAGGGGCTGAAGTTGCAGCGACTGACCTTCGAGCTGCCGCTGCACTCATTTTAGGCGGTCTCGTCGCTGACGGTGTGACGGAGCTATCTGAACTTCGCCATATTGACCGTGGTTATGTCGACTTCCACAAGAAATTAGAAGGCATTGGCGCGAGAATTGAGCGCGTTGATGTGGAAGAGGCTGCAGAAGGCACGAACCTTCAAGTATTAGACAATGAAGCCATTAATTAACATGTAATGAAAGAACTGAGGTGAAAGCTTCAGTTCTTTTTTGTATACTTAAAAGAAAAAAGGGGATCAACAACGCATGGATCGACGATTTAAAGTCGCCCATCGGGAAGCGTGGATTGGTGTTGGACTTGCTGTAATCAACTTCGTATGGTGGTATGGGTTTGCTTACGGCTTAGGGTCACGACCGGTCTCGGAGTACCAATGGGTGTTCGGAATGCCTGCGTGGTTTTTTTACAGCTGCGTAGTCGGCTCCATTGTTATGATTGTGCTCGTCATTATCGCTGTTCGCTACTTCTTTACCGAAGTGCCACTTGAGGAGGATGATGATCAATGAATTGGGACGTCATGATTCCACTCATTATTTTCGTCGTCCTCGTATTTGCGATCGGTTTTTGGTCATCAAGAAAAGTGTATGCGAAGTCAAACTTCATGCAAGAATATTTTCTTGGCAGTCGTGAGCTTGGTGGACTGATTCTAGCGATGACGATGATTGCGACATATGGAAGTGCTAGCAGTTTTGTTGGCGGCCCAGGCGCGGCATATACAGAAGGCCTTGGGTGGGTGCTATTATCGATGGCCCAAGTGGCGACCGGATATTTTATACTTATGATATTAGGAAAGAAGTTTGCAATCATGGCGAGGCGTTACAACGCGGTCACGATTGTCGATTATATGAAGGGAAGATACGATAATAGCAAACCTGTCGTCATCTTAAGCGCATTGTCGATTATTATCTTTCTGTTTGCGGCGATGACGGCTCAATGGGTTGGTGGCGCCCGTTTAATTGAAGCCATTACAGGTTTGCCGTATACGAGCGCCTTGTTTTTATTTGCTGTCGCAGTTCTTTGCTACGTGATTATCGGTGGTTTTCGGGCGATAGCAATTACCGATGCTGTTCAAGGGTTCGTTATGTTTTTCGGTACACTCATTTTACTTGTGGGAACAATTATTGCTGGCGGCGGTTTGCCGAACATTATGAATGACCTTGCGCAAGAGAATGAATTGTTACTTACGCCGTTCGGACATGATGGTAGTCTAACAGCGCTATATGTGTCATCATTTTGGATTCTTGTCGGGGTCGGTGTTGTTGGGTTGCCACAAGTTGCGGTGAGGGCGATGTCTTATAAAGATTCTCGTTCAATGCATCGCGCGCTCATCATCGGAACGATCGTCGTCGCCTTCATGATGTTTGGTATGCACTTTGCAGGCGTACTTGCCCGCCCCATTCTTCCAGGGATTGAAGAGCCTGACACGGTTATGCCGACGCTTGCGATGACTGTGCTGCCTGCTTGGCTAGCGGGTATTGTGCTTGCGGCACCGATGGCAGCGATTATGTCAACCGTAGATGCGCTTTTGCTCATGGTCAGCTCTTCGGTCGTAAAAGATATCTATTATAATTATGTAAATCCAGATGCAACAGAAAAACGGATCAAGCAAATGAGCTTAGGGGTTACAACTGTCATTGGAATTCTCGTCGTCTTGTTCGCCCTCAGTCCACCCGACCTTCTCATATGGTTAAATTTGTTTGCTTTCGGCGGGTTAGAGTCTGCGTTCGTTTGGCCGCTCGTGCTCGGTTTGTATTGGTCTCGCGGGAATAAATACGGGGCGCTAGCGTCGATTATCTTAGGGGTGGGAAGTTATGTCGCGATCTCCATCTTTATGCCAGAGCCGTTTGGTATGCACTCGGTCGTTCTGCCTGTCGCCTTGTCTCTTGTCGGTTATGTTGTGGCTAGTTTGTGCACTCCAGCACCAGCCTTGCAACAAGCCCGCTCGTAAAACTTGTTCTAATCAGTCACGTTTCGCCATAGGCTCATAGTGGTTATCATTGCTAACGAAACAGTGATATGGACAAGTGTTTAGATTGGAGGGGCGTTTTTTGAGGCAGATCTTTGTCGTCGTGAGTATCCTTGCAAGTGTGATTCTCGTCCTTCCCGCCTTACTCGTGATGGTTTTTTCAGATTCCGAGGCGAATATGAAAACCGTTGATGTGGAAGAGACAGAGGACATACAAACCGTAGAAGAGGCTGAAGAAACAGATGAAGTAGAAGAAGCCGTCGATGTTTTCGTGCCCGTGTATCGCGACCAAACAGAACAAGTAGAAGAAGTGGAACTTGAAACTTATGTTCGAGGAGTCGTAGCCAGTGAGATGCCTGCTTCTTTTGAAATGGAAGCATTAAAAGCGCAAGCGCTCGTAGCAAGAACGTACGTCGTAAAACAAATGGAATATGAAGAGAGCATCAATTTGCCGGGAGGCGCTTTAGTGACCGATACGACATCCCATCAAGTGTACTCAAGTGATGAAGAGTTACAACAACGGTGGGGCGCGGATTATGAAGAACAGATGACGCGAATCGAAGAAGCCGTCAATGCAACGGCTGGGGAAGTCATCACTCACGATGGCGATCCGATTACCGCATCTTTTTTCTCTACAAGCAATGGATATACAGAAAACGTTGAAGACTATTGGAAAACATCATTGCCTTATTTGCGAAGTGTGGAGAGTCCTTGGGATCAGGAAGTCTCCCCTCGATTTAACAATACAGTTACGCTAACTGTAGGGGATGTAGAAGCCGCCCTCGGCGTTTCGCTCCCTGAGGCTGGCGACTTTGCACCAATCACGGAACGAACAGAGGGTGGACGGGTCGCTAAAGTCTCAATTGGAGAACAAACTTTCCATGGAAGAGAAATCCGTGAAGCACTCGGTTTAGATTCGAGTGATTTTGATTGGCGTCGGGAAGGTAATGAAGTGATTGTGCAAACACGAGGTTGGGGTCATGGGGTCGGTATGAGTCAATACGGTGCGGATGGCATGGCGAAAGACGGCCGTAATTATGAAGAGATCGTAACTCACTATTATCAAGATATTCAAATTGATGATACGACCCAAGCGGCTGAAAGTTACGTATTGAATTTCACAAAAGAAGATGAGACAGATTAGAAACCGCCGAACATGGGCGGTTTTTTAATTTTTAACCGAACTATCAAAAAATTTTCATTTACAAGTATATCTTTCTGTGAAATTGATCAGAATGGTTGCTGAGGTGGTGATCAAATGAAAGATCAAGAGAAAAAAGTTTCTCAATCAAAAGAAAAAGAAAATCAAGGGCAAGTAAAAGAAATTACGAAAAAGCCTTGGTTTTGGCCGGCGGTTTATCTTACGGTCTGTGCGGTACTGCTTAGCTCATTCTTTATGTTCCAAGGTGGCGGCACCGATTTAGCCGAAGAGGATCCAACGGAAGAAAATGAAGGAATCTTCGATTTCAATACAGATTCTGAAGACGAAGAAGCGGTTCCGGTAGGCACGGAAGAGGAGCAAATGCAGCTGCCGGTATTTGATGAGTCCGTGGTCAATGTTGTCGGTCATTTCTACGATCATAATGCGACGGCAGAAGAGCAAGAAGCTGCACTCGTATATTACAACCAGACGTATTACCAAAACAAAGGAATTGACCTTGCTAACGCTGATGGCGAAACGTTTGATGTAACAGCAGCGCTTAGTGGTGAAGTCGTAAGAGCAGAGCAAGATTCGCTTTTAGGACATGTTGTTGAGATTTCCCATGGTGATGACCTTGTAACGGCGTATCACAGTTTGCAAGACTTGCAAGTTGAAGAAGGCGACACGATTACGAAAGGCTCAATCATCGGTACAGCTGGTGAAAATGAGTACAACCGCGATGCGGGCGTACACGTTCACTTTGAAGTTCGAGAAAACGGTGTCGCGTACAACCCGATGGATGTTATGAATCTACGTGTTGCTGAAATGAGCTTTGACGATGCTGATGGTATTGATGAAGCGACTCCCTCAGACGAGGAAGGCGACGATGAAGCAGATGAACGTGAAGATGAAGACACTGAATTAGAAGAAGAAGCATCAGACTCAGATTCAGATGAAGATGATGACACAGAAGAAGAAGAATAAACTGTTCTCACCCTTGATTTGATCTTGCTCCCGACGATCGGGGGCTTTTTTTATGATGTAAGCGCTTTATTTAAAAATTCAAAAAATTACCTTGCATTTTTTTGAGGAACGTCGTATGATAATTTTCATAACTAGTGATGTTAATTATCTTTACATATTAGGAGGGGGATGCATGAAAAAGATTGAAGCGATCATTCGACCTGAACATTTTCAAAAGTTACGCGTTGGGCTCGAAGAAGTTGGGATTAGTGGCTTAACGGTTTCAGAAGTCGCTGGTTGTGGCAAGCAAAAGGGGCAAAAGGGTGTGTTCAGAGGCAATGCGTTTGAGGTGACGCTGTTGCCGAAAGTTAAAGTGGAAATGATCATCGCAGAAGAACAAGTTGAAGAAATCATCGATTTAATTTCGGAATCTTCTTTCACAGGAGAAGTTGGGGATGGCAAGATCTTCGTCTACGAAGTGGTTGAAGCGGTAAGGATTCGTACGAAAGAACGCGGGGAAAAAGCGATTTCATAAAAAGGGGGATTTCAAATGGACGCGATTGCAGTAGATACGATGTGGGTAATGATTGCTACGTTTCTTGTCTTTTTTATGCATGCTGGGTTTGCCATGTTAGAAACAGGATTTTCCAGGTCTAAAAACGCCGTCAACATTCTCATGAAGAATATGCTTACGATGGCAGTTTCTGTCATTGCTTTCTTTTTCATCGGGTATGCCTTCATGTTTGGGGATACTGCAGGTGGCTTTCTTGGTACGAGCGGGTTTGCCCTCTCTGGCGTTGATGACATTGGGTTCTTCGCGTTTCAAGCCATGTTCGCCGCTACGTGTGCAACAATTATTTCAGGGGCAGTAGCTGAGCGGATGAAGCTCGGAAGTTATATTGCGCTCGCGCTCATGATGGTCGTCATCATCTATCCGATGGTCGGTCACTGGATTTGGTCAGATAACGGCTGGTTAGCCAACTTAGGATTCGTTGATTTTGCAGGGTCAACCGTCGTTCACTTTACCGGTGCCGCTGCCGCCGCAGTTGCTGTATTCGTGCTCGGTGGTCGGATCGGTAAATACAATAAAGATGGCAGTGCCAATGCCATCCCAGGCCACAACTTACCACTCGGCGCACTAGGTGTGTTTATCCTTTGGTTCGGCTGGTTCGGATTTAACGGAGGTAGTACGCTTTCCCCAGCAGACCCTCTCCTCACTTCCGTTGTCGTCTGCACCGCGCTCAGTGCATCCGGGGGGATTGTCGCAACGGCGATGTACACGCTCTTCAAGTACAAGCGAGTAGATGGATCACTCACACTGAACGGCGCACTTGCAGGGCTTGTCGGGATTACAGCAGGTGCTGCTGATGTTGCCCCGATTGGCGCGCTTATTATGGGTCTTGTAGCCGGTATAATCCTCGTCGAAGCGGTTGCGCTTTTAGACAATAAGTTGAAGCTCGACGACCCGGTCGGCGCGATCGCTGTTCACGGCATTTGCGGCATTTGGGGAACGGTAGCCGTCGGATTATTCGCACTCGAAGGCGGATTGTTTTACGGCGGCGGAGCGACGCTACTCGGAATCCAAGCGCTCGGAGTGTTCGCCGTCATGGCTTGGGTGCTCGGCTCCACCTTCATCGTCGTGAAAATCATCGGTGCACTCGGTGGCGGCATCCGTGTGAGCGAACAAGAAGAATTAGAAGGATTGGACTTTAGCGAACACGGGTCAAACGCTTACGACTCCGGCTCCACAGCGCTCGGCTTGTCCGGACGTCAAAGTGTCGGCGGCTTAAGCGAAGATCTCGTCACTCGCTTAGACGCACTGTCTGATGACGATAAAAGCGCAAAAGTGTAACTCAAATGTGTAGGAACGCTCTAGGTCCCCGCAGGGATCTAGAGCGTTTTTTTGAGGGTGTTAAGGGGACGCAGATGAAGCGGCAGGAGCGCCAAGCGGAGGACGGTTTTGGTGTCGGCCCCCAGCGGGGCCAACAAGTCGATGGGTCTTTGGCTTGGCTTGATTTGCGCGCGAGTTGGAACAAACTGCGCGCATGTTTGGGGAAATTCGCGCTAAAACCGGTCAAAAGCGCAAACTTGCGCGCAGAAGGCATAAACTCGCGCGCAGAACGAGCGTTCGTCATCCGCGCAGCCCTGCCCGTGCACTTGCGGCAACCGGGCACAGGAAACAATTTTGCCATTCCACGCTAAAAACTGAATTTCTTGTCGGCGCGAGCCGCGCCCAACCGAGGAAGGTTTTGGTTTCGGCCTACCCTCCAGGGGTCCGACGTTTCTCTAGCTATATAAGCGCTAATGTGCACGCAAGTTCCCATGAAATCTACGTTTATTCCGCTAATCTCAACAAACTAGAGCGCAGAATACAGTGATCCGTCCGGAACGCATCCTGAAGAAATGGAATTGTTCTACCCTACTCGTCATGAATGACAGGACCATCACGTATATTTCATGGTCGCCTTCGTATAATTAGAACGAGTAACCCATTTTGTTTTAGGAAATGTTTTTTGATTGCTTGAATAAGCGGTCTGTAAGGCGATTTTTCTTACTTTTTCACAGCAAACCCTTGTCCTCACTGAGTTTTTGGTATATCTGCCGGTCTTGGTTAATAAACTGTAACAAACCATCCAGACTGGGAGGCGAGCGGTGTGCATGACTACATCAAAGAGCGAACCATCAAGATCGGTAAGTACATTGTGGAAACTCGAAAAACCGTCCGGACAATCGCTAAGGAGTTCGGCGTTTCGAAGAGTACTGTCCATAAAGACCTAACGGAGCGGTTGCCGGAAATTAATCCTGAATTGGCGAGTGAAGTGAAGGTTATTCTGGATTACCACAAATCTATTCGACATCTAAGAGGAGGAGAAGCGACGAAGGTAAAATATAAAAAAGATACAGAATCGGTATCCCAGCCATAATCATCTAATAGAAGTTAGAAAGTTCAAACATAACAAGAGATGAGGGTTTGATCGTTAGTGACGATCAACCTTCTTTACGTTTACAGCAGGACGAGCTTGAAGTGAGTGACGATTCATTCATAATGTGATACAGTAAATACACAAATATTCACACAAAAGGTGGTTCTTATGTTAAAAGATCACGTTCAACTCCCAGTCATTGCGGCACCGATGTTTCTCGTTTCAGGTACAGAAATGGTGATTGAAAGTTGTAAGCAAGGAATTATCGGGACGTTCCCGCTGCTCAATGCACGTACGGGTGAAGAACTGGAACGTTGGATGACAGAAGTGAAAGACGCGCTCGATCAAGCGAAACAAGACGATCCTGAGGCAACGATTGCTCCGTGGGGAGTGAACTTGATCGTGCATCGTTCAAACGCGCGGTATGAAGAAGATTTGGAGCGGATTCGGCAATTTCAGCCACCGGTCGTAATTACGTCACTTGGAAATCCAACACCGGTCGTTGAAGTCGTTCACAGTTACGGTGGGATCGTCATGAGTGATGTGATCACGACCAAACATGCAAAAAAAGCAGCGGGTGCAGGTGTAGATGGACTTATTCTCGTCTCAAGCGGCGCAGGAGGCCACGGTGGCTTATTAAACCCGATGGCATTTATCGCTGAAGTAAAGCAGTTTTTTGATGGAACAATTGTACTTGCAGGCTGCATTTCTAGTGGCCGAGAAGTGCTCGCAGCCGAAGTGCTCGGTGCGGATTTAGCCTACATGGGCACGCGCTTCATTGCGACTGAGGAAGCGATGGCACAACCGGAGTACAAGCGAATGCTTGTCGAAGCGAGTACCGATGACATTCTCTATACCGATGCCATTAGCGGGGTGAACGCCAACTTCCTCATTCCGAGCATGCAAGCCGCTGGCTTGGACCCGAAAAACTTACAACCCGCTGGGGAAGTCGATGTGACACACACGAAAAAAGAAGCCAAATCGTGGAAAGACGTGTGGAGCGCAGGCCAAGGTGTGACGTCAGTAAAGACAGTCGCATCAATTAAAGATACTGTAAAAGAAATTAAAGCTGAATATGAGAAAGCAGTGGACGAAATTAGTGCGAAGCGGGCGTGACTCGCATAACAAAACAAAACGAGCCTATATAGGCTCGTTTTGTTTATTCCACAAATCCGAATCGTTGGACGGGCCAGTAACGCAAGCTCGCTTTGCCGACGATCGCATCTTCCTCAATAAAACCGCTCGACCGGCTATCGATGCTGTTATTGCGGTTATCGCCAACGACGAAATACTCATCCTCGGGGATGATCTCGCCTTCCCCAATATCTGCGAACGTAAAGTCCATCGTCAAGTCATCGGTAAACGGCTCATCGATGAGCTCTCCATTAATGTATAAATCATTATCCGTATATTCCACTTCATCTCCAGGCAACCCAATGACCCGCTTAATGTGGTCTTCAGTTTCGGAGTAGTTAAACACAATCACATCAAATCGATCGGGCTCAGAAAATGTGTACGACAATTTATTAATAATGATCCGGTCCCCATGTTCAATGGTTGGGAGCATCGAACTTCCATTCACGAGATAATTCCCAAAAAGAAACGTTCTTACGATTAAAACAATAATCAACACAATTAAAATTGTCTTTACCCAAGACCAGATCTCTTTCATCAATGCCGTTGCCCTCCTCTGTCTATATTCTGATTGTACAACAACATCCAATCATCCACAAAGGATAGATAAAATTAGCATAAAAGGAAATGAAAGAGAGAACGGTCAGGATCTTATATTGTTAAAATATTATGTTGCAATATGCAGATAAATGCCTAATGGGCCGTCGATCACATAAGTGCTGCTCGTTCAATTTGCAAGTGGTGAACTTATGGAAGATGACTATACCTTGTCATCAAAAACAGGTAAAGGTAATTGCTAGATCGATAAGAAAAAAAGCACCCGACAGAGAGGTGCTTTTTTTCTTATCATAGTGCTCGCTTTTCAATCGCAACTATAAATTCACATCTTAGTGCTTAGATTATAACGGTCTTCTATACAGTGGAGGTTTCTATATCATTTGGTTTTTATCGTGGGCGTTTGCGTCTCCGCCAATGCCTTCAGTTCCTTCTACATTGACATTCAAAACGCCCCCGCCCATGTGGGCGTTGACCTCAGGCTCCATCGTGTCAAGGTCGTCTTCAGGTGCCTCACCGTTGCAAGCTGCGAGCACACTTAACAAGATCATACTGGAAATGATGCGTTTATTCATGGTCGTTCACCTCATTTCTTTTGCTAAGTATTCCCGAGTGAATGGAGAACATGCATCGCATGATTATGTCCATCGCTTCATACACTAAGCATATTACTTGTTCGATTTATAGTGCGGGTGTATGGTGTTCTATAGAATCAAACTAGAAAGGGTGGACAAAGTGAGTCAACTTCCCCTCTCCGTGCTTGACCTTGCGCCCGTGTTGCCGGGTCAAACACCAAGCGAAGCATTTGAAAATAGCAAGCATCTTATTCAACATACAGATCAACTCGACTACCACAGGTATTGGGTAGCGGAGCACCATAACATGGAAAGTATTGCGAGTTCAGCAACGAGTGTGCTCATTGGCTACCTTGCGGGGCACAGCGAAAAGATTCGAGTTGGATCTGGAGGCATTATGCTTCCGAACCACGCCCCACTCATTATCGCAGAACAGTTCGGAACACTGGAAAGTATGTATCCAGGCAGAATTGATCTCGGACTAGGTCGTGCACCAGGAACAGACCCGATGACGGTGCAAGCTTTGCGCAGAGATACGAGAAATGCTGTAAACCAATTCCCTGAGAACGTTAACGAGTTGCAGCAACTGCTAGGTGATGCGGATATGCCAGTGAAAGCTCACCCTGGTCACAACACGAATGTACCCATATACTTGCTCGGCTCGAGCACATACGGTGCACAGTTAGCAGCAGCGATGGGACTGCCATACGCATTTGCTAGTCACTTTGCTCCGAAAGAGCTACACAATGCGTTAAAGATTTATCACGATCGCTTCCAGCCTTCTGCATATCTCGATGAACCGTATGCAATGGTCACAGTCAATGCGACTGTTGCCGAAACAAACGAAGAAGCAGAGCGGCTTGCCTCTACAAGCAAGTTGAAGTTCTTAAGCATCATTCGTGGTAATCGAGGCGTGGACACCGCACCTGTCGATAACGTGGACGACTATATGAGCCCGATTGAAAAAGAGCAAGTAGAAAGCATGCTCAAATACTCATTTGTTGGCGACGAAGAGCGAGTGGCTACAGATCTAAAATCATTTTACAATGAGACGCGCTTCAACGAACTGATCGTCACCACCGATATCCACGATCAAGAAAAACGCCGCGACAGCTACACAAGACTCAAAAAGACATGGGACAACATTGAATTTTAAAAACGGAAGGCGAGCGTAGCTGTGTTAGCTATGCTCGCTTTTTTTTAATGTTTAAAGGGTGGGGCGGGGAGCGGCGCGGTGCGATCTAGATCGCCAACCCCCTAGACCCTTCAAAATTCAAGCGACATGTCGGCACCGGAGGTGCCGAAACCAATGAAAAACGATCTAGAGCACACATCTCCTAAAATCCCCCAAACCCGACTCCGCTCTACCCCACCTAACACCTACTCAGCGAATCGACGGATGGCGGCGAGATCTAGGTTGCCGCCGCTGGCAACGAGGACGATGTTGCCGCCATTGTGTGCAATTTTTCCCGAGCGCAATGCGGCGAGGGTAGCGGCGCCGGATGGTTCGATTACTTGTTTCATGCGAGACAGGTAAAAGACGAAGGCTTCGCGGATGTCTTCTTCGCTGACAGTGACGATTTCGTCGACGTGTTGCTGGATGATTGGGAACGTCATAGCGCCGGGTGTAGATGCACGTAACCCGTCTGCGATCGTATTGGCTGCATCAATGGAAACGCGTTCCCCTTGTTCGAGTGAGCGTCGTGTGTCATCGGCGTTGACGGGCTCCACGCCGATGACCTTTACTTCTGGATGGATGCTCTTGATGGCAGTCGCTACACCTGAGATAAGCCCGCCTCCACCAACAGGGACGACAACGACTTCTGGGTTGTTCACTTGGGATAGGATCTCTAGGCCAACGGTGCCTTGTCCGGCAATGATTTGCGTGTCATCGTATGGCGGGATGAAGGTTGCGCCGAGTTGATCAACGAGTTCGTTGGCGTGGGCGATTCGTTCCTCTGATGTCGTACCGCAGTGAACTACCTCTGCCCCGTAGTTACGAATGGCTTCTTCTTTGGCGGCGTTTGCATCCTCGGGAATGACGATTGTCGCATTTAGGCCGAGTTCTCGGGCGATGTAGGCGACGGCCTGTCCGTGATTGCCAGACGAAGCGGCAATGAGATGTTCTGCTCCTTGCTCTTTGGCTTGCATCACGCAATTGGTGGCACCTCGAATTTTGAAGCTGCCGGTTTTCTGCAAATGCTCAGACTTAATATATACGCTTGCGTTTGCTTGTTTGTTCAATGTGTTAGACGTAAGCACGGGTGTAACGTGAACAGTATTGTGCAGTCGGACGCGTGCTTCGTTTAATTCTTTAACGGTAATCATTGGCTAGGCTCCTTTAAATAGGGTATATGTATACTTCTATTCTAATACAAAAACTCCTCTTTGAATAAAAAGAAAGCGCTTTCGAAAAAATGATTGACACCTATCAGAATTGCGTGTAAATTAATACCGAAACCGGTTTAGTTACTCAAAGGGGGAGAGATCACTGCAATTATTTCCACAGTCATTTCATTGGGGAGCAGCAACGTCTTCTTATCAAATTGAAGGGGCGGCGTTTGCAGACGGAAAAGGCAAATGCATATGGGATACGTTTGTTGAGCAAGACGGAGCCATTCAAGATGGCACGGACGGGCGCGTAGCCTGTGACCACTATACGTATTATCGGGACGACGTCAAACTTCTAAAAGAACTCAACTTTAGCCACTACCGTTTTTCAGTAAACTGGGCTCGGATCATGCCAGACGGAAAAGACCGGGTAAACGAAGCCGGATTGGATTTTTACAAGCGACTCATCAATACATTAAATGAACAACACATCACGCCGATGCTCACGCTTTACCATTGGGAGCTTCCTCAACAATTAGAGGATGAAGGCGGCTGGTTAAACCGGGATACGGCTTACTACTTTGCGGAATATGCAGAGCGGGTGTTTCGCGAGTTCTCTGCTGAAGTGCCGTATTGGATTACGCAAAATGAGCCGTGGGTGGCATCGCGTTTAGGATATGGAGAGGGTGTTCACGCTCCCGGTAAGAAAGGGTTGAACCATTTCCTGACCGCCGCTCACCACTTGCTACTTTCCCACGGTCTTGCGACAGAGCGATTGCGCGCGATGAAGCAAACCGAGCAACAAACGGGCATCGCCTTAAACCTTAGTTCTCATTACCCGGCAGATGACCGCCTGTCGAGCCAAGAGGCTGCCACCCGGGCGGATGGCTTCTTAAACCGGTGGTTTTTAGACCCCGTTTATAAAGGAACGTATCCTAAAGATATGCTCACCATCTATGAAAAACAGACGGATCTGTCATTTTTACAACAAGGAGATTTAGAGCAGATTCAGCAGCCAATTGATTTTCTCGGCATTAATTATTATTCAAGCGATTTTGTTGAGTCGTCACCGGTGACGACTGAGAACCCCACAGGATCGAAGCCGGTGCAAACGAGCCTGCCAAAAACGGCTATGGAATGGGATGTGTATCCAGACGGGCTATATGATCTGCTCGTTAGGGTGACGAATGATTATGGAAAACAGCCGTTGTATGTGTCAGAAAACGGTGCGGCGTATCGAGATGAAGTGGTTGGGGGAGAGGTGAATGATGAGCAGCGAGCCGATTATTTAGACCAACACTTGCAATCGTGTTTACGGGCCATCCAGTCGGGCGTTGATTTACGTGGGTATTATGTCTGGTCGTTTCTGGACAATTTTGAATGGGCATACGGGTTATCAAAGCGATTTGGCGTTGTTCATATTGATTTTACAACACTTAAGCGAACGCCTAAGCAAAGTGCCTATTGGTTACAAGCGTTCATTGCTAGTCAGCGGGTACACTCATGAATGTTTACGAAAGCGGTTTCTTTAAAAAGGAGGGCGAATGGATGAAGTGGCGTAACGGGTATGTTGTTGTCGGTTCGGTACTGCTGTTGACTGCATGTAATGGGGATGAGGGGTCTTCTGCAGATGGAGAAGATGTGTCATTAACGATGTGGACGTTTGACACCGTTCCGTATGAGGAGATGGCAGAGGAGTATATGGAAGAACATCCACACATTACGATTCAAGTGGAGAATCTCGATATGGAAGACCACCACAACAACCTATTTAATGCTCTATCAGCAAGCAGTGGGGCTCCAGACATGGCGATGATTGAAGTGTCGGAAATGGATCGTTTCCAAGTGGCAGAGGACCGTTTTCACAATTTGTATGAGTACGGTGCAGAAGATGTGACTAGTGACTATTTGGACTGGGCGTGGGCAGTTTCGGAGAATACCGATGGTGACTTCTTGTTTGGGCTCCCTACAGACATTGGGCCGACGGTTATGTTTTATCGTCAAGATGTATTTGAAGAGGCAGGTCTGCCTAGTGAACCTGAGGAAGTGGAAGAGATGATCGCTACGTGGGAGGACTATGAAGAAACCGCGCGTACAATCTATGAAGAGACGGGAAAACCAATGGTCGATAACCCTGAGCTCATCTTTAACGCACAGCGAGACATTCGGCCAGAGGCGTACTTTAATGAAGAGGATGAACTCATTATGGAGACGTCCACGCACGTGCGCGAAGCCTATGATTACACGGTGGACATGATCGATGAGGGGACGGTTGGAAGTGTGGATATGTGGTCGCCAGAATGGGGGGACGCCCAAGCGCAAGGCAGCTACGCGACGATGTTAGCTCCGGCCTGGATGCAAGGGGTGATCCGGAACAATGCTCCCGATTCTGATGAGTGGCGCGTCGTGACGATGCCAGGAGATGAAGGCGGTAACTGGGGCGGTTCGTATATGACGGTTCCAGCGGAGTCGGAACATCCAGAAGAGGCGTATGAGTTTTTAGCGTGGATGCTTTCCCCGGACCAACAGCTCGAAGCGTTTCGGGCAGACGGCCTGTTCCCTTCCACACCAGCTACGTATGAGATGGAAGAGTTCCAAAATTATAGCGACGAGTATTTCGGTGGTCAAAACACCGCACAAATCTTTGCGGAAGCCGCTGAAGACGTGAGTTACATCTACAAAGGAAGACACTACGGCATGGCAAACGAGGAAGTGCTTGAAGCGCTCATGAATGTTGTTGATGGGTCTGACGCTGAGCAAGAATGGCAAGCGGCAGTGAATCGAATTGATCAGCAAATGAATCGGTAATTCTATTTCGGGAGAGGAGTGTGAATCATTCCTCTCTTCCCTTTCGAGGAGAGATAATCATGGGCCTTACCTTGGAGAAAAAACAGAAAAAAATTACTGAAAAGAAGCGAAATGCGCTATCGGGATATTTGTTTATTTCCCCATTTTATTTGTTGTTTGCTGTGTTTGGTCTGTTTCCGATTTTGTTTAGTTTCTATATTGGTTTCTTTCGTTGGGACGGGCTGAGCGACATGGAATTCGCAGGCTTACATAACTTTCAGTACATCTTAAACGATGAGTTGTTTTGGAAAAGTCTTTCGAACACACTCATTATTGGCATTATGGGAACCGCGCCTCAGCTTGTCATCGGAATATTGCTCGCGTACGCCCTTAATGCAACATTTTTAAAATACAAAAATGTATTTCGGATCATGATTTTTTTGCCGTACGTGACGTCGATTGTAGCGGTAGCCATTGTGTTTAGCGTTATTTTTAGTAACCAGCCACATGGGCTGATCAACTCGGTCTTTGGTTTGTTTGGAATGGACCCTGTCGTGTGGAACCGTTCGGAGTGGGGTGCGAAGATTGCGATAGCGACGATGATTTTTTGGCGCTGGCTCGGCTACAATACGCTTATTTATTTAGCGGGGATGCAAAGCATACCTGGGCATTTATATGAAGCGGCGCGGCTAGAAGGGGCATCAATTTTTCAGCAGCTTCGCTACATTACAATTCCAATGTTAAAGCCGTTCATTCTCTTTACCGTGTTTACGGCAACGGTCGGTGCTTTGCAAGTGTTCGCCGAGCCAATGATTTTCTCTGGGTATCGCCCGGAAGGTATGACGGTAGTGCTCTATTTGTACCGGGAAGGGTTTCATAATAATTACTTCGGAACCGCAGCGGCAACGTCGCTCGTCTTATTCTTTATTATTATTGTATTTACAGCTGTGAACATGTTCTTGACGAGTCGAATCGGTCAGCAGTCGAAACGGAGGGCGCGAGTATGAAAAAAGGAATCGTTTATACGCTTCTCATCATCGTTTCTTTGTTGTCGATTTTCCCAATCTATTGGATGTTTGTCATGGCGACGAACCCGAACCATGTGATTAATAGCATACCCCCTGTGTTAATTCCAGGTCCAGAAGTGATGACGAACTTTGAAAACGTCTTGAGTAACATTCCGTTTTTCCGTAACTTGCTGAATTCATTCTTTGTCGCAAGTACGATTACGATCGGCGTTATCTTTCTTTGCTCCCTTGCGGGGTTTGCGTTTGCGAAACTACAGTTCCCAGGTCGGCGATCTTTATTTCTCATCGTGCTTGCAACGATGATGATCCCGCCTGTACTGGGTGTGATTCCGCTTTATTATTTGATTACAAACTTTGGCTGGCTGAATGATTATCGTGCCCTTATTTTCCCAGGGTTAATTAACGCGTTCGGGATATTTTGGATGAGGCAGTACATCTATAGTGCTGTTCATGATGAGATTGTAGAAGCGGCCCGCATTGACGGGTGTTCCAACTGGCGAATGTATTGGAATATCGTCATTCCGATGGTATATCCGGCGTTTGCTACACTAGGAATTATCGTGTTTATGCAAATTTGGGGAGACTTTATGTGGCCGCTCATCGCTTTGCAAGACACATCGATGTATACACTTCAAGTTGCATTGAGTGTATTGGAGAGTGACCGGAGCCGGGATTACGGTATGATTATGTCAGGAACGTTTTGGGCGACCGTCCCACTCATCGTTGTGTTTCTTATTTTTAATCGATTATTTATCCGCAGCATCACCGACGGCGCGTTGAAGGGATAACTTTAGGAGTGTGTAGAAGCAAATGAGAATGACAATCAAAGAAATCGCACGCCTATCAGGCGTTTCGCAGAGCACAGTATCTAAAATCATTAACAACTACGATGATGTCGGGAGCGAGACGAAAAATAAAGTCTTGCAGATTATGAAAGAACACGGATACCGGCCATCGTATTCTGCCCAATCATTAGCGAAAAAAGTAACCCATGTGATTGGTGTTATCTATGCAGGGCGGGTAAATGCTGACTTTAACCATCCGTTTTTCGTCGATGTGTTAAATGCGTTTAAAAATAGCGTCGGGCGGCTTGGTTATGACTTGATGTTTTTTTCAAATGAACATTTTCACGAAGGAGACGAGGATTTCTTAGAAAGATGCCGCCATTACAATGTAGACGGGTGCATCATTATCGGCGGGGAGACAATTCAACCGTCTGTCTATGCACTTGACCAGAGTGAGATTCCATGTGTTGGCATTGATCTCACCTTGCGGGGCAAAAATTCGACGTACTTGATGACCGACAACGATGAAATGCTAGCAAAAGTCATCGAACATTTTTATTTAGAAGGTCACCGAGATATCGGCTTTATCGGTGGACAGAAACCGTCGACCATTGCCCGTCTACGTTTGGACGCCTTCCACAGCGCGATGCGTAGCTATCAGCTTCACGTTAACGAAGACTGGATCTATGAGGGGGATTTCTTCGAACAGAGCGGCTACGAAGCGATGCGCTCATTTTTGCAGCAAGAAACCGTCCCGTCCGCCATCTTTGCCGCCTCCGACTTGATGGCGATTGGTGCGCTCCGAGCATTGAAAGAGGCAGGGGTACCGCTTCGTTCATACAGCATCATCGGCTGTGACGACATCGATGCTGCCCAATACGTCGATCCGTCGCTCACAACGATCCGCCAAAACAAAGAAAAGATTGGCCAGCTCGCGTCCCGGTTGCTAAAAGACTTAATTGACGAGAACATGCACGGCGTGGAGCGGCTCGTTGAGCCAGAGCTCGTCATTCGGGCTTCGTCCAATCCGGTTGAGAATTGAAGTGGGGGATGCTTCCTGCTGAGAAGCGGTGACCCCGGTGTAACCGTCTATACCCTAGTCGGGCAACATTTTCCGCTGAACAGAATTACCCCCTCCCTGCCATACGTAGACGTTAAAGGTCCAGCTTCAATCGGCGCGAGTCGCGCCGAAGCGACTCCGGGTTCGTTTCGGCCCCGCTGGGGCCTACAGGTTGATGTCTTTCGGCTTTAAGTCTGCGTGCAAGTTTGTTACATATGGCAGGAAGAGAGTAGAAAACATAAACTGGACCGTTGTCGCCGCTATGACCATGGAGTGAGGAGGTTGGATAAGGAATCTGCGCTCCAGTTAGCCCCGAATTGCCGAGATACGGTCTGAATCTAGCGAACTAGAGCGCAGAAGGGTAAAACTTGGTCGCAGAAATGGGTTTGTGCAAACGTCAGCCGGGGCCAAAGGAACGCGGAGAATGGAATGTATGGTCTGGATCACCCTTCATGACTACTTTTATAGTTGTATGCGGGGATTTCAGACTTTTTTAACCCGGAGCTCGGGCAGAACCCAACGTAGAATGTTCTACGTTGGGTTTTCGACTTTCTATGTTGGGATTTACTCCTGGAATCATCAAATGTTAGCCAAAATCCCAACGTGAGAAGGTTTATGTGAGCATCCCGCCGAGCGGGGCAAGTGACTATCCTGCCTCGCATGTCTCCGAAGGAGACTTTTTTGTATTTTCAGTTGTATTTTCTAACCGAGTGTAATAAACTAACTTAAAACATAGTAAACAACTAAGTATTATCAAATATACATGAATTAAGGTGATCCGATGACATCCCTTGTCGATGTTCAACAGATGAGCAAATCGTTCCAATCCCATCAAGTTTTGTCAGAGATTTCGCTATCGATTGAAAAAGGAGAATTCGTTTCTATTCTCGGCGAAAGTGGCTGTGGTAAAAGTACGCTTCTCAATGTGATCGGTGGGTTTGAGGCACCATCATCCGGTGCTGTGCACCTTGATGAAAAACCGGTAGAGCGTCCGAGCCGCCGCGCCATCATGCTATTTCAACATTACGGGCTTCTTCCGTGGCGAACGGTACAAAAGAATGTCGAGTTCGCGTTGGAGTCGGAAGTTCCATCCAAAGAAGAACGCCGGACGCGAGCGGAACAGTATCTAGAGCTAGTCGGGCTGAGTAGCAGTGCTAACCAGTTCCCGTCCCAGTTGTCAGGAGGAATGCAGCAGCGAGTGGCGATTGCGCGAGCGTTGGCTATTCAGCCGGAACTTATCTTAATGGACGAACCATTTGCCGCGCTCGATACATTTAATCGCTACCACCTCCAAGATGAGTTGCTCCGCATTCAGCAACAAGAGGAGACGACGGTTGCCCTTGTCACCCATGATATTGATGAAGCTGTGTACCTATCAGACCGGATCATCATTATGGACCGAAATCCTGGCACGATTCGCAGAACAATCAACATCACGTTGCCGCGGCCAAGAGATCGAAGCCATGGCGATTTTCAATATTTTCGAAAGCTAATTTTTGATACGTTTCATTTTGGTAGAACCGAAATTGATTCTGATTATCACATCTAGGGGGACCCATGATGCCACGCCAATACTATGCAATCCCAGCGATATTGCTTCTCGTTTCGGCTATTGTGATGAGTGGGTGCCAGCAACGTGAAGCGGCTGCAGACAACACGATTAAGGTAGGCTATCTGCCTATCACTCATGCAGCGCCCCTATACATCGCCAACGAACAGCAAGAACAATTCATGCAAGACGCAGACATCGAACTCATCCGCTTTGGAACGTGGATTGACCTAATGGACGCGCTGAACAGTGGCAGAATTGACGGTGCATCCGTACTCTTTCCACTTGCGATGAAAGCCCGTGAAAAAGGGATTGACATCAAAGCAACGGCACTCGGCCATGAAGACGGGAATGCCATCATCGCCAGTCACGACATTCAACAAGTAGAAGACCTGCACGGCAAGACCGTCGCCATACCGCACACCTTGTCTACGCACAACTTGTTACTCGATAAAATGTTAGAGAATGCAGATATGGCTTATGACGATGTAAACGTTGTGGAGATGCCGCCAGCAGAAATGCCTGCCGCGCTCTCAGAAGGTCGAATTGAAAGCTATATCGTTGCCGAGCCGTTTGGGGCGATTGGCGTCACGCTAGACGTCGGCCATGTGCTCGGCCAATCTCATCAACTTTGGCCAGGGTGCTTATGTTGTGCAATGGTATTCAGACAGAGCTTTTTAGAAGATCGCCCAGAGTTAGCCAAACAATTTATGGAAGGCTATGTACAAGCAGGCGAACATGCTGAAGATGATCTTGATGCTCACCTCGCTTACTTGAATGTGGAAGAAGAAGCTTTGGAATTGTCACTAGAATGGATATCCTATGAAAACTTGAAAGTGAATCGTGAGGATTATGATTATATGACGGAGCGGGTGCTCGATTTAAACTTGATGGAGCAGCCACCATCTTATGAAGAGTTTGTTGATACGTCACTACTTGAGGAGATCCAACGTCGCCCATGAAGAAACTTGTAAATATTCTTATCGCGTTTACGCTCGTTGTCATCGTGTGGCAACTCGTTATTTGGATTGGAGATTACGAAGAAGCGCTTTTGCCATCTCCATTGCGGGTTGGAGAAGGAATCGTCAGCATGACGCTGGATGGTACGCTGTTTGAACATATGGTCGTCAGTTTGTACCGGTTCTTTACTGGATATGGCCTTGCCGTCGTCGTCGCCATCGTGCTCGGATTAATTTTAGGTCGTTCCCCAAGACTATGGGGGGTTGCTGATCCAATTGTGCAAGTGTTACGGCCAGTTGCTCCCGTTGCTTGGACACCGTTTATCGTGCTTTGGTTCGGAATTGGGAGCATGCCGGCCATTGTAATTATCTTTATCGCAGCGTTCTTTCCTGTGCTTCTTTCTACCGTCTCTGCCGTAAAGAAAGTGGATGCAACGTATTTGAAGCTTGCCGAGAACCTAGAAGTAAGGCAGCCGGCACTCATGTATAAAGTGATTCTTCCTGCTGCGTTCCCCGGCATTGCCAATGGCCTTCACCTTGCAGTCGGGACTGCGTGGATCTTCCTCGTTGCCGGGGAAATGGTCGGGGCACAGTCAGGACTTGGGTATCTCATCATTGATGCGAGAAACGCTTTGGACCTTGACCTCGTGCTTGCAGGCATTGTATTTATTGGCGTACTTGGCTTAGCCATCGATAAACTAATCGGGCTGTTTGAAACATGGGTTGGGAAACAGTGGGGATTCAACCGCTAGTTTGCCGTTCGTACGGCAGCACTTGCAATTGGTCAGATGGAATTCGCTCACCACTCTCACGATCAAAAAAACCAATGCTCACTTCTTGACCGGTCTGTTCGTCAACGAGCTTCTTATAACATTTGTCCAAGTGGTCTCGTCCCCAGAGCAGAAATGCATGAAAAACGGGCTCAAGTGCTCGCCCTTTTTCGGTGAGTGCATACTGATAGCGTGGAGGGTGTTTGCTGTACAGCTCAGATGTGACCATTCCTTCTGCTTCCAACGTCTTAAGTCGAGTTGATAAAAGGTTTGCCGAAACCGTTTCAAGATTATGCTTAATATCATTAAAGGTCTTGTTTCCGATAAGAATTTCATGAATGATGAGAAGCGTCCAGCGATCGCCGACGATGTTCAGTGTTTGTGCAATGTTACATGGAAGTGGGTAACGTTCTTTCATCACATTTCCTCCTTTTGTTTCGTAAGTATAACATAGAGTATACTAAGTTGATTTTTTTAACTAAGTATAATAAAATAACTACAAACAATAAAGGAGTGACGAACAAATGGCATTATTTTTAGTTGAAGCGACATTAGATAAATCTGGTGAGAACAAGTCAGCTGTAGAAGCAGCTGTCGCAACATTACATCTAGACGAGGGGCAACTCATTGAAGTACAAGTCGCTAGCGACTTTAAGAAAGTGTACGTCATTGTTGAAGCGAACAAAGAAGAGGAGATTCAGCCTGCATTTTCAGGTGAAGCATTTACAGTGCAGACGGTGAAAGAAGTGCGAATCGTCGGGCAAGAGCTAGAAGATGTGAAGAAAAATGCGGGACAAATCAATTATCTTGTTGAGTGGAATTTCCCTGCAGACTTAACGATGGACCAATACTTGGCACGCAAAAAGAAAAACTCTGTGCACTATGCGGAAGTACCAGAAGTCGAATTTCAGCGCACGTATGTATGTGAAGATATGACAAAATGTTTATGTTTTTATGATGCCCCTGACGATGATGCAGTGAAACGTGCAAGGGAAGCGGTAAGCGCACCTGTTAGCTCGATCACAAAACTATCTAGAGATTAATAGGAGGAGAAGCACATGCTTGAGCAATGGTTGAAAAAAACATTAAAGCCACTCGTGCAAGACATCGATATGGAAGGACTGTATCCAGATCAAATCTTACGAGGGCTTGGAGAGCATGGGTGCTTCTCTTCGCAGGATCGCTCTTATTTAGAAACCGTTCAACAAGAAGTCGAAACGGTGAAGGTCGTTTCAAAGTTTTGCATGACGACAGGGTTTATTGCCTGGTGCCACCTTGCGTTGCTCACATACGTTCGTCATACGAGTAATGAAGCGCTAAAGCAGCAGTTTCTTCCTGGATTAGAGCGTGGAGACATTCTCGGTGGAACGGGTCTTTCCAACCCGATGAAACATTTTGCCGGTTTAGAGCCTTTGCACCTGTCAGCGAAACCGGTCGGTGAAAACTACGAAGTATCCGGTACGTTGCCGTCTGTTTCAAACCTTGGCCCAAACCATTGGTTTGGCGCAGTCGCTCGTGTCGAAGGCGAAGACCGAAACATCATGATTTTTGTAAATTGCTCGAGTGAAAATATTCGCTTGAAAGAAAAGAAAGATTATTTAGGCATTAATGGAAGTGCCACCTATGCTGTTCGGTTTTCTGAGCAAGTCATCCGTGCGGAGCACATATTAGCAGAGGATGCCGATGCTTTTGTGGCAACGATCCGACCGTACTTCCTCGTGTACCAGATTCCGCTAGGGTTTGGGGTAATGGAAGCGGCGATTGCGGCGGTTAAAAGCGCAAACAGCAAACAAAATGGCTGCAACGAATATTTGAGCGAGCAGCCAGACACGATTAGCGCCTTATTAAAAGAGCAAGAAGCTACGCTTTCTAATCAGTTTGCGAACAAGGATGAGCTCTATTGGGAGGCACTATTGCCAATTAGAAAAGCGAGTGCAGAAGGGGCCATTTTAGCTGCGCACATGACGATGCTCCACGTCGGAGGTCCTGCGTATACAAAGAAAAGTCACCCCGCAAGAAGGTTGAGAGAAGCCTATTTTCTAGTCAATCTAACCCCGACCATCCGTCATTTAGAGAAAATGATGGACAATACTGAAACCCGCGTAGCCAAATGATTGGCTGCGCGGGTTTTTTTAAGGGGTGTGACTCAAGTCGCAGAGAAATCTCAAAACATTCGATCCTTTGATTCATATTTCGACATCGATGTGGTAAAATTAAGCATTGATGACTGTGAATGTGAGCGTAAGGGAACACTATTATACATATATTGACATTTTATTTGAGAGGAAGGTGCCAAATGTTTGGCAGAGATATTGGAATTGACCTAGGAACGGCAAATGTGCTCATGCACATTAAAGGGCGCGGCATCGTGCTTAATGAACCTTCAGTTGTAGCAATTGATAAAGGAACGGGGAAAGCGCTAGCCGTCGGTGAAGAAGCCTTTCGCATGGTCGGGAGAACCCCTGGCAACATTGTCGCCCTTCGTCCGATGAAAGACGGCGTCATTGCTGATTTTAATTTGACCGAGGCAATGCTTCGCCACTTCTTAGCGAAAGTGAACGTCAAATCGTCATTCGTAAAACCCCGGATTTTAATTTGCTGTCCGACAGATATTACATCAGTGGAACAAAAGGCCATTCGTGAGACGGTTGAAAAGAGCGGTGGCAAGAACGTGTACTTAGAAGAAGAGCCGAAAGTGGCCGCGATTGGTGCGGGTATGGATATTTTCCAACCGAGCGGCAACATGGTCGTTGACATAGGCGGGGGGACGACAGATGTCGCTGTCTTATCAATGGGTGGTATTGTCACGTCGAAGTCAATCAAAACGGCTGGCGATCAGTATGACAGCGACATTCTTGCGTATATTAAGAGAAAATACAAGTTACTTATCGGTGAACGAACGGCTGAAGATATTAAGAAAAATGTGGCGACCGTCTCGCCTAGCGGTCGGGACGAGCAAATGGACATTCGCGGGCGGGATATGGTGAGCGGGCTTCCGCAAACAATTACGGTTAATTCTAGTGAGATTAAAGAAGCATTAAGCGAGTCGGTTTCAAACATTGTGGCCGCTGCGAAGTTCGTATTGGAGCAAACACCTCCTGAGCTTTCAGCAGACATCATTGATCGAGGCGTTATTCTTACCGGAGGAGGAGCCCTTCTTCACGGTATGGACACACTGCTGACAGATGAATTAAAAGTGCCGGTACTCATTGCCGAGGAGCCGATGCACTGTGTGGCCATAGGTACGGGAATTATTCTTGAGAATTTGGATAAGATGTCGACGCGCTTAAAGGCATAATACGAGAGGGGAAGCGGACTATGATTCGTGGGTATTATCAAGCGGCTTCAGGGATGATTACACAGCAACGCCGAACGGAAATGTTGAACGACAACTTGGCCAATGTGAATACACCAGGGCACAAAGCGGACTACGCAGGCATTCGCTCGTTTCCGAACATGCTTATCCAAGCGATGAATACCGGTCAGAGGCAACCGGTCGGGGAACTTTCGACAGGTGTTTATATGCAGGAGCGAACGCCGGATTATCGTCAAGGAGACTTGCAAGAGACTGGAACGAGTACGGATGTTGCGCTATTACAAGGCTTCGTTGATGGTGGGGGCTTGTTCTTTGCTGTAGCAGGTGAAGATGGAGAAACTGCCTACACGCGAAACGGTAATTTCGCCGTTGATGGGGAAGGCTATTTAACGACGAGTGCAGGGCATCGTTTGCTCGGTAATGATGGTGAAGCAATGCTTGTCACGAATGAATGGTTTCAGATGAATGAGACGGGGGAGATTACCGACCAAGAAGGGAATGCGGTCGGTCAGTTGGACGTTCGTTTTGCAGAAGACCCGAACGATTTGGTAAAAGCCGGTGAGAGCCTTTTGACGACAGAGGGCGGAGAATTGCCAAGCGCAATCGGCAATGCTGATCTCCCATATTCGTTGCAACAAGGGTTTGTTGAACGATCCAATGTGGACCCGATGACGACGATGACGGATATGATGACCGCTTATCGACAGTTTGAAGCGAATCAAACTGTACTTCAAGCATATGACCAGAATTTACAACGGGCAGCAAACGACATCGGTCGACTTGGGTAGCCATATTTCCCGGGAAATGATGTCGGAAATGGGGGGAGCGACGAAATGATTTCATCAACGGTTTCCATGGGTCAGTTGCAACAAGGCATTGATACAATTTCTCATAACTTAGCGAATATGAACCGAACAGGCTATCAAAGAAGAGAGAGCTCTTTTGCCGATATGCTTTATCAACAAGTGAACAATCAAACCGTTCCACAACCAGAAGGTACACGTTACACACCGGAAGGGATTCGCGTCGGTACAGGGGCTGGATTAGCGCAAACGGCGATGCGTTTTGAGCAAGGATCGATTCACCAGAGTGGGCGTAGTCTTGACTTTGCACTCACGCAACCTGGACAGTTCTTCCCTGTGGAGCGAGATGGTGAGACGTACTTAACGCGTGACGGCGCTTTTTATTTAACAGAATCAGCAGCAGGAGCGTGGCAGCTCGTGACGAGAAACGGGGAAGCGCTGCTTGATGCGGATGGCAACGCAATGACTGTGCCTGGAGAGGCCGTTGATTTCACGTTGCAGCCAGATGGAACATTAAACGCACAGTTAAATGATGGAACAGAAGTAGCAATTGGCACGCTAAGTGTAGCGAATGTGAGTAAGCCGCAATTACTCGAAGCGATTGGCAATAATTTATTTGCAATTCCGGACGTGGATGCGCTTGATCTTGCCATTGGTGATGTACTAGAATATGAAGCGGCGACAAGTGAATCGGTTGTTCAAGGCGCGTTAGAACAATCGAATGTAGATATGGCTATGGAAATGGTGAAACTGATGGAGATGCAACGTCTATATAGCATGCATTCTCGTTCATTAAGTCAGTCTGACCAAATGATGGGCCTTGTGAACAGTTTACGTTAATGTAGTGCCCTAGAGCGTAAGGAGTATTCCATGACTGAGCAATCGACGGATGAATCAATGGAAGAGAACGACAAAAAACAAACCCGTAAAGAGCGAAGAAAAGAAAAGCGAGCGGAAAAGAGAGGCAGAAGAATTCGGGCTTTCCCAATCTGGCTTCGCTTACTAATCGTTGCACTTTTATTCATTGTTGCCCTCGTTCTCGGCTTGCTCTTTGGTTATAATATCATTGGAGGTAGTGAAGGTTTTGATATCCTGCAATGGGAGACATGGACAGACCTCTATGACTATATTAACGGCTAAAGGATGTTGAACAGATGCTATCAATTGAAGAAATTAAAGAGATCATCCCCCACCGCTACCCGTTTTTACTCATTGATCGGGTAACAGAACTGCAAGCGGGAGAAAGTTGCACAGCGATTAAGAATGTGAGTGCAAATGAGGAGTTTTTTAACGGTCATTTTCCTGATTTTCCACTCATGCCTGGCGTGTTAATCGTTGAGGCACTTGCGCAAACTGGAGCAGTTGCCCTATTGAAGCATGAGAATTTTGCAGGTAAACTGGCTGTGTTTGCAGGAATTGATAACTGTAGGTTTAAAGGGCAAGTGAAACCTGGCGATCAATTAAAACTGGAAACTACACTTACACGGGTGAGAGGTTCGATCGGTAAAGGTCACGGAGTCGCAAGTGTGGACGGACAAACCGTAGCCGAATTAGATTTGATGTTTGCCATCACAGATAAAGATTCATAATTGCGAAGGAGCCGACACCGGTTCCTTTTTTATATGATGAAAGTAAAGATTCACAAATAAGACATGAATACGTTTAAATTGTGTAGTAAAATGGGCGAATTGTAAGAATCGGATGACATTGTGAGACATTGTCTAAACACATTCAAAAATGAACGCAATTCATAGACGAGGTAGGATTAGGCTGATAAGATGTACACAGTTGATCAACAGATCAGCACGAGAAACTCAAACTCTTACATTTAAAGGGGAAATTAACAATGAATAAAAAATTACTATATGGTGCACTTTCTTCAATCCTAGCTGTCGGTATGCTTGCTGCATGTGGCGACGACGCTGAAGAGCCAGCAGACGAGAACGGTACAGACGACGTAGAAGTTGACGGTGACGACGACATGGACACTGAAGACGACTTGGACATTGACGAAGAGCCAATGGACGAAGAAGAAGACGACATGGGCATGGACGAAGATGAAGACATGGATGCTGACGAAGATGCAGATGCTGACGCAGACATGGACGATGAAGACGAAGACACTGACGCGTAAGTGTCATAAAAAGGCTGCCTAACGGTAGCCTTTTTTTTATGGAAAAACACGGTTATCATTTTAACGTTTTGTGAGATAATATAAACGCTAATCTGGACCGTTGAACGAGGTGCGTAACAAACATGACGTGGGATGTATTAAATGTAATTGGAACACTGGCGTTCGCGCTTAGTGGTGTGGTCGTCGCTATGGAAGAGCGATACGATCTAATGGGTGTGTATATTCTCGGATTTGTGACGGCATTTGGCGGGGGAGCCATTCGAAATTTATTGATCGGTGTACCTGTCACAGCTTTGTGGGATCAAGGTATGTTGTTTATTATTGCTTTCGTCGCGATTACGATTTTATTTGTGTTTCCACGCTTTTTAAGCCGTAGGGGCTCGATGTGGGGTGTGTTCTTTGATGCAATTGGCTTAGCGGCGTTTGCCGCACAAGGAGCCATCTTTGCAAACAGCATGGGCCTGCCCGTCAGTGCAGCCATTGCAGCAGCGGCGCTTACAGGCACTGGTGGTGGAATGGTCCGTGATTTGTTAGCTGGAAGAAGGCCGCTGTTTTTACAAAAAGAAATTTACATTGCGTGGACTTTAATTGCAGGAGTGCCCATCGGATTAGGTTGGGTGTCACATCCGATCGGTTATTTTGTCGTGGTTGTGCTAATTGTCACCCTTCGAATGCTCAGCGTGCGTTATCAATGGCGTTTACCGTCCCGACAACTAGGTACTTCGTAGTGCCTAGTGTCAATATGGACTATATAACCAATTTTGGCGATTTTTACAGTTCATTCTAGCTTTAATAAGTATAAAGTAGTAAAATACATATACTATTTGTTTCCTCATTCCTTGCAATCTAATCATAACCACATATGAAGTTAGGAGGGCTAGAATGGCAGTTAGCACGATGGGCAAATTTTTTGTCACTTCAGCCACAGTTACAGGGGCTGTATTAACCGTTCCGATGATCGCCGACGCCGCTTTGGAGAACCAAGTGCTCCGATTTGGCCAGCAATCCGAGGATGTTAAACATCTCCAAACATTACTTAAAGAAAAAGGATATTTTACATATCAAACCGCAACAGGCTATTATGGCGACGTGACCGTTCGGGCCGTTCGCCAATTCCAAGGGGATCATAACCTTGTTGTAGACGGTATTGCCGGCCCTAATACGATTGGTGCCTTACTAAAAGACCAACCACGCCAGCAAGTACAAGCCGTTAGTACGAATTCGAGTCGTTCATCTGGAATGCTTCGTTCTGGAAGCAAAGGCGAATCTGTCAGTCAGTTACAGCGACAGCTTCGAGATCTCGGCCACTTCTCATCAACAGTTGATGGTCACTTTGGCCGCGTCACGGAAGCTGCAGTCAGAGACTTCCAACGCTCCCATGGGCTTAGTGCCGACGGCATCGTCGGACCGAAAACCGACCGCCAGCTTCAAGTCGTAGGAGCCGCTGACAACCCGAACCGTAATACAAACAGTGGGCAGTCCGAAACCCGGCCTTCCTCATCATCTCCGGGGCTTTTATCACCAGGTGATCGTGGCAACAGCGTATCCGTTCTTCAGCAACAATTGAAAGACCTAGGTTATTACAGTCATGCCGTTACTGGCACCTTCGGTCCTATTACCGAACGCGCTGTTCGCGACTTTCAACGCAACAATCGCATCGGAGTCGACGGGCTCGTTGGACCACAAACCCACCGCACGCTCTCTGACAGTCCGAAGCGAGCAGGGGAAAGCGCAGGTTCGGGCTCAGGCTCGACGCCAACGCCATCTAACACCGTTCTTCGCCAAGGCGCACAAGGACAAGCAGTGACGAACTTGCAAAAACAATTGCGAGACAACGGCTACATGAATATCGCACCAACTGGAGTATTCGGTGACCTTACATACCAAGCCGTTCGTAAGTTTCAAGGAGACAAAGGCCTCGTCGTCGACGGCATCGCTGGTCCCGCTACATTTGGCGCTTTAAATGGAAACACCGGTAGTGCAAAACCCGCCCCGCCACCAAGCAGTGGAGGGAATAGCGGCAGTGGCTCCTTTAGTCTCACAGAATTAGTGAACACAGCATCGCAATACATAGGAACACCATATGTGTGGGGAGGGACAACCCCTTCTGGCTTTGACTGTTCAGGATTTATCCAATATGTATTCAACAAAAGTGGTGTCAACACCCCACGGACCGTTGCACAAATGTTCGCATCAGGAAGCTCGGTCAGCTCACCAAGTGTTGGCGACATCGTCTTTTTCGACACAACCGGTGGACCGTCCCACGCTGGCATCTATATCGGCGGTAACAAATTCGTTCATGCAGGCAGCTCTACCGGCGTAACCGTTGCCGACCTGAACAACAGCTATTGGAGCCCGCGCTACCTCGGTGCAAAACGTCTACACTAAAACGAACGTCCCCATTATTGGGGGCGTTTTTTCGTTGCAATTAAGGTCGGTGTCCCGAGCTACGTATCGAGGGAAGTAGAGTACTTTAGCAGAGGCGCGTGCCCGGTTGCCATAGGTGGACGGGCGGGGCTGCGCGTGAGTTTATGCCATCTGCGCGCAGATCAAGCCAAGCGAAACCGGTCTCGGGTCGGCGCGGCTCGCGCCGACGGAATGTTGGAACTGTGGAGTGGAGATCTGAGATTCTGCGCGACACGCTTACTCGCAATTAAAGTTTGGCACATACGAGAGATTGCTCAAAACGTGACGTTTCTATTATTCAGAATATACAACCATTCGTGTATAATGAGCGAAAATGATGGGTGAGGGGGAAACATGATGGAGGGCAATCGCTTAGGAAACCGTGCGTTAGATACGATTGAGAAGTTGGGCAACAAGTTGCCGCACCCGTTTATGCTGTTTGTGTATTTTATTGTGGCAATCATACTCACGTCATTTATCATAAGTTTCTTTGACGTGGCGTTTCAGGATCCGGAATCAGGAGATATGATTGAGATTAACAACATGCTATCAGCTGACGGTATTGAGTACATATTTTCCTCGATGCTCGATAACTTCACTGGATTTACGCCGCTCGGCACTGTTCTAAGCTTGATGCTCGGCATCGGGCTAGCTCAGAAGGTTGGCTTGATGGAATCGTTCATGAAGAAGACGATTACGAATGCGCCGAAACAGCTCGTCACATATGCCGTTGTGTTTGCCGGGATCCTTGGTAACCTCGCTTCTGACGCGGCTTTCGTGATTATCCCTCCGCTCGCTGCGATGGTTTTCTATTCCATAGGACGCCACCCGGTCGCCGGCCTCGCCGCAGGCTTTGCGGGTGTTGGCGCTGGGTTTACTGCCAACTTCCTAATCACCGGAACGGACGCCCTGTTGGCTGGCGTATCGACCGAAGTGGCGCAAACCATCAACGAAGATCTCTTTGTCACACCGGTTGATAATTATTTCTTCATGGTTGTGTCGGTGTTTATGCTCATTTTCGTTGCCGTTTGGATTACCGAGAAGGTGACCGTGCCGCGGCTCGGCAAATACGACCCGAAGTATGCAGAAGATGGAGTGCTCGACCAGAAAGTCGAGGAAATCACACCTGAAATCAATCGCGGCCTCCGGAACGCACTTATTGCTGGTGCGTTGTATATTGGTGTCGCCGCCCTCTTAATCCTGCCGCCCAACGCGATCCTCAGGGCGGACGACGGGTCAATGGTTCCCTCCCCGTTCTTCGATAACATCGTGCCGATTAACCTGTTGTTCTTTCTCGTCGTCTCCATTACGTATGGGGTAACGGTGAAAGAGATAACAGCTGCGCGGGATGTGCCCGAGAAGATGGCCGCTGCGATGAAAGATATGAGTGGCTTTATCGTGTTAATCTTCGCGGCTTCTCAGTTTATTGCGTACTTCGATTATACGAATATTGGGGCGTGGATTGCGGTGAGTGGGGCTTCGGCACTCGAAAGCATGAACTTTACGGGGCTGCCGGTCATCGTTTTGTTCATCTTGTTTACGACGATGTTAAACATGTTTATTTTCAGTGGGTCTGCGCAATGGGCGCTCATGGCACCGGTGTTTATTCCGTTGTTCGTCTATTTGAATTATGACCCTGCGTACATTCAACTCGCATACCGGATTGGAGATTCCTCAACGAACATCATTACACCGATGAACCCGTACGTGCCGATGGTGCTCGCCTTTTTGAAACAGTACGACACACGGGCAGGGTTTGGGACGTTATTTTCCATTATGATTCCGTATACGATCGTCATTTTGACATTGTGGATTATTATGTTTGTCGTCTGGTCACTGTTAGGGTTGCCGATTGGACCGGGGTCGGGAATGCATATTCAGTAAAGGAGGAAGGGAAATGGAACTTCCAAAGATCGGAAGAGCGGCAACGAGTGCTCTTCACCACGCGGGCATCTATACTCTTGAACAAGTGAGCGAACATACACAAAAAGAAATTGTGGCATTACACGGCGTTGGCCCGAAAGCAATTCGAATTTTGAGCGAAACATTGGAAGAAGCCAGTATGAAGTGGAAAGGGTAGCCTATCCGTAGATTTATATTTCATGATATTTTCAAGGAAGTTATTCTTGGCTCAGTGGCGGGCTCCTATGTTATACTACACGAATAATTCAGCAATTGATGAGTAAGGAGTGACGATTTGTATGAACTTTACGTGGGACGCAATGCTTTCACTAGCCATTGAAGTTGTAGCCATTATTATCATCTATTTGATCGTCCGAGCTGTTGGAAACTCCGTCATTAGCCGTACGTTTAAGAAGGCGGCGGAGAAGAAAGGAACCCAAGCCGGTCGAGCCAAAACGTTAAGTAACATCATTAAAAGCGTATTCGGTTACGCTACTTTGTTTATCTTCATCCTCGTCATGCTTGGTGCATTTGATATTGATATTATGCCGCTCATTGCAGGTGCGGGTGTGATTGGTCTTGCCATTGCATTCGGTGCTCAAGGTCTTGTGAGCGACATTGTGACGGGCTTCTTCTTGCTTCTTGAAAAGCAAATTGATGTTGAAGATTATGTGACGATTGCAGGACTCGACGGGATTGTTGAAGAAGTAGGGCTTAGAACGACGCGTATCCGTGGGTTCGATGGAACACTTCACTTCATCCCGAACCGCGACATCACGAGTGTGAGTAACCATTCCCGCGGGAACATGGAAGCCTTTATCGATATCGGCATCTCCTTCAACGACAACATCAACGAAGCGATGGCCGTTTTGCAAACCGCCACAAAGAAACTGTATGAAGAAGACGAGAACATCGTCGAAGAACCATACGTACTTGGTGTGACGAGCTTCGATGAATACGACATGAAGATTCGCATCCTCACGTACACGACCAACATGAACCAATGGGCCGTCGAACGTAAACTCCGCCAAGTGTGTAAAGAAGCACTGGACGAAGCGGGAATTCATATTCCGCTACCGCAACAAATCTATACCGACCATAAGGCAAACGGATAAGGGAGCAGGAATGAATTGGATGCCTTGCAAATGTTGAGGAACTTCCTCATCGCGTTCATCATCCTCATGACGTTAATTGTCATTGTCCTGATCATTTTAGCGGTCGTTGATCCAACAGAGCATACCATGCCGACCGGCACCATGATGAGCGTGTCCATCGGCGCCTTACTGTTCGTCATCAACAACCGCCTGATCCGCAAACAAGAAAAGAAGCTGCCCAAATGAAGGCAGCTTCTTTTCTTGTGCGCACTTGTTGAAGAGCTAGAGTGATGGCGGCGGGGGTCACTGCAAAAGCGATGCCCCTGCCCCGCCCGAAGTGCCAGCAAGTTGTCGGCGCGAGCCGCGCCGCGCCGAACCGAGACCGGTTCCTTTTCGTCCCTGCTGGGGACGACGGGGCGCCTGTATTTTGCCCGCAACGCAAAAAATACCGACCCTACGCAGGGTCGGTATTATCATTGGCTATAGGGCGTCAACAGCGCGTAAGATGGAGCGCGCGCTTTGGTCGCGCATGAGGTCGGTTTGTTGCAACGAAGCATCCCCAGAGTTGGTCATAAAGCCGAACTCGACGAGAGCTGCAGGCATTTGAGTGTTTGTGAGCACCCTGAAAGCACTTCCGCGAATACCGCGATCACGCATCGGCACTTCGGAAACCGCCATCTGTTGCAGAGTACGTGCCAACTCTTTGCTTTGCGAGCTTCCGTGCATATAGAACGTCTCGATGCCGTTTGCTTGTACTTCGAAAGAGGCGTTGGCATGGATGCTGATGAACACATCTGCGGACTGACGGTTCGCAAACGCCGCTCGGTCCTCCAAACCAACATACGTATCGCCTGTTCTAGTGAGTGATACGTCATATCCGGCAGAAGAAAGGTAGTTTGCCGCCCGCTCGGCAATGTCGAGCGCCAATTCTTTCTCCATTACATCACCGACAATTGCCCCGGGATCGCGGCCGCCATGGCCAGGATCGAGCACGACGCGCTGGACACCTTGTAATGACGCCTCGGGCGCTGGTTCCGGCACGGGTTCTGTGTTAGCTTCAGTGACGGTCTCTTCCTCGTCCACTTCGGAGACGCCGCTCGCAGTAATGAAGTCAAGACTCACATAACCCGCGCGGCCGTTGTATGTAATCTGTCCCCACCCCTCACTAACCTCAAGGTATTCTATCGTTTGTCGGTTGCTGAGTGCCCCGATCACGGGCGCATCTGCATTGGCTGAATCCCGTACATTCAGCGTGCCACTCGTATCCACATACCCAGTTTCGTATGCGTGTGCGTGTAAGGGCATCATCACAAGTATTGAGAAAAATAAGACGATTGCAGTAACGATGGATTTTTGCATATGTGGAAGCCCCTCTCTATCAATCTATCAATTAGGTACGTCTAAGATTACGAGAAAAATGCACCTTGCGTCAAGAACAATTGCTCGCCAAACTTCGGCGAATGATGGAAGAAAAACCCGATGGTGACAGGGTTTGTAGAATGTTGCTGGACGGTGATACGTGTGAAATTCAAGAGTAAATGCCTAGACGAATAAGGTTTCTTTTCTATATGTAAGCCCTTACAATATAAACTAAGAACATTTAGTGCAACCGATTGCACCACAAAAGAAGGAGGCGTGAATTTTGAAGAAGATACTCGTAGGGATGCTCGTCCTGGTTCTTGCAGCTTGTGCGCCGGACCGAGAAGAAGAGGCAGTCACAGAAACGCCAGACGGGGAAGCTCCAGAAAAACCAGACACGTTGCACGTATGGATTCACGAAGAAGACGACCACATCGCAGCAATGGAAGAAATCTTCGCCGCTTATACAGAAGAAACAGGCATCGAGATTGAGTATGCACAAATGTCTGCGATCGACCAATCTGAGAACATTGCGCTAGACGGACCCGCAGGTACAGGGCCCGACATCTATCATATCGCTCACAACGGCATCGGTAGCCAAGCAGCCCAAAACCTCGCCGCCCCGATCGAACTAGATGCCGAGCAAGAGGCGCGGTTTACGGAAGAAAGCATTGAAGGACTCACCTATGAAGGTCAGCTATATGGCATCCCCTTCGTTTCAGAAACGACCGCTTTGCTCGTGAATGAAAACATCGTCAACGAGCTGCCAACGACCGTCGATGAATTAGAAAACATTGCAGAGTCAGAAACCAACGTTTCGAATGATGAGTACGGATTTTTGGCAGATACGACGGAAATGTATTTTGCCTACCCATTCCTTACCGGTTTTGGGGGTTACATCTTTTCTGATGATGGTGACATCGGTCTAAATAATGAAGGAACGGTTCGAGGGGCCGAGCTGCTGCAGAGCTGGCATTCAAACAATTGGATTCCAACGTCCATTGACGGTGAAATTCAAGACGGGCTATTCATTGAAGGGAATGTCGGCGTTTCTTTGACCGGGCCGTGGAACATTCCAAGCTACGCTCGAGGTATTGGGGAAGAAAACTTGCGGTCAGCGCCACTTCCCGAACTGCCAAACGGAGAGATCGCTAGCTCATTCGTAACATTCAAGTCGTGGGTATTATCGCCGTTTTCAGATGAAGACTACTGGGCCCAAGACTTGATGCACTTCATAACAAACGACACGAATAACATGGAATACTACCGAGAAACGAACGAATTACCTGCCGTCACCCATTTGTTAGAAGACCCAGAAATCACTGACGACCCACTAATCCAAGGTTTTGCCGAACAGATCCAGCACGGAACCGCCATGCCAAATACGCCAGAAGCCGACCAAGTGTGGTACCCAATTAACGATGCCCTCCAATTCATCGCTGAAGGTCAAGACATCCAAGAAGTGCTAGACGAAGCCGTTGAACGAATCGAAGAAAACATCGAGATGATGGGCGGATAAAAGATGCGGCTATTAATCACCTCATAGAATGATCTATGAGGTGATTAAAGTTTAAACGATAACCGTAGGTACTTTTGGACAATCGCCGAGTAATCATAGTATAATAACATGACATTTCATATAATTTAGACTTGTTTATCTATTTTTGTTATATCCTGACTAAGGAGTTGGTTCGGTATGCAACTACAAGATCTGCTTCCACTAATGTCAAAGATGTACTTATCTCGAACGGTTGATAGCTTCCTAAAAGATGTAAAGCTTTATGAAGAAGACGAGATGAGAAATATTATTCTAAAGAACATTGAAGAGTTTAGAAACGACAAGAGAGTGAAGAGCAATTTGAACTTCAGGACGACAGATCGCGATATTACGCTTTTGAATCGACTGATACTCAAATGCTTGCTTGGTAGTCAAAACTACATACTCACCGAAAAGCAGTTGCATAAGGAAGTGCTTGATCTTCAATCTCAAATTCTGCATGACAGTCAAGACGAGGATTACATGAATGCCAAAATTGATGCGACCGCAGGTAGAGTGTACACAGCCGTATTAAACACAGCTTGGCTTAAAGACGATGCGCTAAATGAACATGAAATTAACATTCTGTATACGCTTAGGGATGAATTTAATTTGTCCATACGCGATCACTATTTATTGGAAAGTAAAATTGGACGGTTCCCGCGCAAAAATGGAAAACTACATTCGACACAGAACATTGATCAATCACTAAAAGACCTACAGCAAAGGGGGATTGTCGTTCGTATCAAATCAGATGCTCCTTATTACGTCATTCCAAGCGATATTGTAAGAATTGTTCGTTATGAAATGGGTGAAGAATTACGAACAGAGACGTATCAGCAGCTTTTAAAAGATTTAAATTTAACCCAACTAAAGCAAGTTCTTTCATCGATGAATATCAACACAAGTGGTGTTAAGGAAGCTATTATTGAACGAATCATCAAATATAACATTCTGCCTTCGCAAACACTCGCAAACCTAAGCAACACGGAGCTCACGCAATTTTTAAGGTCTAAAGAAGGCGTGAGAATAAGCGGGAACAAAGAAGAAAAAATCCAAAACATCATCGACTACTATGAGAACATTACAACGAAAGCCGACTCAGACCCAACAGATGAGCGGTCTATCTATTATGATTTTATGGATCAACTTGCCTCCAGAAACTACAAGGCTCTACGTGCCAATCGAGTCATTCAGAAAGACGTGAACGTAGAGACTTACTTTGAGCAAGCGACCGAGTACTTGTTTGAAAAGAAACTAGGTTTGCAGCTCGAAGAAATGCCAGGTTCAAAGCATGCCGACGGAAGAATCAAGTTCGACACAAAATCGGTTATGCTTTGGGATAACAAGAGCACAGAGAAATCATATACATTCCCTAATGCACACTTTGATCAATTTTTAGGGTACATTCGCTCTGAGAAAATGAGAGTTGCCGTCTTTCTCATTGTTGCTCATGACTTCACGCAAGAAGCGATCAACCAAGCACAAAAGTTAAAAGTCTTCTCTGAGCAAGACACCGGCGTAGCTTTAATTAGAACAGAGGATTTAAAGTACATTGCAGAACATTGGAAAGAGTATTCTGAACAGAAGAAGCCCGAGTTCAACCTTCAAGTATTTAACTTAACGGCAGAGATGAATCGCCAATTACTGACAAATAGAATGGAATGGATCATTAATTAATCGATTCCCCTATTAACTTCACCCCCTAATCTATCGATATTAAGAATAGAGAAGGGGGTTTTTCATTGAAACGGAAATTTACGATATCCCATAAATTTGGTCTTTTGGCAGGCTCCATGATGCTCCTCTTCATGGTCGGAACAGCGGCCATGCTATACATTCAAGTTACATTGAACATGGAAGACGCGATGCAAGATCGGTTGGAAGCTGACTTGTTGCTCGGTTATGAACTGATGGATCAACAATATCGGGGTCCTTGGAACATTGAAGATGATCAGCTATACAAAGGAAATCGCCTCGTCGATAGCAGTATGGTAGAGCACATTGCCGAACTGACAGGCGGTGATGCCACGCTATTTATGGAAAATGTGCGTGTCGCAACGACCATTGAAATTGATGGTGAACGGGCTATTGGCACAACCGCGCCTGAGGAAGTCGCCCAGACCGTTCTCGGAGACGGCGAACCATTCTTCGGTTCAACCGTTGTGGAGGGCGAGCCGTTTCAGACCGCCTACCAACCCATTGAGAATAACAATGGTGAAGTGATCGGCATGTGGTTCGTTGGACAATCTCAGCAGGGGATCGTATCTGCTATTTTAGACAATTTCTTTTGGTTGCTCGTCACTTATGTTGGGGTAATTGTTGTCGTTCTGCCCGTGTATTATTTCTTGAATCGCAATCTGAGTCGGCGTTTCAAGAACACGACCGACGTGCTCGCTCTCGCAGGTCAAGGGGATTTCTCACAACCGCTCACCGACGGGTCGCGGGATGAGCTCGGTATGGTGGCAACGAGCTATAATCAAATGCGAGAACAGGTCGAATTGTTGCTTACAAACATTCAAACTACATCGGAACAGGTCGCCTCATCATCAGAGGAGTTGTATGCAAGTGCCGAGGAGCTCGGCGCCGTCTCTGAACATAGTACCGCCCTCAATGAGGATGTTGCCAGCAAAGCGGAAACCCAACGCGCCCAGACTGGAGAAGCGACCGCCCGCGCCTCAGACGTAATGGACTTGATGCAAGTCATGAGCACGCGCCTCGGGGAAGTGCGCGACGTGTCGGAGGACACCGAGCGAGAAATAAAAGCTGGCGGGGTCCGCGTGCGCCAGTCGATGGAGAAAATGGAGCTCGTCCAATCTCAGACGCACGCTACGTCCGAGCGATTCGAAGGGTTGAAAAGAGACTCAGCCTCGATCGGTGAAATTGTGACGGCCATTTCTGAGTTCGCCGAGCAAACAAACTTGCTCGCCTTGAATGCCTCGATTGAAGCGGCACGGGCAGGAGAGAATGGCAAAGGGTTTGCTGTCGTCGCAAGCGAAGTGAAGCGTCTCGCCGAAGACTCTGCGAAAGCAGCTGAAGAAATTGCCCGCTATATTGGAGACATTCAATCGCAAATCTCCAGCTCAGCAGTTGACATTGAGGGCAGTTTGCGCACTGTCGAACAAGGCCTCGGTGAAGTCAACAATATCGATGAAGCGTTTCGTCGCATCGAGCAGTCCATGCAACAACTGTTCGCCAAAGTTGAAGAAATTAGCGAAGACGGTGGCCGTGTCACTACCGAAACTGTGCTCACCGACGATGCCATCCAAAACGTTGCTCGTGACATCGAAGCCATCGCAGGCATCACCCAACAAGTTGCCGCCTCATCCGAGGAGCAACATGCTTCAAGTGAAGAAGTCGCCAGCGCCGCCGAGTCCTTGGCTCAATCCGCGCAGCAGTTAAAAGAGCAAACAGCAGCGTTTCGGTTTTAGCGCGAGCTGCTGAAGTGGTGGTCGTTTGTCGGCCCCACTGGGGCCGACAGGTTGCTCGGTATTTGGCAGCATACCCAAACTGCGCGCGAGTTGACATGTGTTGCGCGCAAGTTACCTGAAATGGGTGGGGATTCTACGAAATTGAGCAAACATGCGCACAGTTGGTCTGAACTTGCGCGTAGATTGGCGCGTACCTGTGCGTCAAGAACTCGAAATGCTGTCGGCGCGAGTCGCGCCGAAGCAAGGGCGGTGGGCGTTCGGCCCGGCCGGGGCCGACAGGTTGCTCGGTATTCGGCAGCATTCCCAAACTGCGCGCGAGTTGACGTGTGTTGCGCGCAAGTTACCTGAAATGGGTGGGGATTCTTTGAAATTGAGCAAACATGCGCGCAGTTGTTCTGAACTTGCGCGCAGATTGGCGCGTACTTGTGCGTCAAGTACCCGAAATGCTGTCGGCGCGAGTCGCGCCGAAGCAAGGGCGGTGGGCGTTCGGCCCGGCCGGGGCCGACAGGTTGCTGGCACCTCAACCTGCAATCTGTGCTGGAGGTTCGTTAGGGAGCTTGGTTAAAGGTGTCAACAGCATTTTTTGAGACTTCGCCGTTGTGGATGTGTGCAGTAAGGTATTGAACGAAGGCTTTAACGACGGGTGATTCCAAAGAGTCTTCTGAGTAAATCATCCATGTTTTACGGATAAGGTCTTCATCATTAATCTTTAAATTGTACGTGAAGAATTGATCTTTTGGTTGCAAACAGATTCCTGGAATGATTCCATAGCCTAATCCGTGTCGAACCATTTCTTTACATGTTTCAATTCTGTCTACATCCATAACGATTTGTGGTGGCAGTTTGAAATTGTTGTTCCACCAGTCTTTAATCATTAATTCAAGCAATGGATCTGTCCTGAAGGAAATTCGTTTCATGTCCGGTAGTTTTTTTATATCAATCTTATCTTTTGAAATGAGGCATACATTCTCTTTACTTATGAGAATACTATTCGCTTTCCAATCATAGCCTCCACGGATAATGCCAATATGGATTTTTTCATCTTCCAATTTCTTTAAGATGGCAGAACTCCAGCCTGTCGTTACTTCCACTTGTATATTCGGGAATTCTTCCATAAATTTCTTTAATATTTCTGGCAACCGGTAATAAGAAAAGGTGCTAGATACGCCAAGGCGCAAATTTCCTTGGATTTTATTGCCCATATTCAACAACCAATCCTTCGTTTTTTCCAACTCGCGGCTCATTTTCTCAAAGTAATGAACAAGGTACTCCCCCTCACTCGTAAATTTCAATCCTTTATTACTGCGTTTCGCAATTTCAATACCGAATTCACGTTCAATGCTTGAAAGACGATAGGTGATTGCGGGTTGGGAGATATATAGCACTTCCGCAGTCTTCGTAATGCTTTTAACCTCATACAATGTCTGTAACAAAATCCAGTCTTTCTCATTCATTTTGTTGCCTCCCTTTTAGATTAAATTGTTGATGGATCTATTTTGAAAAACCGGAAAACGAACAACTATTCCGACATTTATATTATGCATGAGAAATCTCTAGTTATTTAATTCGAGAATAATAAATACTAATGTATATTTTCTAACATAGAAAAGAAAACTTCCGGAAGTCACTAGTATAGGGGCGATGAGATGTTTCAGAAGTATATAAAAAGTTTTTATAATAGTATATAGAATATATGTATTTTCATTCTTTGCCTCGGTTAATTATAATTCTACTAAGCTATTTAGAAGAAGGAGGTGGAGAGATTGAAAGAAGTTTATCAGTATATCGAAGATCATCAAGACCGATACATTCATTGGTTGCAAGAACTATGTCGCCAACCAAGTGTTTCAGCCCAAAATCGCGGAATGGAGGAGTGCGCACAATTAGTATCATCCTATCTTCAACATATTTGTGCATCACCAGAGCAAATATCCACGCCAGGGTATCCGGTTATTTATGGCGAGATTAATGAAAATCAATCAAGAACCCTCTCTTTCTATAACCATTATGACGTACAGCCTGAAGACCCTATGGATCAGTGGACGAACGATCCGTTTGCTGCAAACATTCAGGACGGGCGTATGTGGGCACGGGGTGTTGCCGATAACAAAGGGTCTCTACTTTCTAGAATCTGCGCAGTAGATGCCTACCAACAAGTGCACGGTAAACTTCCTATCAATGTAAAATTTATTATTGAAGGAGAAGAAGAAATTGGCAGTCCCAACCTTGGTGATTTTGCAGAGAAATACAAGGAAAAAATTAAGGCAGACGCGTGCATATGGGAAAATGGGTATAAAAACACTGATGGGAGTTTGCAAGTTCGATTAGGTGTAAAGGGCATGCTGTATTTAAAATTACAAGTACAAGGGGCCAATACAGATATGCATTCTTCCAATGCAGCGATCATTCCCAACCCAGCATGGCGGTTAGTGTGGGCGTTATCCACGTTAAAGGACGAAAATGAAAAGATACTCATTCCTGGATTTTACGACGGGGTACAAGCGCCTAACGAGAGTGAGAACCAGCTATTGGAAGACATGGTTTATCAAGAGCACGAAACATTGAAACAACTAGGATTAAATGAATTCCTTCTATCGCTTTCCGGTAACGCATTGAAAGAAAAGTTGTTATTCCAGCCAACGTGCACCATTTGTGGAATGGAATCTGGTTACACAGGTGACGGGTCGAAAACCGTTCTTCCTTCGATGGCTAAAGCAAAAGTCGATTTTCGTCTTGTAGGAAATCAAGACCCGAAAGACATCTTGCAGAAAGTTCGGCAGCATCTCGACAATCATGGCTTTGAAGACATTGCCATAACCACGTATGTCGCAGAACATCCTGCAAAAACGGACATAGACGCTGATATTGTGCGTACCGTTGTTGACAATGTCGCATCTGTTTACGGTGTTCCTCCTCAAGTGCAACGCACCGGTGCAGGTACTGGCCCAATGTATGTAGCTTGTCAGAAGTTTGGTATTCCTGCAGTTGGGTTTGGCGTAGGACATGTTGCTTCAAATCAGCATGCCCCGAACGAGAATATTTTTGTTAACGATTTTATACAAGGCATTAAATTTGCAGCACTCGTTATGCATCAATTTGCAGAGTGAATGTCAGACTATAAATATAAATAATAATAAAAATAATTAGTATTTTTTTATTTAAAAAATAAAAAGGGGGTATTAATGTTGAACAAATTCACAGTACGTTGTCTCGTGCCATTTGCGATAAGTGCCGTTGTTCTTAGCGGATGCATTACAGACGAAGATGCCATGACGACCGATCCAGGCGATGATGGTTTGGGGGATTCCAACACGAATGAAGAGAATTCCGAAGGTGAGGATTCGAGTGATGGCGGAACATTAACCATTGCGCAAGGAGCCGATATGGTTTCGTTTGACATACATGATCACAGCAATACAGGCACGGAGGCTATCCATGTCAACCTCTTTAGTTATCTTGTAAAGAATGACGTCGAAAATGGTGAAATTCTACCTGACCTCGCTACCGATTGGGAATTAATTGATGATGAAACATGGGAGTTTACCCTTCGTGAAGATGCCACTTTTCATAATGGTGATTCAGTGACAGCGGAAGATGTCAAATTCACGCTAGAGAGAGTCTCATCTGACGACACGCTTCAAGAATACGAAAACTATCGGCAGATTGAAGAGGTAGAAGTCATTGATGACTATACGTTTCAAATCCATACGAACGGGCCTCAACCTGCAATGTTAAACCGCATATCGCGCCTTGGTTCAGGAATTCTGCCGAAGGATTATATTGAAGAAAATGATTGGGATCATTTTCTGCGCGAGCCTGTCGGTTCAGGGCCCTATCAATTTGTGCAGTGGGCGATGGATGACAGGGTAGTGCTTGAAAGATTTGATGATTATTTTGAAGCCGATCAAGCGCAGTGGGACGAGATCGTCTTTCGTTCCATACCGGAATCTTCGACACGTGTAGGTGAAGTTCTAGCGGGAGGTGTGGACATTGCAATGAATATCCCTCCGATGGACTGGGATCGCGTGGAATCGAACGAAGGTACATCAATTGTAGAAGGGCCAACAAATCGTACGATGATGCTCGTTCCGAATCATCGTGAGGAATTCGCTACATCTGACATCCTTGTTCGGGAAGCAATTGATTTGGCCATTGATAACCAAGCACTGCTTGACAACTTGATGGGTGGGTCGGGAACCCCGTCATTGACGAGAGTAAATCCAGGGAATTTTGGGGTGAATGAAGCATTGCATGATGACTATCGCTTTGACCCAGAGGAGGCACGCGCCAAACTTGAAGAAGCAGGCTATGCAGATGGTCTAGAACTTACGCTCCATTCTCCTGATGGTCGCTACCTTCAGGACAGGGAAACGACTGAGGTCATTTCAGGAATGTTGAGTGAAGTAGGCATTGACGTCAATATCGATTTCATGGAATGGAGTTCGTTTGTTGATCTACGTGCAGCCAACCAGCAAGAAGATCTTTATCTTATTGGTTTATCCGGTTCTTTATGGGATGCTGCGCATCAATTAAGGCATCACTCGTCCATGGTTGCAGAGGACCATATTGGATATCGAAATGATGAATTTGATGACATTTATCTAGATGCCGAAGTAAACATGGATGAAGCTAGTCGTCAACAGCAATACGAGGAACTCCAAACGATCGCAGACGAAGATCTGATCAACATCATGCTTTTCCAAGCAGACAATTTCTTTGCTGTGAGTGACAGAGTCAATTTTGAACCTCGTCTTGATGAATTGTGGATGGTGGACGAGATTACGATTACTGAATAATGAATATGTATGTTGAAGAGGGGCCGTGGTGCTTGCATCATGTTTCCTCTTTTGGATACCGGGGGTGGAGAGGATGAAGAAATATTTATTTTGGCGGGTAATGCAAATTATCCCAGTATTGCTTCTTATATCAATGTTCGTCTTCGGTTTACTATATATGGCAGGCGATCCAGTCGCACTCATGCTTCCAGAAGATGCTACACAGGAGCAAGTCGATTCACTAAGAGCATCATTAGGGTTGGACCAGCCTTTTTATGTCCAATATTTTCATTTTGTTGGTGATCTGCTTCGAGGAGATTTCGGGTATTCCTATCGTTACAACCAGCCAGCGTTACCTATTGTATTGGAGCGATTGCCTGCGACATTTGAACTGGCGTTTTCTGCGATGTTCGTGGCGATCATCATGGCCATCCCACTCGGCATTGCCTCAGCAACTAAGCGAAATACGTTTCTAGATATTTTCATTTCTGGCGGTTCTGTGCTTGGAAAAGCGATGCCCAACTTTTGGCTAGGTATCATGTTTATCCTCATGTTTGCCATTACGTATCCGTTCTTTCCGGTCTCAGGGAGTGGGAGCTTTGCTCACCTCATACTGCCGGCAATCACGCTTGGAACGGCCAGTGCAGCAGAAATGACAAGAGTTTTGCGATCGAGCATGTTAGAGACGTTAAATCAAGATTATGTTCGAACGGCCGTAAGTAAAGGGGTTAGAAATACGAAAGTCGTGAACTTACACGCATTTCGCAATGCACTCGTACCGTTTATTACCATTACATTTTTACAGACGTCCTCACTTGTGAGTGGGGCGCTGATTACAGAAGTGGTATTTTCCTGGCCAGGATTAGGTCAACTGCTTATTCAAGCCATTAATGGCCGAGACATGGCCATTGTACAAGCTTCAATTTTTATGGTGGCGTTTATTGTCATTGCCATGAATCTTTTTGCTGACATATTATACCGCGTACTTGACCCAAGAATTCGATACGATTAGGAGGTTTTCTCATGCAAGCAGAGCAACAACTATCATCTTCAGAGTCCATGGCTAATCATAGTTTTTTACACACGCTAAAGCGTTGGGCCAGGCTTTTAATAAGAAGTAAAACTGGCATGGTAGGCCTCGTAATTACACTTTTGGTTACGCTGCTTGCAATCTTTGCTCCTTTGATTGCACCGTATCCTCCCTCCGAACAAAATTACACGGCGATGAATGTGCCTCCTTTCTGGTTAGAGGGAGGAAGCAGTGCTCATCTTCTTGGAACCGATAATCTTGGTAGGGATATGCTAAGTCGGATTATATACGGGACTCAAGTTTCACTGCTCGTCGGTATTTGTTCAGTTGTCGTAGCGGGGTTGATCGGAATGTTCTTCGGTTTAATTGCTGGATTTTATGGTGGGTTTATCGATAATGTTCTGATGCGGATCGTCGATGCTTTTCTGGCTATTCCGAACATCTTGTTCATTCTTGTCATTCTTGGCGTTATCGGTCCTGGGTTATTGACGCTCATCTTTGTCATCGGCCTAACAAACTGGGTGATCTACGCCCGACTCGTTCGAGGAGACGTGCTTTCCATTAAGGAAAGAGAATATGTCAAAGCGGCACGGTCAATTGGGACAAGAGATCATCAGATTATTCGCAAACACATATTTCCGAATGTGATTCCCTCCTTTATCGTCATTTCAACATTGAGCGTAGCGACGACAATCGTATTGGAAGCTTCCCTCAGTTATCTTGGGCTTGGCGTTCAACCACCAACAGTTTCATGGGGGGGAATGTTATCTGCAGGTCGAGATTACTTGGCGACGAGTTGGTGGATTGCCACCTTCCCTGGGCTTGCCATTACGTTTACGGTCCTCGGCATTATTTTCCTCGGCGATTGGTTGCGGGACGTACTAGATCCTCGCTCACAGACATTAAGGGCGTGAAAGTGACAACGACCATAAGGAGGTCAGGACATGAGTGAAGAGAAACACCTATTGGATGTGGATGATTTAAAGACCTACTTTTACACAGAGAATGGAACCGTACCGTCTGTAGATGGTGTCTCATTTCACATTAATAAAGGAGAAACCATCGCCATCGTTGGAGAATCAGGTAGTGGGAAAAGTGTCACATCGTTCTCCATCATGGGGTTGATTAAACCACCAGGCAAGATTGTAAGTGGGTCAATTCAGTTTGAAGGCAAGGAGATGACTTCGCTATCCAAACGACAGATGCGAAAAGTAAGAGGGAACGACGTATCGATGATTTTTCAAGAGCCGCTCACTTCATTGAACCCTGTACTAACGGTAGGCTATCAAATATCTGAAGCAATATTGCTACATCAAGATTTGAATAAGGCACAGGCCAAGGAGAAAGGAATCGACATGCTCAAACGGGTAGGCATCCCGCGTGCTGATAAGGTGTACACATCGTTCCCCCATTCCTTAAGCGGAGGGATGCGTCAGCGAGTGATGATTGCCATGGCACTGTCTTGCAACCCTAAGTTATTAATTGCAGACGAGCCCACTACCGCTTTAGACGTGACGATTCAAGCTCAAATTATGCACTTAATGCGGGAACTTACTGAGGAGCTGGATACGGCAATTATTTTAATTACCCATGATCTAGGGGTGGTTGCCGAACTCGTTGACCGTGTGGTCGTGATGTACGCAGGACAAGTCGTGGAGCAAGCCGATGTGTATACGCTGTTTTCAAATCCGAAACACCCATACACTGAAGGCTTACTTGATAGCACCCCGCGGATTCATGAGATGCATAGCGAATTGAAATCCATTCAAGGTACAGTACCTGTGCCAACAAACATGCCAAAAGGATGCCGCTTTCACCCTCGCTGTCCACATGCGATGGACATTTGTGCCCAGAAGGAACCGGAGGTGACCACTTTGGATGAAGGACAAGTCCGGTGTTGGCTCTATGACAACAACAAGGAGGCAGCGGTATGAGCAAGAAAACGGCGATGGAGACAAAGTCTACTGAATACCTTTTAGAAGTGAAAGGGCTAAAAAAGCATTTCGATGTCACACGAAGCCTTTTCGGGCGCAATAAGCAGTTTCTAAAGGCAGTCGATGGCGTCGATCTTATGATCAAAAAAGGCGAAACACTTGGTATAGTTGGTGAGTCAGGATGTGGAAAATCAACAACAGGCAATGTGATCACCCGACTGCTTGACGCGACAGCTGGTGAGGTATTGTTTGAGGGTGAAGATTTAATGAAGCTGAATAAAAAAGAAATTCGTGAAAAACGAAAAGACATACAAATGGTGTTTCAAGATCCTTTTTCCTCGTTAAACCCTAGAATGCGAGTGTTTGAGCTCATTGCTGAACCGTTACGCACACACAACATCGTCTCTGGATCCGCATTAAAAGAGGAAGTCTATAAGTTGTTGGACGTCGTTGGGCTCGATCATTCCTTTGCTCGCCGTTTTCCCCACGAATTTAGCGGAGGCCAGCGGCAGCGCATTGGCATTGCTCGGGCGCTGGCGTTACAGCCGAAACTCATCGTCTGTGACGAACCCGTTTCTGCACTTGATGTGTCCATTCAATCGCAAGTGCTGAATTTGCTCGCACGACTGCAAAAAGAGTTTCAGCTCACGTATATATTTATTGCCCACGGCCTACCAGCGGTAAAACATATTAGCGACCACGTAGCCGTTATGTATTTGGGGAGAGTGGTGGAATTAGCCCCGACAGAAGCCCTTTTTTCTCGACCGAAACACCCATATACAGAAGGGCTTATTCACGCAATTCCTGTACCCGACCCTACATTGCGGGCAAAAACAGAAGGGGATCTGTTGGAAGGAGACTTGCCAAGTCCGGTGAATCCACCCCCTGGTTGTCATTTCCATACACGATGTCCATATGCACAAGAGAAATGTAAAATCGAGGAACCGAAACTGTTGAACACGACGGACGAAGGTCATCGAGTCGCTTGTCACTTCCCTCTTGAAGCAGGTCACGGTGTGATTGTGGGTACAACATAAGTCAAGAATGTGGAGGAGAGCGTGAATGAATCGTTGTTTGAAAAACCTTTATGATCATTTACCGGTACAGGAAGGGTTGTCATTTTTAAAGGATAATCATAATCGTACACTTGATGAGCAAATTAAGCTAACAGAAATACCTGCACCGCCATTTAAGGAAAAATTGAGAGCTTCCTATATGATACAGGCGTTTGAAAACTATGGTTTGGAAGATGTTGAACAAGACGTTGAAGGGAATGTAACAGGGTTATATCGTGGAAGTTCCGACCACCCGTTGCTCGTGGTTTCAGCTCATATGGATACGGTGTTTTCCGAAGGAACAGACACGACCGTACGTCGGGATAAGGAAAGGCTATACGCTCCAGGTATATTCGATGACACGCGTGGCCTTGCAGAAATGCTCTCCATCATCCGAGCATTACAGAAAAGCCAAGTGCAAACAGACGGGTCAATTCTGTTTGTTGCTACGGTCGGAGAAGAGGGCATAGGGAATCTGCGCGGAGTAAAGGCGCTGTTTGATCATCGATCTGATATTTGCGGATTTATTTCCATAGACGGCACGAATGTCGGTCGTCTCGTATATGAAGCCACCGGTAGTCGCCGATACAAAATTGAATACACTGCGACTGGTGGACATAGCTACGGTGATTTTGGTTTGCCTAGTGCCACTCATGCTGCAGGCCGAGCGATAGCAACGATTGCCGATCATAAGTTGCCTGCACAACCGAAAACAACGTTTACCGTTGGGGAAATTCACGGTGGCACAGCGATCAATGCCATTGCCAGTTCGGCTCACTTCTTACTTGATATGCGGTCCACGAGTATAGCGGCACTCGACACGTTAGAATCGGAAGTGTTAGATGCGTGTAGAAGAGCCGCGGAGCAAGAGAACTTCCACTGGGAAGCGGGAGATGATGTGAAAGTCGACATTACATGCATCGGAGAACGTCCAGCAGGCAGTCAATCGCAATCAGCGACGATCGTACAAATTGCTGCGGAAGCGGGTCGGCTCGTTGGGATTAAACCCATTTTCCATGGATCCGGAAGTACAGATTCAAATGTGCCGATTCACCTTGGCATTCCTGCGGTTACCGTAGGTCGAGGCGGGGAAGGTGGAAGTACCCATACATTAAATGAATGGTTTGCACCGGAAAAAGCATACGCCGGTCCTCAGCGCACATTCCTTGCAATGCTCGCACTTATCGGTATCCTCGGTACGTCTGACCCTATGCTCTCGTCTAGAAATGACGCGTCAATGATCTCACAAAATGAATAAAGGGTCAGATGAAGCAAATTTAATGTAAATAAGGTGAAAAGGATGCCAATCGAACCTGAAAAAACGCATACTCCACGAAAGCGCATCTTTACCGAGCCCGTCTATAAATATTTGTTCGTCTCCGCTGCTCTTTTGTTTCTTGTGATGTCCCCGTTATTGCCGGTCCCTGCAGAAATGGGGGAACGAGGCTGGAGTACGCTGGCCATCGTATTTCTAGGTATCTGTCTTTGGTTTACAGGATTAATCCCTCCCGCAGTCACAGCAATGATGATCATTGTGCTCTTTCCATTGTTTGGTGTACTTGGCTTTGAAGAATCAGCCAGTACATTGGGTCGTGAAGTCATCTGGTTGATTATTGCCATGCTAATGATGGGTGCAGCCGTTGAAAAAACAGGGATGGACAAGCGGATTACTTACAATATGTTGGTCTTTACGAGAGGAAACATGAATTTAATCACTCTAGCCCTCATTACTGCAGGTTTTATTCTTACATTTTTTGTTCCTAATGCAATTGGTCGCGTTGTTGTGCTTGTCCCGATTGCGCTAGGCATTGTCCACTCCATAGGCGGAGATGAAAACCCTAATGTCGGTAAGGCGAGTATGTTTGCGATTACGTATACGCCGATCATTTGTGCCGTCGGGCTCATCACCGGTGCTACGGGATCGGTTTATGCTGCTAGCTTGTTTGAGTCGATGCTAGGATATAGCTGGACCTATGTGTATTGGATGGTTGTCATGCTTCCGAGCACAGCTGCTACCTTGCTCGTATTGTGGCTCGTCATCAGCTGGATGTTCCCGGTTAAAAACGTCAATAAACGTGCGGGTTTAGACTACTTCCATAAAGAAAAAGACAAGCTTGGTCGGATGTCTATGAATGAAAAAAAGCTTGTAGCGCTTTATGCAGTTCTCATACTGCTTTGGATTACACAGCCTGTCCACGGTTTCTCCATCTCACTCTCAGCTCTGATTATCGTCATTTTTCTCTACCTTCCAGGTATGGAAATTATGGTGTGGAAAGAAACGGTGAAAACTGTCGATTGGTCAGTACCTATTCTTTTTGCTGCCGGATTTACGATGGCACTTGCCTTTGAAGCAGGGGGGATTGTCAGCTGGGCATCATCATTGGCATCAGCGCATCTGAACGAACTTCCGCCACTGTGGCTGGCTGCTACACTACTCGGTGCCTTTTCGCTCATTCGTATTGGGTTTACAAACATGACGGCAATGATTGCGTCAATGTTGCCAGTCGCATTAACGTTTGCCGTTGGCACAAGTTTTAACCCGGTGTGGCTCGGCATGATCTGTTTGGCTGCCTGCAGTACAGGGTTTCTTTTTCCGTCTCAATCCATTGGTACGATGACTACGTATTCATTAGGGTATTACACAAGCCAAGAACTTCTGAAAGTCGGTACGTGGATCACAATCGCTGTTTTCGTGTTCACATTGCTTGCTGCGTTTCTATACTGGCCATGCATTGGTCTGCCCATTCATTAATAAAGAGGAGGAATTACCTTGAACAAACAAGTCCTTTCTGCAAACAAACAACTCATTGCTTCTGCTGTCGATACCCGTAAAGATGAACTGCGGGAACTTGCGCTCAACATTCACGCTCATCCAGAATTAGGCTATCAGGAATTTAAAGCGTCAACATGGCTCAGTGATTGCTTGGAAAAAGACGGGTTCATCGTAGAACGTGGAACGGCCGGTCTGGAGACGGCCTTTTCTGCTGTATGGGAAGGTAAACCAGGTGGACCGACACTCGGTATACTCGCTGAATACGACGCCTTACCTGGTCTAGGTCATGCATGTGGGCATAATCTTATCGGCACATCATCCGTTGGTGCCGCCCTAGCATTAAAAGATGCATTCCCGGAGCTCCCTGCCAAAATTCAAGTGCTTGGTACACCGGCTGAAGAGGGCCTTGGCGGGAAAGTTATTATGTGCGAAGAGGGTGTTTTTGATGATCTTGATGCGGCGATGATGTGTCACCCAAAAAACCAAACGATGGTACTGCGCGGTGGTTTAGCTCGTGTAAGCGCAACGTTCAAATTTTTTGGAAAAGAGTCTCATGCCGCATCCGCACCGGAAAAAGGCATTAGTGCACTGGACGCAGTCATCCAAAGTTTTCACGCAATTAATAGCCTTCGTCAGTTTTTTACCGATGACGTTCGCATTCACGGTGTCATTACAAAAGGCGGAGATGCCGCAAATATTGTACCGGGATACAGTGAAGCGCAGTTCCTTATTCGAAGCAATACACGGACAATGCTTGAAGAAGTGAAGGAGAAAGTCTATGCCGCTGTCCGTCAATCCGCTGCTAGCGTCGGCGCGAAGTGTGAGATTGATGAGCACCTCGTTTACGCAGAACGAAACACGAACGTATCCTTAGCCATGCTATTTAAAGAGAATCTTGAGGCCATGGGAATCGCTGTTCAAGCCCCGCCTGCTCAAGGTGGTATTGGTTCATCAGACATAGGCAATGTCAGTCAAATCGTTCCGACAATTCACCCATATGTAAAAATTGGGGAAGCGACCAACCATACACATGAGTTCACTGAGGAAACGAAATCTGAGGGTGGAATTGCGGGTATGATCCAGGCAGCAAAAGCGCTCGCCATGACAGCTTATGATTTGAGCGTACAGCCCGAAGCACTTCAACAAGTTAAAGATGAATTCAAAAAATGGGAAGAAGAAAAGAACGATAAAGGAGTGGTGAATCAATGATTACAGAAAACATTTCCGTGGAAAAAGATAAACTGCTCGTAGCATTAAACAATCATGACAACGCGTTGCGAGATCTAGCCCTGAAAATCCATGCTCATCCGGAGCTTTCCTTCAATGAACAAAAAGCTGTGGGGTGGCTCACATCCTACCTACAAAAAGAAGGATTCAAGGTGAATCAAGGGGTCGCTGGTTTGGAAACAGCATTCACTGCCGAATGGGAAGGGGCACCAGGCGGTCCGATTATCGGGATCCTTGCAGAGTATGATGCCTTGCCTACACTTGGCCATGCATGCGGACACAACCTCATTGGAACAGCTGCAGTAGGAGCGGCCGTGGCGTTAAAGGAGGCCTTTCCCGCATTGCCCGGGAAGATAAGAGTCATCGGTACACCCGCAGAAGAAGGCGGAGGTGGAAAAATATACATGTGTGATGCAGGCGTTTTTGACGATCTGGACGTAGCGATGATGGTTCATCCTAAAAACAGTTCGATGGTTCTTCGAGGTGGCCTCGCCTGCGTGAGCGCGAAATTAAAGTTCTTCGGCAAAGAATCACATGCGGCTTCTGCTCCTGAAAAAGGCATAAGCGCCCTGGATGCAATGCTCAATAGCTATAGCGCCATCAATAGTTTGCGCCAATTCTTCACAGATGACGTTCGGATTCATGGGATTGTTACCCATGGTGGCGATGCGGCTAACATTGTACCCGGATACTGTGAAGCAGAATTTATTATTCGAGCGTCAACAAGAAAACAGTTGTTGGAAGTTAAAAGCAAAGTTTTCGAATCGGCACGTCAAGCAAGCCGTGCCGTTGGTGCGGAGTGTGAAATTGATGAAGGACTGGTCTATGCGGAGCGCAACAACAATAAAGCACTTGCCCATCTATTCCAAGCCAATTGGGAAACAATAGGTGTTGAAGTGGTAGAGCCCCCAAAGGTGGGAGGAATCGGGTCATCTGACATCGGCAACGTCGGCCAAGTCACCGCCACAATTCATCCGTATATAAAAATCGGTGAAAGCATTAATCATACGTTTGAGTTTACAGACGAAACAAAATCCGAGGGTGGCATGATCGGGATGCACCAGGCCGCCGCAGGTTTAGCAATGACTGCATACGACCTTTGCACAGATGCAGAAGCGCTCAAAAACGTCCGAAATGAATTCGAAAATTGGAAAAAAGAAAACGACAAACAATAAACTCGAAGCCTAAGCAATAAGACGGGGATACGAATGAAGAACAAACATGTGTCGGCGCGCCGCGCCGAAGCAAGATCGGTTTCGTTTCGGCCCCGCCGGGGCCGTCCAAGATTGTTCGGTGTTTGGCAGAATTCCCAAACTCGCGCGCAGAACGCGGGTTCGTCCCGCTCCTGCCACTCCGCCCCCCTGCGGCAACCGGCCCAAAAACCAATCTCTGCATCCCCATAGCCAAACCCCTAACATCTTGTCGGCGCGCCGCGCCGATCCAAGACCGGTTCGGTTTTCGGACCCACCCGGGGCCGACAGGTCGCTAGGTGTTTGGGTGGAATCTGCGCGCGAGTTTGGTAAAGTCAACGCTAAAAGCGTTAAAAAGCGCAAACTTGCGCGCAGAATACCTGTGGCCCACCCTCTGCTTTACGCTCCCCACAAAAAAATCAAAAAAAGTTTTAAAAACAGGTTTAGTTTCTTCGGAAATGGTGAATATCATAAGTAACCCCATACCCCCTTAGTTATATATATGACCGGGCGCTATCCCCTGAATGCGAACGGTCGCTGGAGTGAATGAGAGTACATAGAACTCTTCAGAAGCTCCGGTACATATTGGAGGCCGCAAGAGGATTGCCCTCTTGCGGCCTTACGCGTTTCTTCCTATTATAAAGAAAACCCGCAAGGCGGCTGCCTCACGGGTTGGTTCACTTAGTCAAGTTGTAGGGCACTGTGCAAGAATGAAGCGAAATGTGCACGTGTCGCTGGGCGATTCGGTTGGAAATTACCGTTGTTTCCGCTGGATATACCAGCAGCGGTAAAGGCATTGATTGCATCGTAGTGTTGATGATCTTTGCTGATGTCGTTAAAGTCCTCGTCAGTAGTATAGTCGTCAAGGTCAAAAGCGTTATAGAAGACGGCAGCAACATGAGAGCGAGTCATTGGAGCAGCTGGTGAGAATTCATTGTTAGAGTTTCCGCCAAATAATCCTGCTTGCTCAACGGCTGCGATTGCTTCTGCGTTATGATGGTTACTTGGTACATCAGCAAATCCTGGATCTCCATCTGCGCTTAAGTCAAGTGCTCGTGCAATAAGTGTAGCAGCTTGTCCGCGATTTAACTCAAGTCCAGGTCTAAAAGTGTAATCTGAGTAGCCATTGATGATGCCTTGCTCACCAAGGTTAGTAATCGATCTGTAAGCAAAGTAATCAGAGTTTACATCATGGTATTGACCTGATGGTAGCGGTTCAGGTGTTGTCTCAGAAGCAACCTCTTCTTGCTCCGTAAGGACACGCTGTGCACCGACATAGCGGCTTCCCCAGTAGTATGGGTCGTTGATGCTGACGATGGATACGCCGCGTGAAGATGCGGAGTGGATCATGTCGCCTCCACCGATGTACATGCCGGAGTGGGATACGCCGCTTCCGGATGTGTTAAAGAAAACTAAATCTCCAGGTTGTAAGTTGCTTTTCGATACGCTTTGGCCGGCATTTGATTGTGCGGCGGCAGTTCGCGGTATGTCTTGGTCGAGTGCGCGATCGAAGATGTAGACGAGATACCCTGAGCAATCAAAGCCACTCGGTGATGTCCCTCCGAATCGATACGGTGTCCCCAAATGTTTCTTTCCTTCTGCAATCACTTCGCTTGCAGCTGAAGATGCGCTCGCTGGTGTGTAGTCTGCAGCAAATGCAGAGATCGCCAGCACGGCACTTGCCGCAGCCATTAAGAATTTACGCAATGTTACTTTCCCCTTCCCCCGTAGCACCCCTGCTACTTAAGTAATGAATCATAAAACTATGTAAGTATGTAATTGTGTTTGTTAATTGTCGTGTTGGTTGAACAATTCATAGTCTATCATAGGAAAATAGCCATGACGTTTACAGTTATGTAACAAGTTAAAGACAGAATGAAACATTATATGTCACAATATCGTAAAATAAAGGCAGTTTGAGCTTCATAACGACGATGGTTCGACAGAATTCTCCGTGCAAATGTCGATTCTTGCCGCATTCCTCACGTATAAGTCCCGAAAAGCGCACAGTATTCTCCTTTGTAACATGGTTGTAACAACACTATACAAAGAATTGAGAATCGGCTAGAATGAGTAAAGAATTGAACTAGAGGATACAAAAGGAGTTCATATGAAGAAATTGGCATTGTCGGTTGGACTATCGCTTCTTGTAGTTATGGCAGCATGTGGTGAGCAGGACCGCCCAGAAGATATATACAATCGATCCATGGATGTGATGGATGAATCGACGGAAAGTACACACTTTAAACAGTGGCAGACATTAAATGTAAATGGTGAATCCGTAAGAATTCAATCTCGTGGTGCAGTTCAGCTGCAACCTTTTGATTTGTACATGATGGCAACGTTAGACTTGATTGACTTTAATGAACCACTTGATTATTCATTCCGTGTTGATGGCAATGATGCCTACATTATTGAAGACGGAGAACCTCGTCAGTTTGCAGATGATGCACATGATACTGTTGTAAACATGATTAATCCCATTGATGAGATGCAAAGGTATAAGCCTTATGAACAATCAATGCTAATGAAAGAAATAGAAGATTATTATGAAGTTTCTTTCCGAACAGATGTAAACGATCATATTCCATTAGTATTGGAGAAGATGCAACAATGGGGTATGGAAGATGAGCTAGATGGAGCCATTGAGGATAGTATTGATGTGCAACGAATAGATATGGTGGCTTTCATTGATAAGGAGACGTACGAGCTTCATCAATTGGACACTCGTTACCGGTTTATTGTGGAGTTGCAAGGCGACCTACAGCAATTCGATGATCAGCAGAGTTTGCGATTTGAGTACATTAATGAAGTAGAGGGCGATGTTGAAGAATTTGTCCGTTGGGTACTTGAAGAAGAGCAGCGAGTAGATGAAGAAGAAGAGGAAGAAGAAGAGGAATGATAAGATAAGAATCTCCTATTAGTGGAGGTTCTTATTTTATATACATATTTCTACAGATTATAAGCCTAAAGAATCAATCCCCTTTTTTGAAAAAAGATTCTATGAATTTAAAATAAGTGACTTAACTCCTGTTTTAAAAAAGAAAATTAAAATCATACGGAAAAAACTAGCAATATTTGTCGTCATATTGTAAAATAAATGACAACTTGTCGAAATATCCATACTAATGCAAGCTAACATGGAATAAATTGCATGGATTTATGAAAAACCGCCTAGTTTTTAATTGACAGGTGGTTTTCAAGGTCTATATAATGAATGTTGGTAGTCTTGCAATCTAGGAAAATATGGTGATTGACTAAGTTACCGAGGAGGCGATGAGGAACGAGTTACTAATGATCACAGTGTAGTTTGACCATTTGTCGCCCGTCCGAAATGTCTCAGCAATTAAGAATGGCGGTACAAAGTTGTTTCATAATTCAAAAGAGACAACTTGTGCATTATACAAAAGGAGGAGTAAGAATGGCTTACCAACCAAAGTCTTACCGAAAGTTTATTGCAGGTACGATGACTGCAGCAATGGCAGCATCAGCATTTGCTGTCACAACGCCTCAGCAAGTTGCTGACGCACAAGAGCAAAGATTCTCGGATGTAGCACCAACGCACCACGCGTATGAAACAATTCAAAGAGCAGCAGATCGAGGAATTGTGAACGGTTATTCCGATGGTACATACCGTCCAAGTGAGCAACTCATCCGTGGGCAAGCAGCACGTATGATCGCAAACGCAATTGACTTAGATACACCACCTGTAACATCAACACCTTTTGAAGACCTAAGTGCTGAAAGCGTATATGCTGATGTAGCAGTTGCAATGCATGCAGAAGGTATCATCATTGGACGTCATGGCGGTACGCAATTTGATGCAGGTACAGTCATCTCTCGTGAGCAAATGGCTTCTATCCTCGTTCGTGCATTCGACCTAGAACCAATTCCAGGTGCAGACACGAACTTCACTGATCTTGACGACGCTTATGAAGCTCACCTTGAGAACATTGAAATTCTTGCTCACCACGGTATTACAAGTGTTGAGAGTGGTCTTTTCCGCCCGAAACAAGCAGTTGACCGTACACAAATGGCTGTATTCCTTGACCGTGCCATGGACGTACGCAACACATTGGATGCTGGAATTGTAAGCGCACAAGCACTTAACAGCCAAACTGTTGACGTAACATTCGCTGAGGAAGTTACTGCAGCTGACGCTGAGCAATTCGCATTCCCTGGTCTTGAAGTGCTCGACGCTAACGTCGTTGCAGACGAAGATGGCAACAACACCATTGTTCGCCTTACAACTTCAACACAAACTGCAGATGAAGAATATCGTCTTTACTACAATGGAGACCGCACTTCTATTACATTCACAGGTAGTGGCGCTGAAGCAACAACTCCGGTTGATGTAACAGAAGTTACTGCGATCACTCCTTACGGCATTTATGTAGAATTTGACGCTCCAGGCGAAGAGCTCGTAGACGCAACTGTCGTTGTTCAAGATCCTAATGGAACAACTCATGAAGTGTATCCACAAGACCTTGCTGCTGACGATACGGAAGCACTCTTCGAATTCGTTGAAGCCCCTGTATTCCCTGAAGCAGGTACGTGGATCGTTAACGGTGTGAACTACACAATGGAATTCGGCATCGGTGTAGAAGCTCTTGACCGCATCGGTGAAACGGTAGAACTTACTTTCAATGCTACAGTAGAAGAACTTTCCGTAAACGACATTGTCGTTCGTGACGCAATCACAAACGAGCGCCGTGGAATTGCTTCTGTTGTTCTTGCAGAAGATGGAAGATCAGCTCAAGTTAGCTTCTTGCCATCATCTGATCAAGGTGGCGGTGCATTCTTAGAGCCACTTCGTGAGTACAACTTCCAAATGACGATTCCTGGATTCCCACCTGCAACTTATACATTTGAGCGTCCAGCGTACCTTGAAAATGTACGTGTGGTTGACTCAAGCGCGAGCGACGAAACAGTCACTTTTAACGATGGAACAACATTGAATGCATATGAAGGAACAGACTTCGAAGCTGTTCTTGGTACAGGTGGTACAGTAGCATTCAACAGTAGCTATGACATCGTTGATTTCTTCATCGCTGACGAAGAAGTACTTCTAGGTGCTGTAACCGATGTACGTTTTGTAGGCACTGGTGACAACCGCAGACCAGTAGAAATTGCTCTTAATGGTGAGTGGTATGACCTTGCTGATGGTTATGACCTTCGTTACAACGGCGAAGTTGGAACATCGCTCGCATCTGTAGGCGGCCCAACAGCTGACTATGCAAAATTTGTTTTGAACAGCCAAGGCGAAGTTGCATTCTACGATGCGTATGATTGGGATGCTTCAATTCTTGTTGAAGAAGTAAATGACGGAATCGTCTCTGGATTCGGTCAAGAACTTGACGTTAACGATTACACAATCGTTGAAGATGGTCAAACGATCAGCTACGGCGATCTAACTCGTGGGGATAACCTTTTCTTCAATGACGATGCAGAGTATGCGGAAGTATACAATGATGTCGTTGTAGGAAACATCGACCGTATCTTCCAAAACAGCGTAGTTATTGATGGAGAAGAGTATGATTTTGATACAGAATCAGCTTACTACATTGATGAAAATGGTGAAGTCAGACCACTGAATGCGCTAGTTTTTGAAGACTTCGAGAACAGTGATGAGCCAGTATCTCTATACCTTAACCGCGCAGGCGAAATCTCCTTTGTTCTTGGTGACCTAGGAAGCCTAGTACGTAGTGAAGATGGTGCTTACCTTACCGCGGATGCAAATGCGTTCACACAAGGTGCTAGAAGCATTGTTGAACTTAACTACGTAAACACTGCTGGTGAAGAGGATGATGTCACTTTAACTAACCAATCGATTACTACGTTGAATGGTTATACGCCTGGTCAAGTGGTTTCTAGTGACGATAATCGAATTGTAGATGACTTTGAATTCACTTTCGATGATGATGGTACTGGCTCAATTCAAATCAGTGCTGAGGGTGCATTAATTAGTACTGTTACTTTCGACGAAAACAATAATGTTGAAGGACAAGTCATTGATCTTGTTCGCAACTCAGATGGTGAAGTTGTAGGGCTTAATACTCTCGAGCCAGCATCAAGCTTTAATGTTGGTCGTGATTTAGACTCTGCAAGTGTGGGCCAAAACTTCCTTAACCTTGGTACTGAAGAGAATCCAGCTAACGTTCGCGTATTCAGCGCAACCCCAGTGTTCCTACAAGATGGAGCAGGTAATATCGAGGGTGTATATAGCTGGGGCGAGATTGAAGAATTCGATCTAGTACATGAAGCAACTGTATACCACAGCAACAACACTGATGGCGTCGTTGATTACTTGGTCGTTGATATCGACAATACAGATATCGAGAGTGCGGTAACAGAGTATAACGTCGTTGTAGACAGCGTTACGCTAAATGCTGCAGGAACTGAAGTTGCTCGACTTACTGCCATCGTGAATGGTGAACGTCAAACATTTGATGTCGACCTCGACGATGACAATGAAGGCAATGACATTGATCTTGTAAACGCTGAAAATGCAGAAGATGAAACTGTACGTGGTCTTTTAGCCGAAATCGGCGTGAACGAAGATGGAGTCGTTACAGAGCTTGGTGGCGTTGACTCTAATTCAGTTGTAGCTGGTGAGTTAACTGTTGAATCACTTACGAATCGTACAGTGAGCTTCGAAGTAGATGGTGTACAAACAACATTTACTATTGAAGCTGACGGCTATCTTGTAAGCAACACAGGTGACACTCTAACAATCAATACTTCAAACCTTAACTGGTTAAGTGATATTGGTGAAGACAACAGCGTTCGCGCAGTCCTAGCTGAAGACAACAGTCGTTTCATTGATTACATCGTGATTGATGACGCTGGTGAAGATGCTGAAGATCCAATCGAAGAAGATCCAGATGTTGATGAATTTGAAACAATTGAGGAAGGCGTATTAGCAGTCAGAAGTGCAGTTACACAAGATCAAACAACAGCCTTCAGAAGTGCGATTAGAGGATTATTCGATATTGCTGAAACAGACATTGAGTTATTTGAGGGACTTATGAGTGCTTACCAAAGTGAACTTGCTGCAGATGATGATGCTCTCGCCACTTTCCCTGGAATAAGAGATGTAGTTTCTTTAGTAAATGGAAGCAACACTGTTAATGCTTCTTTTGATGAAGTTGATTTAGATCTAACGGTTTCTGCACCATCTGGAGCAGATGGAGACTTCGAGTTAGCTGTAGCCGATGTAACGGTAACAGTCGCTGATGATAATGATAATGAAGTTACCATTGACGCTGATGGAGAAGTAGAAGATGGCGAATATACACTTAGCTTAGCTGAACTTACTAATGGTGAGTACTCTGCAACAGTTGATATCGCTGGATTCCCTGGTACAGAAGTAGAGGATATTGAAATTCCAAATCATGTTGATAATGTAACTACGAGCTATAATGCACCTGATGATTCAATGAACCCACAAGGCGGTATTGGAGTAAATATTGCATTTGGAAGCAACATCAGCTCAATATTAGAAGATGTGGATGCATTATCAGTTACCCTTCTTAGAAATGATACTGAACTAGCAACAAATGTTCTAAATAATAATTACGATACTGAAGGAACAACGAGTATTGATTCTCCGTTTAACTTCGGTCGATCTGAAGTAGATTCACAGTTTGCTTGGGATCGTGGACTTTATCCATTGGCTGAGGAAGAGCCAACTGAAGTTGATGTACCAACACAAGTACGTGTTGATTATGAAATTAACGGCGTTTCCTATAGTGTGACTAGAGATGTTGATGAAGTAGACATTCCTAGTGATGACTCCGAAAATGGAGAAGAAAGTTAATAAAATAATCGAAACGTTCTCTGCTGGGCTCTAATTACAAGAGTATACCAGTTAGAAAGAACCCCACCTCTCAGGAGGCGGGGTTCTTTCTAACTGTTTTGTGGAATTTGATTGGTGAGAGTCCAATTCGTGGTTCAGCAAGTTTCACACAACCCCGTGCTTAATCTCCTGCGTCCAGTGACACGCATTTCCGTGGAAGGGGCGAAGTCAGGTGAAGTCGTAGCGCCAATGGGCGAGCGGAGCTCCTTAAAAGGTTCCTATGGCTAGGATGACGAATCCGTGTAGATGGGGCTGGAGAGAGCAGGTGCTTTGGCAAATATCGCATGCTAGGGTTTCGGCATCTGCCCTCCTTACGATAGGTTGCAGTCGTAATTGCTGTAGTCGACGTCTCTCTTGCTCGAGAGCGGGAGTCTAAGGGAATCAAAACAAGGGATACACATAACGGAACGTTTGAAGCTTACAATGGAGAGGCTGAAATGAGCCAATGACCGTTGTAAGTGGCAGCGGATTCGTAGTAACTGTGAAGCCTGCCGTTTGCACAATAATAATCGGCTAGTGTGACCCCCTATTTCACACTAGCAACGGAGAAGGAGCTAATTGGCTCCTTCCTTTTTGTTATGCAAAAATAAGGTATTTGTCAGTTTATGTGTCTTGAGTGGGCTTTTATTTGATAAATATTCTAAACTAGACACTTTGTCCGTCGAAGCTATTGAACATAGGTCTTTCCTTCATCATACTTTTCTCAACAAGTGGGGGCTTGTTGTGCGAAGTTATTGACGGATCGCCGCGTGCGATGAAAGTCGCCTGCGTGGTGAATGCCTGATCGTGAGACAGGAATAGCGAATCCGTACCAGACAATTTTGACTTTCGAGAGGTGATACAAAAAACAATACATCAAGCATCCATTACTGTCACTTTTAATTTTGATGAGCCACAAGATGGAAGTGTAATCGTAGAAATGATTACTCCAGAAAGCCGTGAGTGGGGTCAGATCGAGTTGCGTGAAGATGCCTATCATCTCCCTATAAATCAACGTGCAGAAACAATGTTCCGCTTACGTGTTGACGGTGGAGTGTACAATTGTCAATACAGTCGAAAGTACATCTTAGAAGATATTAAAGCAACGTAAAGTTAAGCGTTCAAGGTAGAATTTATATATTGTGCGCACATAAACTTAGAAAAAGACAGGGTCTGCTTAAGTGCAGATCCTGTCTTTATACTTATGATTATTGAATTTCAAACTCTGCAGCGTTTGCGAGAGCATTAATAGCTTGACTAAAGCTACCAAATGTTTCCCCATCGAATGCTTCGTTATAAATACTACGCTTAATAGCATTACTATTCGAGTTTACTTCTGCTACTAAGTCTCTTACTACATTAAGAGTTCGTTCATTAGCTGTGGCTGGGTTGTCCCCAGGAGCAACTGCTAAGAAATCGTTAGGAATAGATTCTAAGGCAGTAACAGCATCAGCCAATCCTTGGTCAACCGAGCTAATCGATGTAGAAGAAGTATATTCATTTGCTAGTGTGTTAACGTTTTCTGTAACCGTTCTAAACGTAACTGCGTGAGCAAATAGGTTCTGAACTTCTTCAATTGAACCGAAGCTATCACCTTTGTTTGCAAGCACATCAGCAAACACAACGTCTTGTCTCTCAGGGACTAGTGCATTATATGCTTCATTTCCAAGCTCAAGGTCAGTAATGAATAGAGCTTGTAGGTCAGCTGCGGAATCAGCATCATTTAATTCGAAGAGGGTTCTCTCTTCATTAGATACAGTAAACGTAACAGCATCAGAGAATGCTTGATCATCTACTGAGACTACAACACTATACTCACCCTCATCTAAAGCAGGATCAAAAGTAATTGTTGCGGCAAAGTCAGCACCAGACTCTGGATCCAAGTCGCCAGCTACTGTTGAAGGTACTGACTCACCCTCACCATCAACTATTGCAACTTCTACTTCACTTTCAGCATCTACATTAATATTGGTGAATGAAGCGTCTAGAGATACACTATCTAAATCATAGTCATAGTCACCAAGTGTAGATATAGTAATGCTCGCTGGCAACGCAGCGTCATTTACATCATTTACTGCACCTTCAATCCCTGCAAGATCTAAAGCAGTGTTGTCCGGTCCTTGTAACTCATTAATTCTATTAGCATACTCAGCAAATAATGTTTCGTTAATTTCTGCATTGAATTCTGGATATATAGTGTTCAATGTGTTCAGTGCTGGAATAATGTTATCGGCAGTTGCATTGTTTACATTTGCTAGAGAAACAGTTCTGTTTGTTTGATTTACAAAATTAGATAGACTACTAAGTGTACGCTCACCAGTGTACCTGTCTACATATTGATCAGCATAAGCATCAAAAACTGGCATTGCCAAGTTATCTGGTGTAGTACTTAGATCGAATAATCCTCTAAGGTTATTAGTAAATTCAGCATTCCTATTCCCAGCAAATGCATCTCTAATTGCAGTAATTGCTTCTGCTTCGTTTTCAAATTGAGGAGTTTCACCTGGTTCGTCGTCGTCCCCATCTCCATCATCAACAGCCTCGCCATTAATAACTACAATGTCAACAAAGCGTGTACCTGCTTGAGCAAGAAGCACATCAACTGTGTCTCCATCTTCTAAGTTATTAACTAGTGTGCTGAATGAAGTTGTTGAAGGTTGGCCGTCGCCACGATTGTCAATGACGTAACCGCCGCTTTCAAGTTGGAAGTTTTCAGTACGCCCATCAAGAGTGAACTCTCTATTTGTATTGCTAGTAGCTGTTACTGTTGCTCCTGAGATAAGTTGTCCATCAGCAAACCCTGCATTTCCAACAACAACATCGTTATTATTGAGTACAAGGTTTACTACAGTACCTTGAGTAAGGTTAGTAGGAAGCGCGCCAGCTTCTACATTGTAAGTGACATACTCTCCATTTTCTAGAACACGTACTCTTGTCACTTGAGTTCCTTGAGCATTCAACCATGTGCGGTCAACAACTGAGGTAACTCCCTCATCTGCTTGATCAACACCTGCTTGCTCTCTTGTGACTACGATGTAGTCAGCAACACCTGCGTGTTGGTTGTCAGCATAGACAGTACCGCCAGTGATAAGGTCGAAGTCTTCGATGTTGCCCCAAGTGTAAATTTCGTCTACTTGATTAGTAGCTTCGTTGTAAAGGATAACCGGTGTACCACTGTACGTACGGCTGTTTCCAATGAAGTTTTCGCCAACATCTACCGGGAAGTCATTGGTGGTAATGTCGTCGTTTACGTTCAACGCGCGGATACCAACAATATCTCCATCATTGTTCTTGATAAGCTCAGGTACACTTGCAGCTGCAAACGTAGCTTCTAGAGAGTCAATGATCTGTAGAGTATCTTCATTAGTGAAGTTTACAGTTACAGAACCAGTTCCGCTATTTTCTACGTCTGTGTACGTGAAGCTTTGAACAACACGGTTATCATTTGCTAGAGGGCTCACTTGTCCTCTTACAAATCCGTTGATCTGTTGTAAACCTTGGATATGGAGTGATTCACTTGCTGTTTCACCGCTAAGATCAGTGAAGGATAGCTCTAGAATTCCTCTGTTTCCTTGTGTGAATGAGTTTGCATTCGCACTAAGGAAGACGCCGTCTCCAGTTCGAAGCATGCCATCCATGTCACCAAGTACGAAGGAGATTTCACCAGCACGGTTTAGGTAAAGTGTTACAGGCTCGTCTGCATCAACAAATCCTTCTAGGATTGGTGCATCTAGTGGCTGTACATTACCATTCTCATCAACGTAACGTGCACCTTCAAGAGAGTACTCTGTACCATCTACGATTACACTGTTGCTGAATACTTCTTCTACTTCACCAACTACGATGTTGTTGAATACCTCTGCGTACTCATACTCGTCGTTGTAGTAAAGATTGTCACCACGTTGAAGGTCGTTAACATTGATCGTTTGACCACCTTCAATGACTGTGTAATCAGAAGCGTCAATTTCTTGACCGAAGCCAGAAACAATTCCGTCTTCAACTTCTTCAACAAGGATTGGTGCATCAAGATCCCAATCATAAGCATCATAGAATGCTACTTCGCCTGAGCTGTTCAAGACGAACTTCGCGTAGTCAGCAGTTGGCTCACCATCGCCAAGATCTCCAGCTAGTGATTCCCCTACTACACCTTGATAACGCATTGCATAACCTTCTTCAAGGTCATACCATTCGCCATTCAATTCGATTTCAACTGGTGTGCCTCCAGACGTACGAACGTCGGTAACCGCACCGTAAAGTACTTCTTCTTCATCGATAAAGAAGTCAACGATGTCATCGTTGCTATCATACGCAACTGTACCACCAGTACCTAGAACCGCTTCGAAGTCTGTACCTTCTGGCGCGTTTAGAGTTGTATCATCTGAATCATTGAAAGTAAGTGTTCCGTTGCTCGCACTTGAATCTACAACACGTACTTCTTCAAGGAACGCAGGGCGCTCATAGATGTACGTTGCTGGCGCGAAACCAGGAATTGTAAGTCTGAACTCGTATGGTGTTAATGGAGCAAGAAATGCGCCGCCTTCACTCTCTACGAATTGTACTGTAGCCACGTTGCCGTCGACTTCAATATCTTGAATTCCTTGGCGTACACGCGTGTTTGCGTTACGTACAACAAGGTTGTTTGGTGCGATTTCGTCTACTTCTGCGTTGAAGACAACTTCAACAACTTGGCCTTGGTTATCAAGGGTTTCAACAGATGCGATACCGAAATCTACAGTGAAGTCAACACCGTTAACTGTCCATGTACCTGCATGCACAAGTGAAAGTGGTGTTTCGAATTCGAATACTGCTTCTGTAGCGCCTGCTTCGATGTCCTGAGCAACAACTGGAACGTTTGTCCCGTTAGGGTTTGTCACAACAACAGTTGCATCTACAAGGTCTTCAGTAACACCGTCAAGTTGTACTGCAATTCCTTCAGTTGTGATTTCTGTGACTTCTGTTACATCAACCGGAGTTATTCGTCTTTATTTCGAGAATATGTTACATTTTTATGGTAAATATTGAACAGTGTTCATGTGAGACTTTTATCATGATTGGCTTTTACTAGAGAGAGATTATTTACACGTTGGAGAGGAGAATGTGAGATGAGTGAATCCAAGGAATTCAGAAAAGCAATGCTTTTATTTGAAAGATATATGGACAGTCGAGATCGAAGTGATCGAACGATTATCGGGTATCGACGAGATCTCACAATGGTTGAAAATTATTTAAAGAATCGGTACGGTTCACGAATCTATGTTCATGACGTGACGACGAACGATATCGAAGATTATTTGTTGATGCTTAAGGTAGAGAAACAATATAAAGCGAGCAGTCGTAATCGTCATATCGGAGCGTTGAAGTCGTTTTATAAATTTTGCCAGCGGGAAGGTTGGGCGAGCGCCAGTCCTCTGGAACAAATCGAAAAGATTCGCGGCCCACAAAAGGAACGGGAAATTCTGGAGTTTAATGAAGTGAACACCTTTATTACCGCCATTGACCACCCGCTCATTCGCGTCGTTGCCCAATGCCTCTACTATACGGGCCTACGAATCTCTGAATGTTTAGGGTTACGCTATGAGGATGTGAACCTTGAGAGAAGGCGGATATGGGTGTCGGCAGGGAAGGGGAACAAAAGCCGAAGTGTACCAATTAATGAGCGGTTGTTGTTTATTTTGGCAGACTATCTAGATGTGCAAACGGATAGTGGCTCGTCCGAGTATTTCTTTGCAACAAAGAAGTCAGGGCAGCTCTCAAACGTTTATGTGAACCGGATACTTGATCGAACCCGCGTGAAACTAGGATGGAGGAAGCGGGTGAGTGCCCATACGTTCCGACACTCGTTTGCCTCACACCTCGTGCGTAAAGGAGTGAACATCGCCGATATTCAGAAAATATTAGGTCATTCGGATTTAAAAACAACGAGCGTATACTTGCACACCGACCAAGACTCATTATTGGCATCCGTTGACTTGTTATAAATAGGCGTCGCCTTGAAAGGGACGAACGCTAGTGTTGTAGCAGCAGGTGTTCCTAAGATATTCTACGAAGATGTCACCTATTTGCGGTGAATGCTAATCGTTCAGCGTGTTGGGCTATAGCACAGTAAAGTTATGGGTGCTGTATTATGAAAATCAAATGATTAGAAGCGTGTACCGCTGACGAATGGCTAAAATGCCTTGTAGTTGAGTAGCCCACTACAAGGCATTTCTTTTTTCTACATCAATAGCCTTCGCCGTTGCTGCTTTCTTCCAAATAGACTTCACGGAATGAATGATGTTCTGAGGCGAATTGCTGAAACCCTTGAACATCTGCATGCACACCTAAGATGTAGTTCGGATTGACAAAATCAATACGCGGGACGTCTTCTGCTAAGATTGTCTGAACGTCTTGGTACAGTTCTTCGCGATGAGCGTCGTCGCTTTCCTGTCGTGCTTCAATAAGCATTTCGTCAACGTCTTCATTCTCGTAAAACATGCGGTTCCCCGGCCCTCCGAAATTCGCGGAATGGAACTGGCGATAAAGGGCGTCATTTGGGTCTCCCAGGTTGTTCGACCAGCCGAGCATTGACATATCATGCTGACCATCAGCGGTTTCACTTAATAGCGTTCCCCACTCAAGCTGTTGCAACGACACATCAATGTTTAGTGTCTCCTTGAGCCGATCTTGAATATACTCTCCTGCTTGCAAAGCAAGCGCGTCACTTTCTTCGACCCATAGCGTCGTTGAAAAGCCACCAGCAACGTCTGTTTCAGACAACAATGCCTGTGCTTCATCTACATTATAAGCTGGGTAAGCGGCATTCGGGTTATAGCCGAAGATGAATTCGTTAATGGCGGCTGTCGCTTTGCTTCCGTAGTCGCCGTAAAGTCCTTCGACAAGCGAGTCCGTATCAATCGCCGCTGCAATCGCCTGACGGACGGTCGGATCATCAAACGGTTCAGATTGAACGTTAAACCCAAAGTAGTTGGAGCGCATGCTTTCTGTTGCCAGTAAGTTTGCGTGCGTCATGGACTCAACCAGGCTACTGTTTACAGGTTCAATATCATCGGCAATATGAACCTCACCCGTATCAAGCATGGCGATGCGCGTCGATTGCTCAGGGACAATCTGATACGTTAAGTGATCGAGGTGGGCCTCTTCTCCCCAGTAGTCATCGTGTTTAGTAAACGCAATGCTGTTTCCTTGATCCCAAGAATCAAAGATGAATGGACCAGTACCGACAGGGTGAAGATCGAGATTGTGATTGCCTGCGGCCTCATCTTCCATTGCTTTTGGACTAATGATGCCGCCTCCAAAGTGCGATAAATTATTCGGCAACGATAAAAATGGCTCTTCCGTCACGATGTGCACGACGTGGTCGTTGATCACCTCGACCTGTTCAATCATATTGAATTGCGAAGCCATTGGAGAGGCAACTTCTGGGTCTAACACACGGTCAAAGTTGGCTTTTACCGCTTCTGCATTAAACGTTTCACCGTCATGGAAGGTGACGTCTTGTTCCAATATAAACTCCCACGTATGATCGTCCAATTGTTCGTAACTTTCAGCTAGAAGGGGTTGCAAATCCATGTTTTCATCAGGAGCAACTAAGGTCTCGTACACATTTAATTTAACCGTTCCGGATGTACGGTCACTTGCACCATGGGCATCAAGATCGGTAATGTCCGCTGGAATGGCCATGGTTAATTCCCCACCCGCAGTGGGCTCGCTAGCAGAATCAGCATTGGCATCGGCTTCTGATTCAGTATCTTGATTCGGTGTTTCTTCTAAATCAGTTGAACAACCAGCAATCATGAACAAAGCGCTGAGTAAAAATACAAATCGTATGTGACGCATTAAAACCATCCCCTTTTTAAGTAATAATGAGCGATTCCAGGTCACGCGGATAATAGGTTAACATTTCCATACCCTCGTTCGTAATCAGGATGGTATCTGAATGCCTAAAGCCACCGAGACCTTGAACGAATAACCCAGGTTCTACGGAGAACACCATTCCTGCCTCAAGAACGGTGGCGTCCCCGGTATCAAAAAACGGGGCCTCGTGAGTGTGAACAAGGCCGAGAGCGTGCCCAGTGTGATGCAGCGACAAGTGGGAAATTCCTTCCTCTTTAAAATAATCTTGGACAGCGATGTCCACAGCGGACGCCTTAACCCCTGGCTTAATGGCATCAAACGCAATTTCTTGTGCGGTTTTCATGTGGTTGAAGTAGCGCTCTTGTTCTTTGCTCACTTCTTCAACGAACATCGTTCGCTCAAGTTCACTAATGTAGCCCCACACATGGGCTGCAGCTTGGGAAATGACATTATAGCCACGTTTTAAAACTAAATTTTGATTTTGTGAGTGTGGAAAAGCGGAATGGGGTCCGATCTGACCACGATAGAAAGCATGAGCTGGACTTCCGTTTGGTAAATATCCTTTCCCGAGCGTTTCAATCATCGCCAATGTCGCTTCCGCTGTTGCCTGTGTCTCAATCTCAACTTCTGTTTTGCCCGCGTTTGAATATTTGACGAGAAGTGAATGGGCGAGGTTCGCCCAGCGGCACGATTCTTTGATCAATTCAACTTCATTTTTAGATTTCACACTTCTCAATTCTTCCACAAGACCGTAGACCGATGTATAATGATTATCGAGCAATTCACTCAGCTTCGGCCCCCGATATCCTTTAGGGGAGCTGTAGCCGTCGCCATCAATCCCAATGGTTAATTGAGTCATACCTATCGAATGAAGATAATCTTTAAAATGTTCCATCGGGTGTTTAAGCCCGGGGTACTCAGGATAATCGTGAACGTGATCAACAAGGGCATACGTCTCTGCATGATGTTTTTCCATTAAAGGAACGAAGAGGTGAGAGCTGCCTTTTTGATCAAAAACTAAGGCAATGGGCCGTTCCGAGGGCCGAAAGTGAAACGCGGTCAAGTAAAAAATATCGATGGATGCGTACAAAATGGCTCCGTCAATGTTACGATCTTGCAATCGCTGTTTAAATATACGTTGCCTCTCTTTAATTTCAGTCTGGGGGATTTTCAGTAGCATGATGAACACCCTCTCATTTTTTCTAAATAGTATTTCATTTAGCATAACAAAGGTGAAGGCGCTTTCATCATACTTATGAGTCGGTGTATAATACGCAATAAGTATTAAACAAATATTTAAATTACGAGGGAGAGATTTATGCGTGGAGCTTAGACATTTACGCTATTTTATTGCGGTCGCCGAAGAACTTCACTTCGGTAATGCCGCCAAAAAATTAAAAATTTCCCAACCTCCACTTAGCGCGCAAATCAAAGAGCTTGAAGAAGAATTAGGTGTTCAGCTATTCGAACGGACAAAGCGGACAGTCGCTCTCACTGAAGCGGGGAAATACTATTACGAAATGTCACGTAAAACATTACAGCGAATTGATAAAGATCGGGATACTGTACAAGTTATCGCCCGTGGTGAACAAGGAAAAGTTGCCATCGGTTTTGGAGGATCGGTCGTCTATGAAATCTTACCGAAAGTATTGAAACAAATTAAGAAGAGTTTCCCGAAACTTGAGCTACACGTCTCGCAGCAGACGACAAATCAGCAAATGGCATCACTAAAAACGGGGGAGATCGACATCGCTCTGCTCGTCCCGCCAGTTGATGATGAAGATATTCATACATTCCCTTTTTACAGGGAGGCACTGATTGTCTGCTTGCCGAAGACTCACCCTCTCGCTAAGGTACCGGAACCATTGACGATGGAACAGCTGCATAAAGAACCATTAATCGTCAGCCCCCGTTCAGCAGGGGAAGGCTATTTCGATGCGATAAATGCCCTCTTTATTAAGTCACATACGACAATGAACATTTCTCAATATTCAACAGAACAACAGACCATGGTATCCCTCGTCGCTGCTGAATTCGGCATTTCCTTCGTTCCAGAGTCAACCCGACTCATCAAACATGAAAACGTTGTCTATCGACAAATTGATGTTCTCCATCATAAAGAAACGGTCCTTGCCTGGAGTAAAGCAACGCAAGTGCCGGTCGTTCACCGGATTGTGGAGTTGCTGCAAAAGATGAAATCGGAGAGGTAACGGACACGCTTTACGCGATCCTCACCCTATTGGCTTCTTTTTTTGACAAATGGATAAAAAAAGCAAAACAAGCTGCCCATGCAAGAAACTGCTTACGGCTCACGTGTAGTTGGATCGATAGAGAAAATAGAGAACCATCAATTCATTAATTTGTTCATCCATATCCTTTGTATAAACGCAGCGAAGAGACACCTTCCCTTCACGTTTTCAATTCTCGGTGGTCAGCAACAGGGATACTCTGCCAGTCTATTTTAAACATAGTAGCGTATGTTGTGAAAAACTGAAATTTTTAAATAGCAATCATCCCAACAAGATTTTCACTATGCGCTGTAGGAAAGATTATTGAACTACTCCACACCACGAAGATGATAATGGCATGTTAAACTAGATTATCTAAACGATTTCACGAGTGAAAACCTATGCTGCGTCATTCAGCAATACCTAAGTACAGGCCAACAAAATGATCGATCTTATTCTTATCCGCCTCCATCAAATAACTTCGTCGACGAAACGATTAGAGATGACAGGTATGGCTACCCCGTTTGTTCAATAAAGGGTTTACTGGAGAATGGAGGGGTGTGGCACTCAGCGACAGAATCGGCTTATCTGGAAAAGAAATAAGAAGGTAGCTACATCTTAGACTTTAGGTTACTTTAGCCGTTGGCTAAGGCATCTCTGTTTTAATGATGCTCTCAAGATATAATTCATTTAACGGATTTGACGATCATTCCAATATTCCGTGCAGGAGGAAGTAGTCAGGATATGAAAGCCTGACTGCTTTTTATTTGGCAAAGTGACAAAAATATCACATTGCCTCCCAAATTATCACCTAAAGCGTACGACCCATACCCATATAACAATTACACTATATATAGAACAACTTGATTGGAGTGTATGGAATGAAAAGTCAAAAGACACCAAAGACCGTTTTAAATGCTGAGGGAGTAAGTAAGTCTTATGGCCAAAAGGGAAATGCACAAGAGGTATTGCAGGGAATTAATCTTCGAGTGATAGAGGGAGAGTTTGTTGGAATTATGGGCCCTTCAGGCTCAGGCAAGACTACTCTTCTTAATACATTAGCTACAATTGACCGTGCCACAGACGGACAAATATTTATAAACGAGCACGAGATTTCGAAAATGAAAGATCGCCAACTTTCAAGCATTCGCCGTCAACATCTCGGATTTATTTTTCAGGATTACAATTTGCTTGATACGTTAACGGTAAAAGAAAATATCTTGCTACCTGTTTCTTTAACAAAAAAAAGCAAAAATCAAGCTGAAACGGAGTTTCATGCCATTTCAGGGATTTTAGGTATTACGGAATTAGCGAATAAGTACCCTTCTGAAATTTCAGGTGGACAAAAGCAACGCACCTCTGCAGCAAGAGCGTTAATTCACTCGCCTTCCCTTGTTTTTGCTGATGAGCCCACAGGTGCCCTTGATTCAAAAGCAGCCTCCAATTTATTGGAGAATTTAGATGAAATTAATCAAACACGACAAGTCACGATTGTCATGGTCACTCATGACCCATTGGCCTCTAGCTATTGCAACCGTGTTGTCTTTTTAAAAGACGGAAGAATTTTTTCTGAATTGTACCGAGGAGAGAAAACGAGAGAATCCCTCTTTAAGGACATTCTGGATATGCAAGCCGTTCTTGGAGGAGGCACGCAGAAATGAACACACAGAAACTAGTGATGCGGAGCATGCGAAAAAACATCAAAATGTATTATCTCTATTTTTTTGCCATGATCTTCAGCATAAGTTTGTATTTTATCTTTTCTACCCTACAAAATGACGAAATGATTGTTACTATGGGTGAAGCTAGCGTGAACTTCTCCATGGCCTTTCAAGTTGCTGGATTATTACTCATTCTCATTACCATTGTGTTTACGATGTACGCGACGAGCATCTTTATTCGAAGACGCAGTCAAGAAATCGGATTGTACCAGTTAATTGGCTTGTCAAAGGCTTGGGTCGCTAGGGTACTGATCTTGGAACACACAATTCTTGGTCTAGGCGCTTTACTCATCGGGTTGCTAGTCGGCGCTTTGCTCTCGCGACTCTTTCTTTTACTATTTATGAACCTGATCGGCATTGAAACTACGATTGGCTTAAGCTTCTCCAGTCAGGCGCTTATCCAAACCATTGCTGTTTTTTCCTGCTTAATTGCGGTTACATCCATTCAAATCATATGGACGACTTATCGAAGTACACTACTGCAATTGTTTCAAGCAAATCATCAAAATGATGAATTTGTCAAACGTCCAAGCATTGTTTCAAGCATTTTAGGGGTAGCAGGAATAAGCCTCATCGGGTTTGGCTATTACGTGTCTACCTTGATAGTAGACAATGCCGATCAGCTGCTGTTTCTTATGCTACTCGTTCTCACAAGTACCATTCTTGGAACCTATGTCGTCTTCCATACGACAATAAGTTGGATATTATATGTTTATCGAAAAAAGCAAAATGGAAACCTCGGTCTGTATAATAGCCTGTCGATCGCACCATTAATGCACAGAATGAAGGGACACGCCAATTCACTAACCGTAATCACAGTATTGTCTGCGATGACCATCACGATGATTTCCCTTTCTTATTCCTTGTATTATTCAATCGAAAATGATACGAGGTTGGCGATGCCTTTTGATTTTGCGGTGGAAAATATGCCGGAGGAAGCTGCCGCGATATCAAGTAGGTTAGAAGAGGAGCAGATTAAGTTCGAACATTATCAACTAGATGCCATACGATTTGATGGCGCGTGGGTGGAGCAGGATCCAAATGAAGACAATCGTCAAACAACGTTTATGCTTTTCTCAGCAGAGCAGGTGGCACAGGCTGGATTAGATGTTGAGTTTCCCCAAGATGGAAACGCCATACTTCATAATAATCGAGCCATTATCGAAGGGATGCAGTTTTCATCTCCAAAAGATGTGCAGTACACATCAAACGATGAAACAAATCGGCTAACTGTCTCCGAGTATCGGTTAGATAACGTAATGAATTACAGGTTCTTTGGCAATCAATTGCTTGTTACTGAAGAAACATTTGAAGAGATAAGAGATAGCATTCAAGACGATGAACGCAAAGAATACTTGAGTTTTGATACATTTCAGTTATCAGAAACTGAAAAATCAGAAATCGCCTCCGAGATCTTTCTAATCAGTGTAAATAGTGATTTTATCATTGACTATTATACCTCATATGAACAATCGGTCCAAAACTTCGGACTTCTCATTTTCATCGCCGGATTTTTAGGTTTGGTGTTTCTCCTTTCAACAGGAAGCATATTGTATTTTAAACAAATGACGGAAGCTGAACAAGAAAAAACCCATTATCGAACACTACGACAACTTGGATTCAATGTAAACGATTTGATGAAAGGCATCGTTCGTAAACAGCTCTTTGTTTTTTTGATTCCTCTAGGAGTTGGGTTATTGCACGCTACTTTTGCTCTTAATGTGGGCTCTGTTCTTATTGCCGCAAGCATGCTCACCCCAATCATCATTAGTATGGTAGTGTATATTGTCATCTATTTGCTGTTTATCATAATTACCATTCGCTATTACAAAAAAATCGTCACAAATGCTTTATAGAAAGGAAGAAAAGTGATGAAAAAGAAGATCATCATTTCTTGTCTCGCTGTCATCGTCACTATAGTTACGATTGCTAGCTTGTACCTGCTATTTCGTGAAACAATTGATCGTTTTAATCCATTGATGGAGCAGGAATATGTATATGTCGAGGTTCGAGAAGAACCTGAAGATGATGACGGAAGATATAGATATAGGGAGCAAGGTGTCACTGAAAGCGGAGAGACGAAACGAGTAGTATTCACCACCAGCACTACACTTGATCAAGGTACATTCGTAAGAGTACTCGCCAAAGGGTCTTATACAGAAGAATACGAACTTATAGAGGAAGAAAATATGCCACGGAATGAATAAACTAGCTAATGTTACGGTGTTCAAATACAGCGCCCTGTGATAGACAAGAGAATACCTTTTCACACGGAGAAGCATCAACAAGTTTGTGTAACTGAGTAATACTATTCCTCAAGTCTAGAGGAGAAGATTCAACTTCCCCTTCGCTTCATTTTCATATCGCGGATTAGGTGGTCTGGGTGGCTGTTCATGGTTCTCGCTTACTGAATGATATTTATTGTATAACCCTTTGATCGAATGGATGAGGGAAACTGAAGGAATGTCAGAGAAGGTTGAAGGACTTTCGGATACTTCTGTAAATGCCTAAAGAATTGATTAGCTTCTGCTCTTGCTATTGCTTTATGCATCGCTTTTTAATCTTTAGCCGTTTTTTAGAATATCATCGTATATTTAAGATTAATTTTATAATTATTGGATCGTGTAATTTTTGCTGTGTTTTTCTGACACCTGATAAAAAATGGAACTTTCATGCCGAAGCGTGTAGTTAAGGGTACTAAAACACGTGTCGTTTCAGGAGGCAGGTCCTAAATCTCTGCAACCCATTAGCCCTTTCGGCTTGTATTGCAAAAATTACTCATTTTTGACGCTCTAACACATAGCCTTCTTACATGGCCTTATAGCCGAAAGGAGATGGGTATGTAATGAGCGAAGAAAATAAGCACCACCATCCAAAAAAGAAGGATAATTTCGTTAAGAATACGTCTCGGGAAGTGACGGACGCATTTGGGAATACGGTCGATTCTGCGGGACGCATCGTCAAATCGGTTTCTGGTGAAGGCGGTCTCGTCGGAAAAGCAACAGACACGTCGGGGCGAATTCTAAAAGGCACGGCAGGAAAAGCGAACCAAGTGATTGGCAAATCGTCAGAAGCTCCCGGTAATCTGTACAGAAAAGCAAGAGGGACACGTAAGAAAAACGAAGATCCTAAGGAATAACCCATGCGTAATATTTCCGACAACAAACCGCCGCTCCCGTTGGGAGGGCGGTTTGTTCGATTCGATGTTTCGACCCTCAGAAGATAGGGAATTTGTACTAGCAATTCATAAAATTACAGCTGTTATTGGGGGTCACATGTTGAAGATGATACCGGTGTTTTGTTTTAGTGTGATGATGCTACCTGCCATGACTGCGTGCGGCGATCCAGAAGAATCGAACGGGAGTGCTGAAGGTGGAGAAGAAATCGATACCGATGACTTAAATGAAGCGGAAGAAGTGGCACTTGAATTCGTTGAATACGTGGAGGGGGTCAATCGTTATCGAATGGAGTATGAAATTGAGGGCACAGAAGCGATGCATGTGATTGAATACGCGGATCTTTTAGAAGGGTTCTCAAGGTCTGAGACTGATGGTGAAGAAGACGGCATCGTATACAGTGCAATGGGTGACGAATATTCGATCACGTATCATGACCATTTCAATATGTACAATGACGAAGAACTGTCAGGTGTTGAGGACAATGTGACGGACTTATCGCTCTGGGCGACTACGTTAGAAGCGAACCTTTCCGATGAAGACGCGACGTTAACATATGAAGGTGAAGAAGAAGTGGATGGGGTGATGACCCATAGAATTTCCTCGAATTACGATGATGGAGAGAGCATCTATTGGTTTGATCAACAATCCTCTATGCTCGTCAAATATTCATTACAACGTGACTTAGAACAAGACGTCACCATCTTTGATTTTGAAGAAATCGACGAATTTGAAGATGGGTTCTTCGAACTTGAAGATATGATTCCTGACGATGCAGAAGAAGGAGACATCACTGAAGCGATTGCTGAAGAGCAAGGCAATGAATAAATACGTCACTCCATCGATGTTTTTTAGTAAACATCGATGGAGCGTGACGTTATTTCTCTATCACATACTCATCGACCGTCTCCCCGTGAATGTTCATCGCTTCTAAGCGAATGTGATCGTTAGTAATGGCAAAGGAGACGATTACCTGCTCATTGTCATCATAGAGCACGTCCGTATACTCGTACGAGACACCGGGATAGAACTTCGGTCCTGCCGACCCACCGATGACATAGATGGTTCCCCCATCATCGGCAACGTTGCCGTCTACCATTGGATAGGTACGCATGTACGAATGGTCATGCCCCATGAGCACGAGGTCAACTCCCCCTTGCTCAAGAACCGGTGCAAAAATGTCAGCGGTTCGCTCTCCGCTCGTGAGCGGATTGCTTGAATAAGCCGGACGGTGGAACATCGCGATCGTCCATGTCGCATCGCTTGCTTGAAGCTGTTCTTCCAACCAATCCGCTTGCGCCCGCATCTCTTCTACCTCTGCCTCGCTATTTAGCAAAAAGAATTCGGCATCCCCATACGTGAAGGAAGAAACCTCGCCTTCTTGCCCCGCTGGTCCGTTGTGCGCGTAAGGAAGCAGCTGTTTGAACGTATTGTAGCCATCTCCATACACATCATGATTGCCTAATACCGCCATGAGCGGTCGCTCCCGAGCTAACCCGCCGACAGCGTCCAAGAAATAGTTCCACTCCGTTAAAGAATCCCCGTTCTCAACCAAATCCCCGGAGTGCATGAGAAAACGATGTTCGTCTGTGGCCACACTGTCGATTAATGATGTGAGCAGTTCAAATTGCTCCGGAGTTTGCGCTTGTGAATCGGCCGCGAATAAAAAGCTAAAGTCGTCGTCACTCGCCGTTTGAAATGTCGATGTCTCGCTCCAATTCTCATCTGTACGCACACGATACGTGTACGATTGTCCTGGCTTGAGATCCTCCACGGTCGCCTGAAACACTTGCACTTCCCCGTCCTCGTGGTAATACAACGCAGAATCTGCCGGGATTGTAATCCCTTCGACTTCCAGTGCACCGCTGTCTACAAGGGGAGACGCTTGCCACGTAACGGTTTGCGACGTGGCCGGATCAGCGCTCCACGTGAGCGTCACATGCTCTGGGTTGTTGCTGCCGAGCGCGCTCACAATGCTGCCATTCCAACGCGCGCTCACGTCCCCATCAGGAGAAACCGCCTGCAAACGCACATCTCCTCCGAGCGCAGTCAGCCGTTCGGTCTGCACCTTTCCGTCCCGATCTGTGACAGGTAGCGACGCCCAGTCCACTTCCCGAATGGCATCAGTACGCACGTATCGTTCAGTTTCCGTATCATCAATCACGCGCGCATAGCGTTCCTCTTCGTCTAGAAGTTGAAACTGCGTGCCTTTTCGAACCGGTAACCAGCGGCGGGTAAACTCGCCGTCTTCTTTCGTGAACGCCCACGTGTTTGTAATCGCCTCCACCCGTGGCGGGTCGGTTCCTACATCGAATCGCACCCCCTCGACCGGTTTGCCGTCCCGGTCAGTCACCGTCAGCTCTGTTGGCGTCCCGATAGACCGGCCGTTCATCTCAAGTGTGAGCGGAGGAATCACCGGAGCCTCGAAGACATCATAAAAGAAAACAGCATCGTTCACCTGGGCTTCGATGAGTTCAATCGCAACATCCTCGCTCACATATCGGTCAACGTCAAACGTCAATACGGCGTGATCGTCCGTTGTGAGGGTAACGGAATCTTCGTCCGCATCATACGTTCCATCCGCTACGTGCACGCGGTCGAGTGTGACTAGGTCGGAGTCAAACTGCAACACCGCCCGCGCGTCTTGGATGTCTTCGGCATTGACGAGGTCGACGGTTAAATCAAACGTCTGATTGGGGCGTACTTCCTCGGGCCCTTGTAACACAAATGCGGGCTGATCTGCCCGAACCTCAAAGCGCCAGCTCGTGTGCATCATATTCCCAGCCTGGTCGCGAACCTGTATCTCGACTTCATGAAACCCATTGGCGAGCGGCTTCTCAGGTGTGAACTTTACCGTCTCTTGTTCGTAAACAAAACCGACTTCTTTTCCATCTAACTGTACGTCAATCGTTTCTGGATCAATTCCTGATTCTTCATCACGTAAGGTAATTTCGATTTCCGGTTGGTTCGTTTGCACGGTTTCGCCAGCGGCTGGCGTTTTCTGTTTGATTTCAGGGTTGGTTACGTCCTCGTCGAAGTCCCGATACACCGCACGGATGTCGTCAATGTACAGCGTGCCTGCTCCTTTCGTTTCTTCCCGCGTGGCCATATAGCGGACGGGCATGTCCATAACATATGGCGCTTCGAAGTCCTCGGAAATCGGGGCCTCGACATACTGCCAGCCTTCCCAAGTCACACCCTCAGGCGCTTCGGGTGTGAAGTCAATATTGAACGTTTGGTCGTTTGCGTCTTTCAGCTGAGATCGGAGCCAATGCCCGGCCGCATCGCCATACACCCACATGCCGATTCGTTCAGGGTCGCCAGGGATGTCAATCCCGCCATCCACAGCTGCATACACCCCTGACGTGCCGGCAAACCCGGTGAAGTCATAGTCGATTTTCAGTGCGTAGTTTCCAAAGCGCGCCTGCTCGTTGGAACGTTCTAACTGTACGTTGTGATGGTTCACACCCGTGGCGCGCCAGCCGTCCATCTCTGTTTCGAAGTCTTCAATGACGACATAGGCGGGATCCTCCGCGCTGGAAAAACCGGCAAATAAGCAGAGTGTCAGGATCAGGAACAACGGTTTGCAGAAACGTTTCAAATGAACCTCTCCTTTCATTATAGGGCGATGGCATTGAGAACGGTTACTACGAGGAACAGAACAGCGAGTAGGGCATAAATGACCACTCTAATGTAATTTTTTCGTAGGAGATTCTTAAATGATTTTATAGAGAAAATTGCGAATATAATGATCGGAACTATTATCGCCATTGTGTTCGTGTACGATTCGATATTTGCAGCCTGTGCGAGCACACTTGAACCGAGGAGCAGCGCGAGAACAACCCATAGAAGGGCTTCAATCCTTGCGAGCGTTCGTGTAGACAATGTATCACCTGCCATAATTATATATTTCTATAGGGCTGGGGTTGCTAGGCGCCTTGAAATCACATGCTTCAACTCAGCTAACCAGCTAAACACACGGCTTTTGCTGACTAGACACCCTCTCTGCCTATTTATGTGACACTTCAATCTGAAAGCGTGTCATTTTAAGGTGCAAACTGCCCCATAAATTTTTATTTGTGACACTGCGCGAAGCTTATGTGACAATTTGCGTTAATCATGGTGCGTTTTACGAAGTGAAATGTCTCAAAAACGAACATTTGTGACACTTTGCGTATTTCTATAAAATTTTGCGCCTGCTGTTGGAGTACCGAAAAATCTAAAGTTTACGCTTTGCAGGTTGCAATGAGCTATCATCTGCACGCCTAGTCATCTAGGTCTAGCGTAGCAAAGAATTCCCCATCTGTGTATAGGTAAAAGTGGTACTGAGTCATTAAAATAGGGTATAAAGGTAGAAAAGGAGGAAGCCTAATTGATTAATCAGCCGGTCAAGCCGCACCGCTCGTCACCGATGAAGGAGGCGAGCGCCAGTTTCTCGAAAGTCGATTCCACCATCTTTGTTGCCATCGCCACTGTGTTAGGCTACCTCGTCGCGTATGGGTTCCAATTGGGTCAGTTCAATTATTACGGAATTAATACGGTGCTCATGGGCCAAATTTATTTGACCGATATTATTATATCCGCGACAGCCGTACTCGTATGTGTGGCGATCGCGCTATTTGTGCAGGCTGGATTGGAGCGGTTGTACAAGCGCGTTTCCCGCTTCTGGTCTGCCATCTTCCGCATCATCCTTCCCATTGCCATCGTGTTTTTATTAACCGCATTCCTGTTCCGCATGATGTTGTTTGTGTACTTGTTAGTTTTCTTTATTCTGCTCTATTTTTTCCTAGCACTCGTCTCTTCAAAAAAAGACTCCTATCGCGAGCGCATCATCGATTTCTTTTCAGCTGAAGGACTCCGTATCAAAAACTACTTGCCTGAAAACGTCCGCAAGTATTGGGTCCAGAAAAAAATGGGCACCGTCATGTTCCTCATATTTATCTTACCGTACCTCGCCTATATGGTCGGAATGTACACCGCGTTCTCCGCAACCAACTACTTAACCTTTGAAGAGGGTGGGTCCGAGTACGTCGTATTGACGAGCACGAGCGATATCCTCATCGCCGCGCCGCTAAACGACGAGCACCAACTCGGATCAGACGTCGTCATCATCTCCTTGAACGGCGTTGGGCACGAATCGTATACGTTCGTTCCGCAGAAATTTGAGGGCGGGTTGTTGACCGAGTAGGGGCGGTGTGAGGCGGCATCGGGCATGGTCTATGGGCGGATTGCGCGGATCGGGGCGGGGGCAAGGGTCTTAGACTTTAGAGATGACTCACCGAACGGGTCACGCCATGCTTATGTGGGTATTTCACCAAACTCCAACCACAAATCTGTCCAAATCCCATCATAAACGCGTTTATGATGGGGTTTCCAGCTTCTATGATGGGATTTGGCACCGGAAGCAGCCATGTTTCAAACGAATCCCCTCATAGAAAATTTTATGGGGGAATTTGCACGGGTCTGAGCAGGAGAGTAAAAATAGTGAAACTCATTCTGCGCACAAGTTTGCTGGACTTCTCTTGAATTGCTGGTTTTCCTTGCCCAACATGTATGCAAATCCCTCGAACACGGGCACAGTTTTAGCTTGAAGAGCGAGGGACATGTCGGCCCCGCTGGGGCCGATACCAAACCGGTCTAGGTTCGGCGCAACCCGCCCCAGGTGCCAGTTGGTTCATTGTTGGTGAGGCATGAGCTCAATCTGTTACCAAGTTCAAGAGATCTGTACTCAAGTTGGTCGTAAATTTCCGTTGAGCGGAAAAAAGAAACAAACTAGAGCACAGATGAACGCAACTAGGTAACAGTTTCTCAGTGTTCGCTAGCCAAGCAACGAGCGACATGTCGGTCCCCGCTGGGGCCGAAACAATACTAGTCCTGGCTTGTGCCGAGGTCATGCAATTTTTTGAATTAGTTAAATAATACTACCAGTATGTCGATGTAAGGAAGAAGGAGGGTGCACTATGTTAGAACTCATCCATAGTAAGTATAAAGAAAGGTATTCATTATGGTCGACATTTTTTAAAAAAACAAAGGTGTACTTCTGGCTTTCGTTAATAGCAGTCATTGCTTGTGCTACATTATTAGCTTACTACATTAGGTATGACCATTTGGCATCTGGGGTGCTAGCACTCAGTTTATTACTGCTATATCTAATAACCATACCAAAAATGGCCAAGAGAGTAAGGAAGCAAAATTATTATGTAAGATCGAAGAAAGGTTATATAGTAAAACAAAAGAATGATTTTAAGCAGGATCTAAGCACATTAGGTCTTGATTCAATAGATCAACTGAGTCAATTTTTACGTATTCTTGAAAATGAAATAAAGAAATTGCAGCCTCTTCCAATATTTAAGTGGAATAGTATGAAATCCATTTTATTACCGTTGTATGTCGCATTATTAGCATCGCTCCTTAATCCAACGGCCAATATGTATCATTCATTCTTAATGGCTGTAACGTTAGCAGCTAGCATCCTTTTCGCCTATATTTCGTATAGTTTGTTCGCTAAAGTTACGTCTACGTTCTTTCGTCCAACACTTACGAGTTATGAAAACATGCATTATGAAATAAGTGGAATTTTAGAGGAGTTGACGTTAGAAACGATAATCAAGCAGGAAAGTTCTGCCGAAATAACACAAAAAATGTCGGACACTGACGATTAATCCCTTTTTTTGCGAATCGGCTGGTATTAAAGGACTAGAAGCAATAAAATGGACGATAGGGGACGTTGAAGTTTGTGTAAAGGGTGATGCTATGAACAAGGAAAGTGAAATAATAGGTAAGATTGGGAGCTGGTTTCGGCTGTTAACGCTGTTTGAAGTAGCTGAGGCAAGTAACAAAAAAAGTGAAGTAGAAGCAGCTCTTGAGAGAACGAATGTTTCTCGTAAAACAATGATGTACTATAACCTTGTAGATTTTAGGCACAAGTTATCCTCAGGTGAGATTGTGCATCAACCGCAGCGTTACATGGACGAAAAGGTCGAGTTTGCTCTTACGGAAACGGATGAAGTGTTGCGATATTTGTATCATTATATGGAAGGTACCATTCATTTTAATTTAGAGAAATATGGGCTTGCATTGAATCATTACAGGCTAGCGGAGAAGTCGTTGCATACGGTAAGTGAACTAGAGCAAGCGGAATATTATTATCGACTAGGGTGTAATTTGTATCGCATTGACCAAAACATCATTGCGATGAACTATTTACAAACAGCTTATAATACCTTCAAAACTAGTCAAAAACATTTGAGAAAACAATTGAATTGCTTGATCAACATGATCGGTATCTACTCAGAAGCGGGTTCTTTTACGAGAGCGTCTGCAATTTACGAAAAAGCAATTGAGGAAGCAGATGGGTATCCTTATCTCCAGTCGTTACTCACCCGTGCTGAGGCACTTAATCAGTATCGGCAGAAGAACTACGAACTTGCAAAGCAGTTGTTCTGTGATGCACTTCAAGTTGGGGAACATCATAAAACCGTTGTAGGAACAAAGACAAAGTTCAATCTAGCGAATATTCTCTTAAAACAAGGAGAAGTAGAGAGCGGCATTTCTTTACTCGACGAGATTGAGGATGAGTTTAATCAGAATGAATTGAACGAGTACATTGCTAAGTGTAAGATAGCCCGAGGGATGTATACTGAGAACACACCTAACATGACGCTCATTCAAGAAGGATTGCACATTCTTGACGAGAACGATTTATATTTTGAAAAATCAGAAGTTACTGATGATGTTTCATCCTTCTTCAGGGAAAGGGATGACTTTGAGAAAGCTTTTATTTTTTTGAAACTGTCCAATCATTCAAAAGAACAACAAAACTTAGTAGGAGTTGATTCGGTATGAAGAAAATTTTAGCTTTATTCTTCGTTATAACTATGGTGTTTGCAACGTCATCCATGGATATGCAACATATTGGAGCACCAGATATTGCTCCACAAGATAAAGTAGATAGTGAGTAACAGCTTAAATTAGAGCTCGTCATACATTCACCAAAATCCAACCAGAAATCTGCCCGAATCCCATCATAAAAGCGTTTATGATGGGATTTCCAGGTTCTATGATGGGATTTGTCACGGGAAGCAGCCATGTTTCAAACGAATCCCCTCATAGAAAATTTTATGGGGGAATTTGCAAATAAAAGCGCCTCCCGACAACGGGAAAGGCGCTTTTCTCATTCATTGAATCTGTTGCGTTTTTGGCACGAATAATTGAGGTCTTCTAAAATATGAACACCATGTGTTTAAAAACTGACAAAACGATGACATGCCTTTCTAGGACTATATGCAGATGTTATATTAGCATCATGAAGTGATCTTAAATATTTATTTTATATAAGGAGTGAATTTCTGTGAATAAATTATTATTGCCGATTATTGGTAGCTCAGTATTGCTACTTGCTGCTTGTGGTGGAGATGAAGCTCCCGAAGAAGAAGCTGCGACTGAAGAAGGAGAGCAAGTATTCACATTGGAAGAACTTGCTGAGTATGACGGACAAGACGGAAACGATGCGTATGTAGCAGTAGACGGTGTTGTTTACGATGTTACAGGTGTTGGCGCTTGGGAAGGCGGCGAGCACGCTCCTGCTGGTGGACTTGAAGCTGGCGGAGACCACACTGAAGAAATCGAAGCTTCTCCACACGGCACTTCAGTATTAGAAGACTTGCCAACTGTCGGTACACTTGAAGAAGAATAAGCTATGAAATCTGACCCTTTGGATCATATGATTCAAAGGGTTTTTTAGCAAGAGAAATTGTACTTGCAAAATGGTTCGCGCCCTATAATAAGCGTTTTCTAAGTGGGATCGCTATTTCTTCCAGCGAAAGCGTACCACATTTCAGGTGGTTCCAGTGCAGAGGGTCAACTGGACTCAAGTCTCCGCTTGGGTGAGTAATATTCCTTCACCATTTCGTTTTCTACGGTTAAGGAGTCAAAGAGTGGCAACTGTATCTTCGTGCGCTTTAGAATACAAGTAATAGCCGTATATTTCTATACAAAATTGAATAAGATGGCAGTTAACGATCGGTATTGATTAGGGGGCGAATTGGATGAATGAAAGAAAAGGAAGGCTACTTAATAAATTCAAGTGTAAAAATACGATAAATCATCTCGTGATTGGCACCAATTTAAAAAATGGAAAGCCGTATGTTCATTATGTGTATGAAACAGAAAAAACGAGAAAGGAACTGTAAATTTCCTTTCTCAAATCATCGTTTATATTTATCGGTGATGTTGTCTCCTAAGTGTAATCTCGTTACTTTTTCTTCGACTGTCTGGTTATCGGATAAAGGCTGAGTTGTCTGATACTTAGCAAGTATTGCTTCTCTTCTTACTCTTTTTTGTTGTGGGGAAATAGGTCGTCTTCTTGTCAACGCATTCGTATGCATGAATGAACTCCCCTTTCTAAACGTGTTACTTACTTTAATTATACTCGATCAAATCTAGCATTTCAATTTCATTTTTGACAATTTCTGAATAATGAATAAGGCCAATTAATGTATGTTTATCCAGATCATCAAATCGTTGATCTGGCTGCTTGAACACGATTACATAGACGGTTTGTTCGGTTAAGGTGAGATCTCCATTTTCTTTAAAGTATTCAACTTCTATTCGGGTTTGAGCGACCATTAAATTCGTCGATTTACTTTTTATACGATTTTTATAGACGACTTTTTGAGCATTTCTCATTCGTTCTAGATCTTCAATTAGGACGTTCTGTTCTTCTGTAAATTTGTGATGGTCGGGAAATACCGAGACATCGATTTCATTATCGTCGTATGCCGATCTTAGTTGAGACTGATAGGAACCCATAATCGCCTTTAATACAGCAAGGTGATCCCTCTTATCTTCTTCTCTCAACATCGCAAGAGCATGTTTATGTGTCTCAATAACTTTCGATAAATAATTAATTGTGTCTCCGGCTTTTTTCTCAGTAAAGTCACTTGTATCAAACTCTACTTCAAAGTTAAAAAAACGTAGTTTCTTTGATGAAATGAGAAGAAGTGCGTTTGTGAAGAAGAAACCGAAGAAAAGGACAATGGCAGCGGCCAAAAATCCAAAAAGGATAGGTGCAACAAAGTATTTTCCTGCAGCTAAATTAGCATACAATGGATGTGAGACATAGTTTACCGAGGTGACAACAAAAGCAATAAAAGCAAGTACCATAAAAAACAGATAGCTACTTAATCGAATGGTTTGTCGGTGTTTTGGAAGATCACTCTGAAGGTTAAAAAGGAAACGTTTACAGGTGGATATCACATAAGTCCTCCTCACTTGGAGCGTTACGAAGAATGGTGATGCGGGGTTTTGTACATTTTTCAAGTGGTTTAACTATTATAATATCTTATTATTATGAAAACAATATTTCACAAAAGTTTAATGTAAAAATGGTAATAAAACAATTCAGCTCCCCGTTACAAAAACTATTGGTGAAGTGCTAGACCCCAACCCCTTTGTCGAAAAAAGCTGTCGAGAAGTATTTGCGGATTGTATATGTAATACATGGTATAGTCTGAATGTGCAGAAAATTACACCTTCTAAAAAGGGGAGAACAAAATGAAGAAGCCATTCAGGTTCTTATCAGGTACGGCAGTGATTGCGGCAACGCTATTGTTAGGTGTCTCTACGACGGATGCGAGTGAAGCGGAAAAAGAAGCCTTTTTGATTGGGTTTGAAGAGATGACGATTATGGCGGATTTTATTGAGGAGAATGAAGAGGCAGAAGGCGCGCTTTTAGCAACGGTTGCGGATGAGGAAATTGCCATTGACGTGCTATATGAGTTCGAACAAATTCCTGTGTTATCGGTGGAAATGACAAAAGAAGATGTGAGCGAATTAAAAGGCGAAGAGAGCATTTCATACATTGAAGAAGACATTGAAGTTTCCATCTCACAAACGATTCCATGGGGCATTGACCGGGTTCAAGCAACAGCTGCACATAATCGCGGGATTACAGGGAATGGGGTGCGAGTAGCTGTGCTAGATACGGGGATCTCCAATCACCCGGATCTAAACATTCAAGGTGGGACAAGCTTTGTGCCTGGTGAACCAGGTATAGCAGATGGTAATGGCCACGGTACGCACGTTGCTGGTACGATTGCAGCGCTTGATAACAACGTTGGTGTCTTAGGCGTCGCGCCAGACGTTGATTTGTTTGCAGTAAAGGTACTCGGTAGAAGTGGATCCGGAAGCATTAGTGGCATTGCTCAAGGGTTGCAATGGTCAAGCAACAACAACATGGACGTTGCGAACATGAGCCTTGGCAGCCCTTCGCCGAGCCCGACGCTCGAGCGAGCGGTCAACCAAGCAACAAATAGCGGCGTATTAGTCGTTGCCGCTTCTGGGAATTCAGGGGCAAGCTCAATTGGCTACCCAGCAAGGTACCAAAATGCAATGGCTGTAGGTGCCACTGATCAAAATAACAACCGTGCCAGCTTCTCACAATTCGGTGCCGGTCTCGACATTATGGCACCAGGTGTAGGCGTGCAAAGTACGTATCCTGGAAACGGCTACCGCAGTTTAAGTGGCACATCGATGGCTGCTCCTCACGTTGCTGGTGTAGCAGCGCTCGTCATGAGCAACAACCCGGCTTGGTCTCCTGCCCAAGTACGAAGTCACTTAAACCAAACCGCAACACCAATCGGTGCGTCGAACCAATACGGAAACGGCTTGGTAAACGCAAACGCTGCGACACAATAAGGGAAACGCTCGGTACTAAAGCATGACGAGATGTCTTAGCGGCTCGTTATAAGCTGTATTAATGAAATTCTATAGTTCTTGAGAGTATAACTGCATCAACCATTTTCTAGTCACTTGGCGTTTATGTGAATAAAATAGAGCTGAACGTTCATAGAATTGCCGAGTATCTGGTATGTGGTGGTGTTCTGTAGAGATCTAGATCGCCCAGTATTTGAATAAACCCAGCATTTTAACGCGATCTATATGGAATGAACTTAACATTTTCTTGATTTGCACTGATGGGTGTTGGGTTGGAGGGGTAGCGCGGTGCTATTTTGCGCAGTTTGTTCCAACTTGAGCGCAGATTCGATGCCCATAACCGAGCAACCTGTCGGCTCCAGTGGGACCGAAGCCATATCGAACTCGGTTCGGCGCGGTTCGCGCCGACGTCTTGCTAGGTTTTTGGCTTGGAAATGCAAAGGATGGTTCTCTGAACCCGTTGCCGCAGGGGGTGGCGGTGCATGCGGGGAAGACGAACGACCGTTCTGCGCGCTAGTTTCCCCCCATCTGCGCGCAAGTTTGCGCTTTTGACCGATTTTAGCGTGGATTTCACCAAACTTGCGCGCAGTTTATTCCAACTTGCGCGCAGATTCCAGGCTGAAGCGCCAACGACACGACAGCCCCGCCGGGGCCGAAACGGAACCGCACTCGGTTCGGCGCGTTCGCGCCGACAGCATGTGGGTACTTCGGGGCGGGGATGTACACATGACCCGGTGATCTGTTACCGAATACACCGCTTTTCCTGCAATTTTCTCCAACTTGAGAACAAGTTCGGCCCCAACTCGAACACAGTTTCCACTTTACCAAGCTTACCATTGGTTCTTGAAGGATTTATTTAGTTCAACTTATCTAAATTGCTACTACCTAGAAACCCCCAATTGCGCGTATGCGCGCTGTTGGGGGTTTTCATGACCTTGACTACCGGCGGCGCGTCGTTATTCTTCCTCAAGGAGGGATAAAAATGATTTTGTCCGCTCTTCTTGGGGATTGGTAATGACTTGATCCCCGTTACCTTCTTCGACGATGTATCCTTCGTCCATGAAAATGATCTTGTCTGCGACTCTTTTGGCGAAGTTCATTTCATGGGTGACGATCACCATCGTTTGTCCTTCGTTTGCTAACCCTTCAATCACTTTCAGCACACCTCTTACCAATTGCGGGTCGAGCGCAGAGGTAGGCTCGTCGAAGAGCATCACTTCCGGCTCCATTACTAATGCTCTAGCAATGGCGACACGCTGTTGCTGTCCGCCCGATAGGGCATCAGGGTATTTATGTTTGTGCTCAATCATGCCTACTTTTTCGAGCATCGCTTCGCTTTTCTCAATGAGCGTTTGTTTAGAATTTCGTTTCAAGGCGACCGGAGCGGTATATAAATTCTCCAATACGGTTTTGTGAGGAAACAGGTGAAAGCCTTGAAACACCATTCCTGAGTACTGGCGAATCTTTTTGATGTCTGCTTTTTTAATATCAGTGCCGAATGTTAACGCCGATGTCCCGATCGAAATTGAGCCGGCATCCGGAGTTTCTAATAAGTTTAAACACCGTAGCAAGGTGGTTTTGCCAGACCCCGATGGGCCAATTAGCGCAATCACTTCGCCTTTGTTCACTTGAAAGTCAATGGACTTCAATACTTCCGTTGGGCCAAATGACTTCTTTAGTGCCTGTACCTCAATCATGTGCGGAAACCTCCATGCCTCTTTTTTAGCTTAAATAGCGGTTATATCTCTTTTCCAAACGATCTTGGAAATACCCAATGATGATGCATACAGCCCAATAGATGAGGGCTGCGGTAATGTACATTGTCATGCTGTCATACGTTCTTCCTGAGATGAGCCTGGCGCTATACAACAATTCTTGTACTGTAATGACGGATGCTAGGGAGGTTCCTTTCACCACATCCATAAAGATGCTAAATGTCGGTGGCAATGCAATTCGGGTCGCTTGGGGGATAATGATTTTCGTCATCGTTTGGACGTAGTTCATTTGTAAAGATGCTGCCGCTTCCCATTGCCCTTTCGGCACAGACATGATGGAGGAACGAACGACTTCTGCGCTGTAGGCGGCGAAGTTCAAGCTGACCCCGACGATTCCGGCAACGATGGCGCTTGTGAATTCAATACCAATGACCGGAAACCCATAATAGAGAATAAAAATAAAGACGAGTAGTGGCGTTCCGCGCATAAAAGAGATGTATACCCGAGCCGGTAAGCGAAGAAACCAAAACTTTGACATGCGGGCGACGCCGAGCAGAATGCCGAGGACTAACGAGAAGAACATGCTGAAAGAAGCAATAATAACCGTGATCTTTAAACCTTCCATAAGGAAAGGTAAGGAGTCGACGGCTAGCTCGAAGTCATACAAATACTCCCATTGTATATTTGAAAACCACTCAAACATTTTTTCTCTCCTGACTTTATTGATGTAAGGAAATTCGTGAGCACTAAGGTAATGTGTCATCCGTCATGCTCACGACGCGTTTATCCTTCTAAACTAACGATGTCCGCATCATCATTTGGTTGTGAGACATCCTCTCCGAGAAATTCATTTGAAAGTTCAGCGACATAGCCTTCTTCAATCAGTTCGTCGATGACGACACTTAACTCATCGCGAAGCGCTTCGTTCCCTTTAAGCAAGGCAATGGCGCTTTCTGTTGCGTGGTAACGTACATCTTCAGCTAATACAAGATTGTCGTCACCAAACTCTTCGAGGGTTTGGCCGAGCACGAGGTAATCATTTAAATACGCGCTTTGATTTCCGTTCAATACGTCTCTTAAAATGGCTTCGGTTCCGCCATCATAAGCCGTACCATCTGCGCCAATATTATCGGCAAAGATGGCGTAGTTGCTCGTTAGAGAGCCGAGAGCGACCTCCACACCTTCCAAGTCATGAGCAGAAGTAAAGTGGTCCACGTCTTCCGCCCGTACAATCGCTGAACCATACGAATATTTGTGCGGTTCTACAAAGTCAAACGTCTCCAACCTTTCTTCAGTAATTGCAAAATCGTGTGCAGCCACATCAATTTGCCCATTTCTTAAAGCAGGTAGAATGCCATCAAAGTCCATCGTGCTAAATTCAATGTCTAAGTCCAGACGATTTGCTACTTCTCTGACTAATTCAACTTCAAAACCGGTTAATTCGTTATTTTCATCCATGTATGTGATTGGCGCGTATGTCCCTGATGTACCGACCACTAGTGTTCCTGAATCTTGAACATCTGTCCAAGACGTGTCGCCGTCCCCAGCTTCGCTACCCGTATCTTGTTCGTTTTCCCCACCGCATGCAGCTAGCATTACCGTGGCCATTCCTAGGTAAAATAATAATCCGCTCTTCTTCATCCTCATCCACCCACTTATTTTATAATGCATATCAGTTTACTTGGTTTAAAGTAGCACCTTATCAGAAAATTGTCAATGGTTTGGGCGTGGGATGGGGTGCTTTATGTATGGGGGTGATTTAGAAAAGGCTTAGACAAAAAGTTATAATAATGCTAAAGCCTAATCCGTGTTTATAAAAGTACAAGTAATATAAAGTAAAAAAAGTAGGGATATAGTATATTTTCAATAGTGATAGTATGAAAAAGTTTAGTGTAGCATTTGCATTTGTATTGGCAATTAGTTTCTCTTCAGTAGGCATTGGTGAAGCACAGGAGGTAAGTCCTGATGGCAAAGTTGATTCAATCTTTTAATGCAATTAGAAAAAAGCTTGCCAGCACCCCTTTGCTGAGCAAGCTTTTTCTGTTTTAATGATTCTATTCCTCAAACACATACCCATACCCGCGTACATCAACGTCAGCGACCTCGCTCAAGCTATATGGATAGTAGTTAAGGTAGGCTTCGAACGTCTGAGTTTGTCCAGGCTTGAGTGTTTCAATATAGCTAAATGTGATACTCAAAAGTTCCTCGGCGTCATCGTACGTAGCAACAGCAACATCAACCATGTCGACAAACTCGTCTGTTTGATTTTCGGCTCGTCCAATTACGCCTTCCCCCATTTATGTGCGTTTCAAGTAGGTCTAGTTCATAGGCATCCCCATATGTACGGTCGGTGAGGAAGAGGGTGAGCTCATGACCTTCAATGCTGTCATCTTCTCAGAATGTTTGCGTGAATATCCAAGCGGTTTCGCCTGGTTCTACTGTTTGTGGAATGTTTGTTACATTTTCATTGACATCGACCATGCCCCCATCAGAATTGAGCTATGTTAGACTGCCATCGATATTGACAGCTTCGTCGTTATCGTTTTGTACTATAGCAAAGAACATACTCATAAAGTCTTCAGAGTACTCTCGTTGCCAAGATTCACTTGATTCCAATAGTATCGTTATTTCGCTGGATGTAGGGCCTTCAGCAATTTCTTCCTCCTCTTCCTCAGCAGGCTCTTCCCCTTGCACATCGTCTTAATCATCTTCCACTTCTTCTGTATTTTTCTCTGTCGTCGCCTCTGCTTCTTCGACCGTTGGTGCCGCGTCACCAGTGCACGCTGCAAGTACGACTGCCGAAGAAAGTGCCGTTAAAGCAAACATCTTCTTCAATAAAATTCTTCCTCTGTTAAGACTATAGTATTCATAATATTTATATAATAATAGTGTAGCCTATATATTAGAATGTTACTAGCTAAATATTAGGTTTATGTGCCTATTATTTTATGATGATGTGAGAGAGCACGATGAGTTTATGGCTAAAGAGCAAATAATCTAATTCACTCAACATAAATCGTTATCGTAGCAAGTATAGGTGTTAAACAAGAGCGTACATCTGACCAGTGAGCGCAGATTGGCAGTGTGATCGGCCTAGCCCGTTCTCCGTAGCAGAACCCCAAATTCCCATCGGCGCGAGCTGCGCCGAACCCAGACCGGTTTTGTTTTGGCCCCGCTGGGGCCGACAGGTTGCCAGTCGTTTGGCTTCAATCTGAGCGCAAGTTGGAACAAACTGCGATCAAGTTTCGCGAAATGAGCGCTAAAATCGTTAATAAAAGCAAACTTGCGCGCAGAACGTGTAAACTAGAGCGCAGATTGAGGTGTTAAGCGACTGTGCACGAGCCACGCCTCTGGACTTGACTGTCGATAGCTCTTCAGCATAGTTTTGCCTTAAAACTGTTACCTAGTTAATACCATCTGTGCTCAAGTTTTCATCATTATTCCGCTCAACGGAACCCTCACCTCAACTCGGTAACAGAATGAACGCCGCCCCGCTCCATCACACAGAAAAACCCCCGCACGTTGCGTGCGGGGGTTCGATCATTCGCGACGGTATTTTCCGAGCGAGAACAGGGCGACGACGAATAGAATAAAGTAGTTTCCGAGCAGGTATCGGAAGTCTTGGGCCGGTATGGCTGCAAGCATCGTTGCCCAATTGAGCAGTACTGGGGCGCTGACAACGAGTGCGGTCATGCCGTTTTTGATCACGCCTGCTGCGGTAATGAGAATGAGCAGCAAGGCGAAGAGAGCAGGGCGCCAAAGGAGCTCAAGGGTGTACTCTTCGGTATATTCGAGATAGCTCATCAGCTCGGTGTGTAGCCGATCGCTGACGGGGTTCATTTCAATGCCATGTTCGTTATCAAAGACTCTATGTGCGTAGGCGGCTGTATACCCTTGTTCAGGCAGGTGAACTTGCCAGACGACGGATGTTTGCAATAGGTAGCCATCAACTGCTAGCCCAAAGTTACCTGAGACAATTCCAGCCCAATTGCGAATATATTGGGGGATTTCTTCAGCCAGCTTCTCTCGATTTAAATCATCATGGAATTTAATATGGTCCGACAAAAATGGATGGTAAGCTTCTTTCCAAGTTTCAATTGGCATTAACCGTTCCAAATAGGCTTCTTGTTCGTCTGTAAGCTCCCCTTCGTTATTAAGGATGTAGCCAATCTGTTGATGCGGGATACTGAGCGACTCAATTGATTGAGCGGAGTTAACGCTCATAGCATCAAACACGGGCCCCGTAATGATTACATACGTGAGAACAGTGGTACCTATAGGTATAATGATTCTCTTCCAATGCTTGAAATAAAATATCCCAAGAATTAATAATGAAACAATTACAATCGGTAGACCGTTATTTCTAAAGAAAGAAAGCATGATCATAGTAATTGTTAGGAGGATAATTGATCGCCATGAGAGCAACCATTTACCTTTTGACATTACGATGTTCATAAAGAAAACTGTAAAGAGCATTAAGAAGATACTATAAAGAACGTCTTTCCAAAAAGTTACAGCATAGATGCCCGCCGCAGGCAAAATTATGAAGAGCGCAGTTGCTATTATGAGTGGCAAATAAGGTAGTCCAATTCTTCTCAATGAATACATGCTGTAACCGTAGACGCTAGCTAGTACGAACACTTGGAAAAGGGTAACGACTGCAGGATTATCCCAAAATGTTGTTAAGATCATAGTTAAAGTTGTATAAATCATTGGATGCCAGTTACTAAAGTCGTGGTCTATGGACTGACGCCAATGGTTGAAGGAGTCGGGCGTCATTGGACCAGGGAAAAATCCAAACCAATAGACGGTGCCCATTATAATGACTGGAATAGCGAACCATAGGATGACAAGTTTTGACGGCATTTCTTGCTGCCAACTAATACGCCAACTCACGTTAATAATCGTATACAAGATCGTCCATGAAAGGACTGCATATGTGAGGATGGCGAGTGTTGTAATTGGAAATATGCCAATACTTCCTCCGATTTCAAGGTGCTCCATCTCTCCAGCTGTACTGAAATAAAACAGATAAGTCATTAGAGCAACAACAATGAAATGATATGGTTTGAATAAATCTAAAAGAAACTTACGCCCGTTATGATAAAGCTGATGGAAAAATAGAAGATACATGGTTATGAATAGTAGTGTAAAGATAATAAGCCTTGATGGTTGCTCCTCCCATGTTATATATACAGGCTCAAACAACGTCAGAATCGTACGACCGCTGATCACGCCCAATAGGATGGCAAGTAACAGGTAGGTGATTAATCGTTTCATCTTAAATCTCGCCTCAACTCACTAGCAATTCTATTTAGCTCAACTTCATATTGCTTTTTCTGATTTGCTGCTACTGTGTCGAGAATAAGCCCACAAATTATGGCTAGGACACTAAGAACAATTAGCCCAACGGCAAGGATTGCTGAAGGGATTTTCGTAATAAAGTCAGTTTGGAAAAACTCAACAATAACTGGAATCCCAGCAGCTAAACCGAGCACAAGAAAAAGAACACTCCAAATCGTGAAAAAAGAAAGCGGTTTGTATTCTTTGAACAATGTGAAGATCTTACGCAACACTTTGAACCCGTCCGAATACGTGTTCAGTTTCGATTCACTGCCTTCTGGCCTGTCTTGGTAGTCAATGGGTACTTCTTTCACATTCAGGCGCTTGTCCAACGCATGAATCGTCATTTCCGTTTCAATCTCAAAGCCTGGACTCATGACCGGCATCGTTTTTACGAATAACGGATCAAACGCCCGATAACCTGTCATAATGTCTTTCACGTCGCTCTTGTATAGGAAGTTAATCGTATTCTTTACGAGATTGTTCCCTAAGTCATGGAAGGCGCGTTTGTTCTCGTCGGTATATGTACCGTTCGATAACCGGTCACCGATGACCATGTTTGCGTTACCTTGTATAACGGGTTCGATGAGCTCGTGAACGAAAGTTGCTGGGTAGGTAAGGTCGCCATCAACGACGACGTAGCAATCGGCGTCGATGTCGCGAAACATGGAGCGGAGCACGAACCCTTTGCCTTGGCGGGTTTCGGTTCGTACGATCGCTCCATGTGCGCGGGCTACTTCTGATGTTTTGTCTTTTGAGTTGTTGTCGTATACGTAAATCGCTGCGTCAGGCAGTTCGCTTTGGAATTCGTCAATGACGGCACCGATCGTCTGTTCTTCGTTATAGCAGGGAATTAATATGGCTACGTGCATGGTGATACACCCCGTTCTTCTGTGACTAAATGCCTCTATTAGTATATCAAAACACGTCAACAAGCACACACAATAATTTACAAATTATAGGACTAATAGCCAAGCTCCGACAAGGATGAAGATGGCACCAACAAGTTTCCTGCCGGTAATGGCTTCTTTAAGGAACAAGTAGGAGATGATGAATGTCCATAAGTACGTAATGGATGTGAGCGGGAACACGACGGTAAGGGGGAGATACTGCAGCACGTAAATGTTGAGCAGTGCCCCGAACCCGTAAAACCCAGCGCCTATACTTAAGTTCATGATAAATGTTCGGTGCAATCCGATGCCCCGGCTCGTTGCCCGTTTAAAGAAGTAAGCCCCGATGGAGCCGAGCAGTGTGAATACGAGGATAAGGCCAATCCAACTAATGATCGCCACCCCCAATTAATACCGCGCCACACACGATTAGAATTGTGCCGGCAACATTTGCGATGGACAACGTTTCTTGCAAGAAGAATACGCCAAGAAATACAGCGACGACATAGCCGATGCTAAGCAGCGGATGCAATACGGACAATGCGCCAAATCGAAAGGCAATGATCATAAGAACGGCGCCAGCGCCGTACAACATAAACCCAGATATAAGAAAGGTATTTAGTTCTGATCCAGAGAGCTTCCAAAAGAATTGTCCAAATGCTGTAGAGAATGAAGCGCAAATCATAAGTGTTATGCCCAACCAATTGCTGCGAAGTGAGGTGGTAAGCCGATGTATTATAGTCGTCATCTAACGTTCATCTCCTCATCTATAGGATATTTTACGTGATCTAGCGGGAGAAGGGAAGGTGAGAATTCGACAGTTTTTTCCATTATTTATAAAGGTAATGTTTTTTAATTCGTTCACTAACAGGATATGGACCTTTCTCATATCGTTTATCGGGATGTCCAATTGTTGGGTGAGAAAGATAGGGTACCTTCCCACACTACTGTCAATTGTCGACATATGCTGTATGTAGTAGAAAGGAGTGTACTTGGGTGAGTATAGAAATTACGATTAATCTTATTAACGGTCCGGGGAACGTGCCCCCGCCAACGCCGCCGACCGCCCCCACATCCCCGACGAGTCCAACACCACCGGTTCCGGCAGTTTGTGGAAGGGTGTTTGTCGGTGTGGATGGAACGTTATACGTCATTGATGCGGTGACGGGTCTAATCATTGATCGTATTGAATTGACTGATGGCTCGAATGCTTTGAATGTAACGGTAAATCCGTTTAGAGAGCAAGTGTACGTGTCAACAGGCTTAGACAGGTTATTCATTATTCTCGATGTGCGTACGCTGACGATCGTCGCAAACATTGCCTTAGGGTATCAAGTGAATGAAGCAACGTATAGTCCAATTGACAACCTTATTTATGTCAATGCCGGTTCAGGATTCATTGACATTCTTGATGGGGATACGTTCGAGCAAGTAGAGAGAATTACCGGTTTGAATACACCTGCACGAGTGGTCTATGATTCGCGTACGAATTATGTGTATTCTACAAATAACTTATCTAATGATGTTGTTGTCATTGAAGGAACAAATGAAATACTACGAATTGTTGTCGGGCGAAGACCAAATCAAATTGCTTTGAACCTTGTAACGGGACTGATTTATGTTTCAGTAAGTGGTGAGGGTTCTATTGCAGTTATTGATACGACTACAAATACTGTAATAGAAAACATTTCAGTCGGTGCAACTCCTTATGGAATAGCTGTTGATACGATTACAAACCGAGTGTATGTCGCAGTGTCGGGCAACAATGTCAATGTATACGATGGCGCAACAAATCAGCTTATCGATACATTATCGGCGGGTGGGTTTACCTGGGGCGTTGCCCTAACACCGACTTTACAACGAGGGTTTGTGACGAACCGCAATAGTCGGACTGTGTCAATGATTGATCTGACTACGGATGAAGTGCTCGCTGACATCCCGGTAGACGGAACGCCGATAAACATCACCGCACTAGAATTTATATGTTAAAAAAGAGGGTGCCCTTTTCCGGGCATCCTCTTTTACTTTAAAGCTCGAAAGTCAACGTTCTCAACTTCTTTAATGCACGTTTACGCCAATCTTTTACTGCATCAACCGTAACTTTGTGTTTTTCCGCAATCATCCTTGGCGGCAAGTCGTTCACGCTGTGCTCTACGACCCAAATGCTTTCTTTTTCACTTAAGTGAGGAAGAATCTGTTGTAACCATTCATCATCATTCTTTTCGTCGACGTGGCCAAAATCATCGTCATGCTCCCCAAACTCAGTCGGTTGATGTCGGTTCGTGTAGGTTGATTCTTTTCGTAGATGCGTCAACATTTCATGTTTTACGCAAAGTTTGGCATACGCCGGAAAAGGTCCCCTTGCTGTGTCGTGTGTTTCGTATGCTTTCCATAAACCGATATACCCGACTTGCATAAACTCCTCGTGGTTTTGGTAGATCTGAAGTCGGTGCAACGTAGCTTTAATTAGTCTGGTGTAGTGCTCATAAACAACCTCGAAAGTGAACTGTTGACGGATCGATTCGTGTGACACTGAAAAACAACCTTCCAGTGACGGATCCGCCCCGATAGATTTCTCGAGATAAGACCATTATACCTTTATATATGAACAAAGTCTCTTTATTTTATGTAAAAATAAGAATAATTAGTTAGTATTTCTAGTACTTATATCTGGCATAAAAAAAGCTGACCTGTCTTCAGGTCAGCCGAGCGGGAGTGGTTACGCTGAAATTCCACCATCAACGGGGATTGTAACCCCTGTAATATAATCTGCACCATCGCTAAGTAAAAACAATACGCTATTTGCGATGTCTTCCATTTTTCCGAGTCTGCCCATCGGGATGGATGCGGCAATTTCGTCTTGTGTTTCAGGATCAATATTGCGGATCATCGGTGTGTCCACACTGCCGGGTGCTACGGCATACTCGAGCGCGGCTGACTTTGTGAAACCGATCACGCCGTGTTTTGATGCGGAGTATGAACTCATGCCCTTTGTGCCATCTAAACCCGCTCCAGAAGCCGTACTTACAATTTTGCCTCGACCGGCCTTGACCATTTCAGCAAGTACATATTTCATGCCGTACATCGAGCCGAGCAGATTGATTTCAATCGTTTTTTGGATCTGTTCAATCGGCTGTTCGGCAAGATTGGCAGTGTCACCAACAATGCCAGCGTTGTTGAAAAACAAATCGATCTTTCCATGCATCTCTATTGTTTTATCCACATAATTCTTCACATCATCAGCGGACGTAACATCCGCTCGTATGAAGGTGGCTGTCCCGTTGTTGTTAATAATTTCTTCAACCGTTTCTTTGCCACCGTCTTCAACAATATCTACCGCTACGACACATACACCTTGCGCGGCGAGCTTCGCGGCAACCGTTCGCCCCATACCGCTTGATGCACCTGTAACAATTGCTACTTTGTTCGTAAATTCACTCATCTATATAGGATGAACTTAACATTTTCATGATTGCACCGTTTGTTGTTGCTTTCCAATGCAGGCGGATGCTTGCACTCCAGAGCACAAGTGCAACATCGGTGGCCAAAGTACGCCCACCGTGTTTTCTTGACAATCCGTAGCATAAGGGCGACATCGATGGCGAACTCCTGCCTAGAGGTCACTAAAAAAAGAGAAATTAAAAATCATATAAAAGTGTTTGCCTTGATATAAATGGTGAAAATTCCATCATAGATCAGTCTATGATGGAATTTTCTTCATTTAAGAACATTTTTCGTCAGGAATCCCCACATAGAAAGGCGATATTCCCACATAGACGCTTCTATGATGGGATTCTTAACGATCGTAACACGATAAATTGTTGATATCCCCACATAGATGTAACCAATACATCGAGTTAACGAGTCACTTATGAAGAGACACGTTAACTTTTCAGCGCCGCCCGTGCTACGGTGTGTGGAAAGAAGTCCAAATGCCCCATATATTCATATTTGTGACATTTGAGAAAGAAAAATCATGATTTTAAACGTGAATGCGCACATAAACAGTGTCAACTGTCACAAATCGTGCGATTTGTGACAGTTGCGTGCCGCAAGTGCCCGGTTTGAAGGCTGGATTGTCACATACGTAATCGACTGTCACATGCTTGTGGCAGGTGGTGAGCCTTGGTCACGACTTTTTACTCTTCGGCAAACGTTTTTCGGGTTGCCCCCAACCCTTGCAGTGACGAACAACGATTGGCAACGAGATGAATTTCAACACGCAATATGCAAGCACTCACCCGCAAAGACCCCTCTCGGTCATCCGATTCAGTGAATTTCTTTAGTTCAACTCATCTAATCACTCTTTTCATATAGTAGTTAGTGACTATCTAACCTTATTTTCAGAAAATGAAACAATCGAATCGTAAACAGGGATCAAACAGTTAGAAATATAGAGGGAATGTGGGTTGGTTTGCCTACTTGTGGATAGATTGGGTATATAGGTGATACGGTCCGTGAGTTTATCCACAAACAACCAATGCTACTGAAGAGGTGGCGACTCAAAACCAAATAGTCCACGGCATGCGGGTTATGCATAGGGTAATCGAATGGCCTACACTGAGTACGCTTGGTATAGAGGTGTGTGCAAGTGTCCACTGAATAGCCATGACCTATGCGTTTCATTCAATGACAAGTTAAAACCCCCTGGTGATGATCACCAGGGGGTAGGGGGGACGTTTTGTTATTTAAAATTACAATTTGCCGTCAGCTTTTGATTGGATACCGATGCTATCGAACACTGTGACATCAGCTTGTGCGTCTGTTCCGAAGTCGCCACCGGATGCGCCAACGCCAATCGTTAATACTGCAGCGAGTGAAACCGTCAAAAATAGTTTCTTCATATTTATTCAACTCCAATTGAATTTTGTTTAATGCGGAGCTCATTCGCAATTTTTAAATAGTGTAAAGAGCACTGAAACTCACCATGATCTTCTAGGATTTTGGCAATTTGTTCAGCTGCCTCTGTCGCTTCAAAGTAAAGTTCGTGATCAATCAGCTGGGTAACCCCTTCCTCAATGAGTTCGAGGTTGTAAATATCGACATAAAGTCCACGTGTAATTTTGTTCAATGCTGTAAATTCGACCATACTGTATTGTTCAGCAGCAATTTCTGCGTCCCTCAGCATTGCTAACCCCTCAGGGTCTTGAAGTCGCATGAGAATATTAGCTAGGTTGGTTTTGGTTTTGATGCCGATTAATGTCTCTGATTGATTTCCAGTATAAAGAGAGTCAAAGAGCAATTGCTTTGCACTCTCAAGTTCATTGTGGCGTTCTTTATGAAGGCCATATGCTCTCAGTAACAAAGAACGAGTATATTCGTCTAAGCTGGTATTAGCTAGACTCGCATTAAATGTTTCCTCTGCCTTATCATAAAAGTTAAGCTCCGAGTATATGGCTGATTGTAGGAAATTACACGTATGCACTCGATCAGCATGTTGTGGACTTTGGGAAAATAGCTCTTTTGCTTGATTAAAATAGGAAGTAGCGTGCATATATTGGTTAATACGATAGAATCCTTGTCCAAGCAAATAGTAGAACTCGGCTTTCTCCAAGTCACTAACATTTACAAGAGAGAGCTCAGCTTCTTGAAAATGCCGAAGTGCCAACAAATAACGTTCCTTGTCGAATTCTTGTCTACCTTCCATATAATGATACAAATATTTAAGCACGTTATCGGTATCAGTAATGGATTCGTCAACGATTGCTTTGTCTTGGCCTAACGGTCGATGGAGAATCTCTTCTGTGAGAATCTTGTGACGAAAATCGACGAGTTGATAGTACGTTTGCACCTTCTTGTCGGGAATTACATGTCTGCGCAATTCCTCCGTGTACGTTTTCTTCTGTTTTGCCCCGGCAATGTCGTGCTGAACGATGGCGTTGTACCACTCGCCAATCGCTCCGACGAGCATGTCCGTGGATGCAGCTGTTTCGGTCATCAATAACCTCCCATCTAGCAATCCTCGATCTTGCTGTGTGTCGAGTATACAAAATTGTGTCGAAGAATGCTATATTATCTGATTAATAAAAATATTATTTCCAAAAAACTGACAAGAGTCGTCGTTGTTCGTCAAATTCTTACAGTGATCTTGCAAATATGTGAAAATTTAACATATGTCGTAAAAGTTATCAATTATAGAAAACAATAGAGTCTAGGTTATCATAGCAAAAAATTCACCGCTCGTCACTTAACGTGACTCGGTCTTCTAACAAGCCGTGCGTGCATACGTTTATGAGGGATATGAAAGGAGATGACGCATGAGAAAATGGACCGCTTTCTTATTCTTCATATTAATGGCCGGGTGTTCAGGTGGCGACGATGAAGTGAAAGGCGTGGCAGAGGCATATTACGAGCGAATGCTTGCGGAAGATTACGCGGGCGTGCATGACATGATCCACGACGATTTCCTCGAATTCATCGGCTTGGAAGACAAACAAGAATTCCAAGAATACTTCTCCGGCGGGGACATGTTCGCCACAGAATTCGACGTCGTTGATGTGATTCCGATGGAAGAAACCATCTTGAGTTCCGCGTATGAAACGTCGAACTTCTCAGCCGGCGTCGCCGAGCACGAAGACATTTATTTGGCGCGAGTGGAGTTGTTGTACGAAGAAGACGGCGGACTTTATCCAGGTGTCGACGATGTGCTGCTTGTAAATGAAGACGGGGAGTGGCAAGTGTTGGTTGTGTTTAGTATGTTTAATTGAGGTACAGAAGAAGACCCTCCGTACGAACGTTATCGTGCAGAGGGTTATGAACTATAGTACTTACTGGAATGGCCAAATTAATGGAACGATCGTGACGCAAATGATGAGTTGAATAATGAGAAACGGCAACCCACACTTGATGTAATCGAGGAATGTGTATTGACCAGGTCCAAAGATCATCGTGTTCGGGGGAGTTCCGATCGGTGAAGCGTACGCGGCAGAAGCGCCTACGCAAACGGTCATGAGAATTCCTTTCGGATCAACACCCATACTAGCTGCGATAACGAGGCCAATGGGAGCCATAAGGGCGGCGGCCGCGGTATTGGACATGACTGACGTTAATAGCGCTGTAACACAAAACAATAGCGCAGTAATAAGGTAAGGCCCTGCGCCTTCACCGGCCAGTGTGAGAACAAAGTCTGCGATCATCTGCGCTGCACCTGTATCAGCCAAGGCAGTCGCCATTGGCATCATGGCTGCGACGAGAATAATTGTAGAAAAATCTAGGGATCGATACGCCTGCTTTTCCGTCATCGTTCTAGTGATGATAATGATCATCGCCCCCATAATGGAAACGATGTGAAGCGGAATGCCGATTTGTGATTCGAATACCATAAAAAGTACCGCAGCAATGAGAACGGAAACGGCGATGATTTGTTTGGTGATACTTTCATTTTTAGGTTCTTCGAGCTCTTCAGCAGTCGAATCTTCTTTCATGCTCTGATGATCGGGAATTAGCCGATATCCGATCGTCATCATGTAAATGATGCCAATAATGGTAAGGGGAATGCCGATGTAAGCGAATTCAAAAAAGCCAAACACAGGCACATTTTCATTCTCCATAACACCTTGAACCGCTAGGTTACCGTTTGTTCCAACGAGTGTAATCATCCCACCGAGTGCAGTTGCATAGGCGAGAGGCATGAGAAGCTTCGATCTAGAAAAGCCGGCAGTAGCCGCAATGGCTATGACAATCGGCATCATAACGGCGGTAGTGCTTGTGTTCGACAGGAACGCTGACAAGCCAGCACCAATAATCATAATGGCTAAAAGCAATTGTTTTTCAGTTTTTGCGAATTTTGTAATGATGTTTCCCATTCTTCTAGCGATGCCTGTTTCGAACAGTGCAGCACCAATAATGAACATACCTGTTATGAGCAACACAACGTTGTTTGTAAATCCAGCAAATATCGTGTCAGCATCAATAACACCTGTGATGTACAACAACATGGTTGCTAGAAGAGCAGTCATTGCCACTGGAATGACGCCAGTTAAGAATAGAATTGCTGCCAGCAGCAAAATGAGTAATGTAATCATTGCGGCACTCATTTACATACCTCCTTAGATTGACCGGTGCGCCCAACGTTTGTGAACACGATCTACAAATGTTTTGCTCAATCCGATGTAGCTTTTCGGGTCTAACAAGTTTCGAATTTCCTGCTCTGAAATATGTTCAGTAATGCGCGAATCTTTAACGGCAATGTCTGCGAGTGGTTGATTTTCTTCGAATGCCTTCATCGAAACATCGTAAATAAGGTCATGGGCAGTGTCGCGACCGACAAATTCTCCAAGAGATAACATGAGATTCTCTGAAACGATTAAGCCTTGCAGTTGATTAAGGTTGCGCTCCATGTTGTCTGGGTACACAATCCAGCGGTTTAATACGCCGGTCATCTGTTCAATGCCACCACTCGTCAACATGCAAATCTGTGGAATATACGACCATTCCGTCGTCCAAAACGTCATGTCTCGCTCGTGTTCTTGGATCATGGCATCAAAACTCAAACTTGCATTTCGTTGCACGAGTCTTGTAAGCCCGACGACGTATTCACAGATCATTGGATTACGTTTGTGAGGCATGGTGCTACTCCCGACTTGCCCCATTTTGAAACCTTCTTCAATTTCCCCGATTTCTGATTTCTGTAGATTGATAATTTCATTCGCGATTTTCCCTATCGTCCCTGAAATCATCGCAATAATACTTGAGAATTCAGCAAGGCCATCTCGTTGTACATGCCAAGTAATGGTAGGTTGTTCTAAATTTAAAGATTCACAAAATGCTTGTTGAACATCTAAACCATCCTCGTGGATGGAAGCAAGCGTACCTGCTGCACCGCCCAGTGAACCAACGAGATACCGTTTTTTGCCGTCTTCTAGCCGATCAAGGTGTTTCCCAATCTCATCAGCCCAAATTGCGATTTTGTAACCTAACGTAATGGGTAATGCATGCTGACCATGAGTTCTTCCTGGCATGACAGTTGATTCATGCTCTTTTGCCAGCTTTAATAGTTGGTCTAACAGGCTACGAAGTTGCTTTTCTAATAAAATTTGTGCATCTTTCATTTGCAGGACTACGGCTGTGTCCATGATGTCTTGTGTAGTCGCCCCCCAGTGAATGTATCCACTCGCTTTGCCGCCAACCATTTTCGTGAAATGACGAATTTGTACGATGAGTGGATGTGTCGTATCAACAATTCCTTCTCGGATGGCTACCTTATCAAACTTAGAAACATCCGCATTCTTTTCAATTTCGTCAGCGGCTTCCTTTGGGATAATCCCAACTTCAGCTTCAGCTTTTGCTAGAGCAATCCAAGAATTTACCCACTTTTGTAATAATTGATCGTCTGAAAAGATTTCGCGCATCTCTTCAGACACGTAGATCCCTCTTAAAAGCTCTGAATCTAGCACACTAGATGTCATTATAACTCCTCCATATCATTATAGGAAAACGATTTCCTTTAAGGTAAAAAAATAAAAAATATACGGTATATATTTTCAAGAAAACGTTTTCCTTTTGTTAGTATAAAATGTAAGATAACTGTTGTTGTTTGTCAATATGTTATTTGAGAGAGATATATTTTTCCACGTGTTATAATCTTTCTACATGACATACTGCATGAAGGAAGTGGCGTTGTATTGAGTACATTAAAGGACGTAGCTAGATTGGCGGGCGTGCACCCTTCGGTCGTATCGAGAGTGCTAAACAATGATGAACGTTTGCATATTAAAGAAGAAACGAGAACGAGGATTTTCGAATCGGTGAAAAAATTGAACTATCGCCCGAACAGCGCGGCGAGAAGTTTGAAAATGAATCAATCAAACATGATTGGCATGGCGATTCCTGACTTTCGTAACCCTGTATACTCGAGCATTATACATGGTGCTGAAGATGAGGCGATGGCGAAAGGGTATCATTTGCTCGTCTATAGTATGAAGCAAAAGGCACCGTTGTCCGCATCGTTATTAAAAGAACGCATTGATGGACTGTTAATTGCGACTTCAGATTTTCACGATGATGAGATTGCTCGGGTTGCTAACACTGACAAGCCGTTTGTCCTAGTCAATCGACTTATTGAACAATCCCAACAGTACGTTGTATTAGAGGATTACCTTGGAGGGGAAATGGCGACACGGCATTTGATTGACTTGAACCATGAACACATTGCTCATATTGCTGGACCACTTAATACAGGTACGGCGCTCCAACGGTACGATGGCTACAAACAGACAATTAAAGCAGCAGGCATTTCTTTTCGATCTCACTATGTACAAGAAAGTGATTATACAATGGAGGGTGGGTACGAGGCGATGGGGAAGCTATTATCCTTAAGAACCCCACCGTCAGCAGTTTTTGCATCAAACATTATGGTTGCTATGGGAGCAATGAAAGCGATCCGTGAACACGGAATGGACGTGCCTGGCGATATTTCTGTGATCGGAATTCATGATGTGTTTTTTGCATCAGGCTTATCACCCACACTTACAACCGTAAAGATGCCGCTATACGAAATGGGAGTGGAAGCAGTCAAAGAACTAATTAAAGCGATTCAAGACAAAAATTATAAAATGGGAGGAATTACTATCCCTGGCGCAACACTCATTAAACGAGAGAGTACGAGTGAGTGCCCATGATGCCGTTAAGGCACGGGCTAACCAGCGAAATCTTGCCCGGTTTGCAGTGGACAATTCAACTCTCCTCAGCAAAGAGCATCTGCATGCCCATTAATTCCGGCAGATGTTTTTAGTATTTTGTTTTTTTCCTGAAATCGAGCCACTAAAGGCAATGAATTCTTTTTAATACTATGCCCCCATTTCATACTTGTTGACCACTCTGCATATCAAAAGCCAACGTGATGTCGGCAGGAGGCATACTGTAAACCGATCTATTTCGTTTCGGTGCCGACAGGTAGATAGCCTTTGACAATAAATTGGTCAATCACCCAAGGTGTAAGGATCCGTCAGATTTGGAGGTGACTCCCCCAAACAATGGAATGAGTTTAGCACGAGCCTACCTTCGCCTTATTCTTGTGCCACCAAAGAGGGCTGGGTGATGCAAGCCGGGGCTATCCCAAATCTTGTTCCGCTCAGATAATGAACTTTCCAACACTACCCTCGAAAAATCACCCTTTTCTCTGTGACCGCCCACGCTGTTTAAGCGTAAGTGTCTCCGCAATCGTCCAAACCCGAGCGTCCCGCCCTTTGCCGATACGCTCGTCCAATTCTTCTAGGCGGGCGACGCGGCTGTGCGCGAGCATGAGTAACAGAACGGCGATGTAAGCGAAGGTCATGTGATAGATGCTAAAGGCCATCGCTTCGCTAAAGCCAAACCGTTGCAACGTGTCTGTCGCCAAGCGATCGGTCCGGTAACTGCCGCCTAAAACGAGCACGACACCGGGCGAGAAAGCGGCGAGGTAGACGAGCCAGAATTTACTTTGGACACGCAAATAAAAGTGTTCAAACAACGAGCGTCGTCCCCAATGAATGAGCACTAAGCTGATCATATATATAGCGAGGACGCCGGTAATCACGCCTAGTTGCTCGCTGAAATTTGCGATCGCCATTAAAAGAAGTAGGGCACATACGAAGTGCATGTTGGCGACGATAAATGTTGTTCGCCAGCGAACGAGCATGACTTTGTCTGTTACCGCCCCGTAAATCCCCCAAACGGCCAAAACGCTCAATAGGCCTAACCATACGTACGTGACTGCCTCGCCTGCGAATTCAGGCACGACAACGACACCAACGACAAAAGGCAAAACCGGGGCGAGGGCGCCGATAGCTTTTGTGGCTGCCTGCTGTTTTTCCGATTGGGTACGCCACCGCTTCGGATTCACGACGAGAAAAGCGACGCCTGTAACGATCATCGCGCCGGCAACGAGCATGAAGACGAGTCGATCTTCAGGATCGGTTGTACCGATGATAAGTGCAAATCCACCAACGAGAAAGGGGAGCGATCCCCAGCGGAGCGGTGTAAAAAACGTTTTTCGGACGAATCCCGTCACGCCCCCGATTCCGATGATCAAAAGAACGAAGCCGATTTCCGCAAACGTCACATCGCCGGCGGCGATAATGCCTAGCCCCCCGACAACACCGAGCAAGATAATCAAACTGCCTATGACTTTTCTGATCATCCGGCAAGCCCTCCGATCATCATGAACAAGATGTACAAGAGGGCGGCGAAAAGGATGAATGAAAAGATCAGTTTGCGGCCGCGCGCCCGGGTGACGTGGAAATTAAACGTGTTCGTATACACGTCTGCGGGCAATCGGTGGGCTTCCTTGCAATACGGACACGCCCACTCCGCGGTGTCTCGGTCTTCGAACCTGTCGATCAAGTTGCCGTGTGCGTGACAGTTTCCGCACATGGCGTGATGGAAAGTGGTGCTGCACGTTGAGCAGCGGAGCCGGTGAACGTGGCGCTCGTTCACATCGTGGGGTGTGTCGAACGTTCCGCGAGCGTTGCAAGTCTGGCAAAAACTAGGAACCGAGTATGTATGTGGCATGGAAACACTCCAATGAGCTGTTTAACTCTAGTAAACCATGTAAGCGTAGGGATTCCAAGGGTGGTCGCTTAGAGTATTGGGGTGCTGGATTCAGGGTGCAAGAAAAAATTGAAGGCATCACGCGCAAAAAGAGGCACAAAATCCTCCAAGCTATGTAAATAGCTCGGAGGACTACTGCTTACCTTGAACCATCTGCTTTATCAAGTGGCTGAATCATATCAGCAGCAAGAATGCTTGATTGAATGTCATTTGCTACGAAAAGGGCAACTGCGGCAACTGCTGTAATTACGAATGATAAACGTTTCATGATTAATCGACCCCTATTGTTTGATGATTGATGCGAAATGTATTCGCTTGTTTCATATACTCATACGCAAGTTCGAACTTATCTTTCTGCTCATAATAATTGGCGTTTTCTTCGCAAACTTCAGTGGCTTCAAAGAACAGTTCATTGACCTTTAACATTTCAATCGCTTCGTTGACTTTTTGTTTATTTCTCTCAACATATAACCCTCTTGTTGCCATGCAACGTGCGATATACTCTGTTAGACCGTAATCATTCGCTAACTTTTCACTTTCCTCTAACCAATTGCTCCCTATATCACCCCTTCCAATTCGGAAATATAGGTTGGCAAGGTTGCATTTGGTTTTAATGCTAATGATTTTAAGGTCGTGTTTTGGCAAAGCTTTTTCAAGTAGAGCAATTGCTTCTTCAAATCGTTTTTCTCTTATCCTGTGCAAGGCGATGGCTCGGAACACAAGAGACTGAATGCCTTCAGGTTTCTGCTGACTAACCTCTAGGCAACGATTATAATAACGATTTGCGTCTTTAAAAAGGTATAATTCTGAATGAATAGCACCTGTAAATATTAAGCTTGAAACAATCCGGTGATTCATGCGGAACTTTTCATATAAACAGATGGACTTCTCAAGGTAGGCGAGAGCGATCGTGTATTGATTAATTCGATAATAAGCCTCGCCAACACGTTGAAAAAACTCGCCTTTCTCTTCATCTTTTACACAATCAAGATGCTTTTCAGCAATTAAAAAGAAATGAATGGCTCGCTTATATCGACCACTATAATATTCATACTGCCCTTCCATATATGCATACAAATACCGAAGTATTTGATCCGTTTCGTCGATAGAATCCTGAAATACCCCCGTTTGCTGGGAAGGGGATTGCAGTGACGCTTCGGTCATGACCCGATACCGAAAGTCAATCAATCGGTAGTAGGTTTTCGTCTTTTCATCGGTGCTCATATGCTGCATGAGAAAGTCGGCTTCTTCTTTTTGCTTGTGTGCCAGCGGCATATCCAATTCAACCATCGCCATATACCAATTACTGAGAACTTTCTGAAAATCGATAATTGTGCTTGCCTCCACCATTCCTCCTCCTTAAAATCTGCCTTAATTACCATTTCTAGACAAATTTCGAGATTCCTTCAACTTTTTTAAAATTTTTCGTTTATTCTGTCGTTATTTCAAATAAAGTAGAATAGAACTATAAAAAATATCAAAATCCATTCGAATATAAAGACAATAAGACTATAAAAAGGAAGGGGTTGTGACTTTTGTTCTGTGAATCTTGTGGGTCTAGTTTAGAAACAGATGTTAAGTTTTGTGCAGAATGTGGCACACGAATACATAAAAACGTGGCGAAGCCGTCGATTAAGTTCTCAAAGCCATCCAAGAAGCAGTCCGTCATACTCGCTAGCGCGGCCGTTGTCGTCGGCATCGGTGTGGGCTCCGTCTATATTCTCAATGAACTTCACTCCGTAGATCGTGCGGTCGCTGAATTTCAGGAGCTGTTGCACGAACAAGATCGTGCCGCATTGGCAGCAGCGGTCAAAAGTGAAGGGTTTGGCGAAGCGGAGGCAGAAGGGGTCCTGCAGTTGTTGGACGCCGACCCGGATCTTGCCTTAACCACCCATACAGCATTCGAGGATTATGTTGCGTTTTATGATGCGGATGCGGCGTATGCAGAAAGTTCAACCGGTCTATTCACGATCGAACGAGAAGAGGGGATGTTGTTCAACACATACTCGTTTGACGTGCCGAAGCTTACCTTTGAAGTTTCGGGAGATGCCGGCACCTTTGCGGATGTGAAAATTGGAGAAACTGTGAGCGGGACGCTTGACGAAGATGGATTCTTCTTCACGGAAGTGTATCCGGGTCTCTATGACGTGAACCTCGTATATCCGTCCGAGTATACCGAACTCGCCGTCTCAGACGTCGCTCAAGTGAGCGAAAGTGGAGGTCAACTCGTTATGCACTTTGGTGCCTCTCACCTCGTCATCCACGACGATTGGTCATCAACGGTGCCAAGTCAGCTAATCATTAACGGTGAACAAACGCCGTACACCGTGTCGGACAGTTTCTCAGCAGGGATGTTTCCTTTGGATGGAAGTGTCACGGTAGCAGCAACCTATGATTTCCCGTGGGGCACCGCCGAAACAGAGAGCGTGTCCGTGACAGACATGCACGTCATAGATCTTCCACCGATCACGTCCGCCATTGACGACGCCCAGTTTGAAGAACTCGCCACTTTGCTTCATGACTTTCATTTAGAGTCACGCGACGTTGTTGAGACGGAGGACCAACATCTGTTTACCGTCCCGATGCGCAACGAGCTCTTTAATGATCGGTATTTTCTCAATAAGTTCAGTGGATGGGCAAACGACGATCCATTGCCGTTCACCGTCACGTGGGTGTCTCCGGAGTCGGTCGACGTTTCACGGGTGAACGATGAGTTGACCGTGAAGGCGAGTGCCTTGTTCGGGCAAGCTGACACGGAGGATGCCGACCTGATTCCTGACGAGTATGCCGTGTTTGACGTCACATTCGTATATGACGACGACTGGACGATCCTGAACTTCTCGCTCGACCGTCACCGTTCCTACTTGTTTGAAGAATCCGCCACATTTATTGAAGCCTAAGGAGATGATCCGATGAACTGCCCAGCTTGTAACCACAACGTCAATCCCGCCGCCAAATTCTGTACCCAATGCGGTCAGCCGCTCACCGACGCCGTACCTGTCGCAGCCGCAGCGCCGCCAGTGACCGACGCCTTAAAGGCGCACACAAGCGGTTATATCCAATCCGTCCGTGACGCCATCATCCGCCCAAGTGCATTTGAACACGTGTCAGAAAGCAGATTCTATTTCGCACTCATCAATATTCTACTATTCAGCTTACTCGTACCCGTGGCTATGACGGTACTCATCAATCGAATCGCATTTCTCCCCGTCGCCACGTTCCCGATCGTCAGCCGCATCTTTCTCGGGACCCTCATCATTCAGGCGCTGGCGCTTGGTGTTATTTGGATCGTCAACCGCATGCAAGGCTCAACCGTTGGGATCAAGGCCATCGCGAGCGGCTACGGCATGTTCATTAGCATCAGTGTCGCCAGCGTCGTCGTTGCTCTTCTGATGAGCATTGTCGGAGTGCCAACGTTAACGTATTTGTTTATCGTGTTAGGCGTGCTTGTCGTCAATCTCGGCATCATCTTAACCGGCTACGCCTACCAAAAACAAATCGAGAGCCCACGGTTTGATCCCTTGTACGGCGTCCTCGCCGTACAAATCAGCATCATCCTCGGCGTCTATTGGATCGTTGAGAGTGCAGTAGCGGATGTTGTGGGCACTTTTGGGATGTTCTTATGAGAAAACAGATGATGATTGTTGGTACGCTTCTACTCACCGTAGCTTGTAGTGACGCTGAACCCGAAATGACAGCTTCCCAAGAGATCGTAGAAGACAAACCCATTGAAATAGAAGAAGAACAAATAGAGAAAGAAGATGAAGAAGCACACGCGGATGAAATCAATATAGAAGTGGAAGATAAAGCAGTTCTAGAGTTAGGGAAAGATGAGATTCGTACGGCCATAGACGAGTATCACTTCGGTCAGAACCGGGAACGTGAATTGCACCTGTTATATGTAGAGGAGCTCGAGTTGGAAGGGCTAAATCAACCTCATCTGCTCGTCTATACATCTCCTGGACAAATGGATTCGTCAGATCTCTTCAACGTCGTTTATTCCGTAAATGAAGTTGAAGTAATTGCGTTCGAAGAAGGGGAAGTGATTCAAATCTATTCATCGAATAACCAACGAGACGTATCCCCTTTAGACGATCATTTCATCGTCAACAATGATGTTTTACTTTACACAGATGTCTTGCAAAGTGACTCCTATCACATTGTTGAAGTCTATACAGCCTTCTCGTCCACAGGTGCTATGAGTCACACAGCGTATCTTTATGGCATTCATGAATATGACCCAAGTACTCAAACGTTTGTATATCAACAATACGCACATACGTTTAACGACTGCCATGACACGTACACAACTGAGTGTGGACCAGACCGAGAGATGGAAGATGATTGGTCTGGAAATGAGCAGTATCAGTATTTAAACGATGTGTTTGTGAATGAAGGTGCTGGGCTCCACGAGAACTTACTGAAAGATGTTGATTCAGATAAAGAAGTACTCAACCTTTCCTACTATGTCGATGAGAACATTCAAACAGATTATGGCATAGGTTTCCCTATCGATTCCATCGATAATGTTGACCAATTAGATATGGACTATTTCACAGGCGGAGCCTTCCTGTATGGCGACCATTTGGATGCTAGTTATTTTTATAATGAAGTGAGTGAAACAATTAATGGATATATGATCGCTGATCCGAGCATCTCAATATTTGGGGCGCATATTGGCATGAACCTAGATGAATTAAACGAGCATTTTCCTCGAAATGCTCGTTCAGAAACATTCGAGTCAGAGACTTCCGGATATATTTATGTATATAACCTTCCAGACTTGAGAGTGACTTTCTGGGCTGATGAATATGACGGTCCAGCGACGATGGCCACCATTATTTATCTCCCAGACAGATAAATTTTTATTTTTCTATTAAACAACAAAGCCACACAGCCGATATAAAAAACAGGCACACAAGGACGTGGCCTGATACTTAAAACTCAAGGAGGAATTACACATGATTATCAACAACAACATGTCCGCAATGAACGCACACCGTCAACTCGGTGTCAATCAGAACCAAATGCAATCTTCAATGGAGAAACTATCTTCAGGTCTCCGCATCAACCGCGCAGGCGACGACGCAGCCGGCCTTGCAATCTCAGAGAAAATGAGAGCGCAAATCAGTGGTCTTGATCAAGCAAGCCGTAACGCGCAAGATGGTATCTCTTTGATTCAAACAGCTGAAGGTGCGTTGGATGAGTCTCATAGTATTCTTCAACGTATGAGAGAATTGGCAGTTCAAGCATCAAATGATACGAATCAAGATCAAGTAGACCGTGAAGCTATCCAAGAAGAAATGAATGCACTAGCAGAAGAATTAGACCGTATTGCTGGTAACACAGAGTTTAACAATAAAAATTTGCTAGACGGTACTTTCGAAGGTAAATTCCATATTGGTGCAAACTCAGGTCAAAGCATTGACGTTGCAATTGGAAACCTAAATGCGTATACACTAAACGTAGCTGGTACTGGTGAATTTGATACTGCTTCCACTGAAACAGCAAGCGTAAAAGGAATTGATGGGCAAACTGTTCTTCAAGATGAAAGAGGCAATAACGTAGCTGTCAGCATACAAGACGATGACGGCAATGCTCAATGGTATAATCTATCAGACGTTAGTGTAAATGAAAATGGCGATGGGTTAGTAGTGAACAGTGGTGCGGAGGCCTTAGAAATACGTGAGTCAACAACATACACTCAAGATGGTGAAACTTTAACACGCGAGAGCCATAGTGAAATACTTGAACATGCAACAGGAGATGATGTAACTTTTTCTGGTGACGTACTAAGGAACGAAGCAGGAGATATTGTAGCTTACTGGAATGACTCAGATGATCAGTGGGCAGCTTCTATTACTAATGATGGTACTGATGGAATTACTTTCGGAACAGAAGTTGGGGATATTGATGAAAGTACGTTAAATGTTGTTGATGCAACCTATGGTGGAATAAGTGTTTCTAGTCAAGAAGATGCAGATTCTGCAATCAACGATATTAACAATGCAATTAATCAAGTATCTGAACAGCGTTCATATCTCGGTGCAATTCAAAACCGCCTAGAGCACACAATCAACAACTTAGACAACGCTTCTGAAAACCTACAAGCTGCGGAATCTCGTATCCGCGACGTAGACATGGCAAGTGAGATGATGGAATTCACGAAAAACAACATCCTTTCTCAAGCTTCTCAGTCTATGCTTGCGCAAGCGAACCAACTTCCACAGTCAGTACTTCAATTGCTTCAATAATTTCAAATTAGGTAGTGGGGCAACCCGCTACCTTTTCTTATATCAACGTCAAGGAGGTATTGAAACATATGACTTTAGAAATGGGATATGAGTTTCGGAGATTTAATCAAGTTTCCCCGGATAAAAATATTTATAATGTATCTAATGGTGTATCTAATTTAATATTTACAAAAAATGAGTTGCTAAGGGCTGCTTATACTGTTGGTAGAAGCTGTATGGATCATGTTTATAGTTATCCATTCTATTCTGAAAAAGAAGTAAGTCTCCGAATAGCAATAATGGAAGCTTATATTGATCTAAACTCTAGCCCTATCACTATCTCACCAGCGTTTGATCTACTTGACCCCTCAGAAAAGGGAGGATTCAGATTCTTAATTGCTTCTGCGTTCTCCAAGTTGTATGCAGAAAAGTTTTTGAATGTAGAGTTTCTTATGCACTTAGATGTTTATCGAAGAAATGCATATGATGACAACGGTGTAGAAATAAAATTAAAAGATGGAGATCGTAGACCTGACTTTATCGGCAAAAGTCCTAGAGGGTGGGTTGCGGTTGAGTCTAAGGGGAGAGTTAATAAGGTTGCGAATGCAATAACAGCTGGTCATGAACAACTAGAGAACCTGAAGACAATAAACGGAGAAGCTCCTATATATAAAGTGGTCTCCATGATGCACCAAAAAGGGAGGCAAATAAAAATGTTCCTTTCTGATCCTGAAGAAGCTGAGGATAATTCATTTAATTTGCAAATTAAAGAAGCTAATTTCATACGTGATTACTATGCAGTTGTGATGCTGGAATTAAATGAAGCTAATGTGGACACAGTTAAAGAAAATGCGATTGAATTTTACATAATTAGAAATACGTGTAATCAATATGAAATCGGTTTGGCGAAAGTGATTTATGAGAAGCTTAAACATTTTTTGGATTCAGATATTGCAAATGAAATTAATTCTCTATTAAAAGGTGTTGTTGCTGAAACTACCGATATTGATTACATAGGCAATGACGGAATCTACTTCAAATCATTACATTAAAAAAGGAGCCTGCCCACCCATGAACGTTCACTACTTCCTGGGCTACAAACAAACGAAGATACGGTAACTAACAATAAGTCGTTGTCTACCAGCATGACGCGAAGGTGTTTCAACGGTTTTAGGATGAGTTGATTTCCACGACGCTCATTTCAAAAAAGACAGTCCAGGCGGCATGCCTGGCAACCGTTACTTCGATCTCGGAGAGATTCTTTACCCCGACAACCCTGAACAAGTTACCAACCATACCACCGAACACATCGCCCGAATGTTACAAACAAAAGTGTGGATGTAGGACCCTACTCCTCCACCAACACCGGATACCAGCACACATTCAAATCCCCGTCGCCGAGGTCAATTACATAAAAATCTTCCTCCATCTGCCTCTCCTCCTTGCCCCCAGTGTCGCCATTGATCGCAACTTTTAATCTATGAAACTTCATGTTTAGGAAAGAAAGAAGAAGGGTAAAAAGAAGCACTCGGCTGTGGAGGAGATGACGAATTGACCCGTTCGTTCTATACGGTTTTCTTTTATTTTATAATGATTACAGGAGTGATGGTCGTTTCCGTGTTCCTCATGTACATCGTTCTTTTAGGGTATAACTACATCCGCTGAGTGGCTCCGGCCGCCGGCTTTTTTTGTATGAACAAAACCGAAACCTCTTGATGGACTGAGCCGACAACAGTTATGTACATGTGACCTTGTAGTCTGTTCCCGAGCTCGCCCATTCTGTCAGCAAGTTTACATGAATGGGCGTTCTTTATTACGAATTCTCCCAACGACATATCGGCCCCTTTGTGGCTGAGGCCAAACCGGCCTTCGTTCAGCGAGGCTCGCGCCGACAGCAATTTGGTACTTCGGCTCAGTGAGTCTTCGCTAATGTGCGCTCTAGTTTACGAGTTCTGCGCTCAAGTTTGCACTTTTTACAGATTTTAGCTTCGATTTCGCGGAACTTGAGCGCAGTTTATCCCAACTGGATCGCAGATTGAATTCATCTGAAACGCCCGCCGACAGGATATAGCCGTATAAATTGTTGCCGAGTTTACTCATTTCGAGTAAAGTTGACGATTTTTCCGAATTTTTCCTATACTATAGAGAATATACGTCTAAGTGGGGAGATGATCGTCTGCTTGAGAAGCCAGTAGCAATTCAATTGTACACGTTGAGAAATGAGCCATTCCAAGATTTCGCTGCCTTGCTGAGTACGGTGGCACAGATCGGTTTTACGGGTGTCGAGTTTGCTGAGTACTGGGGAGAGGACGCGCACCAAACGAGGAGGATCCTCGATAAAAATGGGTTACGCACCACAGGTAGCCACGTACCGTTTGAAATGCTTGAAACGAGGCTTGAAGCAGTCATTGCCGATCAGCACATTCTTGGCAGCAGTCACATCACATGCCCAATTCTGCCCGAGCAGTATCTTCGCTCAATTGACGACTACAAGCACGGGGCGGAGCAGCTGAACCGGTTTGGGAAGCGGTGCAAAGATGCCGGCATCACCTTTAGCTATCATCACCATGACTTTGAGCTCCGACCGTTGGATAGGCAGATTCCACTCGACGTCATCTTTACTGAGACAAACTCCGAATACGTGCAAGTAGAACTCGACGTGTATTGGCTCCAGAAAGCAGGGGAGGACCCGCTAGATTGGCTCAAGAAGTATGCCGACCGCACGCCGCTCGTCCACGTAAAGGACATGGACGCCAGCGGGCAGTTTGCGCCGCTTGGCACCGGGGGCGTGGACGTTGCCGACATACTAGTATTCGGTGAGAAACAGCTAGACCGCTTAGATTGGTGGATCTTTGAGCAGGATGAGTCAACGAACGCGCTTCATGATGCGAAACGAAGTTTGCAGTATTTATATACACTCTAAAAGACGACATAGTTGATGTCGTCTTTTTTATTCAGAATTGTTTTGACAAAAAAAGAATCTTGCTTTATTCTGTGATATATCAGATATTATATTTCATAAAACCAACTGGGGATGATGGCATGACAGAACGAAATGAAGCATTCTTCTCGGTCGATCCAAACTTGGTTAAATCTTTGCGAGAGCTTGTCGTGGAGAAGATTCGAGAAGGAATTGTAAGCGGATACTTTGAAGAGGGAGAGCACTTAAAAGAGCGAGAGATTTCAAGCATGATGGGCATTAGTACGACGCCGGTGAAAGAAGCGTTTCGTATCCTTGAAAATGAAGGCATGCTCGTAACGGTTCCTCGAAAAGGCACGTTCGTCTCTGAGTACGCATCTACGTCGATTGAGGAAATCTTGCTGTTGCGAGCGTCGGTGGAGTCTCTTTGCGCACGTCTGGCTGCGCTGAAGATGACGGATGAGGAATTAAATGAGCTTGAGCAACAGATGCTCATTATTGAAGGCCTTCATAATAAAGGGGATTCAGAAGCGTTAATTGAACAGAATTCCATTTTCCACCAACAAATTATTGATGGAGCTCGCAATGTGATGATGCACAATATATTGGGCAATCTGCGAAATATTGATAAAGCGTTTCGAAAACGAGCATTAAAGATTGAAGTCGAGCGTGAGGTTGGTTTCCAAGAACATTACGCTGTGTTTGAAGCGATTCGTGCGCGAGATCCGGAACGAGCAGAAGCCACCATGAAGGCGCATATTCTACGAACGAAAGATAACATTCTTGCTGCTGAGCAGCATCGGAGTGAAAAAGGATGAACGTACTTGTACCACAAACCATCCACCCTGATGGCATTGACTATTTAGAGCGTCATGGGCTAGAGGTGACTGTTCTTCCTCAGGATACTCCGGCACAAGTAGCCAAGCACATTGTCTCCGCGGATGGGGTGCTCATACGGACAACGCCATTGCCTAAAGACATTCTACAGAAGGCACCTCGTCTAAAGGTCATAGCAAGACATGGCATCGGGCTAGATGAAATTGACCAAGCGTACTGCGTTGAGAAGGGCATCGGTGTTTACAATACGCCTCGTGCGAATGTGAATTCTGTCGCTGAACATGTTACCTCGTTTATTCTCTCGCTTGCACATCGAATTCCAGAAGCGGTTCATGCCTTGCGAAGAGATGACTATGCGAGCCGCAATCGCCTCATTGGGATGGAGGTGGCTGGGAAGACACTTGGATTAATTGGGTTTGGGAACATTGCTCAGGAAGTGGCGAAGAAATGCGGCACAGGGCTTGGAATGAAGGTCGTCGCTTATGATCCTCAAAAAGAGACGTTTCCCGATGGTGTTGAACACGTTCATACGCTCGATGCGCTTGCGAGGCGGTCTGCTTTTGTATCGGTTCATGTCCCGTTACTTCAGACGACAAGAAACATGATTGACCGCACGTTCTTCGATGCGATGCAGCCGGCAAGCTATTTTATTAATGCAGCGAGAGGCGGAATTGTAGATGAAACGGCACTGATCGAAGCGATAACTTCTGGGAAGCTTGCAGGCGCGGCACTCGATTGTTATGCCGAAGAGCCGATGCCGGTTTTTTTTCCACTAAAAGGTATGGACAATGTTTTATTAACGCCTCACATGGCCGCCCACACGGAGGATAGTATGCGGGCGATGGCAGTAGGGGCAGCGGAGGCAATTGTCCGCGAATTAATTTCTGAAAAGGGTGAGGATTCATGACATTAGCGAGCAAGCTGGAGACGATTTCTGGCATTCCGATTACACCGTTTCGGCAGTCGGATGGCGGAATTGATTGGAATCATTATGAGGAGACGTTGAACCGTATTGTTGAACAGGGCATTGAAATTGTTGTTCCTTGTGGCAATACGAGCGAATTCTATGCGTTATCGCTTGACGAGGCGAAAGAAGAGATTCGACGTACGGTGGAAATTGTGAATGGTCGCGCGCTTGTAATGGCAGGTATTGGGTATGCAGTGCCGACAGCTATTGAACTTGGGAATTATGCGAAGGATGCAGGTGCCGATATGGTCATGATTCATATGCCGGTGCATCCGTATGTGACGTCTGGCGGTGTGAAAGCATATTTTCAAGATATTATTGAGGCCATTGATTTTCCGACTGTCGTGTATTTTAAAGACCCGGAAGTCTCTGATCAAGTACTCGTTGAGCTTGCACCATTGGAGCATTTTATCGGTGTGAAATATGCGGTGAACAATTTGCCTCGTTTTGCGAAAGTTGTTCGATCAGTACCGAAAGAGCACGGGGTGACATGGATCTGTGGGACTGCGGAGAAATGGGCGCCATTCTACTGGAATGCTGGAGCGAAAGGATTTACGTCAGGGCTAGTGAATATATTGCCAGGCAAGGCACTTGAGATGTTGGAGGCACTTCGACGTGGCGATGAGTCATTGACGTGGAAGTTGTGGGAAGAGATTCTTCCTTTTGAAGATTTACGTGCAAAGTACAACCAAGGAAACAATGTGGTTGTCATTAAAGAAGCGATGGAAATGATCGGTCAAAATGCCGGGGTGACAAGAGCACCGGTCGACCAGCTAAATGACGAGGACAAACAGCTCGTTGAAGAAATGCTTCAAAATTGGAACTTGTTACAACCAACGAAAGGGTGAGGACGATGACGGTAAAAACAGATGTTGTTTATGGAAACTATATTGCAGGCAAATGGCAAGAAGAGCAGGGAGAAGCAATTGCAAGCATCAACCCGTCCGACATGCATGAGGTCGTCGGGTATGTTCAGAACTCGAGCTCTGACACGGTCAATCAAGCTGTACGTGCAGCGGACGCAGCTGCCCGTGCGTGGCGAAAGCTCTCTGGTGCCGAACGAGGAAACTACTTATACCGTGTGGCAAATGTACTTGAAGAACGGTTGGATGATATTGCCGAGACGTTGGCAAGAGAAATGGGGAAGACGTTGCCGGAGTCAAAAGGGGAGACGGCTCGCGGAGTTGCCATTCTTCGATATTATGCTGGTGAGGGGATGCGGTCAGAGGGTGACGTGATTCCTTCTACAGATGCGGATGCGCTTATGTTCTCAACACGCACGCCACTTGGCGTCGTTGGTGTGATTACGCCTTGGAATTTCCCGGTAGCGATTCCAGTATGGAAAATTGCTCCTGCGCTCATTTATGGGAATACGGTCGTGTTTAAACCAGCCACTGAAGCAGCGGTAACGGCTGCGAAAGTGATGGATTGTTTTGATGCAGCAGGATTGCCAACGGGTGTCATCAATTTTGTGGCCGGAGCAGGTCGGGTCATTGGCAATGCCATCGTGGATCATGAAGCGGTACACGCTGTGACCTTTACTGGGTCTGAAGGGACGGGCCGTACGATTGGACGAGTAGCCGCCGCACGCGGTGCAAAATACCAACTAGAAATGGGTGGCAAAAATCCAGTCATTGTTGCTGAGGACGCCGATCTTGAACTGGCAGTGGATGCGACAATTAGCGGTGCGTTTCGCTCCACGGGTCAAAAGTGTACCGCGACGAGCCGAGTAATTGTTGCAGAAGCCGTATATGAAGCGTTTCAACAGCGTCTATTACAGAAAACCGAGGCAATTCAAATCGGCAATGCTGTAGAAGATGGGGTGTGGATGGGGCCATCGGCAAGTGAAGCACAGCTGAATACAGTGCTTGATTACATTCAAGTCGGAAAAGATGAAGGTGCCAGATTACTGTTGGGCGGAAATCGCTTAACGGAAGGTGCATATGCGTCTGGATACTTTGTTGAACCGACCATTTTTACAGATGTACAGCCGGAGATGCGCATTGCTCAAGAGGAGATCTTTGGTCCAGTCATTACGCTAATCAGAGCGAAAGACCTTTCTCATGCGCTAGAGGTTGCCAACAATAATCGGTACGGTCTCAGTGCATCAATCTTTACGACGAACATTCAGAAGATGCTCACGTTTATTGATGATATGGATGCAGGACTCGTCCGTGTAAATGCCGAGAGTGCAGGCGTTGAATTGCAAGCACCATTCGGAGGAATGAAGGCATCCAGCTCACATTCGAGGGAACAAGGGCAAGCAGCAAAAGAATTCTATACATCGATTAAAACTGTATTCGTAAAGGGGTCATGACGATGAGAATTACGGATGTAAAACTTACAGCGATTGGTATCCCTCGTTTAACAGGATTTGTGAACAAGCATGTGATCGTACAGATTTTTACAGATGAAGGGGTGGAGGGTATTGGTGAGATGTCCGATTTCTCCCATCTTCCAAAGTACTCCGTCGATATCGTGGATTTGGAACGGACGTTAAAACAAATCCTCATTGGAAGTAATCCCTTTGACATTTCTCCAATTAACGTTGAGTTAAATGGGAATTTCCCTGAAGCGATGTATTACTATGAAAAAGGCAGTTTCATCCGCAACGGTGTGGATACGGCTTTATATGATGTGTGTGCAAAAGCGATGAACGTATCGGTTTCTGATCTTTTAGGTGGGCGTATTCGAGAGAAGATGAAAGTTTGCTTTCCGATATTCAGACACCGCTTTATGGATGAGGTAGAGGAGAATATTGCGTTAGTTAGAAAGCAATACGAAAAAGGGTTTGATGTGTTCAGGCTTTACGTTGGTAAGAATGTCGATGCTGACGAGGCTTTTCTCGATCGCGTGTACAAAGAGTTTGATGGCAATGTACGTATTAAGTCATTTGATTTTAGCCATCTTCTTGATTGGAAAGATGCACTGCGAATTACTCGCAGGCTATCTAAATATCCAGTCGATCTTATTGAGAGTCCAGCGTTTCGTAACGATTTTGAAGGATTGCGTCATTTCCGGTTGCAATGCGAGCTTCCGGTGAGTGAACATGTATGGAGCTTACGTCAGCAATACGAAATGATTAAACAAGATTCTGTCGATATTTTTAACATTGCCCCTGTGTTTATTGGAGGAATGACATCTGCTAGAAAAGCAGCTGATGCAGCTGGTGTAGCGGGGAAAAGTGTACTCATCGGCACAACTCAAGAATTGTCAATTGGCACGACAGCGATGGCTTATTTCGGCTCAACGCTGGACAATTTAAACTACATTTCAGATCCGACAGGACCAGAGCTATACGTTGGTGATGTTGTAAAGACGAAAGTTCATTATGAAAACGGTTACCTTCATTTGCCGGATCGCTCTACAGTCGGTCTAGGGATGGAACTTGATTGGGATCAAATTGAGCAATATCGTGTGGAAACATTAAGTTGGGACGATGTTTCTGTACATCAACTCCAAGATCGTACCGCTCAAACACGTGTATAAACGGAGGAGGGATTGACGTCATGCCATCGTCTTCACGTAAGTTGGTTTTCATAACTTTGATGCTCATCACGCTCATTCTTACTGGATGCACCAGTGAGAATGAGGCGGCAGTATCTGAAGCAGCGATTGAAAGTTATCCAAATCAAACCATTGAACTGTATGTACCGGCTTCACCAGGAGGACAATCTGATGCTGGAGCAAGAGTACTTGCCCGTCACATGGGAAAATACATGGACAGTGATTTTGTTATTGTTAATCAAGATGCTGCGGGTGGTGCACTCGCATTTGAAAATGTATACCGTGCTCCTAGTGATGGCTACAAATTGCTGTATTACCACCAAGCTCTTCATACGAGTTACGCGGTAGGCCAACTTGATTATCCTGCACTTGATATGCAACCAATTGGAACATTTGCCGGCATTAACCAAGTGTTTGTCACCCGAGCAGATGCGCCGTGGGATTCACTGAATGAACTTGTTGAAGTGGCGAGACAGGAACCGTATGGCGTGCTTTATGGCGGACAAATTGGAGGAACGACGCATTTTATGGGCGAGCAGCTCAGTCAAGTTGCAGATGTTGATATTAAAGTGCTCGACGTTGGTGGAGAGTCCGATCGCATGACAGCACTACTCGGTGGACAGATTGATTTTGTATCGACGGGCATTGGGAATGCGATCAATTATGTGAACTCAGGAGACTTTAAAGCACTTGCCGTGCTCTCGGAAGAACGTGACCCTCTTGCACCTGACGTGCCGACAGCACTCGAGCAAGGGTACGACGTACAATTTCCGATCGTTCACACACTGTATGGTCCTTCTGGATTGCCAGATGAAATTGTCGAGCAATGGAATGAAGCTACCGTCCAACTTTCAGAAGATGAAGAGTACATCGAGGATCTTGCGACTACCTTCCAAAATCATGTGCTTATGGATCATGTTGAAGCGGCCACGTATAACGAAGAAGAGCTAAGAAAAGCAGAGGACATAGCAGAACAGTTATTTACCGACGATTAAGGTAAGGGGGGATTGGAATGACAAAAAAAGACCGTTGGATTGGCCTTGGTGTACTCGGTGTTGGCATTTATATGATATTGGAAACGCTTACAATGAATTATATGAATCTTATGGATGACCCAGGTCCTGTCTTGCTGCCACGAGTCGTCGGAAGTGCTCTTGCACTTTGCGGGGTAGGACTAGTAATTGGAGGAATCAAAGCGACACCTAAAGAAGAGAAGACACCCGAAAAGAAAGCAATGGAAAGAAAGATGTTCACAGTTTTTGGTGCTTTAGTTGTTTATGCAGTCGCATTTCCCATTCTAGGCTACTTGCTTAGTACCTTTCTCTTTTTAGTCGGTACAATGCTTTATTTAGCGAACAAAAGAACAGGTGCACACACGATCAAACTGGGTGTTGCATCAGCAGCACTTACTTTTGCATTGTATTGGGTATTCACGGAATACTTAGATGTTATTTTACCAAGTGGATGGTTCGTATAGGAGGTGTAGGGAATGGATGTATTATTGCAAAGTATGAGTAGTATGTTTACGCCGATGGTTATTGTTCTCATGATTCTGGGTGTGTTTATCGGTCTCATCTTCGGCACGGTTCCAGGATTAACATCAACGATGGGCATGGCCTTGTTTGTTCCATTTACGTTTACACTCGAACCGGTTCAAGGGATCAGTTTCCTAATTTGTCTTCATCTAGGTGGCGTTTCAGGTGGGCTTGTTGCCTCCACCTTGCTAGGTATTCCCGGTACACCATCGTCCATTGCGACGACATTCGACGCGTACCCAATGGCGAAAAACGGTCAGCCCGTTCGTGCACTTGGTATTGGTGTCATTGCATCTTTAGTTGGGGGAATTCTAAGCTTTATTGCTCTAGCGACGATTTCTCCTATTATTTCAAGGTTTGCCGTACAAATGGGTCCTTTTGAATTTTTCGCACTCATCTTCTTTGCTTTATCTTTACTCGCTGTGCTAGCGCAAGGCAGTATGCTAAAAGGCATCACTGCGGGATTTATTGGATTGGCGATTGGTATGGTCGGTTTTGCCCCTGTTGATGGCCTTGAAAGATATACATTTGGTGTTTTAGAGCTTAAAGGTGGCATCGCTTTACTGCCTCTTATTATGGGACTATTTGCGATTGCACAAATCCTATCAGAAATTCGCGCTGGAGATAAGAGACAGGAAATGAACTTTAAGGTAAAAGGCATCGGCATAAAGATGGCGGAATTTTTCGCGAATAAATGGAACCTGTTGCGCTCTTCGGTGATTGGAATTGCCTTTGGGATTTTACCGGGCCTTGGAAGTGGGACGAGTAACCTTGTTGCATATGCTCAGACAAAACAAGCTGCGAAGGACAAAGAGAAATTTGGAAAAGGGGCTCCAGAAGGTATCTATGCCTCGGAGTCGGCGAACACAGCAGCGGTTGGTGGATCTTTGATTCCGATGCTTACCCTTGGTATCCCTGGAGACACTGTAACTGCAATATTACTCGGTGGATTTATGATCCACGGTATTCAGCCTGGACCTTTGTTTTTCGCTGAAAATCGAGATATTGTAAATGTTGTATTTATTGCATTCTTTGTAGCCATTTTCCTTGTGCTACTTTTCCAGTTATTCGCCATGAGGTTCTTCACCCGTGTTCTAATGGTTCCAAAAGAATATCTCTTTCCTGTCATTCTCGTCTTATGTTTTATCGGGGCGTTTGCAACGAATTCATCCTCATTTGATATTGGTGTGATGCTTTTCTTCGGAGTGATTGGGTACATACTGCTACGAAGTGGTTTCCCAATAGCTCCGCTCATATTAGGGTTTATTTTAGGTCCTTTGCTAGAGACTTATTTACGCAGGGCTCTCATGTCGACTGGGGAAGTGACGGATTTCTTTACACGTCCGTTCTCGGCAATATTCATTTTGTTAGGTATTGCTTGTGCAGTGTATACACTGGTGAATGAAATTCGTTCCAAGAGAAGTAAGCAAGCACCTAGCGTTGGTATGTAAATAACAAGGCCATGAACATCTGATCATGGCCTTGTTATATAATGGACCGTCATTCCTTCACAAAATCAACGGCAAAGGTTGCGCTTGCCCCCATGAAGGCGATGCAGCCGATCGTTTCGGTGAGTGATAACTGGTCGGTGTTAAAGTTGAACGTAATCACGCACGGTTCAAAGCCGTCATATTGGACGGTGTAGGTCGCAGTATCGACACCTCGTTCGACGGTACCGCCATCGCTCGTACCGATTGCAGCCACGCCGCCCATTGACAGTACGGTTTCAAATTCAAACGATGTGTCAGTCACGTTCCAAATATTCATGTTCCCGAAATTGCTCACCCATGTCCCTTCAATTGTCGGAGGGGCGGCTTCAAACTGGTCTTCAACGGCTTCCTCTGCGCTGCTAGTATCCGTATCAGAAAAAATGCTCGTCGGTATATCATGCATCACTGGCTCAGCGCCTTCTGTGTATCCATAAATTCCGCGCTCGGCACTTTCGGCGACGAAAATTGTCTCGCCCGCGTCCTCGAACTCACCAAGCACTTCGGCATCGGGATGGTTTTTAGCAATATAGTTTTCAAATTCTTCCAGACTCACTGAAATTGATCCCAAATCTTCCTCATAATTATACCCTGCAAATACCCACGCATCATCCTGAGCTTCGAACATCAGAATGGCCTTTCCTGGCGCAACGGGACCCGTGCCAAACGTATAGTAGGATACCGACAACTCTTCCTCATTTACATCATGCACGTCGGTCGCAATGAGCGCCTCAGCACGGTCCAACCCTTGGTGCCCGTGGGCGAACGCCTCTTCAAATCGGCCACTTTCTATCCAATAAGTATACGTCTCATCCGCAAAGTATGGCTGCACTTTCTCATCCAACACAGCGTAATCAATCGGCTCCAACGTGCCTTCTAAATAAGGATCTATCCAATTTTGCTCTTCTGCGAGAGCGTACAGTTCGGTAACTAAACGATCATACACGTCGAGTGCATCATCCATATGTTCTTCCGGGGTACGTTCAACTGGCTCTTCTTCGACTTCTTCAACCTCGAGTTTTTCGACCGTACTTGCGGTATCTTCTTCGAGCTCAGCATCAACGGAACAACCGGCAAGCACGAGTGAAGCCGTGAAAATGGCGACGATTCCACTAGAGTTTCTTCGTAGTTGTTTTTTCATAGATGTTCTCCCTATATTTGAATAATATGTATCATAAATATGACATAATACCCACATATATGCAACGAAACAAAAAAAAGACACGCCGAAGCGTGCCTAATCTTTGAGTAATGCCCAAACCAATGAGCCTACCCAGCCAAGAAACGTCCATCCTGCTAATAGATTCAAAACAAGAATCGCAATCTTGTTCTGCTTGTTTCTTGCAAAAGCAATAATAGTCGGTACGAAATAGACCGCAACCCCTACGAGGGCACCGATCGCAAGTAATAGGAATAGAAAAATTTCCATCGTGTCACTCCTTCACTTATTATTTCGGCGGAAAGAAAAGGATTTCCAGCCCAAATCTCGAAATGAATAAATGAAGAACAGGTCGGAACGTTTTGTCGAAAAAGGAATCTTTTTGCAACCTTTTGTCAGGAGTCTTGAAAACTACGATAAATTTCTCATTCCATTTCCTAGTAATTTTCAGTATGATATTCCATAAGGAAACCATAGAAAAAGTTTAAAAGATTCCTTTATGGTTTCTTTTGACAAATATGAACGATAAAAGGAGAGCTGATTGATGCTAATCGCAGCCGATCTAGGAAACTCAGAAACAAAGGTATACATGGATGACGTCTTTATGAAACAGCCGTCAGTTATTAAACGACTTTTCTCTAAACCAGAAAACCAAGAACAAGATGTCGAGAAATCAATGATGAACCTCGACGAAGAATTACTCGTCAACGTTTCTTCCACGTCGATTCGACATGACGGACTGTTTATGATCGGCAAGCGCGCAAGCCGCTCGTCTGACGTCGAGAACATGAACATTAAACTCGGCAACAAGTACAAGCATGACTTACCGATCGTCGTGCTGCTCGGTATGGTCGCAAGCCACGAAGTGACGAACCACTACAACGAGAAGAACGAATTGCCATCTTTCCTTGAGGTGAACGCCAAACTATCAACGGCAATCCCTGCAAGTGAGCATACGAACGAGAAAGCGGACAAGCTTCGCTCGAGACTGAGTGACCATAAGCATAACGTCACGCTTCACGTTGGCGAGCAACAAGTCAACCTCGTCGTATCTTTTGACGAAGTAAATGTGACGCAAGAAGGGATTCCAGCGCTGTATGCACTAAGAGGAGCAAATAGCGATATTTTAAGTGACTACGCGAGTCTGTATAGCTACAATGGTTCTCAAGAGAAACTAGACAAGTTCCCGAAAAAGCTTGCTGAGAAAAATATCGTCCACGTCGATATTGGGGATGGTACCACTGAATTTAATTATACAGAAAAACTAAATCCAGTCCTTGATTTGAGTGACGGTCAGCGTTTTGGTGTCGGTCATGCGACGCAAGAGGCGATTCGTCTTTTGAAGGCGGAAGTTGGCGGATATTTGGAGTTGAACCGTCAGCAGTTTATGGACATTCACCGCGACCGCAACAATACGCTCCATAAAGATGCGGTGCAGAAGCTCCGCGAAGCGAAGTATACGCAGTCTCGGTTGTTGCTTGAGGCGGTTCAGGAGAAAGTGTTGCAAACGGCGGGTCGTGTGAATTACATCATGGTATATGGTGGCGGCAGCATTCAGTTTAAGCAAGAGTTGTACGAAGATCTCGTTGATTTTGCTGAAGATGCGAAGCTTGAAGTCATTTGGGTGCCAGAGCAATTTGCGATTAACATGAACGTTGATGGTTTGAAGATTCTCAACGAAAAAGTACTCTATGTATAGGATGTGATTCCGGATGAGAAACAGTTATACATGGAAGCTGAACAAAGAAGAGAACGCTGAAAAGATCAATGAGTGGCTAGATTCCCAGAAGAACATCCGCGACTCGTTGTCCTTTGCCGTGCAGCTCATGCAGCAGCACCTCGGCAACGTTGACATTCGCAGCTTTGAGAACGCCAATGAACTGATGAGGCTTTTCCAAGAAGCTCAAAGTGCCCAACCGCAAGCCGAAAAAGAAACCGCCGCTGCGAGTGACTCCGCTCGTCCCGACCGCCGCCACATCCCGTCGCCATTCGAAGAAGAAGACGACGATTGGGCCGGCGTCATCGACAAAGGCGCCTTATTCGGAAGAAAATAATCATCAGACGCCCCGCACACGTTGCGGGGCGTTTTTGTGCGTGGCGGGGTGCGGTTGAATCTGCGCGCAAGTTTCGGGAAAAGAGCGCTAAAACCGTTAAAAAGCGCAAACTTGATCGCAGAACACGTCAACTAGAGCGCAGAATCCGAGCGCGAGCGTGAACCGACCCCCGCTAGCTCCCCCATCCCCGCCCCACAATTAACTCAAGTTTGACTCAATCAACTCAAATGTGAATTGCCAAGCCGAAGAACGGACGGATATTGTTGTTGTTCTTGGCTTGGCATTTTTTTTGCATCTGCTATCTGTATGGAGGTGTCGATGTGAAGCGTTGCAGGTTGTGGCTTTCAAAGGAAGAGGTTGATCGTGATCGACTGCGAGGGAAGATGGTGATCATTATTGATGCGTTGCTTGCGACGACGACGCTGATTACGATGATGGAGCGTGGGGCTAAACGCGTGTACCCGGTTGATTCGCTAGAGGAGGCCGATCGAGTCCAAACGTCGCTAGCTCCTTCGATTCACGCAATCCGTGGTGGGGAACAAGGTGGGTTTCCTGTGAACGGATTTGAGATCGGTCATCTCCCGACAGAATATCCCGAAGATGTGGTCGCGGATGCACACATTATTTTTTTATCAACGAATGGTACGAAAGCGATTCGTAGGACGGACGCGGCATCCAAGCGGTTGCTGTGCAGTTTTCGGAATGTGCATAAGGTGGCGGAGTATGTGCAGGCGGTGAACCCGGAAGAGGTGGTGATCGTTTGTTCTGGTGCGAGCGGTCATTTCTCAATGGAGGATTATTTGTGTGCTGCCCGGTTTCTCGAGCTGTTAGACCTTGAAAATGTGAAGCTAGATGATGCGAGTATTCTTGCGACGCACACTCGTTATACCGATCGGGAGATTGCCGCACTCGTTTCGAAGAGTCGCATCGGTCGCTCGATGGTGAGAGAAAATCTTCAGGAGTTGCTCGATTTCGTGCTCGGCTTTCGGACGCAGTCGCTTCTCGTTGAAGTAACGAATGAGGGGACGTTATCTGTTTTAGAAGAGGGAGGAATTGTACATGAGTGCGCAGAATGAGACGATTGCGGTTCGCCCGGGAGAAGGGTTGGACGTGTCGGCGTTATCCAACTTTCTTACAGGTGCATTCGACAAATTTCCGGCGGATGAACCGCTCGTAGTGACGCAGTTTCCGGCAGGGGCTTCAAACCTTACGTACTTGCTTGAGTGCGGTTCGTTTGAAGCAGTGCTCAGGCGACCGCCGTTCGGCCCATTGCCAGCAAAAGGTCACGATATGAAACGTGAATATCAATTCTTGAAAGCGCTATCACCGGTCTTTTCTTATGCGCCTAAACCATTTGTTATAGGGGAAGACACAGAGGTGATGGATGCGACCTTTTATGTGATGGAACGAAAGCGCGGCGTTGTCGTCGACAAGAGAACATCAGGTGTCCAGCCAACGGCGGAACAAGCGCGGAACATATCGGAAATGTTTGTACGGCTGTTAGCGGATTTGCATCGGGTTGATCCAACTTCAGCTGGTTTGGATGCTTTCGGCCGTCCGGAAGGCTTTATGGAACGTCAAGTGAAGAGTTGGATCCAACGGTTTGAGCGAGTGAAAACCGAGGATGAACTGGGATATGAGAGGCTGAAGGAATGGATGCTCGCAAACATCGTAACGAGCGGTGAAGCGACGGTCATTCACAATGATTTCAAGCTGAACAATTTGCTCTTTTCTACGGATTTGAGTGGCATCGAGGCTGTCGTTGATTGGGAAATGGCGACCGTGGGTGACCCGTTATTTGACCTTGGGGTAGCGCTTAGTTACTGGACAGAGGCGGGGGACTCGCCTCGGTTGCAAAATGGGTTTAAGTCGGTGACGACGAATGAAGGGTTTTTCACACGAAATCAATTCATTGAGCGATACGAGCAGTTAACAGGCAGAAATTGCGATGATATTTTATTTTATCAAGTGTTTGCGTACTTTAAGCTAGCAGTTATCGTTCAGCAAATCTACTATCGTTGGAAAGTGGGTCAAACCGAGGATGAGCGATTTAAGATGTACGGTCCGATGGCAGGTGAGCTGATCAAGCAAGCGGTCTACATGATGGAAGGGGAGAAGAAGCTTGAATTTTGAGTATAGTGACAACGTCCAACAGCTGCAAAGCGATGTGCGGACATTCATTGAACGCCATGTGTTGCCAAATGAAAAGGTGTATGCCAATCAGCTAAACGAGGCTTCGTCTCGGTGGTTGGTACCGCCGGTCATTGAAGAATTGAAGAAAGAAGCACAATCAGCACGGCTTTGGAATTTGTTTCTTCCTGAATCTGAATACGGTGCGGGCCTTACGAATGTTGAATATGCGCCGTTATGCGAAGAGATGGGGCGAACGAGTATCGGGCCAGAAGTGTTTAATTGTTCGGCACCGGACACAGGCAACATGGAGACGCTTGTCCGTTATGGAAATGAAACGCAAAAGGAGCAGTGGCTCCAACCGCTCTTAGCGGGTGAGATTCGTTCAGCATTTGCGATGACTGAACCCGACGTGGCGTCCTCGGATGCGACGAACATTGAGACGCGTATGGAGCGCGTTGGTGAAGAGTATGTGATCAACGGGCGGAAATGGTGGACGTCTGGCATTATGGATCCGCGCTGTGATGTCCTTATCGTGATGGGGAAAACCGATCCGTTCGGTCCGACGTACACGTCACAGTCGATGATTTTAGTTCCGAGGAATACACCGGGCATTACCGTTCAGCGACATCTGCCGGTGTTTGGTTACGACGATGCTCCCCACGGACACGGGGAAGTGACGTTTGACAATGTGCGCGTGCCTAAAGAGAACATGCTTTGGGATGTGGGCAAAGGATTTGCGATTGCCCAAGGTCGTCTCGGACCCGGTCGAATTCATCATTGCATGCGTCTCATCGGTTTGGCGGAACGGTCGTTGGAATATATGTGCGATCGTGTGTATGCGAGGTCTCCGTTTGGAAAGCCACTCGCAGAGCAAGGTGTCGTACAAGAGTGGATTGCTGATTCACGAATAGAGATTGAACAGGCTCGATTGCTCACACTAAAAGCGGCGCACATGATGGATACGGTCGGAAACAAACAAGGGAAAAAAGAGATTAGCATGATCAAGGTCGTTGCACCGAACATGGCACTGCGTGTTATTGATCGGGCAATTCAAACGCACGGGGGTGCAGGTGTGAGCGATGACTTCCCGCTGGCAAAAGCGTGGGCAGGAGCAAGAACGCTTCGTTTAGCGGATGGTCCTGATGAAGTGCATCGACGTGCCATTGCCCGGCAAGAATTAAAGCCATATCGCGTGAAGGAGGAGGCAGCAAAATGAGTGTGATGAATTTGTTTGACCTTAAAGGAAAAGTGGCGATTATTACTGGTGGTGGTCGTGGACTTGGTGAAGGAATGGCAGAAGCATTATCTGAAGCTGGTGCAACGGTTGTACTTTGTTCTCGCAAGGTAGAAGCTTGCGAAGAAGTGAAAAAACGAATCGAAGAAAAGGGCGGGAAAGCAAAGGCGCACGCTTTAGACGTCACCGACGCGGAACAAGTGGAGCGTGTCGTCGCGGCTGTTCAGGAAGAGTACGGGCACATCGATATTCTCGTCAATAACAGCGGCACATCTTGGGGTGGCTATCCCCCTGAAGAAATGCCGATTGATAAGTTCCAAAAGGTTGTAAACGTCAATTTAGTCGGTGCGTTCATCATGACACAAGCAGTTGGAAAACGAATGATCGCCGCTGGGACGAAAGGGCGGATTGTAAACATTGCCTCAATTGCAGGTTTTCGTGGCTCGAAGCCTGAAGTGATGCAGGCGATTGGGTATAACAGCAGCAAAGGCGGATTAATTACGATGACGAAAGACTTCGCTGTTAACTGGGGCAAATACGGCATTACCGTCAACGGCATCGCCCCTGGGTTTATTCCGACGAAGATGACGAAAGACGTGATCGCGCCAATTGAAGACAAAATGATTGCAAACGTACCGGTCGGCCGTCTCGGTCAAATCCAAGATATGCAAGGGGCTGTCTTATATTTGGCATCCGACGCCGCCTCATTCATGACGGGCCAGATGTTGATACTTGACGGTGGTGTCCTCTCACAATAAAGGGTTACCATGCAAAAAAAGGCGGCGTTGTTCACGACAACCGCCGCCTAAGCTCGATTTAACAAACCTCTTTCCTCCCCTCTGATTTCTAAAATGTGCAGGAATTCCATGTGTAAAGGGAGTAAAATACATAGACGGGGAGGCGATCAATGATGAAGACAAACCATTACATAGTCGTTATTTTGGCGATGATTTTGACAGGGTGCGGGATGGGTGGTGCGGAGAGTGGGCCAGCGGAGCCTGATGTGGAGATTACCGCTTCGGTTGAAGATCAGACGTATACACTTGAAGACACGCTCGCGATCCACACCCGAGTAGAGAACGTTTCAGATGAGCCAATTGAATATACGAGCGGCAGTTGTGATCATCACCCGACGTTAGAGATGGGGGACCTGGGGTATTTTTTCGAAGGTGATTACGGGGAAGAAGGCATGCCGGTCTGTACGATGGAGCTCCGCTATCTCGAATTGGCGAGTGGGGAAGTACTGGAACATACATACACATTTAACGGCCGACGATTTTTAGATGATCCGCGGATTTATCAAGACGATGAGCTATCATTTACTGTTGCATTTAACGACGAATCGATTCGTGAACTGATTGACTTGGATATCAAACCGACCGATTTGGACCGGGTATCACTCACACGTACCTTTCAAATGATTGAAGAGCATGAAACCTTTCAAGCGTACCTTGGCGAACACGACCTATCTGCTCCCGCTGAGGAAAACTTGACGGTCGCAAACGAACAGTATGACCATACCCACGTTGTTTATGAGCTTCAGTTGGATGAACAGACTTCATTTATCATACGTGTAAACGCTGACGAAAATGAGATTCACCACATTTCATATGAACATTCTGATGGGGAAACCGTTTCATTTGGCGACGTGTACACGACAACATTGACGAAAGAAATGGAGAACACGTATATGTCGAAAGGAGATGAACGCTTGACTGCGCTCGTAGAGCTTTACGAAGACGCACAAGACGAATGGGAAGAGTTCATTGATGAATACGATGCAAAAGCGGACCAAGGAATGGTGAGCGTATCCGCTGTGAATTACGTTAAGATGTCCCAAGATGAGCGCGTGCAACACATCCAGTCGATGGAGCACTCAGGCTTAGTCGTACCTTATACAGAGGGGGATGAATGAGGTGGAGCGTTGCTTTGCTCATGTTGTGACCGATATGAACGGTGAAATTGTCCAAGCGAACGAAGTGTTCTATGAATGGTTCGACGTTGCTGAGCCTTCTGTGAGAGGCGAACTCCTGTTGCACTTATATGCTACCCGGTCGCGTGAACAACCTGTCCAGTTCGATGGCACACGCTATCGCACTTTGACGTTTCTTAAAGACGAGGACGGTCTGTTTTCTCACCTTATATTTCAAGATGATTTGTTCGTTGATTTGTACAATGTGGTGGAGCGGTCGTATGATGGCATTTCTATGACGGATGTGCACGGGGTGACGAAGCTGGTGAATGGTGCGGTGGAACGATATACCGGCATTCCGCGTGAGTATTTTCTCGGGAAAAGTGCGGATCGCTTGGTGACGCGAGGGTTCTTGCAGGAATCGGTCACGGCAAAAGTGCTGGCTGAGCGCAAGCCGGTTACGGTTTTTCAAGGTGGGACGAATGATCAACAAATTGTGATGACAGGCTCGCCGCTGTTTAATGACACGGGTGAGATTCAGCAGGTGGTCATTAATTTTCGCGATATTAGTGAGTTGGTGTATTTGTACCAGCAACATTTGCAAGAGAAGCAAGTGAATGATTATAGTGGCGAACGTGCGGAGCATCAAGATGTAGAAATGCAGCAAATTTCATCGATGGTGAAACGTGTCGCGAATGTGGATGCGACGGTGTTGTTTATGGGAGAGACTGGCGTTGGAAAAGATGTGTTTGCAACGGAACTTTATGAAAGAAGCCGCCGTTCTGAACATGGTGATTTCATTAAGGTGAATTGTGGAGCGATTCCGATGGACCTTTTGGAGTCTGAACTGTTTGGCTATGAAGATGGTGCATTTTCAGGGGCGAAGCGTAAAGGGAAGCCAGGCATGTTTGAGTTGGCAGACAAGGGCGTGTTATTTCTAGATGAAGTAGGGGAGTTGCCGAGCACGTTACAAGTGAAGTTGTTGCGTGTGTTGCAAGATGGAGAAATTCGTAGAATTGGTGGTACGAAAACGAAGTTTGTAGATGTGCGCATTGTCTCGGCAACGAACCAGAATTTACGAGAGATGGTGAAAGACGGTACGTTTCGAGAAGATTTATATTACCGGCTAAATGTGTTGCCGATTAAGATTCCACCGCTTAGGGAGCGAAAGAATGATATTGATTGGTTCGCTCAACATTTTATGGATCAATACAGCCGGAAATATCGGGTAGAAAAAACGTATTCAGAAGACTTCAAGATATGGATGCGAGCGTACCATTGGCCGGGCAATATACGTGAATTGGCGAATCTGATTCAGCGCCTCGTCATTACGGTGCCAGACATGATGATCGATGTTCGTCATTTGCCAGCGGACTACGCTAAGCCTGTTCAAGATGGCGGGGATAACTTATTAAAGAGAGCGGCGGAAAATGCAGAGCGGGAGTTGCTAGAAAGGACGTTCGCGGAGCATAAGACGACGTATGAGGTCGCCCGCGCTTTAAATTCTAGTCAGGCTACGGTGGCGCGTAAAATGAAAAACTACGGGATTAACGTATAACAAGACGTACCTACACGACGATGGGTGCGTTTTTGTTTTGCACGCTTCATCATTCCCTGCAACTCATACTTGGATTCGCATAACTCATATTTGAATTGGTACGTTGGCGGGATGTCCGAACCGCGGGAGTTTCAGGTTGGCATGAGTGTTGCAATATAAAAAAGTAAGCGCTTACAAATGATGATTGGAGGTTTTTGTATGGGAAATGAGTTTGTGTACGAAGACATCACGATTCCTGAGATGTCAATGCCTGAGCTTTTGCATGAAAGCGTGGCGAAGCATAATGTAAAACCGGCGATGACCTTTGCCGGAGTCGAGACGACGTATTCAGAGCTGCTGGACCGGGTCCAGCGTGTCGCAAAAGGGTTAAAAAATCGAGGTGTATCCCGCGGTGACCACGTCGCGCTCATGTTGCCGAACTGCCCACAATATCCAATCAGTTATTATGCGACGTTGTATCTCGGTGCTGTCGTTGTGCAAGTAAACCCGATGTATCAGCCCGATGAGTTGCAACACGTGCTTTCCGATGCGGACGTGAAATTGCTCATCGTTCTCGACGATTTACAGCCAGTGTATGAAGCGATTAAAAGTGAGACTGGAGTAAAAGAAGTAATTTCTGTGTCACTGACAACAGCTTCTTCCTTTGATGAGTTGACCCAAGAGGAACCGATAGAAGACGGCCCGGTCATAATTAACCCGAAACAGGATGCCGCGGTTATTCAATATACTGGTGGGACGACAGGGCGTTCAAAGGGTGCTGTCCTCACCCACTTCAACATCGTTGCCAATACGTTGCAATCTTCTGCCACTCAAACCGTTCAACAAAATGTAGGGAACGAAAAGGTTTTGACTGTGATCCCGCTCTTTCACGTCTACGGCATGACGAGTGCGATGAGTCTGACGTTCTATCGCGGCGCTAACATGCTCTTACTTCCGCGTTTCGATGTAGAGCAAGTCGTGGCCATGATCGAGACCGAGAAACCGACGAGTTTTCCAGGCGTGCCGACGATGTATATGGCATTGCTTCAGTATTATCAAAGGAAACCGTTTGATCTCTCTTCCTTATCGGTGTTTACGAGTGGCTCGGCGCCGCTGCCGGTTGAGGTGATCAAGAAAGTGAATGGATTAACGACATCGCCGGTGCTAGAAGGGTTTGGTTTATCAGAGGCGTCGCCAGTTACGCATCGAAATCCGCTGGACGGGATGCAAAAGACGGGGAGTATCGGGGTGCCGATTCCGAATACGAAATCGAAAATCGTTGACATCGCTACGGGTGCGGTTGACTTGCCGGCGGGTGAGGTCGGAGAGCTTGTTATTGCGGGTCCACAGATTATGAAGGAGTATTATAAACTGCCTGACGAGACGAGGAATGCGATTCGTGATGGCTGGTTGTATACCGGGGACTTAGCGAAGATGGACGAGGATGGCTATTTCTTCATTGTCGGTCGTAAGAAAGAGATGATTATTGCGAGTGGTTTTAATGTGTATCCGATTGAGGTGGAGGGTGTGATTTACAAGATTCCGGGTGTGCAGGAAGCGGCTGTGATTGGTGTGCCTGATGCATACCGGGGCGAGACGGTGAAGGCTTTTGTTGTTAAGGATAAGGATGCGTTGCTTCGTGAGGAAGATATTGAATCGTATTGCAAAGAGAAGCTTGCGTCGTATAAAGTTCCAAAGGCGATTGAATTTCTAGAAGAGCTCCCGAAAACGGCCGTCGGCAAAATATTGAAGCGGGAATTGGTCCGCACAGAAAAGACGAAATAGTGAGGTGAGCGAATGGATGTTTTAGCTCAGCAACTGTTTAATGGACTAACGGTTGGAAGCGTTTACAGTTTGGTCGCACTTGGATTGACGCTTGTTTACGGCATTCTGCACATTCCAAACTTCGCTCACGGGGCATTGTATATGGTTGGCGGATACGTAACGCTCATGGCCATGGCGTTGTTAGGCATGCCGTATTTCGTCGCGATGGCGGTCTCGATCGTCGTCGTTGGAGCGATTGCGATGTTGATGGAGCGAATCGTCTTTCATCCACTCAGGCATTCCCCACCGATTCATGACAAGATTGCAGCCATCGGGATTTTATTATTTTTGGAGGCGCTCGTACAGTTCATATGGGGCGCTGAGTACCGGGCGATGTCGACGCCGTTTGCTGACACGGTTTCATTTTTAGGCATTACCGTGACGTGGCAGCGGGTGATGATTATCGTTGCGGCTGTCATTGCGATGCTATTGCTACAACTCTTCTTAAAGAAAACGATGGTCGGTTCAGCTATTGTTGCGATGTCGCAAAACCGTGAGGGCGCCTTTCTTGTTGGCATCAATGCAAATCGGGTAGCGATGCTTACGTTCTTCATTTCCGGAGCACTAGCTGCGATCGCTGCATCGATTGCTTCACCGATCAACCTCGTATATCCGGGGATGGGGCATCTCGTTATATTGAAAGCCTTTGTCATTATTATCATTGGTGGAATGGGGAGTGTGCCTGGGGCCATTGTTGGCGGATATATTTTAGGCTTTTCAGAAAGTCTCGGGGCGACGTTCATATCGAGCGCATACAGTGATCTAATTGCCTTCTTGCTGCTCGTCATTATTTTGACGATCAGACCTCAAGGGTTATTTGTGAAAAAGGGGGCGCATTAAATGAAGACCGCACTGAAGAAACAGCGATTGCCTCTTTTCTTTCTAGGTGTTGCGTTGCTTTTCCCTTTATTTACAGATAATCAATATTTCATTTATGTGGTAGGGCTTTCGTTCATTTATGCAATTGCTGTGTTTGGGCTGAACTTAATTGGAGGTTATACTGGGCAACTGTCGCTTGCCCATGCTGGATTTTTCGCGATTGGGGCCTATTCACTCGGGTTGCTCACTGTTGATGGAGGCGTTCCGTATTGGCTCGCTTTTCTACTCGCTCTAATCATTACGACGGTTGCAGGTACCCTTGTCGGGCTCATCGCTCTGCGCACGAAAGAACATTTTTTCGCGATTTATACGCTCTGTGTTGGTTATATTATTTACCTCGTTATTTATGAATGGGATGCGCTCACGGGTGGGGTGCGTGGCTTAATCGGCATAGAAGGGTTTGCTCCGATTGGCATGCTCACCTTTAACAGCAGTACGTCGTCGTACTATCTCGTGCTCGTCTTTCTCGTTCTGACCGTCTTATTCATGAAGTTCTTAACCGAATCGATTGTCGGTCGGACGTATGTGGCGATCCGTAATTCTGAGGAATTGGCGCAAACGATTGGTATTAATACGATGAAGCAAAAGTTAATTTCCTTCGTGTTGTCTACATTTCTAGCGGGACTTGCCGGGGCGCTATATGCTTCATTCACACGTTTTATCGGACCCGATATTTCGTACACGATGATGATGTTTGACATGCTTACATTTGCGCTCGTAGGCGGGCTCGGTACGTTATTCGGTCCAGTCGTTGGTACGCTCTTAATCGTAATTTTGACGCAATCACTTCAATTTATGGAAGATTATCGGATGCTCATTTTCGGTCCGTTACTCGTTATGATTGTGATCTTCTATCCGCGTGGTCTTGTCGGTGGCTATCTCGTATGGAAGGCGAAGCGCGCGTATAAAAAGCGGCAACACGAGTTCGAGGAAAAAGGTTCCACATATGAGGGGGGAGATTAATGCTCATTGAAACGAGTGGACTGACAAAACAGTTTGGAGGGCTCACAGCTGTTAATGATGTGAACGTACGTATTGAAAAAGGGAAGATCACTGCCATCATCGGACCGAATGGCGCAGGGAAGTCAACATTATTCAACGTCATTAGCGGTTATCATGCAGCGACCGGAGGCACGATCCGATTCAACGGGGAGGACATTACGAAAAAGCGCCCGTACTCAATTGCCAAGCTCGGCGTCGCAAGAACGTTTCAAACGACCCATCTGTTTGAGACGGCATCGGTACTGGACAATGTCATTGTCGGTCACCGCCTGCGCACGCGTTCAACGGTATTTGATGCGATATTTCAGACACGAAGGCTCAAGCGTGAAGAAGAGAAGTGTCGCCAAACCGCTGAAGAAGTGTTGGACTTTGTTGAGCTGTCGGGGCAAGCCGACCGCCTCGTCCAAGATATTTCTCAAGAAGCCAAAAAGCGGGTTGCTGTTGCACTTGCACTTGCGACGGATCCAGAAATTGTGTTTCTGGATGAGCCAGCGGCTGGCATCAATCCTGATGAGACAGATGGTCTCGCGATGTTAATCCGAAAAATGGTCGATCGTGGGCTGACTGTCTGTCTAATTGAACATAAAATGCAGATGATTATGGGGCTTGCCGATCATATCGTTGTGCTAAACTACGGCAAAAAAATTGCGGAAGGGACGCCAGAAGAAATTCAGAATAATGAAACGGTCATTGAGGCGTACTTGGGAGGAGGTGCGTCTCATGCTGAAGCTACGTGATGTGTCGGTGCGTTACGGCATGTATGAAGCCCTCGCTGACGTTTCGCTTTCCGTAGCTAAAGGAGAGCTCGTTGTGTTGCTTGGCGCAAATGGGGCGGGAAAGAGTACGATTTTCAGAACCATTAGTGGTTTGAATAAGCCGACGCAAGGAGAGGTGACGCTTCACGAGAAATCGATTGGTGGTCGTTCGGCGAGTCGCCTCGTGAAGATGGGCATTGGGCACTGTCCAGAAGGAAGAAAGCTCTTTCCACAAATGAGTGTGTTTGAAAATCTAAAAATGGGTGCATACGCCGTTCGCAGAAACAAGAAAGCAACGAGCGATGTGCTCGCACAAGTGTATGAGCTCTTTCCAATCCTAAAAGAAAAACAAAAAGAGAACGCAGGATCTCTTAGCGGTGGACAGCAGCAAATGCTTGCGATTGGACGGTCACTCATGTCCCGGCCAAAAGTAGTGTTATTTGATGAACCGTCGATCGGACTTGCGCCATTAATTACAAAACAAGTGTTTGACGTGATTGAAGAGATCAACAAACAAGGAACGACGGTGTTGCTTGCTGAGCAGAATGCGAATGCCGCACTTCGGATTGCCGACCGTGGTTATGTCATTGAGAATGGTCGAATTGTGATTGAAGGCACTCGGGAACAGTTGCTGGAAAATGATGAAGTTCGAAAAGCCTATATTGGTGCGTAATTAAACGTTAAGGGGGCTGTTCAAAATGAAAAAAATCATGATGAGTGTAGGAGTGACAACGCTGTTGATTGCAAGTGCATGTGACGCTGACGAGACGATTGTATCTAATGGTGGTGAGGGTGATACGCCAGAAGCGGATGTAAACTCTGACGAGGAAGTGGAGCCTGAGGAAGTTATAGAAGCACAAGGAACCGAAGTGGTCAACATCGGCTACTCTGGACCTTTGTCAGGTGCGGCTGCTTTTTATGGAGATAACACATTGAGTGGGTTGTCGGTCGCTGTGAATGAGGTGAACAAAGCAGGAGGGTTTGAAGTAGGCGGGGAAATGTACTCGTTTAACCTCGTCAGCCTCGATGATCAATATTTACCGAACGAAGCGGGTGTGAATGCACGACGGTTATCGCAAGAGTACGACACACCAATTGTTTATATTCCACATAGTGGTGGGATTTACGCCTCACAAGTATTTAATGAAGATGAACAGTTCATGATTGGCGCTTACTCGAGTGAACCAGACCTTACTGACCAAGGAAATGATCTGACGTGGCGGATTCCCCCGACCTATGATCTCTACGCTCGACCCTTCTCTGAATATGCGATGGAGCGGTTTGGGAACCAGCTGGCAATGCTGCCCCCAAGTACCCAGTATGGAATGGACTGGGCAGAGGAGTTGGGACCGTTATGGGAAGAGATGGGCGGGGAAATCGTTTATGACGGTAGCATTGATTTCAGCCGCGAAACAGACTTCTTTACAACGATCACGAATGCGTTGAGTGATGATCCTGATGTGTTATTTGTTGGAGGATCTTCGGAGCCAACCGCTCAAGTAATGCAGCAAGCGAGAGAGCTCGGTTTTGAAGGTGGATTTATCGTCATGGACCAAGCAAAAATTGATGAAATTGAGCGAATTATTGGAGAGGGAAGTGAAGAAGTCATTGAAGGTGCAGTTGGCGTTCCTCCGCTCATCTACGACGTTCATGACGGCAATCAAATTTTCATCGACGATTATCAAGAGGAAATCGGAAGAGAGCCTGGTTCTGAGGCAGGTTATCATTATCTTTCGATCATGATTCTTAAAGAAGCGATGATTGCTGCAGGAACGGTTGAAGATGCCACCGAAATCATGGCTTCACTTAATGACGGGTTAAATAACGTACCGTCAGAACAGCTCGTTTATCGTGTAACCGACATTGACGAGCTCGGTGGAATGAATACAGAGTTACGTTTCTCATATGTAGAAGATGGAGAGATTCTTATTGTCGATCCTGAATAGTTACTTCAGAGGCTTTTAGATAGAAAAAGGGGAGATGAGTATGGAGAAACACAGTCCATTTTACGAACAGCTCGGTTTTCGTAGTGGGGTTTGTGATCCTGAAGGCGTCTATATGGAATTGACCATCAGTAATGAACATCTAAATAGAAATGGCTCACTACATGGAGGCATACATGCCACGATGCTGGACAACGTTTTTGGCGCGACCATCCATCACTTAACGGGCTGCAAAAACGTGACGGTCACGTTGAACATTCACTATCTATCTCCGGTAAACAGCGGAACGATAACGGCTCGTTGTCAAGTGCTGCACATGGGTTACAAACTAGCAGCACTTGATGGCTTTATCCATGACGAAGATGGAAACCAAATTGCGAAGGGTAGCGGCACATTTAAGCTGCTAAGGGAGGGTGCAAATGTCTGAAGTTGTAATCGTTTCGGCCGGTCGCACGGCAATCGGTAAAAAAGGTGGTACGCTTTCCGAACTCGAACCTGCCGTGTACGGAGGCGCAGTCATTCAAGAAGCGCTCAATCGTGCAAGAGTAGAAGGGGAGGATGTTGATGACGTCATCTTTGGGAACTGTTTAAGCGGCGGTGGAAACCAAGCCCGTGTTTCAGCGCTAGAAGCGGGGCTTCCTTATACCGTTCCTGGATTAACGATTGATCGTCAATGCGGATCAGGCATTAACAGTGTGACACTCGCTGCGGAACGAATTGCTAGCGGGCACGGTGAGATCGTTGTAGCCGGTGGCACGGAAAGTATGTCATTGCGACCGCACTTGCTCAATGTTCACGGCCGTGAACCGACATTCTTTAAGCCGCGCCTCGCGCCAGAGGAAATCGGAAACCCACCGATGGGAATTACTGCAGAAAACTTAGCATTGAAGTATCGGATCAGCCGAGCAGAACAAGATGAGTTCGCGATCCGAAGCCGAGAGCGGATGGGTGAAGCACAGAAAAAAGGACGTTTCGACAGTCAAATCATAGCCATTGATGATTTCAGCGTTGATGAACATCCGCGACCAGACGTGACGCTAGCTAAGTTGTCGACGTTGCCTCCTGTCTTTAAAAAAGAGGGAACCGTGACGGCAGGCAACAGCTCAGGTGTGAATGACGGGGCGTCAGCACTCGTATTGATGAGCGGAAAGGAGGCTCGCCGTCGTGGCCTTAAGCCGATGGCTACCGTCAAAAATTGGGCGGTTGCTGGCGTTGATCCGAACATTATGGGCATCGGCCCAGTGCCCGCTGTCCAAAAAGTGTTGAAGCGTTCCGGAGAGACGCTCGTCAACATAGATCTCATAGAATGCAATGAAGCTTTCGCAGCCCAGACACTTGCTGTTGACCGCGAACTGGAGTTTGATCACGCCAAGCTGAACGTGAACGGCGGAGCGATTGCTCATGGACACCCAATTGCCGCAACGGGAGGAATGCTTATCACGAAAATGGTCTATGAGTTGGAACGAAGAGAAGCGCGTCAAGGGCTGATTACGGCATGCATTGGCGGCGGTCAAGGTATTGCTTTGCTCGTCGAAAGACAATAAAAATAAGGAGTGGGTACAGATGGATTTACGCCTGACGGAAGAACAGCGGATGGTGCAGTCAACGATTCGTAGGTTTGTGGAGAAAGAGCTCATGCCGCTAGAGAATGACGTTTTGAGAAACGAATTAGAAGGAAAACCAAGCCTTTCTGTTGAAAAGGTTAACGAGCTGCAGAAAAAAGCGAAAGATGCAGGATTTTGGGGAATTAATACGCCAGCCGAGTACGGCGGGGCAGACCTCGGGCAAATGATGCTCGCAATCGTCTTAATGGAAGTATCAAAGACGTTTGTGCCGTTTAGTTTCGGTGGATCAGCAGATATCATTTTGTATCGCGCCAACGATGCGCAAAAGGAGAAGTACTTACTCCCAACAATCGCAGGGGACAAAAAATCGTGTTTTGCTATAACCGAACCTGGTGCAGGATCTGATACTCAAAACATTAAGATGACGGCGTTCAAAGACGGAGATGAGTGGGTACTAAACGGTGAAAAGACGTTCATTACCGGCGGAAACGAGGCAGACTTCGTCATGGTAATTGCTATCACCGATCGCGAGTTGCACGAGCGTACCGGTCGCGAAGGGGTGACGTGCTTTATTGCAGATCGCTCGATGGGTTGGACGTCCGAATACATCCACACGATGGGTGAATGGGGGCCGGCCTCTCTCTTCTTTGATGATGTGCGTGTACCTGAGGAGAATATTCTTGGTGATATTCATAAAGGGTACGACCTTGGGCTCGAGTGGATTGGTTTTGCCCGCTGGATCGTAGGAGCAAGAGCCGTCGGTTCGGCGGAGCGATTGCTGAACATGGCCATTGATTACGCGAAAGAACGAGAAACTTTTGGCCGACCGATCGCTGATCGCCAAGCCATTCAATGGCAAATCGCTGATTCTGCAGTTGAACTAGAAGCAGCGCGCTGGCTCGTTCTGAACGCCGCATTTAGCTTGGATAACGGTGAAGATAACCGACACCTTGCGTCAATGGCGAAGCTATACGGTGCAACGAAAGGTAACGACATTATCGACCGTGTCTTACAAATTCACGGTGGAATGGGGTATACGAAAGAGCTGCCGATTGAACGTTGGTACCGAGAAGCAAGGCTATGGAGAATTTATGATGGGACAGACGAGATTCAGCGGCTCATCATCAGCCGCAACTTGCTCAAAGGCCACGTGAAACTCGGGCAATTCATTTAATTCATTCATGCATTAAACAATTCAATTCTGCATCAACGACACGCTCAGCGCACCCAATGACAAGACATACAAACTGGCATTGTTTTTGCATTATGTAACGGTGAAACGGAGGAATCGACATGGGAAACTTAACGGGAAGAACCGCACTCATCACGGGTGGCAGTCACGGCATCGGACTCGCCATCGCCAAGCGTTTTGCCGATGACGGGGCGAACGTTGCCATTGTGGACATTAACGAAGACCATCTGGCCACCGCGAGCGCCTACTTTGCCGACAAAGGCCAAGCAGCGAAAACACTGCAAGCCGATGTGACCGATAAACAACAAGTGGAAGCGGCAGTGAAAGAAATCGTTGAAAGCTATGGCCAATTGGACATCCTGGTGAACAATGCCGGGGTAATCCGCGATAACATGTTCTTTAAGATGTCGGAAGATGACTGGGATATGGTGATGAACGTTCATTTGAAAGGGGCGTTTCTTGCGACAAAAGCGGCCCAGAAATACATGGTCGAACAGAAGTATGGCCGAATCGTCAACATTTCGTCAACATCCGCACTTGGAAACCGCGGTCAAGCGAACTATTCTACCGCGAAGGCTGGTTTACAAGGGTTCACGAAGACGCTGGCGATCGAGCTAGGCAAATTCAACATTACGGCAAATGCGATTGCCCCTGGCTTTATTGAAACGAACATGACGCGGGCGACGGCAGAGCGAATTGGCGTTGATTTTGACGACTTCGTGCAAGCGAGAGCGAAAGAGATCCCGGTTTCCCGTAGCGGCAAGCCTGAAGACATTGCGAACACAGCAGCGTTCTTTGCCGATGAAAGGTCATCGTTTGTGAGCGGGCAAGTGATCTATGTGGCTGGCGGGCCGAAGGCGTAAAGGAGGGATCAAATGTTTGAACAGTCGATCGGAAAACGATCTGAAAAGGTGAAGAATACGGTCGAGCGCGGGGCAGTGAAGAAGTTCGCGGAGGCGATTGGCGACTTGCACCCGCTCTACATCGACGAGGCGTATGGTCAGCGTTCTCGCTTCGGCGAAAACATCGCACCGCCAACGTTCCCCCGCGTATTCGCGTATGGCGCGATTGAAGGGTTGGTGCTCCCGCCAAAGGGCTTAATTCATGGTGAACAAAGGTATCACTATACACGCCCCCTTCTCATCGGAGAAGACGTCTACTGTTTTCTCGAAGTGAAGAATTATGAAGAAAAAGCGGGCAAAAGTGGGCAGATGGGCATTCTTACGCTCGGTGGCCATGGGCTTGATGATGCGGGTGAAGCGATTTTTACTTCCGAGCAAGTGATTATTATTTCGGCGGCGGTCAGGAGGATGATGCGTGTATGACGATGCGCACAATGCAGCCGGGCGAGGAGCTGAAATCGGTGACGCTTCCGCCGGTATCGCGACTGGATTTAATCAAGTATGCGGGTGCTTCAGGTGATTTTAATCCGATTCATACGATTGATGAGGAGGCGGAGAATGCGGGATTGCCAGGCATTATCGCCCACGGGATGTGGACGATGGGCAACTTGACGCAGTTGTTTACCCCGTATCTTGAGGACGGTCTCGTCACTGACTACCACATCCGGTTTCGCGGCATGGTATTTCTAGACGACGTACTAACGCTCACTGCCACGTTGACTGAGCGAGACGGGACGCATTTGACGTTTGATATTGGCACAGTAAAAGCGAATGGAGACACCGTTCTTGCTGGGCAGGCGGTCTATGAACTTTATGAATGAGGGTAAGGGTCCGGTTCGGTGAACCGGGCTTTTTTTGTGCGGAAAAAAGGAGATTTTCTTTACTTCTCGAATGGTTCAGCAACTGGAGGTGAGGATATGGGAGACATGACGCTTTTGCTCGTTTTTTGCCTAGTGCCTGTCATGCTATCTTTTGTGCTTGGCGGCTATTGGCTCAAGCATGAACGTTTTCCGTGGGAAAAAAAGTAGGAGGTGAATGCGTTGATCTATGTAGGAGTAGCGATTGTGTTCGTGATCATGATTGTTACAGGTGTGAACTCGTACTTGCAGTCTAAAGGTCTCACGTCATTTTATGTTGCCGCTCGGAGTGGACGCTGGTATTTGCTAACGGGATCGTTATTTGCCTCAGGGGTGAGCGGGGCGACGTTTCTTGGCATGATGGCCTGGTTTTATGATTTTGGGGCAGGAACGATGTGGATTCCAGCAGGTATTGCGTGGAGTTATTTCGTTCTTTGCTTCTTAGTCGGTCCGAAATTACGACGTTTCGGTGAGTTAACGATTTCTGATTATCTTGCGGCACGGTTTGATAGCCCGTTGCTCCGTCCGGTATTTTCCATCATCGTCTCGGTCTGGATGGTCATCCTGCTCGGGTCCTTATACGTGCAAGGCGGCCTGTTGTTCGGAGAGATGTTTGGCTTTACGTATGCACAAAGCACGCTTATGACCGCAGCGATTGTCGTCATCTTTACCGTGTTTGGCGGGATGGTCATCATCTTAAAGACCGACTTTATTGGAACGTTTATTATCATCGGTTCCCTCCTCGTGACGATGCCGTTTCTCATCTCCGCAAGTGACGGCTGGTCGTCGGTCGTCACGACCATTCAAAGTGAATCCCCCGACTATTTCACCTCGAGCGGTGAACTGTCAGCAATGATGGCTTTTTCATGGTTTTTTATTTGGTTGTTCGGATACTTAGGCAATCCTGGGTATTTGACCCGATTCTACTCAGCTGTGAATGAACGAGAAATCATTAAAGCGGGGATTGCCGTTGCTGTCATCTATTTGCCTGCCCTCACCCTATTTTTCATTTCGGCAATGTATGCGCGCACACTATTTCCTAACATTGCCGACCCAGAAATGCTCTGGATTGCATACACGTATGAGTATGCGCCACCGATCATCATCGGCATCGCGATGGCCGGTATGTTCATGGCCGTCCTCACCTCCGCCACCTCTTGGCTGCTCGCCGGTGCGTCTAGTTTAGGTCGAGACATTTACCAAAAAATGATTCATCGGGACGTTTCTGAAGCTCGGATGCTCGTCGTGACGAAGCTGATCGTTCTCGGCTTAGCGGCGTTATCTGTACCCATTGGAATTGCTCGTCCCGGATATATCATGGAAATGATGAATCTCGCCTATTTGATTGCCGGAAGCGCCGGTGGGCTCGTCATTTTAATCAGCATGTTCTACCGGAATATGACGCGAGCGGGCGCTTGGGCAGGCATTCTCTCTGGTGGGGTCATCGCCATCGGTGCCACGGCTTTGCAATATGTTGGTGTTTGGCCGGAAGAGGTCGACCCGATGATTCCGACGGTTGCAACTGCATTTCTCATTATTCTGTTCGTTAGCCGATTTACGCGTCCAAACGATAAAATGCTCGAGGTATATGACCGGATGAATCAGCGTTCAAGTGCAGGGATTTCGAATGATATGTCGAATAAGCAAGACGAGGTGATATGAGATGAAGAGCTTTCATGATATTGAATATGTCGGAATTGATGTTGAGCACGTGAATGTGCGCACGAAAGAAATTACAGACGCTTTTAATGACGCGGAATCTTTTGAGCGACAAGTAGAGCTATTTGACAAGATGACTGTATTGAAAAGCGATGTGTATACACAAGGAACCTTGGCGATGATTCGTCATTCGATGGATACGACAGATGTTTTCTATAAAAAGGAAAAAGCGATTCTAGATGAGCAGATGCCGCAATTGGGCGAGGCGTTTAATCTGTTTTCACGGGCGCTCGTAGATGCGAAGTTCCGTCCGCAGCTGGAAGAGAAGTATGGCCCGCAATTGTTCCGGTTAAAGGATTTGGAGTTGCGTACGTTCTCCCCGGAGATTGTCGGGGAGTTGCAAGAAGAAAATCGGTTAACGACGGCATATTCGCAGCTAATTGCGTCTGCTAAGATTCGTTTTGACGGAAAGGAATATACGCTGGCGCAGCTGCAACCGTTCGAGCAGGATCCAGACCGAAGTGTGCGCGAACGGGCGGTGAAGGCGCGCACGTCTTTCATGCATGAAAATGAAGCGGAACTAGATCGTATTTACGATGAGTTGGTGGCGGTGCGGACGAAGATAGCGAAAAAGCTTGGGTTTGAAAACTTTATTGGGCTTGCGTATGCACGAATGAGCCGCACGGATTATGGTCCGGATCAAGTCATTCAATTCAGGAAACAGGTGAGAGATCATATTGTGCCGCTTGCATCGAGGTTATGGGAAGAGCAGCGACAGCGCATCGGTGTGGATTCGCTCATGTATTATGACGAAGGGTTTCAGTTTCCTGACGGTAATCCGAAGCCAAAGGGCGATGATGATTGGGTGCTCGAGCAGGGGCGTGTCATGTACGATGAATTGTCCGCCGAAACGAAAGACTTCTACCGGTTGATGCTAGAGCAAGATTTGATGGACGTGCAGAGCCGTGATGGGAAGGAAAGCGGCGGATACTGCACATTTTTGCCGAATGAAAACGTGCCGTTCGTCTTTGCTAATTTTAACGGAACGGCAGGAGATGTCGGCGTGTTAACCCATGAAATTGGCCACGCTCTCCAAAACTATGAAAGCCGCGACCTCGGCGTCATGGAATACTTAGTGCCAACGATGGAAGCCGCTGAAATTCATTCGATGAGCATGGAGTATTTCACGTACCCTTGGATGAACAACATCTTCAAGGAAGACACAGACAAATATTTATACAGCCATATTGCAGGGGAAATTCAAGCATTGCCCTACATCGTTGCTGTCGATGAATTCCAGCACATCGTGTACGCCAATCCAGAGATGACCCCCGCTGAGCGAAAACTCGCGTGGAAGAGCCTAGAAGAAACGTACTTGCCGCACAAGAACTATGGCGGCAACGAATACTTGGGTGGCGGCGCCCTTTGGCAGCGACAGCTCCACATCTACGGCGCCCCGTTCTATTACATCGACTACAGCCTCGCGCAAATTTGTGCCATGCAGTTTTGGAAGCGTATGAACGAAGACCGGGAGGCCGCTTGGAACGATTACCTCGCTCTCTGCAAATTAGGCGGTTCAAAATCCTTCACTGAACTCGTCAAGAGCGCCGGCCTCACCCTTCCATTCGAAGACGGCTGCGTCAAAGACGTTGTCGAGGAAGTCGAGAGCTGGCTCGAGACGAATCGCATGTAGTGCGGCTTGCCCGCATGGTGGGGTGGGCGAATTTCTCCGAAGTGCGAGCAAGCTGTCGGCGCGGGTCGCACCGAGGGGAGGGCGGTTTTGGTTCGCCCCCCTGGTGGGGGGCGACGTGTCGCAGGTTGTTGGGATGATGAGGAAACTGTGCCCGAGTTGCGACCAAACTGTTCTCAAGTTTGGGGGAAATCGCCGTAAAAGCGGCCAATACTCATGAACTAGGTAACAGAATTGGCGAACTCGGTAACAGATGGCGCGGTCACGTTCGCATCGATGCATGAAGTGCCAAAATGCTGTCGGCGCGAGCCGCTCCGAGGGGGGCGGGGCGGTTTCGGTTCGGCCCCCGGTAGGGGCCGACAAGTCGCAGGTTGTTGGGATGATGAGGAAACTGTGCCCGAGTTGCGACCAAACTGTTCTCAAGTTGGAGAAAAACGCAGGAAAAGTGGTCAATTCTCATAAACTAGGTAACAGAATGGCTGAACTCGGTAACAGATGAGATGGGCACTTTTGCATCCTTGCATGAAGTGCCAAAATGATGTCAGCGCGAACTGCGTCGAACGGAGACTGGTTTGGCGTAGGTCGTATTTCACTCAATAGGATATGGAATATGATAAGTGGATTTATTAGTATGACCTGTGCGGCTCAAGGCATATTTTCTCAATATATGCTTTGCTTGATGACGGTCTGTAAGTTGTAAGAAGGAAATGCAATCTTGAATGGTAAGTTTTGGAGAGATAAGCATCGCGTAGTCATGTAGAGCGTCCTTCGCAGCTAACGGTGCTCTTACTAGGCAATTCGTGCACGTCCAAGATTTTTTTGGTATTAGTGTCATCTTATTTTGGCAACTTGTACATATCACGCCCCCGGCAAGGTTTTTTGTTTGATATCGAAAGTGCTTAAGGGACTTTTCCATGATGGGGTGTGTTGGTGGAGAATAGTTTTTGAGAGTCTTGTGATTTGATTGGATGTAAGGATGGGCTCGGTAAACCGGCCATTTAACGCGTGGATTTCTGACAAAAGTCCTTCTAGCCGTAATACTCGTTGAAAGACTGCTTCCCTGCACTCTGCGGAAGCAGTTATTTTTGTGTTGTGTGAAGAAAGAATTACGCGACATATGACTGGATATGTGAATGGAAAGTTTTGTGTCTCTAGAAAATTAGAGAATAGTTTTTCTTGACGAAGACATTGATCCAGAGGGTTTTCAAATATATCAATTTTGGGGCCGATCTTGCGGGAGAATTGGTGTAATGTGCCGAAATGAACCGAGCCGTTGATATGCTTATTCTCTAAAATTAACGCATAAAAGGCAGTGAGTACGATGAAATCAATTTGAAAATATGATCCACTCTTCAAGCGTATATTGTGGAAGATAAGGTAACGATTAGAGTCACTAAACAAATGATGAAAAGTTTTTCCAAGTAGTTTTTCGCCAGTATATCCTGCTTCAACATGGCTGAGTTTTTGTCTGACATTTTGTATTACAGGGTTTTTTGTTGGTAGCCGTCGAACCAAGGAACGCAGCATCAGCAGTTGTTCAGGTGGTTTGATGGGTTTTACGTAAGTGATCAATGCATAAATCGCCTCCTTTATTAGTATTACATTCGACTAAGTTTGAATAGATCCTCCCCTTTAAGCTTATAAATTTAAATTGTGTAGAATAATTCCCAAAAATGATGTCGGCGCGAGCCGCGCCGAACGGGAACTGTTTTGGCTTCGGCCCCGGTAGGGGCCGACAAGTCGCAGGTTGTTGGGATGATGAGGAAACTGTGCCCGAGTTGCGACCAAACTGTTCTCAAGTTTGGGGAAATCGCCGTAAAAGTGGGCGATTCTCATAAACTAGGTAACAGAATGAGTGAACTCGGTAACAGATGGCGCGATTACGTTCGCATCCATGCATGAAGTGCCAAGATGCTTTCGGCGCGAGCCGCACCGAGGGGAAATCGCCGTAAAAGCGGTCAATTCTCATAAACTAGGTAACAGAATGAGTGAACTCGGTAACAGATGGCGCGGTCACGTTTCCATCCTTGCAAGAAGTGCCAAAATGCTGTCGGCGCGAGCCGCGCCGAACCGAGACCGATTGCGTTTCGGCCCCGTACGGGGGCCGACGTGTCGTAAGTAGTTTGTTTAGGTTCAATCTGCGCTCAAGTTGAAACAAACTGCGCGCAAGTTTCGGAAAAAGAGCATTGAAATCGCTAAAACGCGCAAACTTGATCGCAGAACGCGTCAACTAGAGCGCAGATTGGAAGACTCCCACCCCCCCACTCGAAAAATACTGGATGCTGCATCCACCCACAAGGAGAATCCCCGCACTTTATGCCAAATGATGTCAAAGAACGGGAATTCGGCATTGTTCTACACGAATCGACAAGAACTGGGATGGTTTCTTTCGGAATCGACAGGTTTTGTCATGACAATGGGCGGGCGGAAGGCTCTATCGTTATGCCTAGATCCCGGTGTATGTTCGACGATTTTGGCTAGGATAGCTACAACGTTCGACCTAAGACTGGGAAAATAGGAAAGTGGTTTATTCTCATTTTTTTAAATATTAAATCTAGTAATATGATAGGACACCACAGACTTAAGGCTCTGGAACATACTGCTCACGAGGAGGTGACGTTCGGTTCTGTTCCCTTGTACATAGGGGGTTGAAAGACCGAGAAAAATTTTAAGGAGGAAACAGATGGGAAAAAAGGTAACGTATCGTCGGAATGTCGCTGTGATGATGATCGGTGCTCTTGTGATGTCTCCGTACGCTGGAGTGTTTGGGTCGGGTACGGCTCAAGCGGCTGAGCGTTCGAATGTGACGGACTTGCAGCGTGAGAATGCGGAAAGAGCGAACGAGAAAATTGATGATGAGGTCGCACAGGCATTCCGGAACAATGACCATGTTTCTGTACTCATCGAGATGTCTGATCAAGTCGATACGTCGGCAGCTGCCCAGCAAGGGTTGCAAACGGTCGGCAGTGACGCCACGCCGCACCAACAGCGTCGCGCGATGAGTAACAGTGTATACAATGAACTTCGCAGTACGGCCATCGACACGCAAGCGACACCGCTTGCGATGTTGGAGCAAGCAGAAGCGGATGGCAAAGTGCTCGAGTATGAGAGTCTTTATATTATGAACGTCATTGCGGCAGAGGTGGACCGTGATACAGCACGGGCGCTATCCTTCCGTCCGGAAATTAGCCGCATCAAGATGGATGAATTTATTGAACTCGATCTGCCGGAAATGTCGCCAGAGAATATGGAATTGGCTGATGACAGTGTCGAGTGGAACATCGACCGTGTGAACGCTCCCGATGTATGGGATGATCTTGGCATTACGGGCGAAGGGGTAACGGTCGGGATTATTGACTCGGGCACAGACTGGACGCACGAAGCGCTACAACAAAATTGGCGTGGTTACAATCCTGATGATCCAGAAAATTCCGACCCATACGGCAACTGGTTTGATGCCGTTGAAGGGCAAGATATGCCTTATGACTTAGCTTCTCAGCCTCATGGTACACACGTCATGGGAACGATTCTAGGACAAGACCCTGACGGCGATAACAAGATTGGGGTTGCACCGGATACCGAATGGATCTCAGCCCGTGCATTCTCGGCACTTGGGGGTACAGAATCTGACCTGCTTGCCTCTGGGCAATACATGTTAGCACCTGAAGATGATCCTAGCTTAGCACCGGACATTGTGAACAACTCTTGGGGCGGGCAACCAGGCGTGGATGATTGGTACCGACCGATGGTTCAAGCATGGCAAGACTCCGGGATTGTTGGCGTCTTCTCTGCGGGGAACTCAGGTCCTGGATCGGAGACGGTAACGCCGCCGGCGAACTATCCAGAAAGCTATGCCGTTGCAGCGGTAGATATTAACGATGCGGTCGCAAGCTTCTCAAGCCGCGGGCCTTCACAATACGAAGACGATCTGAAGCCAAACATTTCCGCGCCAGGCGTGAACATACGTTCATCCGTGCCCGGTGGTTATGAAGCAGGATGGAACGGAACGTCGATGGCCGCACCACATATCGCAGGGGCAGCCGCATTGCTGCTATCTGTAGACAGTGGACTGTCGCCAAACGAAGTGTACGACATTTTAGACGAGACGGCTGAGCCGTTAACCGATAGCCAATACACAACTGTTCCAAATGATGCGTACGGACTTGGGATGCTGAACGCATACGAAGCCGTCGCCTCAATCTCAGGAGACCTTGGAACGTTAGAAGGACAAGTTTTACAAGAAGGCAGTGACGATCTTCCACCGGAAATCGAGCACTCGCCAGTTGATTCCGTTTTTGCTGGGTATGACGTACCGGTAACAGCCACGATTAGTGACGATGTGTCGGTCATTGATGCTGAAGTGTGGATGACAAACGACAACATTAACCACTATTATGTGTTCTCGATGGAGCAAGTCGCAGGAGACCATGAAGAAGGAACGTATCGTGCGCTTCTTCCAGCGAATCTCATCGATGAAGATGGGTTTGAATACTATATTCAAGCACGTGACTACGGTCGAAATATCGCGCAAACCGACACGTACAATGTGGATGTCGACTTCGGTGTCGAGCCAGGCGAATATAGCGAGGACTTCAGTTCTGAGCCTGTCGGCTGGACATTTGACGGCGACTGGGCGTGGGGTGAACCTGAATCAGGCCCTGAGCCTGTGAATGGTGACAAGCTCGTCGGTACAAACCTTTCTGGCAATTATTCTGACGATACGCACGTACTGTATAGCGTGCCACTAGACCTTCGCGACAGCGATACCGCTTCCCTACGTACGAACCATTGGTATGACGTCGTTGGTGGTGTTGACTATGCGAATGTGCTCGTATCCGATGATTATGGTGACAGTTGGGACATCGTCCAAGAGTTCACAGGCACAAGCGATGGTTGGGACTCACTGTATGTCGATTTAGATGAATATGCAGGTTCAAGCGAACCGGTACTCGTTTCCTTCGTCCTAGAGTCAAATAGCTCAACGACAGCTGAAGGCTGGTACTTGGACAATGTGAACCTCGTCGGTGAAGATACAACCGCACCGAACGCACCGGCAAACTTAGACGTGCAATCAAGCACGGCAGGACTTCAACTTAGCTGGGATGCACCGGCGGATGAAGATCTTGATTTGAACAACTACTCGGTATACCGTTCAGTTGGTGACGGGTTTGATGAAATTGGCAACGCGACGTCCACAACATTCCAAGACATGGACGTTGAAGGCGGTACGGAATATACGTACGCCGTAACAGCGAACGATTATGATGGCAACGAAAGTGAAACATCCAATGAAGCGACAGCCATCGCACCGAACATTTCGGTATTCTACCATAGCAACTTCCAAGATGATGACGGTGAATTTGAAAGTGGTGGAACGAACAGCTCATGGGAATGGGGAGAGCCAACCTCAGGCCCGAACGGGGCACTCACTGGCGACAATGTGTGGGCCACAAGCTTGTCAGGGAACTACAACAATGCGGAAGACAGCTATATCGGCAGCCCGGTTTTAGACTTGTCAGACGTTGAGCTAGCGGAACTGCACTTCAACTACTGGCAAGATATCGAAAACAACTGGGATTACGGCTTGGTTCAAGTGTCTTCAGATGGTGGCGATACGTGGGATGAACTTGCAGAGTTCACGGGTCGTGACCAAGAATGGGCACAAGCTGAAATTTCGCTAAATGATTATTTAGGTGAATCGATTCAACTCCGCTTCGCTTTTGATTCTGACAGCATCATTACGTATGCTGGCTGGTACATCGACGATGTAACCGTCGTCGGAACGAGCGAATCGGTCGATCATGTTGCTGAAAACGAAGACGTATCCATCGAGCGTCCAGATGTGGAACGCGTGGAACGTGATCTCGATGCGGTCACGAGTATTCCAGCACCAGACGGGACGTCTGATTATGAAGAATCTGACGTTCGTGAAGAAACGAACGCCCAGCGTCCAACCGTCGCCGGTCTCCCGGTTGATGCGGACGTAACGATTCTAGAAACAAACCGTTCGACAAGCACGAATCCTGCAACAGGCGCTTACAGCTTAAACCATAGCGAAGGTACATTCACTGCGGTTGCTGAAGCGTACGGATTCTATGCAGAAGAACAAGAAGTCACCATCAGCTCAGGTGAAAGAACGACAGCGAATTTCATGCTCAATGAAATTCCGACTGGAGAAATTAGCGGTACGGTCGTCAATGAACGTAACGATGAGCCAATTGAAGATGCAACCGTACGTGTGCTAGAAGATCCTTCTATCGTTGACGGTGTGACCGATGAAGACGGTACATTCCTCATTGAAGATGTGCTTGAAGGAAGCTACACACTGGCTGTTTCTGCACCGAGCTATCACAGCACGCAAGTGAGTGGTATTGAAGTCGTTGGTGGCGAAGTGACCGAAGTATCGGTTGAATTGCGCCCATTCATCGGCTTCGATGATGAAATCGCTTATGACAATGGAAACCCAGAAAATGCACTCGTATTGAATGCCGCGAACAACGGGATGGCCGTTCAATTTACACCAGCGGAAGCTGCCATTGTCAACGGGGTGAACGTGTATGTGTGGGGAGATGACTTCCCAGTACCAGGCGGTACAGAAACGCAGTTTGCCGTCTATGATACCGACGGAAACGGCAACCCGACAGACCGACTCGTTGAACCATTTGTCGTGGACGTCGAACGGGATGCATGGAACTATATCGACCTTTCAGAACATGGCATTGTAACCGATCGTGATTTCTTCATCACTTCCATTCAGACAGAAATCGGTGACTTGTCACCAGCGATTGGTACGGACATGGCAACAGGTGATGCTCAAGCTGAAAGATCGTACTTGTACGTCGGTGGAAGCTTCCAGCAAGAACTTGCTTACGGAAACTTTATGATCCGTGCAGACGTTTCTTATGAACTCGAAGCACCAGTCATTGAAACGCCTGAAGATATGACGTATACGAACGAAGATACGATTTTAGTTGAAGGTACGTTGAATGAAAATGCAGACGCAGAAGTGATCATTTATAACAATGAAGAAGAAGCTGCGGTAACAGAAGCGGATGCGGGATCATTCAGTGTTGAAGTACCTCTTAATGAAGGGGAGAACGAACTTGTTGCCCGTGCAGAAGTTGAAGATGGTCTGAGTGACCCGTCAGCACCTGTAACGGTCATTCAAGATACTGTTGCACCGAACGTAACGATTGAATCACCAGAAGACGGTGACATCACGAACCGTGAAACCGTCACCGTAACGGGCTCAGTCGAAGAAGAGAATCTTGATGAGCTCACCGTAAATGGTACTGTAGTTGAAGTGGACGAAGACGGTAACTTTAGCCACCGTGTGCTCCTTGACCTTGGTGAAAATGAAATTGTCGTTGAAGCGACAGACCTTGCAGGAAACACGACAACGGAGAGTGTAACGATCCGTGCAGGTTTTGAAGCGCCAACGATTGAAAATGTTCAACCTAGTGAAGACCGTCACCTTGATGCAGGAGAAACGGTAACGATTTCTTTCGATTCAGTGTCTGGACTGGACGCGTACTTCTCGATTCGCATGCCACTCATCAATGACCCGAGCAATGTCGTTGAGTTGCCGATGAGAGAGACGTCTGACGGTCATTACGTCGGTTACTGGACGGCGATCTCAAACGCTGTTGCTGAAGGCGCACAAATTGAAATTCGTGCGACAGATGAATTCGGCAATGAAGTCCGCGAAACGGCGGATGGCAAGCTGTACATCAACACGCCTAGTGATGATGAGCCAGCACCAAGTGAGCCAAGAGCGGTCATCGACATGCCGGCATCAATTGATTCTGGCAAGAGCTTTGTATTAGATGCGAGCTCGTCTGAAGCGGATGGCGAAATTGTTGATTACTCATGGTCATTCGGCGACGGCACGCGCGCTTCCGGAGAATCGGTGTACCATACGTACCACCGTTCTGGCACGTACACGGTAACGCTCGGCATTACCGATGAGTATGGCCAAACCGATCAAGTGACGCAACGTATCCAAGCAATTGGAGAAGCGTCCGTCATCCTTCCGGTCCCACGCCCGGGACACGGAGATGTACGCACACCATTCTCCTTCTAAAATAGCCCCCCCTGGCTAAATGAAAACCAACCAAAACCCAACATCTATTATGGATGTTGGGTTTTGGCGTGAGTGGAAGGTGAAGCGAATCCAGACCCAACTTGCTGTCGGCGCGGCTCGATGCTCGGCGGAGAGGGGGCGCCAAGCTGCGCTCCAGTTTGCTCGTTTTAACGATATTTGCATTGATTTTGTAAAACTAGAGCGCAAATTAGCCACATTCTTACTTCAGATGACATGTCGGTTCTTCAACTGCGATGCTTGGCGGGATGCGAGAACCCTGATTCTGTTACCTAGTTTAGGCACTCTGTACTCGAGTTGGGGAAAAGTTTCCGTTCTGTGGAACCATTGGACCAGCTTGGGCTCAGATAGAAGGAACTAGGCGCAGTTTCTTAGCCAAGAAACGAACCCCTCACCCTACACGCCAAATACTGGGAGAGCCGCACGGTCAATGCCTATGATAACGCTTTAAATGATGCATTGTTGGGCGGTTTTTGTTGTTGTATTGGCGCTATGCTCGCTAGGGAGATTGTCATTTTGCAAGGAATGGATTATCGTAGTCTTATAGCATGACATTCGCTTGGTGGTGAGCCAAGCGTTTTATATGTATAAGGAGCGGATGATCATCGAACATGTAGGAAGAAATGAACCTTGCCCGTGTGGAAGCGGGAAAAAATACAAGAAATGCCACGGAAAAGAACCGGCAATGCCGATCGCACAAACGGTTAATGAAAATTTAAAGTCGTTGCAAGAGGAGTTTTTGCAACAAACGATGAAAAAAGATGCGAAGAGAATTGATCGAGTCATTCGGAGTGTATATGACTTGGACAAACTCGATCGGCAAGGCCGAGATTTTGCGTACTTTTTTTCGGGGTTGTGGGTCATCACGAAACATCCGTTTGAGGGCCATACGATGATGGAGCGTTTTGTTAAACATAAACAAAAAAGTATTTGGAGACCTTCTGTTGAGGAAAGTTTCAAACGCTGGCCATCTGTCGGTCCTTCGGTCTATCGTGTGCTAGAAGCCGAGTCAAAGGACCTTATCTTTGTGGAAGACCTGTTTTCTAATGAGAGAAGGCAGCTTATTTTAAACCCTGAGGAGCGTTCGGAAGATCGAGCACCGGAACGTGGTGAAATTTTGCTGGCGGTATTATTGCCAGCAGGCGACAGTTACCAATCACTTGCCGCTCCGTTGCACTTACTCGGAACGGTTGCAAAGGATCGAGAACAACTGATCATTGAGGCCTTCGAAGCGAGTGATCAATCTGAAACGTTTATGGATGATCATTTCATGCATGTGCTTATGCTTAGTTTATACGGAAAAAAAGAAGAGCAAACGAGTGAAACACGCACTGAGCGTTATGATTCAAAAGAACAACAAGTCGTGGCGAACGGGTACAATAGCTACATTGAAGCCCATGGAAAGCCTGAGTATAAAGAAGTGGGAGAGTTGTTGTGGCAGCGGTATACTGAGCGTGAAAATCCGCGCATTCAAAAGCCTGAAAGCTATGCGGCCGCACTCACTTACTTGATTGAAACAAACATCGCAGGTGAAAAGGTCACAAAGAAATCCATTGCTGAACACTTCTCCATTTCGACGAGCACATTATCCAACAGGCATAAACAGATGGTGAGTGTTTTGGAAGAAGATATTCAAGAAGTGAATACAGCTCTGGAACAACTCGAAGCAACTGAATCGGTGTGAAAAAAACAAGCGTTAGGATCGGCAAAGGTCCTAACGCTTGTTTTTATGTATCGTCGAGCATAGCTTGGTTTAGGTATTAATGACCCACGACAAAAGACATACAGAAGCGTCAGTTTCACTTCAAGAAGTGGTGGGAATTTAGTTGTGTGTTGAATTAGTAATATAGAATCTTTATAAGTTGAATAATTCATAAACTATATGTTCATCGTGTTAGATTGAAGTGAAAATAATAGAATAAAACACAAAAAACAGACCATGGAAGTATTTTTATAGAAAAAATCATGAATTCGAGAAATGAGCAAAACGTAGGTTTAAGATAAGGGAGATGAGTGATATGGTAGTTTATGAAATATACTAGTAATGTTTTCCTGTAAAACTATTTTTGGGTCTTGTTAATCCTAGAAATTATTAGCTTGAAAGGTTATAAAACCCATGAAAGCGCTATATTTTCAAGATCAATATTCAGAATATCCAGTGATGACAGGAAAAATAGTACATGGGAAATATATGAAAATATTATTTGACATACTAAATTCATAGTTTATATAATATTTCATGTTAGTATCTTCCAAAAATGATCTTGGGGTCCTAATCCTAAAAACTCAGTATGATAATTTGCTAGGAGGCAATATGAATGGCTTATAATCCGAAGTCTTATCGCAAAGTAATTGCAGGTACAATGACTGCAGCAATGGCGGCATCTGCATTCGCAGTAACGACACCGCAGCAAGTAGCAGAAGCTCAAGAGCAAACATTTGTTGATGTTCCACCAACGGATACACATTTTGAAAATATTGAACGTGCAGCGGAGCGCGGCATTATCACGGGCTATAGCTCAGATAACACATTCCGTCCATCAGATAACATTATTCGTGGACAAGCAGCGACAATGATGGCGCGTGCCCTCGATCTTGATGTTCCTGAAAAAGTAGAAGAAGATCTTTACCCAGATGTTTCATCTGCAAGTAGTTTTGCTCCTGTTGTTAAAGCGGTAACAGAGGCAGGCGTTATGACTGGACGTCTTGGTAATACACAATTTGACACAGGTCTTGATGTATCTAGAGAGCAAGTCGCATCGATGATCGTTCGTGCGTTCGATCTTCAACCAATTGAAGGTTCTGACGCAGTTGTTGAAGATATCGATGATGCATACTCTGCACACCGTGAAAACATCGAAATTCTCGCTCAATACAACATCACGTCAACGAGAGATAACCACTTTAATCCACAAGCGTCTGTAACACGTGGACAAATGGCAACATTCTTAGAGCGCACGTTCGACGTTGTGCACACACAAGATTCTGGTCTTGTAAGTGTTACTGCTTTAGACCAAAACACAGTTGAAGTGGCGTTTGATCACGAAGTTAATGCAGAAGACATCACAGCTGATTTCTTTACATTCAACAACGACCTTGACGTCTTAGATGCTGAATCTACAGACGACAATGTGATTACGCTTACAACGAGTGACCAAGTTGAAGATACAGCGTACACGCTTAGCTTCGACGGCGAGCGCACGACGCTTTCATTTATCGGTAGCGGCGAAGCTGGTGAAGTTGAAGAAGTGGCGATTGAAACTGCTGAAGCAAACGTTGAAGGCTCAACTGCAACAGTTACAGCTGACGTAACAGGTGCTGCTGAAGATGCAGAAGCGCACGTCGCAATCGTTGACGCTGACGGCGAAACAGTTCAAGAAGCAGACGTAGCGATTGAAGACGAAGCAATTTCAGCAGAATTTGCTGGATTCCTTCCAGGCGAATACACAGCTGAAATCACAGTTGGCGACGCTGAAGCAAGCGTTGATTTCGAAATTACAGAACTCATCCTTCCACTTGAAGCAGCAGCAGCTACAACAACAATGATCCGCAACGAAGAAGGCCAAGCGCTTGAATTCACTGTTGACGGACATGCATTTTCTGCAGCTGAGCTTGAAGAAGCTGGGTATGAGGTGGAGTACGTATTCAACGACAACGACTTCGAATTAAATGAAGACGGATTGTTCGATGCAAGCGAATTCAGCCATGAGGACACAATTTCTTACGCTGTTGAAATTACTGACGGTGAAACGACAGTTCGTACAGAGCGCCAAGACGTAAATATCTTTGATGCAAACGTAGCGACAGAAGTTCCAGAAGCTGCACTTTTCATCGGGGAAGATCAGCTTGAGAACAATCAAGCGCCAATTAACCATGACGATGAGGTAGAAGTAAGAGCTGTTGGAGCGGTAAATGCATTCGGTGAAGAGCTGGACGAAGAAGTTGTTGAAGAACTTACAGTAGAAGACATTCGTTCTAGCGTTTCATCAGTTGCGAACTACAACAATGAGCGCTTAAACCTTGTTAATGAAGGAACAACAACTCTTACTGTTTCTTTTGACGGTATTGAAGAAGCGGTAACATTGGATATTGAAGTTATCGGTGCGGAAGAACTTTCTGCAATTAAAGAAGCTGGTGAAACGAATCGCTTCGTTCGCAATGCTGATGGAATTGTAGGAAACCTTACTGTAAATGCAGTGAACCAGTACGGTGGTGTTTGGACAGGTGATGAGAGCGTTGATGTTGAGATCACTGATGCTGAAGGTGAAACTGTGACAGATGATCAGTCGATTAATGACGAAGGTCAAATCATCGTTAACCTTAATGAAGTAACTGAAGGTGGTCTTGAAGCAGGTACGTATACCGTAGACTTCACTCATGATGATGTTGAACTTGGTTCCGTCACTGTTGAAATCATCGAGCATGAAGACAATGGCGTAGATAGCTACTTCTTTGACATGGATGAAGAAGTTCTTGATCTATTCGTTGAAGATGCAGATACACCAACTGGAGAAGTAGTTACTGAGACGTTGTCAGTAAATGGCTCTTATGAAGGTGTACAAGTTGCACAAGCAGATGTCGCCGCTGCGCTTGACGCATTACCTGGCAGCATTGAAGTAACGTCTTCAAACCTTGATGTTGTAGACATCAACAACGGTGAGAACGTTACTGACTACGCTGTAGAAGCTAACGGTGTAGGTACAGCTACGATTACGCTTGAGCAAGTTGAAGGTGGCTTTAGAACAGTGCTAGCTTCAATCGAAGTGACTGTTGAGAACAGTGCTCCACAAGTAACTGAGCTTACTGTTAAAGAAGATGAAGAGCTCGTTGTAAACGCTGAAGGTACGATGATTTCAAACCTTGAAGCTCTTGAGTCAAATGTAGAAACAATCACTGCAGATATGATTGAAGAAATTATCTTCTCTAGCAGCGATGAAGAAGTAACGATCGTTATTGCTGACCTTTACGGCGGTGGAACATTCGTTCTTCCGGCAACTCGTTAATAAATGTAATGGCGAAAGACCGGGCACTTAGCCCGGTCTTTTTTTATGATAATGACTAGATTTTAAAATGCTAGTCCAGTGGTTTACTAGATTAAGATCAACACAATCGAAGATCGAACCACCGCTTCCATGTTTGAACTCATCACCATCTCTATTAAATCTTCCATATCAAGGGTAAACTGTAATTGAGTCATTTCATTTCCTCTTTTCGGATTGTTTTTGGTTGGACAAAAACAGTTTGGTCAAAAGGGAATGATATGACTCTTTCTTTTTACACAATTATACGGACGTAATCCCGAATGAAAAACCTCAGCGTACAAGAATTCCGAGTAGTTACCGAGACAGGGTGGGTTTTGTCGGCAAAATATTAAATCAATATACACCTTTGAATACTAACGTTGTCTTTTTAATTAGCTGTAATCTCTGAAATAAGTTTAAATTATTTGAAATGTGTGTGTAAAAACAAGATACATAGGGTAGTAGAACTATAGTCTGAATTTATAATTGATAAAGGAGAGGTTCCATGAGCTACAAACCAAGGTCTTATCGTAAGTTTTTAGCCGGAACAGTTACGGCCGCAATGGCGGCGACGGCTTTTACGGTGACTACCCCAGCACAGGTAGCCGATGCAGAAGAAGGTGCAGTGTTTAGTGACGTCACACCGAGCACGTTTGGCTACACAGAAATTCTTCGCAATGCGGAGAGAGGCATCATTAGTGGCTACTCAGATGGTACATTCCGCCCAGGTGAAACGATCAACCGTGGGCAAACGGCGAACTTGCTCGTCGATGCGCTAGGGTTTGAACGTGACAATGTTACGGATGTTCCGTTTGATGATTTATCAAGTAATAGTGTGTACGCAGAAGCGGCGACGATCATGCAAGAAGAAGGCATTATGGTCGGCCGTTTCGACGGCACGATGTTTGACGCAGGCAACGGCATTAGCCGTGAGCAGATGGCGTCTGTGCTCGTGCGTGCGTTTGGGCTTGAGAATACAGGTGAAGATACGAACCTCGTCGACTTGGATGACGCATACGCCGCCCATCGTGAGAACATCGAGATTCTGACGCAACACGGGATTAGTACTGTAGAGAGCGGAGAATTCCGTCCAGGAGAGACAGTGACCCGTTCAGCTTTTGCCGTATTCCTAGACCGTGCGCTCATTCATCAGTATACCCAGGAAAGCGACATTACCGGCATTGAAGCGGTAAACCATACGACGGTTGATGTACACTTTGATGTGGTGCAAACGGAAGCGGATGCGATGAACTTCACGTTTGACGGGTTAGAGACGCTCGATGTCGACATTATCGACGACGGCTATACGGTTCGCGTAACGACGAGCGAGCAAGAGGAAGGAACGGAGTATTCGTTCTGGTACGGGGAATCGCCGACGACGCTCACGTTTACCGGTGTCGCCGAAGCGGACGAGCCAGATCCAGAACCTGAACCTGAGCCGGAACCAGAACCAGAACCGGGCACGATTGAAGCGGCAATTGCTGATCTACAAGTGGCGTACGCTGATGAGGATGACGTGGAATTTCTGGAAGCGCTCAATGAAATTTATGAGTTTGAACATGATGATTTGTCTGCCGAAGTGTACGCCGAATACGTGACGGCGTATATGGATGCGTATAAAGGTGAGTCGAGCGTGTCTGACATTGACAGCTGGGTTTCCCGCGTTAACTTAGACACGACACTCGTTATGATTGAAGCGGCAGATGAAGATGATTTACTTCAGGCGTTAAACCGGCTCAGTCAAGTGTCTGACTTTGAGTATTCGCCAATCACTGGTATTGAAGACCTTGATCGATACGTAGAGCAAATTTCAGCGCTAGATTTTGATAGCCCTGACATTATTGATCAAATTCAAGAGACAGTAGAGCGTTTGAATATTGAGTTACTCATTGAGGGTTTGCACGACATGGATGACTTAGATGAAGACATGATTCCGAGTGAAGTGACCCGTGGACTTCTTGAGCTAAGTGAACTTACTGGAGCCTTTGAAAAGCAACTCGTTCTTCCGTATCGAGCGGAGCAATACAGCGAAGCTTTTGCAGATGATGATTATCCAACGGGAACGGTTGAGGATATTGTTGCGATGCTCGAAGACATCAATGCCGGTGACACGATGCCAGACATTGAAATTACCATCGATAGCGTCGATGAATATGATTATCGTCTCGAAGAATTAACGTTTTCTGGAACTATTTCAGAGTGGGACATTGAATGGCCGATGTCGTTCATTCCTGAACTTGGTGATGAAGACGGTGGGATGTTGGATGAACCTCATGGCGGAGCAGGCATGACGATGCACGAAGATGGCGAATTCGTGGGCATGATTGACATGGAGCGAATTGAAGAGTCCGGCATGTTTACCGTGATTTTAAACAATGATTGGGCTGATGAAACGGTGTCGTTCCCGTTCTACTTCCACGTTGAACCCCGTCTAATTAACGACTTGGGAAGTGCTGAAGAGGCGAATGCGGACTATTTTGCCTGGCTAATCGAACATGCTGAAGAGCTTGAGGTGAACGCTGAGGCGTATGAAGCACTGAGCGATGAACAAAAGCGATCGGTCTATGAAACTGTCGTGAATGAACGACCGGATGAAGGTTATGAAACGGTAAGTGACATTGTTGACGTATTTAATGAAGCTGTAAGCAATCAATAAAAAATAAGGGAGAGATTTGATGAGTTATCAACCAAAATCGTATCGTAAATTTTTAGCCGGAACAGTTACTGCCGCAATGGCAGCGACGGCGTTTACGGTGACTACCCCAGCACAGGTAGCCGATGCAGAAGAAGGTGCGGTGTTTAGTGACGTCACACCGAGCACGTTTGGCTACACCGAAATTCTTCGTAATGCAGAGCGTGGAGTCATTAGTGGTTATTCTGATGGCACGTTCCGCCCAGGTGAAACGATCAACCGTGGGCAAACGGCGAACTTGCTCGTCGATGCGCTAGGGTTTGAACGTGACAATGTTACGGATGTTCCGTTTGATGATTTATCAAGTAATAGTGTGTACGCAGAAGCGGCGACGATCATGCAAGAAGAAGGCATTATGGTCGGACGTTTCGACGGCACGATGTTTGACGCAGGCAACGGCATTAGCCGTGAGCAGATGGCGTCTGTGCTCGTGCGTGCGTTTGGGCTTGAGAACACAGGTGAAGATACGAACCTCGTCGACTTGGATGACGCATACGACGCCCACCGTGAGAACATTGAGATTCTGACGCAACACGGGATTAGTTATGTAGAGAGCGGAGAATTCCGCCCAGGAGAGACAGTGACCCGTTCTGCTTTTGCCGTATTCCTAGACCGTGCGCTCATTCATCAATATACCGAAGAGAGCGACATTACCGGCATTGAAGCGGTGAACTATACGACGGTTGATGTTCATTTTGATGTGGCGCAAACGGAAGCGGATGCGATGAACTTCACGTTTGACGGTTTAGAGACGCTCGATGTGGACATTATTGACGACGGCTATACGGTTCGCGTAACGACGAGCGAGCAAGAGGAAGGAATGGAGTATTCGTTCTGGTACGGGGAATCGCCAACGACGCTCACATTTACCGGTGTGGCCGAAGCGGACGAGCCAGATCCAGAACCTGAGCCAGAACCAGAACCAGAACCAGAACCAGAACCAGGCACGATTGAAGCGGCAATTGCCGATCTACAAGCAGCGTACGCTGATGAGGATGAAGCGGATTTCTTATCTGCCCTCAATGATTTGTATGACTTTGATCATGATGATCTGTCGTCAGAGGTGTTCTCTGAGTACGTGAGTTCCTACATGGACGGTTATGATGGCGAGTCGACCGTACTGGATATCGACCGTTTCGTCGCAAGCGTGAACCTTGAGACGACACTTGTAACCATTCAAGGCGCGGATGAAGACGACATCTTGCCTGCACTCAATCGCTTGGAATTGGTAAGTGATGATTTTGAGTATGTGGTCGGTGGTATTGTTGAAGGCCAAGTGTATGTGGATGTGGTGAGCGAGCTAGATTTTGATGCTGATGATATTATCGATCAGCTACAAGCAATGGTGGAACGCATTGCCATTGAGAGTGCACTAGAGCAATTGAATGAGATGGATGAAGAAGACGCTGAGCTGATGGTTATCTCCAATCTCCATAACTTACGAGAAGTTACCGGTGCGTTTGATGCCAATATGGTGTTGCCGTACCGAGCAGAAGCTTATGCAGCAGCATTTGCAGATGATGATTATCCGACGGGTACGGTTGATGAAGTGGTCGCGATGCTAGAAGACGTCAACGACGGCGAAACGATGCCTGAGATCGAAGTGACGATCGATTCAATCGGAGATTATGATTACGTTGAAGAACAGATGGAATTGACGGGCGAAATTGACCCATATGATTCAGAATGGATGGTCAATGTCACACCGACCGTCGTTGATGAAGATGGCGATATTGTCGGTGTTGGGGTGACGATGGAAACAGATGAAAACGGTGAGTTTGAAGCAATCATCATGATGGACTTGGCTGAAGAGTCTGGAGAGTACTATATCGAGTTCTCAACGCTATACGTGGATGAGGAAATTGTAAGCGTACCGTTTTATTTCCATGTTGAGCCTAGAGAAATTAATGAGTTAGATAATCCATCAGATGCAACCTCTGAACATTTTGCATGGTTGATCGAACACGCTGAGGACCTTGGTGTGAATGTGGAAGCGTATGAAGCGCTAAATGAGGAAGAACGCCAAGCAGCGTATGAAATGGTTGTTGAGCGTAAGCCAGAAGGTGGTTTCGCATCGGTACAGCAAGTCGTTGATCTCTTTAATGCAGCAACAGCAGACCCATCATAAATGATCGAGAAGATCCGGGTATCGCCCGGGTCTTTTTTTGTGTTTTCACTTCTCAAACGACTGGTCTCGTGTTTCATGAGTATGGCTCCAGTATTTGCATACGGCTGTGGAGGGAGGAAAACGCTACCGGTCTCGCAAAGGCGTTAAGGTACGATCCGCCACCCATCCTAGCTCACGAGGCGTATATAGAGATGCTCGAATCGTCACAAAAACTAATATTTGTGACAGTTGATAAAGGGAAATTCACTCTTCTTCATCCGAATGCTCACATAAACGTCATCAACTGTCACAATAAGAAATATACGAGGCAGTTGGCTCCTTAAAAGACCCTATTTGCAGGACGGATTGGCATATATAAAAATAGTCAATTTGAGTGATGGTCGTTTTCCTCCATAATATGACCACAGTTGGGGTCTTTTTACAGACGGACGTTTGCACGTAACAATATCGGGACTAGCAAAATCGGCACCGAAATCATCAGAAAGATCTCATTACGTGATTTATGCTACACTGATCTTCAGGTTGTTTATTGGAGGTAAAGACGTGAGTCGTTCAGATGAGAATACGCAATTTGTTTGTGAACATTGTAGGGAACAAGTCGTTCCTTTAAGTAATGGCAGCTATCGTAATCATTGCCCGTTTTGCTTGTACTCAAAGCACGTTGATATTGTACCAGGGGACAGAGCATCGTCGTGTCATGGCTTGATGGAACCCGTTGATGTAAAGTCTCACTCAAAAAAGGGGTATCAACTCCTGCATAAATGTTTAGTTTGCTCACACGAGCAATACAATAAGGTCGCGGATGATACGGAGCAAAGTGATGATTTAATTGGATTTATGAAACGTCTTCACCCGTAGCAATGCACCGAATTCCTTTTCTCGCATAGGCTGATGTATCAGTTGAAAGAAAGGGGTGTTACGTGCAATGAATATTGAAACTGAATACCCATATGAAGGGCAAGAATTTAACTACGAAGAAGAGGATGTACGGCAGTTCGGGCATGGGCATGGACATGGTCACGGTGGAGGAGGGCATCACCACCATCACCATCATCATGGACCACCTCGTCCACCACGCCCGGGGTATGGTTTTGGTGGAGGATTTATTCCTGGACTCATCGTTGGTGGAATTGCTGGCAATACATTTGGAGGCCCTGGGTATTACCCTCCATATCCACCCCCTTACCCACCGTACTATCCGCCGTATTATCCGTATTAAATACTCAGCGCATGCTCCGATTGGGGCGTGCGCTTATTTATTATATATAGAATGAACTAAATATTTTCCTAAATGCACTATTGTTGCTTTCCACTGCTGGTGAATGCTTGTACTCCAAAGCACAAGGTCAACATCGGTGGTCAAAGTACGCCCACCGTGTTTTCTATGTAGTCCAGACTACAAGTGCAACATCGGTGGTCAAAGTACGCCCACCGTGTTTTCTATGTACTCAAGAGTATAAGGGCAACATCACCTTGGTGCTGCACCTGTATCTACTTTGGATGGATGTTTAGTGTTGGTAATTTCTGGGAGATTGGTGATCTAGATCACACCCAAAATGGTCTAGATCACGGTAAAAAAGTCGATTTTCCCAAATTCTTGACGATCTATATGGAATGAACTTAGCATTTTCTTGATTTGCACTGTTGGGTGGAAGGGGGAGCGCGGTGCTGGGTGCCATTTTGCGCGCTAGTTTGCGCTTTTCACCGACTTTAGAGCTGATTTCCCAAGACTCCTGCGTAGATTCCAGGATGAAGTGCCAACGACACGTCGGCCCCACCGGGCCGAAGCCAAATCTGACTCGGTTCGGCGCGAGCCGCGCCGATGTCTTGTGGGTAGCTGAGCACAGTTTGCACTTACCAAGCTTACCATTGCTTTTTGAAGAAATTCTTTCGTTCAACATATTATGGATTAATTATAAAAAACATCATTCGACAAATAACGCTAAAAACCGCGGTAAATGTCGATTTTTGCGACTCGAAGCAAGTGGAAGCGGTATCAATTTAACGAAAAAGTTTGAAAATAACATATACAATAAAAACGGATAGTGATATGATGAGTGTAGATGTTATAAAGTCAAGGGTACATGTAATGGTTTCTGAATGATCCGTCTCTTTGACCGAATAACAATATAGAAAAACAAATACACAAAAAAGGATGAGTGCAAATGAACGTGAAGGAGATGGATTCAAGGTTTCTTCGGCCCGTTATTGAACAAGAAATACTATTTGCTAGTGAAGCAGCATCATATCTCGGTGTGACCCCGCAAAGGCTGAATCAGCTTGTGCATACAGGCAAGGTGAAGCCGGTCCGGACGAGTCCGAGTGGAAATTTATATATGCGTACCGATCTGGAGGAACGCAGAAAGCGAATGGATGGGAATCAGATGATGTTCATCACTGCGCTCTTCCATAAAAACGAGCCGGAAGTCGTGTATGAAGCAATAAATTATTTCACAATTCAAACGATATTTAATGGATCAGATAAGAAAACGGTTCCGATGTATGAGCGCTTGTATGACAAGTGGCCAATGACAGAGGAACTCACGCCACACATTCGAGAGATTAGTGAGGATTTAGGCGTTGAGCAAGAGGCGTTAGAGAAAGCGTACTCTACCGTAGTTGGTGGTTTTCAACAGTTAGGCGAAGAGGATCTCATTGTGAAAAAAGGCGGTGTCCATTATCCACCGCAGTTGAATACACTATCAGATGCCCCGTTATTTCTTTTCATGAGAGGCAATCCGGACTTGCTGGAAGAGCATTTGGTTACCGTCGTTGGCAGCCGTAAGCCTTCAAAAGAAGGAGAGGAAACGGCTTACCAGTTGTCCAAAGAGATCGGAAAACAAGGGTATGTCATCATTTCAGGTTTATCCAAAGGCATCGATTCGATCGTTCAACAAGCGACCGTTGATGAAGATATTCCAACGATTGCCATTCTTGGCACACCAATAACACACTTCCATCCTCGTGAACACCAGTCATTGCAAGGCAAGCTGGAGAACAAAGGGTTGGTGATTTCCCAATTTCCTCCTTCAGTCAAAGTGCAACGCTGGCATTTCCCGATGCGCTATGCACTCATGAGCGGAATGGCAGCAGCAAATGTCATTATTGAAGCGAGTGATAAGAGCGAAGTGTTGCAACAAGCGGATTATGCAATGGAACATAAACGTCCAATATTGCTACCGCAATCTGCGCTCAACAACCGAGGTCTGCAATGGCCAAATCGCTACATTGATTATAAGCACATGTACGCATACCGTAAGATGAGTGACGTGATTAAGCGAATGAACATTATTACAGAAGGCGAGCATGATGCAGAAGCTAAGCGAGTGAAGCAAACTGTGTAAAAGGAGTACGGATCGTATGGAGAAGCCGATCATCGGCATTACCTCAAGCATTAAGGAAGACGGCACCCACATGATTTCTAAAGATAACATTCGTAGTATTGTCGATCATGGAGGGGTACCGTTCATTTTGCCGAATGTTACGCTCGACGGGGCGGCAGCATTGATGAGTGACAAACTCGACGGTTTGCTCGTTACGGGGGGCGGAGACATTGACCCTACGTTGTTCGGAGAAGAACCGCACCCGAGTTTAGGAACGATCCACCCAGACCGCGATACGTTTGAAATGCGGATTATTGAGGAATTCTTAAAGAGAGACCTTCCGATTTTGTCGATATGCCGTGGCTGTCAAGTGGTGAACATTGCAGCTGGAGGCGATATGTATCAAGATATATATGCGCAGAAGGATGAAGAGCTTCTGCAGCATCAACAAAAAGCACCGAGGTTTCACACGTCCCATTATATTGATGTCGTACAAAACACGAAGCTCGCTGAATTGTCTGGGAGCACCCGTTACCGGGTAAACAGCTATCATCATCAAGCGGTTAGAGAGATAGCTCCAGGCTTTCGTGTGAGTGCAACGTCATCAGACGGCGTCATTGAAGCGTTTGAAAGTGACGCTCACCGTTTTGTTTTGAATGTTCAGTGGCATCCGGAGAATTTATCTGAAGATGTGTATGCCAATCGTTTATTTGCGGCATTTATTGAGGCGACGAAACAATAAGGAGAAAAGCCCGTGAGGTCAGTGACCGTTACGGGTTTTTTACGTAGTAAAGAGGTGAATAGATTGAAGATTTTAGTGGATGCTGACGCAAGCCCCGTACAAACAGAGATTATTGAAATGGCGCAGCGATTTGCCATTCAGGTAGTGCTCGTCAAAAGTTATGCGCATTTTTCGATTGTAGAAGATGAAGGAGTTGAAACGGTCTATGTTGATCAAGGGGCAGATGCGGCTGATTACAAGATCATCCAGCTTAGTACGCCAGGTGATGTAATTGTGACCGGTGATTATGGGCTCGCGGCTCTTGGACTTGAAAAGCAATGCATCGTCATGCACCATACCGGATTTTTCTTTTCAAAAGAGAGCATGGATCGCTTGCTCATGCAACGTCATGAAGGGGCGATGCGGCGAAAAAGTGGGCAGCGTACAAAAGGGCCAAAGCCCTTTACGAACGAAGAAAGAGAATACTTTCGCACACAATTAGAAAAGGTGTTGATCGGTCTTGAATGATACGTTGGCGATTGAACATTTAAAAGAAATATTACAAATGGACACGACGAACCCGCCTGGGAATGAACGACTCGTTGCGGACAAGCTCCGAAGTATATTTGCAGCGTACGGAATTCCTACCGAGGAAGTGGTGTACGGAGAAGATAGGTCAAACGTGGTTGCGACGTTACGTGGAGATGGCTCTTCAAAAGATGTGATCGGTCTGTCAGGCCATATGGATGTGGTCCCACCAGGGGAACAGCCTTGGGATTACCCGCCGTTTTCTGCTAAAGAGCAGGACGGCAAGATCTATGCTCGGGGTGCGTGTGATATGAAGAGTGGCTTGATGGCAATCGTAGCGACGATGTGCCGATTGAAACAATCCGGGAAAAAGCTTCCGTTTGATGTGAAATGCTTTGCTTCTGTCGGAGAAGAAGTCGGTGCCGTTGGTGCAAAGCAACTTGCAGAAGGCGGTTATACCGACGATGTGAGTGCGATGATCGTTACGGAGCCGACGAGCGGAAACGTCATCATTACACATAAAGGGGCACTGTGGCTGGAACTTACGACAAGGGGGCGCACCGCTCACGGATCGCGGCCTGATCGCGGTGTGAATGCGTTGATGCACATGGTTGCAATTATGAATGAGTTAAATCGTTCTGAGTTTCAATTGTCCCATGAACCGGATGCACTGCTTGGTGGTCCAACAATGAGCATGAACGTGTTATCGGCGGGTAGCAATACGAACGTCGTCCCTGATCTGTGCCGACTGCAGCTCGATATCCGCACGGTCCCGTCGATGCAGCATGTAGATGTAATCCGTGCCGTACAAGATCGGATTGATTCGGTCAATAAAACAATTCCTGAATTGGAAGCACATATTTCGGTTTTAAACGACTTGCCTCCGATGCAGACTGCTGAAGATCACCCTTTCGCACAGTTTATGCTAGAACATTTCCAGCGCCCGGCGAAAGGGATGACGGGTTATACAGATGGATCTCAATTCATGGGGGCTCAGTCAAAGTACCCAATAATTATTTGGAGTGCAATTCGAGGTCAGACAGCACACCAACCGAATGAGTGGGTCGCTGTCGATGATTATGTGCAGACAATCGAGCAGCTCGAGGGGCTGCTTTGGCACTACGGAAGTCGTTAAGTCGTTGTTAGCGCTTCCAAATAAGCCGCACCTCTCGCTCGTTCTGCAGCACTAATTTCAGCGATGACCGCATGCACCTCTGAAATGTCTCCAGACTTCATGGCGGTAAGCAATTGCTCGTGCTCCTCTAACATTGTATGTATCGCATTTTGACTTGGTCCAATCGCGTAGATGGATAGTGGTGAATACGTAGATTGGACGAGCTGTGAGAGACGTTGGTTTTTGCACACCGTGAAAAAATGCGCATACATAAAATGCAATGTTTGCATGCTCTCATCTGTTGCATTGCCCGCCGTTTGACGTGCAGATGCCAACCGATTTCTCCATTCATCAATCTCAAGGTCGGTAAGTGACATGTGTACATCCGCAATAAAATCCTTTTCCAAGATCATGCGACAGTCAAATAGCTGCTCAAAATCGGACAAGCTCAAACTCATCACTTTCAATGTGCCGTTGCGGTCGACGGTCACAAGTTGATCCTTCAATAATTGTCTAAATGCCTCGCGCAGCGGGGTACGGCTAATTTGTAGTTGTTCTGCCAACTGTGCGACGACAATCGTTTGGCCCGGTGCAATATCACCGTGCATAATTAACCTTTTCACAAGTTCATAGGCTTGTTCGTACAAAGGCTTTACATGACTGAAAGTTGTGTTCATGCACGGTCTCCCTTTCTTCTGCTGCTTTTTATGATTTCCGAAATGCTGGAATAATTATAATGTTAAGTAGGACGAGCGAATCTGTCAAATTTTGATTAAAAATAGAAGAATTTTATATAGAATTATAAAGGAAGAAATGGCTGGGGTTTTGGCACAGGTTGTAAGTATAGACACGTCGAGACGTCATTTTATACGGTTCACAAATACCGGATGTCTGTCAGGACTAATTATGTTATTGAATAGGCCGTGAGTTTGCGTTGATTAAAGACGTGAGACGGAATTGGGAGTAGTTCGGTGCAACTATAATCAAGACCTGATATTGGAACTGCGGCTCGGGTGCGTGCGCAATTTTGTGATTAATTTTACTAATTGTGCTGAATTGGTAAAGATTGAGCGCAGATCGGTCCAACTCGCGCGCAGTTTTATCTTGCCGGCGTGGAAAACATGTTGGTAGCTTGAGCGGGATGGGACGCCGCACCTGGCTCAACCTGTTCTCGAGTTTTGGGGATTCTGTTCCCGAGTTGTGCGCCAGTTCCCGCTGAGTGGAAAATGAGATGAACTAGGGTATAGATCGGCGCAACTAGGTAACAGTTTCTTCGCAACTATGCTTAAGATCTAGTAACTTGTCGGCCCCTGCGGGGCCGAAGCGAAACCGGTCTCGGTTCGGCGCGGCTCGCGCAGACGGGATATTGGGATTTGGGGCGTATTGCCGCTTTATTCTGCGCTCAAGGTCGCTTTTAAAGCCTAAAGCTCAGTGCCCGACTCCGGTAGTGTGAGTATTTCGAATAACTTAGGGGTTTAGTGATCTATATAAGTTGAACGAAAGAAATTCATTGAATCGGATGACCGAGATGGGCCTTTGCGGGTGAGTGCTTGCATATTGTCTGTTGAAATTCATCTCGTTGCACTTCGACAACATCGTTGCCGATCGTTGTTCGTCACTGCAAAGGTTGCGAGCAACACGAAAAACGTTTGCCGAAGGGTAAACGTTAGGACCGAGGGTCACCACCTGGAACAAGCATGTGACGGTCGGTCACGTATGTGACAATCCAGCCCTCAAACCGGGCACTTTCGGCACTCAACTGTCACAAATCGCAATATTTGTGACAGTTGACACCGTTTATGTGCGCATTCACGTTTAAAATCATGATTTTTCTTTCTCAAGTGTCACAAATATGAATATATGGGGCATTTGGACTTTTTTCCACACCGTAACCAAGAGGCAGCACCGAACCGATGTCGTACTTATGCTCTGGAGTACGTAGAATACACGGTGGCAGATGTTTCGTCACCGATGTTGTACTTGTAGTCTGGACTGTAAAGAAAACACGGCGGACGTATTTGGACCACCGATGTTGACCTTAAACGATCCAAACCGTCTTTACACCAATAAGAATTGCCCCAACCTACGCGAGGGCTGGGGCGATTGATTTTACGTGTCTCGTTTTACAGGTTCGAGATTTCCTGAGTATCTGATTTCTTCTGCTGTTTAGGGGCGGAAAGTAGCCAACTGAGTACGATGATGAGTGCCATGATTCCCCAGAAAAATAGTTTCCATACGGTGCTTTCAGGAAAGTGTTCAGGTAAGATCGCAAGGCTTGGGTGAGCGAGAGTAAATACGGCGAGTTTGACACCGACCCAGCCGACGATTAAATACGCGCCGTTCTCGAGTCCAGGGCGGTTTTCCAATACCCGAATGAAAATACCCGCGGCAAAGCGCATAATGATGACACCTGTAAGACCACCGATAAATACGACAACAAACTGTGCTCCGTCAAGTGGACCTACCGTAAACCACCCCGTTGGGGTGAGCGTCATCGCCAAGGCGACAGCCGCAAGGATGGAGTCGACGGCAAAGGCAATATCGGCAAGTTCTACCTTTAATACGGTCATCCAGAACCCTGACTGTTTGGGTTGTTTTTTGACCTTTTTCACGTTCGTTTTATTGCGCACGTACTTTTTCACAAAATGATTGATGGCGATGAACAACAAGTATAGCGCACCGATGGCTTGCACTTGCCACACTTCAATGAGAATGGCGACGAACGCAAGAGCAGCTAATCGGAAAATAAAGGCACCAGCTAGCCCGTAAAATAACGCTCTTTTTCGTTGTTTTTCTGGAAGGTGTTTTACCATCATCGCTAACACAACTGCATTATCAGCTGCGAGTATTCCTTCCAAAATAATGAGAATGATGAGAACCCAACCGTACTCTAAGAGAAGTGTCCATTCCATTTAAAGTCGCTCCTTTTTTTGTCCATTCAACGAAAAAAGGTTCTAAGTCAAATGTTGGGGTAGAGACAATACGCCTCTGAGGCTGTTGAAAAACCTAAATGTTGTTTTTATAGAAGTGTAGGGGGTGTCATGGCTACGCTTGCCACGGGCGTCGCCTCAGCTATCGCGCTTCGCGCGAGGATCTTCGGCTGACGCTACTCCCGTAGGCGTCTCCGCCATGACACCCCTTCTCATTTTGCACAAATTGAGAGACTGCCACACACCTCTGCTCCTTTGTTTATCCTACTCGACTTGTATGCTCTTTTAATTGGTGATGCAATAGCACCTTCAAACGCAGCCGGTCATAGCGGCGAAAGCCAAACGCATTGCGCTTAATGACCTTCGTCTGGTTGTTCAGCCCTTCAATCGGACCATTCGTGTGACCAAAAATAAAGCT